>CAZZZL010000056.1:0-29017 GCA_964658655.1 uncultured Acetobacteraceae bacterium | reverse complement strand
TTGCGGTAAACACGCTTTCCAAGCGTGCGCCTTCAGCCACTCGGCCATCTCTCCATCCGCCTAACGATCCAAGAATACCATCTTCAGCAGGATGCGGGCGCGCCCCGTCGCCGACTTGATGATCTTTTCAAGCCGCGGCTTCACCGTATGAGACCATGACAGGACAACCCAGGATGTTTGCGTTTCCGAACCCATGCGACCCTTTGAAATCACACTGATTACCACGCTCATGGCGAGCATTCTTCTCGTCACGATCGCGGCACGGGCGGGCTCGCTTCATACGGGCGTCCTGCCCAGGCTGGCGGCGTTATGCCTGCTGCTTGCGATCGCAGCGTTCGTTGTGCATCTCGTTCTGGAGGGCGCTCACTGGCAGATGTTCGCGGGCTATGCTGCCTTGGTACCTGGAGCCATTCTGCTGTGGAGGTTCAGCCGCACATCCACAACGCCGCACTGGATGATCCCCGCGACCGGCTTCGCGTTGATTGCCGTTTGCTGCCTGTGTTCCTACGTAATCCCCATGTTCCGGTTGCCCACGCCGACCGGCCCGTATGCGGTCGGAACCAGCATCTTCCACATGGTCGACGAGAGTCGGACTGACGATGCCTCCCCCATCGCCGGAGCAAAAAGGGAACTGGTCGTGCAGTTGTGGTATCCCGCTGTGCCGGGGCACGGCAAAGTCGCACCCTATCGCCGCCGGGAAGAGACCACGCTTGAATCTTCTTACCAGGCAGTGTTGCCCACGCACTCGCGCATGGACGCGCCGGTCATGCGCGACGCTGCACCGTATCCGGTACTGCTCTTCAATCCGGCGTGGAATGGCCGCCGCACGCAGAACACTTTCCTGACCGAGGAGCTCGCCAGCCACGGTTACGTTGTCGCCGCGATCGACCATACCTTTAATTCGCAGCCGGTTGCATTTCCCGATGGTCGTGTCGTGTGGGCCATGCCCGTTCCGGCTATTGTGACGATGATCGACACCACGCCCGATGAAGTGGAAGCGGTGGGCAATCACGAGGCTGATAAGGAAGCTCTCGATAATCGCTTTGTCCTCGACCAACTTGCGAAGCTGAACCGGGAGCAGGGAAGCCGTTGGTATGGGGTCATGGACACAAACAACGCTGGCGCCTTCGGTCACTCACTCGGAGGTGCCGTCGCTGTTGAAACCTGGGCAACCGACAGCCGGGTGCGTGCCGCCGTCAATATGGATGGCTGGCAATTCGGCACCGAGGCTGTCAAAGCGATTCGCGCTGTCGCTGATTCTCCGGGCAAAACAGCAAACACGTGCCCGCTACTGTATCTTTACGAGTCCCTGGATAATTCCTTCAACGCGCCTCCGTCGAATCCCGCGCCAGGCAAAACCCACTGGTCACCTGCCGAGGTGGAGGCGGCTGTCAGTGCCTGGGATGTTATTCATGTCAGCAAGCTACTGCAGCAATATGGCGGCCACGCGCTCGTGCTGCAGGGTTCCATCCATCCAACATTTATCGATAAGCCGCTTACTTCGCCGATCAGTCGCTTATCCGGTCGCAGCGACATTAATACACGACGGGCGCATCTGATCATCCGTGACTACGTCGTCCAGTTTTTCGACCAGGCTTTGAAAGGGAAGCAGTCGCCCTTACTTGGCAGTGATGCGAAGACCTACCCTGAAATGAAGGCGCTGGTCATCACTCCTGCTCCCGGACCTGAGGGGCAACGTTGAGTCGTCGGGGTGCACAAACGGCAGATGCCTCGGATAAAACTCCTCTTGGCAAATTGCTCCCAACCCTGCTTGCCCTGGCCATTCCGGTAGTCCTTTCCGAACTTGGCTGGATGGCCATGAGTGTGGTCGACACCATCATGGTGGGCAACCTGGGTCCAGTGGCTATCGGCGCTGTCGGACTTGCGAACGCCTTTTATTACTCGCCTGCGCTGCTGGGAATTGGAATTTTGCTTGGCTTGGACACGCAGGTGTCGCAGGCGTTTGGGCGCCGCGATTTCGATGAATGCCATCGCTGGCTGGCGCAGGGATTTTACCTGGCCTGCCTCTACGCCCCTCTCTGCATGGGTCTCGTCTGGTTGCTGCCGCTCGCGTTCAACTCACTGCACGTCAACGCGCAAGTTGCACCGGCGACTACGCTTTATCTGCGCATTCTCAACTGCGGCACGCTGCCGTTGCTGATTTATGCAGGCTTCCGCCGCTACCTGCAGGGTGTCGGCAAAGTACAGCCTGTGATGTTCGCGCTGGTGTCGGCCAACCTGGTGAACTGGGCCGGGAATTGGGCGCTCATTTACGGCCATCTTGGTCTGCCGAGGATGGGCCTGTCCGGGTCCGCGCTCTCAACCTGCCTGGCAAGGGTCTACATGGCGGCAGTACTGGTTTACGCATCTTGGAGAAATGAACGTGGGCGCGGCCATCCGCTCTTCGTTCATTGGCCAGGCGTGCAGTGGGACCGGATCCGCAGATTGCTCAAGTTGGGTCTGCCGTCCGCCGGCCAGATTGTGCTCGAGGTCGGCGCATTCGGCGCTGCCACCATTCTGGCTGGACGACTTGCGCCCGCCGTCCTAGCCGCTCACCAGATTGTCCTCAACTGGGCCAGCGTCACCTTCATGGTGCCGCTCGGTCTCTCCGCAGCCACCGCCGTAGCTGTCGGCCATGCCATAGGTGCCCGGCGGTTTGCGGATGCACGCCGCATCGGCTGGCTCGCCATCATGTGCGGCGTTGGATTCATGTCGCTGGCGGCGATCGCATTTGTCGTGATCCCGCTGCCTATCCTGCATGTGTACACCCGGGACGCTGAAGTTCTGCGCAGCGGACTACCGATCCTGGCGCTTGCCGCGGCTTTCCAGGTCTTTGATGGCGCACAAGCTGTGGCCACCGGCGCGCTGCGTGGCCTGGGTGAAACCCGGCTACCCATGCTGGCCACGCTCGGCGGCTACTGGTTTTTCGGGCTGCCACTGGGCTATGCGCTGTGCTTCAAATACGCATGGGGAGTGCGCGGCCTATGGGTCGGCCTCACAGCCGCGTTGATACTCGTTTCCTTTGCCGTCTTGTCGCGCTGGAGCAGAGATGCCGCACGGTTGGCCGCATCTGCCTAACTAGTTATGTCCGATAACAAGTATTCTGTACAGTGCAACCGCTTGATCAATTAAAGTCATCGCGGCCATGCCCGCATTACCATATCCGCCAGGTCTAGCAGTTGTTTCCGAAACGTCAGAAATCGTACCGTAAGATCGGTTGCGCAAATGTATCGCACTGAAAAGGCAATCACGTTAGGCTTTGCAAACCCCTCACTGCTATTTTTTGGACCAGCAGTGCAAGCGTTCCACAAACCTTCGTATGCGCAACCCGAAAAGACTCTATACCTGTCGCCCATCATTCGAACTTCCGCCCAACGCGATCTATCGGGACCAACGAATGGTGCTCAATGCGCAGCAGCTAACTTTTGCTCTTGCAAGGCTTGCTGGAATGTTTGCTGGGCATCGGCGACGTATTCCTTGTAGCCAGCCGGATCGATGAAGACACGTGGCCCATCCTTCGGGTACCGCTTCAACTTGATGAGCATATCGAAGTATTGGCCGTGAGATCCTAGGAATACATCGCAAGGCAAGTCTCGCAATGTAGTGAAGGTCTGCTGAAAGTCCTGAACAATGCCGGGATAGCTTAAGGCATGGCCGGGAGTACAGACGAAGTAGTATTCCGACCAGAAACCTGTTCCACCCACGATAACTATGTTTCGCGTTATCCCGACTGGATCTCCCGGCAGATGAGACCGCATCGTCCACGTGGTACAACCGCGCGTATGGCCGGCAGTCTTATGCGCCGTCAGGATCACACCCCCGAGGGCTACCGTGTCTCCGTCGTGAAGAACGCGATCGACATGAGATGGAGGATAGCCCGGTACATTTGGCGACGGCACCAGAAAATCTGTCTTAGCGCCAGTTTCAACGACGCTCACGTCTCCATCCATGACCATATTGCTAGCGTGCGTTTCACGGAGCACCTCGGCCGCGCCACCCATGTGATCGTCATGCGCCTGCCCATTCAAAAGAACCTTCATGTCTTGCCAGCGAAAGCCCAGCTTCTCGACACTCGCGCGTATTTGCGGAGGCGAAGAGACGAGGTTCGCGTTGATGAGAATGTTTCCTTTCGGCGTGACAACAAGGTAGCTGGCAAGATCCTGGCTACCCACGTAGTAGAGATTATCAGCGATTTGGAATGGGGCGATGGGTGTTGTCCACGTCGGGTTCACATCCGCATGAGCGAACAGTGGCGCGCAGAGTACAAAAATGGACAAGCGAAAAAGTAGAGTGCGCATCTTATTATTGTGAGTCCGCATTCAGCGCTGCCTCACCCCGAAAATCTGTGTGTACCATAGCCATCACGGTCTTCGGTCACAGGGGTTGGTGCATCCGTCCCATAAACGCCATTCTCGTCGGACTGCCCTGCTCTATCGCGATTGGTGTAGTGACCCCCAATTCATCATGAACAAACGCGCCTTCGTCGGACGCAGCAAGCGCTGTCTGGATCGTCATGCAGCCCCGCGGCAAGCCAGGGCGCATCAGGAAAATTGCGCTGCCGCGTAGCAGGCGTTCTGCAACAGCATAAGCAGTCGACTCTTCGAGCGCGTTATAGATGAAGCCGAGCTACTGACTCCAGTAGCGTGCCAACGCCTGAATGAACATCCAGCCGTGTCGCGGCCCGCGACCTGGCACCGCGTAAGGTCACCGTCAACACTCTGCAGGCGCGTTTTGTCGACACTGACATGAATCCGGAATCAAGCGCCTGGGTTGCCATAATGCGGCCGGCACGTTATGGCCGCACTGAAGAAATTGCTGCCGGCGTGGTGTTTTTCGCCAGTCCAGAGGCTTCGTATGTGACTGGTACGATTCTGAATCTTGACGGCGGTATCGGAGCGTAGTTGAAAGATGCGCCGATTTGCACGCGCAATCGGCGCATTCCAATCTGCTGGAAGGCGAGACCTTAGTTCCCTTCCACAACCCTGTTCGAGGCAGTGATTCGGCGATGGCCTCTGGTAGCATCAAGCCATGAACGTGGCGATCTCAACCACGCGGCCATTTCACGCCCCGCTGCTCGCGAATGCACTCATCGCTCATGGCGCAGGGGTGACGATGTACAGTTCCGCGCCGCGTCGTTTCTTTCGCAAAATGGATTCCTCTGTTCGTATGCGGCTCGCGCCATCGGTCTTCCAAGTCGGCATGCATGCGTTTCACTGGCGGCTTTCCGCCGACCTGCTGCACCTGGATTCAGCCCTCTACGACCATACCGCCGCATTGCTTTTGAACCCTGAAGATATGTTCATCGGCTGGGCGACTGCGGCCCTGGCGTCAGGCCGGAAAGCCAGACGGCATGGTGCCCGATTTGTGCTGGATCGTGCTTGTCCCCACGTCGATTTTCAGCAGCGCGTGGTTGGCGCCGAGGCGGATAAGGTCGGGGTCAAGTGGGAGCCAGAGCCAACGTGGTTTCGTGATCGTCAGCTTGCCGAATATGCAGAAGCGGACACCATCCTCGCGCCGTCAGAGTACACGCGGCAGACTTTTCCGGATGAGCTTCGCGAGAAGGTTTTGAAGGCCCCGCTGCTTGGCCGCTGCAATTTTCCTGAGGATGTTTCCTTTCAGCGGAATGCAATATTCACTGTCGGCGTGGTCGGCGGCCAGCCGTTGCGCAAAGGCTACCTGTACCTTCTTGAAGCGTGGGCAAAACTGGCGCTGCCCAATGCCAGGCTGCTTATCCGCAGTGATTTCGAGGCGTATCCGCGTCTCAAGGAACTTGCAGACTCCCAGGATTCCGTTGAGATGATTGGCTATGTCCCCGATATCGCCGACTTCTACAGGAAGTGCGACCTGTTTATTCTGCCCAGCATTGACGACGGCTTCGGTATGGCCCTTTTCGAGGCGATGGCCTACGGACTTCCCTGCATCGCGACCACACACTGCGGGTCGTCGGAGCTGCTGACTTCCGGCCATGACAGCGTGATCATCGAGCCTTTCAGTGCGGACCAGCTCGCCGGCGCCATCCTGTCGTTTTACAAGTCGGAGGAGTTTCGTCAACAGATTGCGCGCAGCGGGCGTTCGACCATCCGCTCGCTCATGCCTGAAGGCCGTTCGCCGTTGTATGAAGAGGCCATCGGCCTGCTGCTGGCGCAATCGCAGGTTCAGAGCGCAGGATTTCCGCTCAAGCCGCTTCCCACCCGCTGACGAATGCAGACTGCCCCTCATCGTTTTTTCATAGCCTGGCCCGATTGCGGGGCGCCCCTGGTAGAGCTGCCGCAAGCTGTATGGACTGCAGACCTTGTGCCTGAAGTTCGTTATCCGCTGGCGGTTCTGGCCGAAGCGACGAAGTCGATCCAGGCGAGTGGTCTGCACTTCTATCTCACCAAGGATCCCGACCGGCTGCCCGAGTATGGCCCGCATGTCGTTGCTGTCATTCTTGAAGAAGAGCGCTGCAAAATTCCTGCGTATGCTCAGCACATTCGCGGCGTCATTCGCAACATGCAGACCATACCTTTTGCCGGTTTCAGACTGCATCCCCGCATGGGTCGTCTTGAAGCAGTGGAGACTTTTGAATTCATCCGCGACTGGGCCATTCATCTTCGTTCGCGCTGGCGTATGCGCCGCTTTAATGCAGAAGGTGTGGCACGCTTATCTGAGGCACCCGGTATCTTCACCATTCCGCTGGGTTATCACAGCCAGAGAGAACTGCCGATTGTGCCGATGAGCGAACGCACCCTCGACTCTTTTTTTTCTGGTGACGTTCGCTCACATTATCAGCGCAACGACTATCGCTACTGGACCTCGACCTCAAAGGTTGAAGCACGGCGTCAGCTCTGGAAGGCGCTGGACAATCTGCAGCCAAACGACTGGAAGATCCTGCGCAACGAGGTCAGCGCGGACCGTGCCGGGACTGATTCAGCCTATGGCGGCTATTCGGAAAAGATGCAGCAGAGCCGCATCTGTATTGCCCCTCGCGGCAGCGTCGCGGAGACCTTCCGGCTATTCGAAGGATTGCGTTCAGGCTGCTTGGTCATCACCAACCGTCTGCCGGATATGCCGTTCCTGACCGGAGCACCGTTGGTCCTCGTCGACCACTGGCGTGAGCTGCCGAAGCTGCTGCAGAAATATGCACGTGATCTCCCTGCGCTTGAGCGATATAGCAAAGCGAGTCGCGCGTGGTGGGATGAGCGATGCTCGGAGCCAGTCATTGGCCGGCAGGTAGCAGACTTTCTGAACCGGCTTGACGGAATCCACTGACCTAGCCCTAGCTGCTCTGCCAGTTCGCGAGTGCTGGAAAGCGTTGTAAAGCCCGTCTCCACAACAGCAGCCGAATCTCTTCTACCTTGAACAACCAGTACGACACCGCCAGCGCAATGACAAAAGTCACCGCACCGATCGCTCCCTGTGCAACATAGCCGAAGCTGGCAATGTGATACACCGGCCACAATGTCAGCGCCGTTCCCGCGGCAAGTAAAACGAAGAGCAGGTAGACCGGCCGTTGATCGACCACGGCTTCATTGCCGAACAGGCGGCGATTCAAACGCAGCAGGTAGAACAACTGCGCGATCTCGGAAATACACCACACACTGAGAAAGCCGATCAACTGGAAGCGCATCATCGCAGGGATCGAAACCAGTAGCGTAATGAGATACGCGACCGGCGTCATATACGAGACTTCTCTCACCTGGTTGCTCGAAAATTGAAACTGGTACTTATGCTCCTTGATGCTGAGCACAGACACCGTCAGCCCCAGCAGCAGGCACACCCCTGGATTGTAGAGATTTGGCTTGTGCAGCCATACGCGCAGCAGTAGGGGCGTCAGCAGCATGGAACTGAAGGTGATCGGCGCGACGAGCAGCAGCACGATGCGTTCGGACAGGTCATACAGCCGATGCAGCTTTTTCCAGTTGCGTTCGCCGAAGGTGATTGTCACCTCGGGCCCAATCGAATTGGTCACGAGATAAAGCACACGACGGCTCATCGAATAGATCGTCCGCGTAACCGAATAGACGACGACAGCCGCAGGACCGAGGATGCGCTGCATCAGAATGATCGGCAGTTGATATGAGATGAAGTTTGAAGAATAGAGCAACGCGTATTGCGCGCTCGGCTTGAGCGTCCGGCCAAGCGAGCCTGGCGTCCAGTAGCGGATTGTCGGCTTGATATCCGGCGCGAGTTTGCCGAAGTCATAGATCAAATACAGCGCGACAAACAGCGTGATGAGCAGCTGTGCCCCCGCGATCCATACGAAGCGCGAGTGCACCGCGACGAAGCCGACGGTTACGGCCATGCTCATCAGCTGTGTCAGGTTGCTGAAATTGGTGCCGCGGTGCGTGGCGCCCACCACCATGTAGCTGCCCGTAAAAAATCCAAGCAGCATGCTCGCGACAATCTGCATGCCGAACAGGTACAGCGTCCACTGCGCCTGTGCATTTGAGATCGTCAGATGGAGCCACGCGGTGATCGGAAAAACGAAGATCAGCAGCAGCAGCAACGTGAAGAATACAAACGTGCCGATCAGGATGCGCAAGCCGGCTGATTGCACATGGCGGCATTCCTGGACCTCTCCACGGTTGTAGTGGATCGTCATCTGCATATTCGTATAAGTCTGCAGGCCGTAGTTAAAGGTAGTCAGGTAGCCGATGGCTGCGCTGAGGGCGAGCCATTCTCCGTAGAGGGCAACGCCGTAGGAATGCAAAAAAAGCGGCGGCAGAACGAGCTGCGTAAGAATGGTGACGAGCTGGCCCAGGTTCTGTGCTGCAAACAGCTTGGCGATGCGGCTTAGGCTCATGCTCTTGAGGACAGCTTACATCTTGTAGCGGCCCAGGTCTTCATCATTCAAGCCTTCCAGCCATCGGCGCAGTTCTTCCGGAGTTGTCTCGGCGGAGGTCGGCGCCATCTTTGCCACGCGCAATACTTCTTCGCTCACGTAGATTGGACAATCACAGCGCAGGGCCAGTGCGATTGCATCGGAGGGGCGTGCGTCGAGCGTGACCGTCTCGCCATCCTGCGTCAGCCAGATCACGGCGTAGAACGTGTCATTCCGCAACTCATTGACGACTACCTTCTGTACCTGGGCATTCAATCCATTGATCAGGTTGCGTGTCAGATCATGTGTCATCGGGCGAGGCGTTGTTGTCTTTTCAATCTCGAGCGCAATCGCGTTTGCCTCGTAGAGGCCAACCCAAATCGGCAGCACGATGTCGCTCTTGAGATCCTTCAGGATGACAATCGGCATACTGGTCGAAGGGTCCATGACCAGCCCCCGAATTTTCATTTCAACGTCCATGCAAGCCTCACTATGCGACTGCTTCACCGACAAGACTATTTGGATATGCCTGTGTGATGCGGACCGGAAGATAACTGCCGGGCGCCGGCAGAATCGGTCCGCCTGTCGTGAAATTCACCGTGATGTTCTGCGTGCTTTTGCCAAACACCTGGCCGCGCGCCTGGTTGTGACCTTCGACAGCGACTTCGAGTGTCTCGCCGACATGCATCGCGTAATTGATCCGCTGAATCTCGCGTTGCCGGTCCATCAGGATCTGCAGCCGCAGTCCCTTCTCTTCGTCAGGAATAACATCCGGCATGGTCAACGAAGGCGTGTTGGGACGCGGCGAATATTTAAAAGCGAAGACCGCGTCATACTGCACATCACCGAGCAGCGTCACCGTTTCTTCAAACTCCGCAGCAGTCTCGCCCGGAAACCCGACGATCATATCTGTCGTAATACTGATCTTTCGCCTGGACGCCTTGATCCATGAAATACGCTCGAGATATTGCTCGCGCGTATATTCGCGGTTCATTTTATTGAGGACAGTCGACGAGCCACTCTGCACCGGAAGGTGAACATGATCGCAGAGCACCGGATAGCTATCGATCGCTTCGACAATCTCCTTCGTGAAGTCGCGCGGATGCGAAGTAGTGAAGCGAACGCGGCGAATCCCTCCAACCTGCGCCATCCCCTCGAGCAGATCAGCGAAGCTTCGCTTCCCTTCCGGGTCGCGATAGCTATTGACATTCTGGCCCAGTAGCTGGATCTCGCTGTAGCCCTGGTCGGCCATGCGCTGCGCTTCAGCAATGACGGAGGCATACGTGCGGCTCCGCTCCTTGCCGCGCGTGAACGGAACTACGCAGTACGCACAGAACTTGTCGCAGCCTTCAATGATGGTTATGTAGCCGCGATAAAGGTTAGTGCGCGCGGTAAATTCCGTCTCGAAAGTTTCCGTGGTCTGGCGATCATCGAGACCGGTGATGCGGGTCTCGCCCGCTTCCAGTCGTACCAGCATCTCCGGCAGCTTGCGATAGGACGCCGATCCCGATACGAGCGACACATAAGGAGCGCGCTCGAAGATCTTCTCGCCCTCCTGCTGCGCTACGCAGCCGATCACCGCGAAACGTTTCCCTTGCTTGTGCAGCTTCTTGTAGTCGTTCAGGCGGTTGAAGACCTTCTGCTCGGCTTTGTCGCGAATGGAGCAGGTGTTATAGAGGATAAGGTCTGCCGATTCTTCCGTCTCCACCTTGGTGTAGCCTTCATGCTCGAGCGTTCCAATGACTTTTTCCGAGTCATGAACGTTCATCTGGCAACCGAACGTCTCTATATAGAAGCTTTTTGTGGTGGACATCGTTCCCTGAGTATAACGCCCGCACAGAAAGCTGTGCGGCCCTGCGTGGAGTTGACTGCAGGGCCTGCAACACAGAACGAAGAGGCGATAGCAGATCCGCCTAGGTTCCGGTCTTCGGAGCCTCAATTTGCGAAAGGTCAACCTCCGAGGAGTCAGCCACGGCTGCCAACTCTTCGGCATGGTGTGCGTGGCGAATATGGTGCCCCGCGAGCCGGTGACGCTGATGCCGGCGGTCCATTTCATCGATCATCTGGCGGATGGTGGCATTTACTTCAGCGCCCAGCAGTAACATGAAACCGCTCAGGTAGAACCACAGCAGCAGGATGATGACGGCGCCGAGCGAACCGTACGTCAGCGAGTAACGATTGAAAAAATGCAGATAGGCCCGGAACATGCCCGAAAGTGCGAGCCAGCCGAGAATGCCAAGGGCTGATCCCGGCGTAATCCACTTCCACTTCTCACTCTTCACGTCCGGCGCCCAGTAATATGTCACGGCGAAGGCAAGTGACAACTGGAAGAGCGCCAGTGGCCACTGCGCCGCCCGCCAGAGAAACGTCAGACCGGCATTCA
Organism: uncultured Acetobacteraceae bacterium; assembly: GCA_964658655.1. Lineage (GTDB taxonomy): Bacteria > Acidobacteriota > Terriglobia > Terriglobales > Acidobacteriaceae. The sequence goes on along the minus strand of CAZZZL010000056.1, from coordinate 17,831 downwards.
GTCCAATGTGGTGGGCCACGAACCGGACCAGCTTACCGCCGTCAAAGAAAATAGTCAGGGCGCTGATGGCCAGCAGCAGCACAACCACCGTCAGCACCATTGCCACCAGGTACGTCTTCCAGATGGGTCGCGTCTCTTTCACACGGAAGACGCCATTCAGTGTGTCCTGCGCAGCCGTCATGCCCGATGTCGCAGACCAGAATGCAAACACTACGCCGAGTACCGCGGTCCGCGCGCTGCTGTTTTTCAGAATTTCGTTGAAGGTCGTCACCACCAGTGCGTAGGCAGTTGGCGGTAGAAATGTCGCGAAAGACTGCAGCAGCTGGTCGCGCAGACCGGACTGCGACCCGAGAATGAGGCCGGTCAGCGAGGAAATGAAAATCAGGGTCGGAAACAGGGAGAGGAAGAAGTAGTAGGCAAGCTGAGCAGCGCGACCTGTCAGATCGTCATCCACTACATTCTTGATCGTACGCGTAGCAATCTGTTGCAGGGATAGATCGCCGATCATCCACAGCGAACGATGCCAACGCTCCTGCGACCTGTCTGCCCTGCCTGTCTCATTGTTTGGGACTGCCTTGTAGGGGAGGGACGGGGTTGTCATGGATCACCAGGGTCGCACAGTCATGGTCATTAGCTAACAATCGGATGTAAGAAGCTGCGGATTGTTTGTTTCCAACCTTGTGAATCGCCTGCTCTGCCGCGGCGATAGCGTCGTGTCGCCAAAAATGCAGGGGAGTTTTGCTGATGCCCACATGGCTGAAACAACCAATGCAGGACATTCTCAAGCTGTTAAACTGTTTTGTGGCAGGGATTGGGGATTTCGCCTCCTGGACCTGCGGGAAAGGTTGTCTAAACATGGCAAACGCAAATCACAATGGCAGCAACGGCCACCAGTCGCACGCACCCGCCCTCCGTCTGAAAGTCGGATTGGCGGAGATGCTCAAGGGCGGCGTAATCATGGACGTAATTGACGTCCAGCAGGCGGTCATTGCTGAACGCGCCGGCGCAGTCGCCGTTATGGCGCTGGAGCGTGTTCCCGCCCAGATCCGCGCAGAGGGTGGCGTAGCCCGTATGTCCTCTCCCAAAATGATCAAGGAGATCATGGCCGCCGTTTCCATCCCGGTCATGGCTAAATGTCGCATCGGCCACTTTGCCGAAGCACAGGTCCTGCAGGAGCTCGGCGTCGACTTCATTGATGAGTCAGAAGTATTGACGATGGCCGACGAGTCCAACCACATCGACAAGCATGCCTTCAAGACTCCATTCGTCTGCGGCGCGCGCGATCTCGGCGAGGCACTCCGGCGTATCGCGGAAGGTGCTGCCATGATCCGCACCAAGGGCGAAGCCGGTACCGGTGACGTGGTCCACGCCGTGAAGCATATGCGTCAGATCGTCCGCGAGATCAAGGCACTGACCGTCCTCGGCGAAGATGAACTTTATGTCGCAGCCCGTGATCATCGAGCACCTTATGAACTTGTCCGCATGGTCGCCAAGGCCGGCAAACTGCCGGTCCCGAACTTCTCTGCCGGCGGTATCGCCACGCCCGCCGATGCAGCGCTGGTTCGCCAGCTCGGCGCCGAAACAGTCTTCGTCGGCTCCGGCATCTTCATGAAGGATTCGTACAATTACGCCGAACCCGCCGATGCCGAAAGCCGCGCAAAAGCCATCGTCCGCGCAGCGACGCATTTCGATGATCCCAAGGTCCTCGCCCAGGCTAGCGAAGAATGCACCGGCGCGATGAAGGGCCTGGCTGTCGCCATGCTCGACAAAGAATCCATGATGCAAACCCGCGGGTACTAGCCGTACGGGCGTCGGCGCCCTTGGCGCTAGCATGCACCCGTTGATCGTATCGCTCGATAAGCCACGACGTCGGGTGCCCCACATCGCGCGTTCGGGATGCGGGTTGCCACCTTTTACTTTTCAGTCACCCTCTGGCAGGGGACGCGCGTGTCTTGCACAGCAACGCACGCGCTATAGACAAACCTCCATTCAATGGCCTCTACCAAACCAATCCGCATCGGTGTGCTCGCCATCCAAGGCGGATACGATGCTCATGCGCGCGCACTGGCTGAACTCGGCGCGGAAGCAATCTTGATTCGCAAGCCCGAGCAATTGCAAGGTCTCGACGGTCTCATCATTCCCGGCGGCGAATCAACCACGTTTCTCAAATTCCTTGAGCGCGACGGATTTCTTGACGCACTGCAGTCCTTCACGCAGCAGAAGCCGGTCTTCGGTACGTGTGCCGGCTGCATTCTTCTGGCGAAGGAAGTGCGCAACCCCAGCCAGGCATCTCTTGGCGTCCTCGATGTCACCGTTGAACGCAATGCCTACGGACGGCAGAACGACAGCATGATCCAGGAAGCGCCAACGATCCTTCCCGGTGGTCCGCTGGAGATGGTTTACATCCGCGCACCTCGCGTTTCAAAGCTGGGCCCGGCCGTAAAGGTGCTGGCTGAGCGAGAAGGATCACCTGTACTCGTACGCCAGGAAAATATTCTTGCCGCAACCTTTCATCCTGAGCTTTCAGACGATCGCCGCGTTCATCAGTATTTCCTCGACATGGTGCGTGACAGCATTATCGCTGGGCGTTAGCCTGACTGACTGGAGGTGACACTTTGCAAACCGAAATGGTCAGTGTTATCCCGGTCCTCCGCATTTTTTCAGTCGAGAAGGCAGTCGAATTTTATACCGGCTACCTCGGCTTGAAGGAAGACTTTCGTCATGAGTCCGAGGTCGTCGCGGGCCAGGGTCCCGTGTTCCTCCAGGTATCGCGAGACAACGTGCGGATCCGGCTTTCAGAGCACTACGGAGATGCCTGCCCAGGCTCTGCCAACTACCTCGGCATCCACGGTATCGACGCCTATCTCCTGGAATTGCAATCGCGCAGATACCCATACATGAACCCGGCGATTGAAGAGATGCCATGGAAGTCGCGGCAGCTCTCTGTGTGTGACCCGTTTGGAAATCGCCTCCACTTCTTCGAGCTGCAGGCGCGTGCCGACGACGGCGATCAATGATTCCACTTATCCCTTCCGGACATCAGTCTCCCAGCTGGATGCCAACAAATGCTTCAGCGCATGGTTTTGCCGTCGATCACCTGATGCGTTGGAATTTCGCCGCGCTTGCCGCCTGCTTCATCACCGCTCACGTGCTCGTAACTGTTGCACTACTGCGCCGGCCGAAGTCATCTTCGGAAAGTCGCCTTCCCCGTTTCTGGATGGTACAGACCTTGCCGATTATTCTATTCAGCCTGATGTACCTGGCGATGGCCATCACCGCGCAAAGACTGTGGGCGACGAATCGCTTTGAAGGCGCAGCGCCTGCATCCATGCAGGTTGAGGTGACGGGGCGCCAGTTCCAATGGTATTTCCGCTATCCCGGCGTCGATGCAACCTTCGGCGCAACGAAACCGGAGTTGATCGAACCTGCGAGCGGCAATCCTCTTGGATTGATCGCGGATGACGCGCACAGCCGCGACGACATCGTTGCAAGCGAGTTGGTATTGCCAGTCAACCGCGAAGTCGACCTGAGTCTGCACGCACAGGATGTCATTCACGGCTTCTTCATTCCTGCCATGCGTCTCAAACAGAACGCCGTTCCTGGCCAGGCGCTACATGTTCATTTCACCCCTGTCGCAACAGGTGTCTACCCGATCCTCTGCTCCCAGGTCTGCGGCCTCGGCCATGCCCGCATGCAGGCTCGCCTGCGCGTGGTGTCGCCGGAAGATTTCCGCACCTGGCTCGCGTCGAAGGCAACGCAATGAAAGCCGCAGAGTTCTCCCCGTCCCGGTCCAGTCTGCGTAGCTGGCTTGGCAAGCACATATTCACGACAGACCATCGCGCCGTCGGCCTGCTATACCTTGTACTCGTCGCCGTATCTGTGGCGATTGGTGTTGCGCTCTCCCTGGTGATGCGCATTCATCTGGCGTGGCCGGATTTCACGCTGCCCGGCTGGGGCGCCATCAAGCCAGAGGACTACCTTGCACTCGTCACCATGCACGGTACGCTGATGATCTTCTTCGTGCTGACCATCGGCCCGCAGAATGCCTTTCCATCGCTCATCCTGCCTGGCCAGATCGCCGCGCGGCGCATGGCCTTCCCTGCCCTGAATGCGGCGGGCTTCTGGTTGACGGTTCTCTCACTGCTGGTCTTGATGGCTGCATTCATTGTTCCCATGGGTGCGCCTATTTCCGGCTGGACCAGCTATCCGCCGCTGTCAGCTATCGCGGCGGCGGGCCCGGGCCAGGGCCTCGGCATGGATTGCTGGCTCATCAGCCTCGCCATTTTCGCCGTCGGCCAGATCGTGAGCGCGATGAACCTACTCGCGAGCATCATCCACACGCGCGTGCGCGGACTGACGCTTGGACGCCTCCCGCTTACTGTCTGGTCCTGGCTGGTGTCCTCCATCCTTGTCCTTCTCGCGTTCAGTGTCCTGCTCGCCGCGCTGGTTCTTCTTTTCTGCGATCGACACCTCGCGACCAGCTTTTTTGTCCCGCTTGGCGATGCGGTTGCCGGAACGATGACACGTCACGGCGACGGATCCCCTTTACTTTGGATCCACCTGTTCTGGTTCTTTGGACACCCCGAGGTTTATATCGCGATCCTGCCCGGCATGGGCCTGGCCTCTTCCCTGTTCGCCAACTTCAGCCGCCGGCCTGTCCTCGGTTACAAATTGATGGCCGCCATGACCATCGCAATCGGCCTGCTGGGCTTTCTGGTATGGGGCCATCACATGTTCGTCAGCGGCATGAATCCTTACGCCGGCACTGCGTTCGGACTCACGACAATGGCCATTGCCATTCCATCGACAGTCGAAGTTCTCTCCTGGCTCGGCACACTCTGGGCCGGTTCAAAACGCAAGGGTGGCTTGATTCTGAAAACGCCTATGCTTTTTGCCATCGGCTTCCTGTCGTTCTTCTTGGCCGGTGGATTGACCGGTCCCATCCTCGCGCAGCCCGCGCTCGACGTTTACCTGCACAACACCTTCTTCGTCGTCGCGCACTTTCATCTCATCATGGCCATGGCCGGAGCCTTCTCACTTTTCGCAGGTGTTTACTACTGGTTCCCGCTGCTCACCGGCAGAATGATGAACGAGACACTCGGTCGCCTGCACTTCTGGTTCACACTGATCGGCGCGTACGGAACCTTTCTGCCGATGCATCTGCAGGGTCTGGCCGGCAAGCCACGTCACTATGCGGACTTTACCGGTCCCGCATCCAGCCTGCTCCCGAACTTCCTGCCTTCAGAACGAGGCGTCACGTATTCCGCGCTCCTGCTGGCTGCCTCACAGAGCGTGTTTCTTTGGAATCTCGTTTTCAGTGTGGTTCGCGGACCGGCTGCTGCACGGAATCCATGGAACGCCACAACCCTGGAGTGGCGTCCTGAAGCTGCTCTCGAAATGGTCCATCATGGGCCATACGAATACAGAAGTGGGCCTGCTGCCAATGAGAGTGAAGTTGATTTCATTCCGCAGTGGGCCGAGCACCCGCATCAGGAGTAATCTGGAGTCGTAGACGGCACGCGTTCACCGGTTTTCCGGGGCACCTGACAAGGCCGAAACAGTTCTGGGTGCTGAGCCCAGCCATTTGCGGAGCGACGGACATGCCTGCAACCTTTACCCGCACCACGGCGCCGGAGATCGAGCGCAAAGACCCCGGCTTTGGCGGGCGCCCACCAGTCGATAAGCGCCCTACCGGTGGTGGCGGCGGCGACGAAAACTGGGACCATCATCGGCACGGCCGCGGCGGCCCGCGTGAACTGATCACCCGCTATCGCATGGCGCTGCTCTTCGGACTGTCAGGCGATCTGATGTTCTTCATCGCGCTGGTCAGCATCTTCTTCGCGCGACAAGGTACCGGCCACATAGATGCACACAATGACTATGTGCTCGACTGGCGGCCCATCTACATTCCGTCAATCCTGTTCATCAACACTGCGATCATGCTGATCAGTTCATTAACCATGGAAATCGCGCGGCAGCAGCTTTTCCGAGAGACCGATGTGATGGACGAATGGCTGGGAATCGGCCGTCCGATGTCGCGCAGGGCAACGCCCTGGCTGGTCGCGACCATCGTCCTTGGACTGCTGTTTCTTGGTGGCCAGTGGATTGCCTGGGAACAGCTTTCGCGTGCCGGCGTTTTCTTCTCCGGCAATCCTGCGAGTCATTTCTTCTACCTGATCACAGGCACGCACGGAGCCCATCTGGTGCTCGGATTATTGGCACTTCTGGGTGCAATCTGGGGTCTTTTTGCTCTAAAAAAGGTCGAATTTCGTCAGATTCTGGTCGATTGCACAGCCTGGTACTGGCACTCGATGGGACTTTTCTGGTTCTTCCTTTTCGGACTGCTTCTCTTCTGCCAATAGCTGTGCGACCGATATTCAGGGTGAGAAGGTCTATTTCCTGATCGGGCGAATGCGAAATCGGCGCCAGGTATGTCGCAAACAGCACGAGTCCCGCAGGATCTAACCAGCTACGCTGACAGCTTGACCTATCGCTAAAGTTTTGAAAGTTAATGTCGTAGAATAGTTACAGGCATAGCATGCCGAAAGATTAAGGCGCTCTGCGCAAGACTGCAGAGCGTTATAGTCAGCAGGGTTCGCCCTGTTGAAACGCTCGTGACAAGACTTATCAGACTAACCGTATTCGGACGAGGGTTCGATTCCCTCCGGCTCCACCATACACACTTATGGGGCCGCCAAGGTTTCGACGGGTATGCGATGTCTGAAAGACGAGCCGGATCGGTCGCCCACGTTAAGGGAGGCCAGACGACAAATGCGAATACTGCATCTGTAGCCAGCCGTAAGAGCAACCTCTTGACGTTTGCCCCGCGCAATACGTCCGCTGTTGCCTTTGCAGCTGCGGCCTAGTTGAAAAACTAGTCCACTGAGTGAGATGACTCAGTTCCTCAACGTCCAACCGGGGTGTGAAGCCCCGGACTTCTTCAACTCCCCTGCCGTCACAAACCGCAAAAACAAAACCCCCTCTTCGGGGGTTTCTGACTTAGCTCATGTGTGAGAAAACCAGCGCAATTTGGCAAACCCTGTCCGGCTACTATTTGTGAACCGGAAACAGACGAGGTCAGAACTTTGACCTCCGTGCGAACGGAATTCAAAGCTAGGAAGCGGGCGTGGTTGAGGTCTCTGCCGGCGAGGCTGCTTTCGTCTTACCCGCTGGCCTGCCGAGCTTCTTGCCAGTAACACTCTTCGCGGCTTTCTTGCTCGCTGTTTTCTTTATGGAAGGTGCAGAAGCTTTCTTTGCAGCCTTTTTGCTCTTGGCCCAGCGGGCTTTCTGAGCTGCGGCAATGCGTGCACGTCCAGCTGCACTCATCGTGCGCTTCTTCGGGGAAGCAGTCACAGATGCGCTGGTGATTGCTTTCGCATTTGCGGGGGGACGACCGGGACCGCGCTTTACAGGGGCAGCGCCGGCATTCTCTGATAACAATTGCTTGGCCTGCTGAAGCCGAGAAATCTCGAGATCTATTTCGCTAAGTATTCTGTCTAAATTCATGAAACCTCCTCATCTAGAATAGGCGAAAAACAGTGTATTGGAAATTCTACTTAGTGTGAAAAATGCAATTGTGCATAATCTACCTATTAGCTGGATGCAAAGAAGCTGCAAAGTGCTTTAGAAAAACTGCAATAGCAATTGAATAAAATAGTCTTAGTACACAATGACAAGCAAAGCTCCCACGTGCGTACCTCGTTTGCGGCTTACGACGCTTGTTCTATGTTTATGGCTAATGGCTTTTTCAATTGGTGCGTCTGCACAATGCTCCATGTGTCGGGATACGACTGCGGGCAGCGGACCGCAGGTGCGTGCCAGTCTACGCAAAGCAATTCCAGTGTTAGGTATTCCGGCTGTTCTGATTTTCGTTGGAATCCTCGGAATCACCTTCCGCTTGAACAGGAGAGAGAAAGACCCTTCATGACCTGGTCTTCGAGGCTGTTTTCAACTTAGCCTGATCGCTCGTACACTGGATAAGTGATTCTCGAAACGTTTCCAGTTGGTCTGTTGCAGTGCAACTGCTCGATTGTCGGTGATGAAGTAACTCGCGAAGCCATGGTGATTGATCCGGGCGACGAAATCGACTTCATTCTCACACGCCTCGCGGCGCACAAACTGACTCTGAAGCAGATTGTTATTACACACGCTCATTTCGACCACATTGGCGGCGCTGCGAAATTGAAGCGAGCAACCGGTGCGCAGGTCCTGCTTAACGAGAATGACATTCCGCTCTCGAAGATGATGGAGGAGCAGGCTGCGTGGATCGGCATCAAGCCGCCGGAGGTCGTTGCCCTCGACGGCACCGCCGATGATCTCGCGACCGTAGGTCTGGCGACACTGCCGGCGCAGGTGATTCATACGCCGGGCCATACCCAGGGAAGCATCTGCCTGCACTTCGCTTCGGAAGGGATCCTGTTTTCGGGCGACACACTCTTCGCCGGCACCGTCGGGCGCACCGATCTGCCCGGCGGGGATTCAGTACAGATTATTCGTTCAATCCAGGACCGGCTTCTGCCCTTACCCGATGCGACTCGTGTCATTCCGGGGCATGGTCCTGCCACCGAAATCGGAGTTGAGCGGACCTCGAACCCGTTCATGCGCTTAAAAATTTAGATAACAATTTGTGCTTCAATGATTTGCAGTACAAACATCAACCATTAGATGAAGGCATCAAGTTGGCTAGTAGTGAAATTGTTAACCTACACCGGCGACCAGCTTTTTAACTCCAATGGCGAAAATCTCTGGAGACGGAAGCAGGCTGATGACCAGAAGTCCGGCCTGCTGCATGCCGAAGAAGCTTCCCGGATGAACCAGGATGCCGTGATCGTTGAGGAGGCGAATCGCGGTCGCTTCGTCACTCGACAGAGCCGGTACACGAAGAATGGCATACCAGCCGCCTTCCACTTCAAGGCGGTTGATGTCGGGATTCGATTGCAGTACACGATCCAGCGCATCAAGATTTTGAGCGGCCCGCAGTTGGATCTGCTGCTGCATCGCATGTCGCATTCCGAGCCAAGGTGACAAGGCATGCTGCACGGGGGAGCCTACAGAGAGAAAGGTATCCGCGATGACTTCCAGTCGGGCCAGTGCGGCGCCGAGAATGTCCGACGGTCCGCATGCGGCAATCCATGCGAGCTTCATCTGCGGCAGCCCGGCAACCTTGCTCAGCCCACTTAGTACAAAGGTGAGCGCAGGATGCTGGCCGAGTGCGAACCCCGGCACAGGCTTGTCGAATGGGTAATCCAGAAAAACTTCGTCGACGATAAGTGCCAGGCCGTGTTTGACCGCCAGCTGCTCCAGTTCTTCGCGATCCTGCGAGCGCGTGAAATGGCCAGTAGGATTGTTCGGATGGACGATCACGATGGCTCTCGATCGATCTGTGATTCGCTCGCGCAGGGCATGCAGATCGAGATGCCAGCCATGGTCGTAGAAGGCGGGATAAGTAACCAGGCGCACATCGTCGAGGTCGGCCAGGAAGTCGAAGAGCGGATAGCTCGGCTGCGCGATCAGAATCTCATCACCCGGATCGCACAGAAGTCTGAACAGGAAGCTGTAGGCCTCGCTGGTACTGGCCGTGAGAATGACCTGCCCCGGATCAAGATCCAGAGAGGCATTACCACCAATGGATATCTGATGGTCGCGATAATAATCGCAGACCGCCTGCCTCGCCGAAAGAAGGCCGAGTGGATCAGCGGCATAGCGCAAAGCCGCGGGGTGGGCGAGGGTATTCAGAAGATGAGGATCGTACACAAAGCCACAGTCGGTCGGATTCGCGACGGTGAGGTCGTGAATGGGAAGCCCGCGTGCGCGACGACTGGCAAGCGCCAACGACCACTCGCTCTCCGCAGTATTCCATGACGTTCGCTGCGAGAACATCGATCGTCGTGGTTGCGACGGACTGTCAGGCATGAGTGCGATCCCGCATAATAGCTGAAGTATTTCATTAGAGACGTATCGGGAGCGAGCCATGGCATTGCGTGCAGTGATTTTCGATTACGGGAGAGTGCTGAGCGCGCAGCCTGACGCGGAATCTCATACTCGACTGGTTGCCGCAACAGGCCTGGACGATGCTGCGTTTGAAGACCACTACTGGGCACATCGGCACGACTACGACAGTGGCGCGCTGAATGCTCATACCTACTGGGAAAAGATTGCGGAGAATGCCGGCTTTGCACTCACTCCCGCTTTGCGGCAGACTTTGATTGATGAGGATTCCCGCATGTGGAGCAATCTAAATCAACCAATGGTGGACTGGACGCAGAGGCTGGTCGACGAGGGATTTCTGGTCGGCATCCTGTCGAACATGGGGGATGCGACGCGCGATCACCTGCTGCGCGAACATCAGTGGCTGCAGCGACTGCACCATCTCACGTGGTCGTGTGAACTGCTGGTTGCCAAGCCGGATCCGGCGATCTATCGGCACACTCTCGAACGGTTGAACGTGCAACCCGACGAGGCCATGTTTATCGATGACCTCGCACACAATATAGCGGCAGCAAATGCGGTTGGCATTGATGGAGTGCAGTTTACGAATGTGTCGCAGCTACGGAAAGATCTCGCAGCGCGAGGGCTTGAAGGAGTCATTCCCTTCCCCGTAGAAAACTAATCGCCAGCGTCGACCTGCAAATTCAGGCGACGGAGTTTCTGCTTCGAAGTTCGAGCGGGACACGTTCGACAATTTCCAGGTCGAAGCCTTCCAGTGCCGGGACGTGCGTCGGCGTATTGGTGAGCAGGCGGATCTTGCGGATATTGAGATCAGCCAGTATCTGACCGCCGATGCCAACCTGGCGTAATACGCGCTGCTGGCGATCATCCTTCTCTTCAACCGGCATATCCGGATGGACTTCGCGCGCCCGTGGCTCGCGGTGCAGGACGATGCGATGCGGAGTTTCTCGCCGGTCGATTTCAAAACCCTTGCCGGCATTGTGAAGGTAGACCAGGGCACCGCGGCCTGCTTCCGCTACTTGTCTCAGAGACGATTGCACAATGGCATGGCAGTCGCAGGCAGTGGTACCGAAGATGTCTCCGGCCATGCAGTGGGAGTGGACACGAACGAGGGTCGGCTGATCGGTAGTGCCGACGTCGCCCTTTACCAGGGCCAGGTGGCTCTCACCTCCCTCTACCTCGCTCTCGTAAGCGATCAGGCGGAAGTCTCCGAACTGGGTTGGCAAGGTTGTCTCGGCTACGCGATGAATGTAGCGTTCATGCCGCAGCCGGTAGCGGATCATCTCGGCGACGGTAAGGATTTTAAGGCCGTGCGTCTCACAGAACAGCATCAGGTCAGGCACGCGGGCCATGGTGCCATCTTCGTTCATGATTTCGCAGATCACGCCGGCAGGTATCAGGCCGGCCATGCGGGCAAGGTCGACAGAGGCTTCTGTCTGGCCGGCACGAACGAGGACGCCACCCTTGCGTGCACGGAGCGGGAAGACATGGCCGGGGCGTGCGAGATCGGCGGCTGAACTGGAGGCACTGATCGCAGTGCGAATGGTGTGGGCGCGATCCTGTGCAGAAATGCCGGTGGTCACGCCTTCGCGGGCTTCGATGCTCTCGGTAAATGCAGTGCCGAAGCGGGAGGTATTCTGCTGGGTCATCGGCGGCAGCCGCAGGTAGTCGGCACGCTCCTCGGTGAGAGTCAGGCAGATGAGGCCGCGGCCGAACTTCGCCATAAAGTTAATAGCCTCAGGGGTGACAAATTCAGCCGCCAGCGTCAGGTCGCCCTCGTTTTCACGATCCTCATCATCGACGATGATGACAATGCGGCCCGCTTTGAATTCTTCGATAGCACCCGGCACATCGGTGAACGGTGGTTTGGTAGTCGTCATGCTGCCATGATCCTTGATCGATGCACCTGTCATCTACTGTGCAATCTACTCTGCTGCGGCTACAAAGGAAAAGGGCCGCCCTAGAGGCGGCCCTTTTCTGAAAATCCCGAAACTACAATGTGGACTCGATTTCAAAACCCCAGGCCTCGAGAAGCGCTTCGGGAATGTACTTGGAATTCTTATTACGGCGCGCCCATTCACGAAGCCGGGTCGAGCGCACGTACTGGTCAGGAGTCAGCTTGAACTCCTTCACTACCTGCTCAAAAGATGTGATCGTAGGAACAACGGGACCGATTGGTTCCGGCTTGCCCCAGTTCGGATTGCCACGACGCTTTGCCATGTATTCAACCTTCTGCCCTGGATTGCTGGGTATGCGGCCTGGCAGACTGCCGCACCCTGCACACCTTCTTAGATTAGCGGCTTTCTTCAACAAAATCAAGCCTTTGGGGACTGATCGGGCGATGGTGACCCGCCGGAGTCCCTCCTGCTGGCAGTCTGCAAACGAGGAAACATCAGCGTTATCACGTAACTTGCACTGACTTAGGTAATGCTGCCTAAGTGTTGCCGGGTGACTCCGACGCAGCATTCCTGTCGCACGCTCTCTTTTTGCATTCTGAAGGTCCGACATACGCGTCTTACCCCGCTTCCCTTGCTGTGACGTTACTGCCGGTAAAGATTTCAAACATAGTGCAATTGGACTGCACGGGAGCACCTTATGGAAGCCAAGCACCGGTATCGCCTTCTGATCTACTTCGCCGCCCTGATTCTTTGCCTGTCGGTCTGTTTCGCCAATGCAGAAGAAGTGAGCCCGGCAGTCCCGCAGCATAACCGGCAGCCCCTGATTTTCGAAGGCACCCACGGCCATGCAGCCTTCATGCCGGCACTCCAGCAGTCTTTTGTGGCGACCGGTGAATGTGCAAGGACAGAAGACCACGTGGTGCCGCAGGGTGTTCTGCAGCAGGTGACCGAGGCGAACCGATCGCACCGCTTCTGGCACGGCAGCGGCAAACACCGGACCAGCTTGATTCTGAGTCACCAGGCGGGTGCTGCGGCCGGGGTAGCAAACAATACCCGCAACGCAGACGGCGCCGGCCACAGCGAGTTTCCTGCTGAGTAGCTTGTCGAACGACGCAACTTTGCAGGTCAGTCCACTATCTGGTCGGTCTTCTTTCTCTCTAAATATGCAGAACGCGCTGTAGTCGAGTAACGATTCGGCAAATCCGGCATCTCAAGTGTTTTTGGAACAAACCAACGTGCTGGAATCTTTAAGGGAGAATCTGAAATGAGCGCAACTCGCTACTGGACTGTCTTTTCGATCGGTGTCGCTGCTGGTGCAGCCGTGGCCCTGGCTTATGCCCCGCAAGAGGGAAAGAAGACACGGAAACAGGTCAAGAAAAAATTCGACGAGACCGGCGATTACCTGCAGGACACAGCTGAAAACATCGGCAAACAGGCCGGCCAGTATGTTTCCAAGGCCAAGGATGTCGCCGATGACTTTTCTAAGCAGACCGGACACTACGTTTCAAAGGTCAAGGATGCAGCAGAAGACTTCTCGAGCACCATCGGCTCGGTCGCGAGCAAGGTCAGTTCGAAGATTTCAGACCTCACCTAATCGCGAATTGAACATCAATCACCACGGGAGGCGGCGGATGATGCTGCTTCCCGTTCCGCAATATCTTCTCGCTACTTTCAGCTGCCGATGCCAGGCCGTTTCCATCGATGACCGCCCCGCGCATCGCCTTACCTCCCGAATCTGAACAGGTTTGGCCCCGAGTCGCCGCATTTAGGGCGTGTCGTCATGTAGATGACATGTACGGTGCATGACGCAGAGTATGATGGATGACAGTGTCAGTGGACGCCCAGGCACTTTAAAGAGGCCCTATGGCCTTGTCCCTCTATATCCCCTCCAAAATCTTCAGGACGAAATATGACGAAACAGGCGGCTTCATCTGTCTGAACTGCCTGCAGACCGTCTTCTTTAAGCCGACAGATCACAGCATCGAGGAAGCGGGCCAGAACCACGTCTGCTGCTCGCGGACGATCTTGCAGGGCCAGCTGTGTTGAACTCTGCGCCAGGCGAACAGCATCTACCTGTCTCTCTCAACTCTTGATCTGAGGTATCGAACATACGCGCACGCAACGCTTTCTGGAGCTACTCCATGAACAGCACTATTCCAACGCGCACGAACCGGCTATTAGAAACTCTTCCAACGTCCGAGTTGACCTTTTTATTGGCATCTACTGAATCGGTAGAACTGCCAGTGAGGACGATCCTGTACGAGCCTGGCATTCGCCCCAGGTACGCATATTTTCTGACAAGCGGTATTGCATCGATCGTTCGCAATACTGCAAATGGATCGGTCGTCGAAGTCGGCATCATTGGTCGGGAGGGGCTTGTGGGTGCAATTCACCTGCTCGGTCCACTTGAGCTGCCGACACAGAGTTTCATGCAGATCTCCGGGAGTGGCCGACGCATTCTTCTTGCTGACCTGGGAAAGATTTTCAACATCGCGCCCTCGCTTCATCGCAGGATTTCGGAATTCATACAATTCCGGGTCATCAATGCCTGTCAGCTCGCCGCCTGCAATGCTTCCCATTCCGTGGAACAGCGACTGGCGCGGTGGCTCCTGAATATCCAGGACCGGATGCAGGAAGACACATTCGCACTTACACACGAATTCCTGGCCGAGATGCTCGCAGTACAAAGGCCAACGCTGTCGATTGTTGCAAAGCAATTTCAGATGGCACGAATTGTTGCTTACAGGCATGGTCAGATGCAGATTCTGGAGCACGACACGCTGCAAGGCCTGGCGTGTGATTGCTATGGCATCTCTCACGACCTTTTCACAGATCTGTATTCACAACCGGACGACAGCAATTCGCTTAATTTTGTGCCGTCCGCGAACTATGGTATCCCGGCGGGTTCGCTTAATTGATCGTGCTGAAGGCAGCGCAACGCCTTCTGGCAGCGCGCATTGTCTCGATGCAGTTTGCACAATTTGCCTTCACCCATTCCCACCTCTTAGGACAACATCATGCTGGGTACTCGGCTGAACATTCTTCTACATCCACGCTCCCTCGTCATCGCAGCAATTTGCCTGGCTTACACTGCATCCGTTGCTTATGTCATTGAAACTATGTTTCAGTAGCTGACGCTTCGCCCAGTGCTGTGCAGGTCACAGTATCGACAGCCTGAATAACTTCGTCCGGACATGGCGGAGACAAAGGTCGCTGCATTGCAGGCGCGCAGCGCAGGTCGCAAGCATTGAGAGTATGCTGCCGTGATAGCCCGGAATTCATTCCTCGCCTTCAGCCAAATTGCTCTGCTCCAGACGGGCGCTCTTCACAGACAACAGAACCGTGGGAGAAACCTCATGAGCTTCCTACAGAAATCTGCCCTTCACAAGCATCTTTCTACCTCGCGTCACATGCCCACGCTCAAGGATGCGAATACCACCGAAGGCACACGCGTCATTCTTCGCGACGGCAATCTCATCACAGTGCCGGTCACAGCACAGGACGAAGCACCGACAACACAAGCGTCGATCAAGCTGTCATAGCATCGATGAAGATGGCTTCTGACGGAGCCATCTTCGTTGTTGTCTTCGTAGCACTGCAGCGTGCGTACATTGGGCGAAGGATCCAGGAATAGGCGCGTTGATTCTCTCGAAGGTGAACACGTAGAAAATTGTTTTACCCTTGCCGAAAATGGCAGGTAACACTTTCAAAAACACTTTTACTATGGTAACGTTCCCACTAGTCGAAGATTGTTGGAAGACAGGGTGTCCTGGGCTCCGGCAATTTCGAAGAGCAGTGACGTGAACCTGCCCGTAGTCACGTAACAACCTCAACTTACCCGTTGACCATTCCGGTCACGGACTCCTGTCTTACCTTCTCGTATTGTGACGAGGTGTGACCCTGCCAGAACTGCGACCTTTTCACAGCGCAGGTAGATTTCGCGATTCATCCGCTGTGTACTCGGCAACGTCTTCCAGTGGACCAAAGAATGACAAACGCCTTCGTTCCAATGAAGGCTCTCCCAGTCCTGCGTGAAATGACTCACGCATGAAGAACAGACCTATAGCTGAAAGGAAAACATTGCTGAACACCTCTTTGAGGAAGGCCCTTTTTATCGCTCCGCTCATGTGTTCCACTATGATGCTGGCGCAAACGCTAAACGGTATCAACGGCACAGTTACAGACCCCTCGGGCGCGACTGTTGGGAACTGCAAGGTAGAAGCCCGAAATCTCGATACAGGCACAGTAGTTTCAACTGTCACCTCATCGGCGGGCAGCTATAGCTTTCCCAGCCTTACACCGGGCAGATATACAGTTACCTTTTCGGCTGCCGGGTTCGAGTCCTCTGCGACAAGCGGCGTGACGGTCCAAACCGGTTCGACCTCGAACGTAAACGGCACACTGAGCAAGGGTGAATCCACGACTACGGTCGAGGTGAAGAGCTCCGCGATTTCACTGCAGGCAGATACACCGCAGGTCGGCGTAACCATTGAGAACAAAGTGGTACAGGAGCTGCCCGAGCAGTTGAACGGGCAGGCGCGTCAGATTGACGATTTCATTTTTCTCGCGCCCGGTGTTACCGGCAGCGAGTTCAGCCACCGCATCTCGGGCGGCGAAGATTTTCAGAACGAAGTGCTTTTCCAAGGCGTTCCGGCAATTCAGTCGGAAACGCAGGGATTCCAGAGCTACATCAATCCGCCATTTGAAATGGTGAATGAGTTCCACGTATCGAGCTCAGTATTTTCGACGCAGTACGGACTTGGCCAGGGTGCGGTGAATTATCAATTCGTCGGCGGCACGAACAAGCTGCACGGCGACGCCTTCGAGATAAACAGGAATAATTATTTCGATGCGCGCGGCCTTGTTGAAATCAATCCTCACGTCCCGGTCGATAAACAGAATAACTATGGCTTTTCAGTAGGCGGCCCGGTGTGGATCCCGCATATCTATAACGGTAAAGACAAGACGTTCTTCCATGCCAGTTCCGAATGGTTCAAGTTCAATCAGCAACCTTCTGTCACGATGACTGTGCCGACAGCACTTGCCAAGCAAGGAAATTTTGCGGCGTACGCGCCTATCTATGTACCTGCCGGACTTAACTGCGCAGGGTTGACGGCGGGTGAACAATTTCCCGGAAACATTATTCCGCAGAGCTGCTTCAGCAAGGTGTCGACCGCTCTGATCAACCAGATCCCGAATCCGACGCTGCCCGGGCTGACGAATAACATCAATTCACAGATCGGTGTTTTGACAACGACGCAGATTTCCTGGGGATACACCATCGACCATACGATTGGCGATAAGCATTCCTTCCGCTTCAGCCAATGGCATGACAGTCACAACTCCCCGGCAGTCGACAACAACGCTTACTTCAGCAATGACTTATCCGGATTAAAGACGGAGCCCAGGCTGGGTTCAGGATTCTTCCTGACCTACACCGGTTCCCTGTCGCCAACCCTGGTCGTGACTGCCGGCCTGGGCTGGCTGGGCGAGATCAATAATGAAGTCAATGCGCACCAGGATGTCAGCTTCCCTGCGGTAGCGCAGGCAACGACTCTGCCGACGATCAGCTTTGGTGGTCTTGCTCCTGATGCTCCGACTGGTTACGGCGCGGGCGCCAATGGCGAGATCAGTAGTATCAATCGCAAGCTCGGAATTACCTTCTCCAATAACTACCTGCTGAACCACGGCCGCAATACCTTCAACTTCGGATTCGAGACGCGGCGCACGTATCAGGATGATCATGAGTGCGATAACTGCACCGGCGGTTTCGGATTCAGCAGCCTGACAACCAGCAACGGTAATACAGATCAAACCGCTACGAACAACGAAAACAATACGGGCAATGCATTCGCCAGTCTTCTGCTTGGACAGGTGGATAGCAGCTTCCGTCAGCAGGCGTTTGAATCGAAATTGCGTAACTACTCGATATCTCCATACTTCATGGATGACATGAAGGTAACGACGCATCTCACGGTCAGCGCC
>CAZZZL010000055.1:0-29284 GCA_964658655.1 uncultured Acetobacteraceae bacterium | reverse complement strand
TGCCGGGGGGACTGGAAAGCGGTGGGACTGGGCAGCGGGCTCGACTGCTTTCCGCGGGGCTGCAGGCCGGATGCGCGTGATCGCGGCGGGTGGTCTTGACCCTATGAATGTTGAGGAGGCGGTGCGCACACTGCTGCCGTGGGGCGTAGATGTGGTGACCGGCGTTGAGGCAGCGCCGGGCCGCAAAAATCAGCAACGGGTAGAAGACTTTATTCGTTCGGCGAAAAACAATGCAGCGGTCACGCAGGCATTGCCGGTGGTATGAGGATGCTGGCGTAGTCTTGAAGAAGAGGGCAAGAGGATGGCGACGGCAGAAAGTCCGGTCATAGCGAAAGATGTGGCGGCAGCCTCAGCAGAGCAGGTGGCGGCGAAGGCGGGACGGTTTGGCGCGTATGGCGGCCGGTATGTGCCGGAGACGCTGATGGCTGCGCTCGAAGAACTCGAAGTGGCTTATGAAGCGACGAAGCAGGACCCCGCTTTCCATAAAGAACTGAATTCTCTGCTGGCAGATTTTGCGGGTCGGCCTACGCCGCTTTTCTATGCGTCGCGACTGACGGAGAAGCTCGGCGGCGCGAAGATCTATCTCAAGCGCGAAGACCTGCTGCATACCGGCGCACACAAAATCAATAACGCGATCGGCCAGGGTTTGCTGGCGCGGCGCATGGGGAAGAAGCGCATTATTGCCGAGACGGGCGCAGGTCAACATGGCGTTGCGACGGCCACTGTCTGTGCGCTGTTCGGCATGGAGTGCGTCATCTACATGGGCGAAGAGGATATGCGGCGGCAGGAGTTGAATGTCTACCGCATGCGCCTGCTGGGTGCCGATGTGCGCTCGGTGACTTCCGGCTCGAGGACGCTGAAAGACGCGATCAACGAGGCGATGCGCGACTGGGTCACAAATGTTCGCACAACGCATTATCTGCTTGGCAGCGTACTCGGCGCGCATCCTTATCCGACGATGGTGCGTGATTTTCATCGTGTGATCGGTGAAGAAGCGCGGCGACAGATTCTGGAGAAAGAAGGCCGACTGCCGGACGCGATGATTGCGTGCGTGGGTGGCGGATCGAATGCTATCGGCGCGTTCTACGAGTTCATCAAGGACAGGAATGTTCGCCTGATCGGTGTCGAAGCCGGCGGCCGCGGCAATGGCCTGGGCGATCATGCGGCTCGTTTCTCAAAAGATGGCGGCGGCGTTCCGGGTGTGCTGCAGGGCACATTCTCTTACGTGCTGCAGGATGAAGCGGGGCAGGTTTCATTGACACATTCCGTGTCGGCCGGGCTCGATTATGCGTCGGTTGGTCCGGAGCATGCAGCGCTGCACGATGAAGGTCGCGCACAGTATGTGTCGGCTTCGGACAAGGAGACGCTCGATGCAGTCGTGATGCTATCGCGCACAGAGGGGATTGTGCCGGCGCTCGAATCTGCACACGCAGTAGCGGAATGTATGCGGCTTGCTCCGACAATGCCGAAGGATGCCATACTGATTGTGAATCTTTCAGGCCGCGGCGATAAGGACATGGGCATCATTGCGCGCGAACTGAACCTTGCCGGGGCAAACCACGGCGGCGAAATTCACGCAGAAAATACTGGTCACAGCAAAGCTTAGATTTATGCCGATTCGTTTCGAACACAAGCCGGGACTGGTCATCTATCTCACGGTAGGCGATCCAAGCGTCGAAGCGACGCGGGCGATTGCGCTGGCCGCGATCGATGCCGGCGCGGACGTTCTGGAACTCGGCGTACCTTTCAGCGATCCTCTTGCGGATGGTCCGGTTATCCAGCGGGCGAGTGAACGCGCGGTAGCGAACGGTACACGGCTGGCCGATGTGCTCGCGCTTGCGGCCGACCTGCGACGCGAGCGCAAGCAAACGGGGCTGGTGATCTTCAGCTATCTGAATCCGATCTTGCGTTATGGTCTTGCGCGCTTCTGTACCGACGCGGCGGCGGCCGGTGTCGATGGCGTGCTGGTGACGGACATCACGGTGGAAGAAGCGCAGGGTGATTATCTTGCTAACATTCATCGCGCGGGGTTGAAGCCGATTTTTCTCGCAGCGCCTACCAGTCCGGATGAGCGTCTGAAGGCGATTGCTGAAGCGAGCGATGGGTTCGTCTACGCTATTTCGCGCACTGGCATAACCGGCACGCAGGCTACGCTGGCAGAGGATGCCAAGGGCCTGGTTGATCGTATTCGCCGCTACACACAACTGCCTGTTGCGCTGGGATTCGGCATCTCGCACGCTGCGCATGTGGCGGCGGTCGGCGAGTATGCGGACGCGGCGGTGATCGGCAGCGCTATCGTTGCGTTGATCGAGCAATCGACTGCGGACGAGGCACCGCTGGCAGTGGCGCGATTTATCAAGGGCCTGCGCCCGGCTCCGGCGCTCGCCCAGGTTTAACAGCAGAGCAAGCTCCTCAAAACATTGCAGCAGACTGTTTCACACGTTAGTCTGCACAGGTATCCTCATCCACGTGAGACACTGCGCGGCTTCCGGCGCGCAGCGAGGAGAAATATATGGACATCGAGCATTTTCGACAGAAGATCGACGACCTGGATCGTCAACTGGTTGAGTTGATCAGTGAACGGGCACGCGCCGCGCAGGAAATTGGTCGGCTGAAACGCGAAACATCGCTGCCGGTGTATGAGCCGCAGCGAGAGAAGACAATTTTCGAGAATGTGCGCTCGCATAATCCGGGACCGCTGCCCGATCTCGAACTGGTGCATATTTACGAGCGCATTATCGACGTGATGCGCGCGCTGCAGAAAGACGAGCTGGCCTCGCGCAGTGCCACTACGCCCGGTCAGGCTCCGGAGACAGGAATAAAAGCATGATCGTAGCAATGCAGGAGAATGCAACCGAGGAACAGATTCAGAACATCATCGGCAAGCTGGTCGATCTGGGATTCAACGTTCACCGCACCACGGGTGCAATGCAAACCATTCTTGCCGCGGTCGGCAAGCCGATCGCATTCGATCATAAAGAATTTGAGCTGTTCCCCGGTGTGGCGCACGCGCATCGCATCTCGTCGCCGTACAAGCTGGTGAATCGCAGCTTTCGACCCGAAGGCACGATTGTTAAATTTCCGAATGGCGTTGAAGTGGGTGGAAGCGAAGTGATCGTGATGGCTGGCCCATGCTCGGTCGAATCGCGCGAACAGATTTTTACATCTGCGCGACAGGTGAAAGCTGCGGGTGCAAAGTTTCTACGCGGCGGCGCCTTCAAGCCTCGATCGTCACCATATTCTTTTCAGGGCATGGGGCTGGACGGACTCAAGCTGCTGCGTGAGGTTGGCGATGAAACGGGGCTGCTGATTATCAGCGAGGTGATGGAGATTTCGCAGATTGAACTGATGCTGCCTTATGTGGATTGCTTTCAGATCGGCGCGCGCAATATGCAGAATTTCAACCTGCTGCGGGAAATTGGCCAGGTGCGCAAGCCGGCTGTAATGAAGCGCGGCATCGCTGCGACGATCGAAGAAGTGCTGCTGTCGGCGGAATATATTTTGTCCGGCGGCAATTACGACGTGATGCTTTGCGAGCGCGGCATCCGCACGTTTGAGACGTATACGCGGAACACGATGGACATCTCGGCAATCCCGGTGATGAAGCAGCTTTCGCATCTGCCGGTAGTCGCAGATCCGTCACATGGCATTGGCATTCGCGACAAGGTGCCGGCAATGGCGAAGGCATCGGTCGCGGCTGGCTGCGATGGACTTCTGATCGAGGTGCATCCGAATCCTGACAAGGCATTTTCTGATGGAGCACAGTCACTGTATCCTGAACAATTTTCCAAGCTGATGGATGACCTGCGGGTACTTGCACCTGCGGTTGGCCGGAGCGTTGTCTAGCTCATGGCTATTCGCAACATTGCCATTCTAGGGACGGGGCTGATTGGGGGCTCCGTCGGAATGGCGTTGCGTGAGCAGCATTTTTCGGGCGCGATCCTGGGGTGGGACAAAGACAGCGCCCAGGCGCATAGGGCGCTCGAGCGGGGAGCGATTACCGAGATTGCCGATGATCCGATGGCCGCAGCGACTGCTGCCGATTTAATTCTGCTGGCCGGGCCGGTGTTTACGATTCTCGACTGGATGGATCGGCTGGCGCCTGTGCTTGAGCAACACCAGCTTGTAACGGATGTTGGGAGTGTGAAGCTTCCGATGGTCCTGCGTGCGCAAGCAGCTTTCGCTGCTGCCGACCGCGCAAAATATCTGGGCGGCCATCCGATGTCCGGCAAAGAAGTGTTCGGCGTGGAGCACGCGGAGGCGACATTGTTCCGCGGCAGTGTGTGGCTCTTTACGCCGCAACCTGAAACACCCGCGCATCCTCTTGAGGAAGGGTGGCGTGCATGGGTCGGCCGACTCGGTTCACGCACAGTTGACCTTGAAGCGGCCCGGCATGACGAACTTTGTGCGTGGGTGAGTCACATGCCGCAGATGCTCGCGACTGCTCTCAGTGCACTGTATGAAGACCATTTTGGCGGTGCTGAAGATATGCGGGCGATCGGCGGTCGCGCGCTGCGTGAAATGACGAGGCTTGGGGCGAGCCCGTATTCGATGTGGCGGGATGTCGCGCATACGAATGCCGAGGCGATCAGCGAGGCGATTGCCGCGCTTGAACAGCGGCTGGCGCACCTGCGGGAGCATCTCAAGACGCCCGAGTTGCGCGACGAGTTCAGCCGTGCGAACGCATTTCGCCATTCACCGCAGTTCCGTTAGCGTCGTACCTCATCCGTTTTGGATATTACGGCTGGCGGCTGAGAGCCGACGCATGGCAAGTTATATTGGATATGCCAGCAGATTCGCTTGAGAATCGCTTGCTAAAGGACCCTGCACCCTAGATGAATCTGCCCAGAGTGGCTCGCGTGAAACACGGCACCGTAACAGATACAATTTCACAGTCTGACAGTGTTCCCGCAGACACGATGCGCCTTCTGCGACGCGGATTGCTTCCGGCGAAAATTTCTTTCGCATACCGATGGGCCCTGCTGCTTGTCATTCTTGGTTGTTTTCTCTATTGCTTTAATTTGTCATGGCACTGGCATGTCGTTCAGGATGCCGCGATCATGCACTACGTCGTATTCCTGATGCACCATGGCATGGCGCCTTATCGGCAGATCATCGATATCAATGGCCCGGGCGCTTATATGAGTGAGTGGGTGGCGATGCACACCTTTGGTCCCGGCTCGTTTGGGTGGCGCATGTACGATCTTTTCCTGGTGCTTGGCATTACCGGCATGCTGATCTGGCTGAGTGTTCCCCGGGACTGGATGGCCGGAGCATTTGCGGGTCTCTCAATGGGTGTCTACCATCTCGGCAATGGCCCGAACGAACTAGGGGAACGTGACTGGACCATGCTGCTGCTGATGCTGGTCGGCTACGCTTTTCTGTTCTTCTCGCTTCGGCGTCGTGTAGCATGGCCAATGCTGCTGTTTGGACTTGGTTTCGGATGCGCGGCGACGATCAAGCCGCTGGTTGCGCCCATCCCTTTTATGCTGCTCGCGATTGCGTGTTTCATACTTTACCGCCGGGGCGTACCCCTCTCGCGCTACACTGCAGCTGCGTTTCTCGGCGCTCTTCCACCGATCATCGCCTTCTTTGCCTTTCTGTACTACTGGCATGCGTTTCATGAATTTTATACAACCTTCCGTGACCTTGTTTCGTTCTATGTGGGCTTCAATAATCCGCCGATGGGAGCGGTCTTGGGCATGGCATTAGGGGGGCGCTATGTCATGGACATCCTGATTCTCGCTCTCGTGATCAGTCTCATGCTGCGGAACTGGCGCGACCATGAAATGTTAATGCTGTTGCTGGGTGTTGTTTCCGGTCTTGTTATCTATCTCGCGCAGCGCAAGGGGTTCATTTATCACCGGGCAACGTTTTGCGCCTTCTCGTTTCTGTGGATTTCAATCCAGGGCTATGCGTCGATTGGGAGCCCAAGGCGCTGGCGATGGCTGGGCAGCATATGCCTACTCCTGTTTCTCGCAGGAGTCTTCCGCCACTGGGTTGTATATGCACGCGGCACTGGCGCAGATGAGAGCCGGGTAGTTCTGCTTGAAAAACAGCTCGATACACTTGGCGGCCAATCATTGAACGGCGATGTGCAATGCGTAGAAATGGTGCAGGGCTGCATCAACACGCTTTACAACATGCGCCTTGTCCAATCCACCGGTTTTATTTCTGATTTCTTTCTGTTCCGCCCGAAACAGCTTCCCATCTTCGAGACGCTGCGTACACGGTTCCTCGCCGATATAGAGGCACATCCGCCAAAGGTATTGATCGTTGCTCCCTATGCATGGAACGGAGGCGGGCCGACCTATGCTGAACTTAACGACTGGCCGGATTTTGTCGCATTTATGAACACCCACTATCAGCAAAAGGCGGAAGCATTCGGCCCGGATGGTACGGTCGATTTCTTTTCGTATCGACTTTATGTCCGGGACTGAAGTGGCGCGTTGCTTCTAGAACGAGTAGCACTTGTCCTGTCGGCACAGGGCTTGTGATCTGAAATGTCGGACTGTGTGCAGACAGGCTGTGTGTAGACAGATGGACGCGTGGTGGCCGAAACGGTGTCCGTCTATGTCAGCTATTACGTGCAATTCAAGAGTCGTTTCAAATTGCTGTAGACATTCGGCACGGGAAAACCAGAGAAAGTCCTCCCATTGACATCTCTGCGTTTCTTTGTTGCTGTGGCGATTGTCTTCCAAAATTATTTCAGCTTTTCGTATCCAGCTGCCGCGGCGAATCGCTGGTTTTTCCCGCTCATTGCATGTAGTGCAGTCGGTGTGTTTTTCTTCTTCGTGCTCTCCGGATATATCCTCGGTTACGTTTATCTGCGGTCAGGTGGCGTAGTGGACAAGCGGAGATTTCAGGTGTCCAGGTTTGCGCGAATCTATCCGCTTTAATCCTCACCATCCTGATCAGCGTGCCTGCGCTTTTCCTGGCGCGGCTGCCGCGGATGGGATTGCTGAAAGCAGGGTTTGGCACGGCCGCGACATTTGCAACGCATGCATTGCTGATCCAGCACTGGATTCCGCAAATTGGCTCGCTCAACTATCCCAGCTGGTCTATCTCAGCCGAGGCGTTCTTCTACCTGGTGTTTCCGCGGTGTTACGCTTTACCTGGCCGGCGCCATTGCGCTGAGTGTGCTCAGCTTTGAGTACTTCGAAACACCTGTGAGGCTCGCCATCCTGCGGCGATTTTCTACACGATCGCGCGAGACACTGGTGGAATCTTCCATCTCACAGTAGCGAATGGATGTGCGCGCGAAGGCGGTCGGTACGGCGCAGAGATTAGGATAGGATTGTTTTCCGGAGCTATCTCTTCATGATCAAGCGTTCGCTGCTTACCCTGTTTGCCTGTGCCCTGCTGGTCCCGATGATGCGGGCGCAGAAGACGACCCTGCTTGTGGATTCTGACCATCGCGATGCAACTAGTCTTGATGGCAACTGGCATTATATTGTCGATCCCTATCGCAATGGCTGGGGAAGCAACGAGGAGACGCCCGACCTGAAAGGGTATGCCGCCGACAGGCGCTTTACGCTGGGCGGCCCACTTGTTGAATATGACTTTACAAAGTCACCTGTCCTGAAAGTTCCCGGTGACTGGAACACGCAGAGCGCGCAACTCTACTACTACGAAGGACTGCTGTGGTATGAGCGCGAGTTTGAGTATCGTGCGAAGTCCGGGCGTAAGACTTTTGTGCACGTGGGAGCGGCCAATTACAGGGCTTCTGTTTTCGTGAATGACAAACATATCTGCGATCACGAAGGCGGATTTACGCAGTTTGATTGCGATGCGACAGAGGCTCTGAAAGGCGGCGCTAATTCGATCGTGATTGCTGTCGATGACACGCGGAAAGCCGAGCGCGTACCGACGCTGAAGACAGACTGGTGGAACTACGGCGGGTTGACCCGGGATGTTTCCCTGATTGAAGTGCCCGATGCTTTCATTGATGATTATGGGCTGGCGCTGCAGAAGGATAGCGGCGACACAATCTCCGGATATGTGCACGTTGAGGGAGCATCTTCAGGGCAGACAGTGGCTGTGACGATTCCTGAACTGAAGCTGGCACAGAGTGTTCCGGTGGAAACAGATGGGCGGGCGAAGTTTACGCTGCACCCCGTGGGAATTGAGCGCTGGTCGCCGGACCATCCAAAGCTGTACAAGGTCGTTATCAAGGCAGGCGCCGATGTCCTGCAGGACGATGTCGGCTTCCGGACTGTCGAGACGAGAGGCGACCAGGTGCTGCTGAATGGCAAGCCGATTTTTCTACGCGGCGTCTGCATTCACGGTGAAGCGCCCTACCGCTCGGGCCGCGCCTATTCCGAAAAAGATGTGACGACCCTGCTGGGGTGGGCGCACGACCTGGACGCGAATTTTGTTCGGCTCGCCCACTATCCGCATGATGAGCGGATGACACGGCTCGCGGACAAGATGGGCATACTGGTCTGGTCGGAGAACCCGGTGTACTGGGGCATCAAGTGGGACAACGCAGGCACATACGATACGGCGCGGCGACAGCTGGATGAGGAGATCCGCCGCGATCGCAACAAGGCGTCGATTATTTTGTGGTCGATGGCCAACGAGACGCCGATCAGCGAGGCTCGGACCGACTTCATTCATAAGCTGGCAGACGAAGCGCGGGCACAGGACCCGACGCGCCTGGTGACGGCGGCCCTGCTGCCCCATGTGACCGATGCGGCGGGCGGCGGCAAGAGCATTCTGCTCGATGATCCGCTGGGCCAGTACCTGGATGTTATCGGGCTGAACGAATACATCGGCTGGTACACGGGTACGCCGGAGGATCTGCGCACGACCTCGTGGAAAGACCCGCTGGGCAAACCGGTGATCGCGAGCGAATTCGGGGCTGGGGCCAAGGCCGGCATGCATGGTGCCGTGACTGCCAAATTTACCGAGGAGTTCCAGGCGAACCTGTTTCGCGAGCAGCTTTCCATGTTCAGCAAGATGCCGTTTCTGGCAGGGATGACGCCGTGGGTGCTGGTGGATTTCCGGTCACCGGTCCGCAAGCTGCCAGGTGTTCAGGATGATTTCAATCGTAAAGGACTGATCTCGGACCAGGGTGAAAAGAAAGCCGCTTTTAATGTGCTTCGCGAGTACTACGAGGGTCATCCGAAGCCGCCCGCCCAACCGTGAAGGCCCTGGGGCGTTGGTCCGGTTTCGCCTGCTGAACGCGTGGCGGGGTGAGGATGCGAGTGGCTGACACGAGCGAAATCAATTTGTGACTTTCAGGCAGTAGAGTTCTGCAGTGCGCATCGTATACACGAAAGCGAGGAGTGACCTCCGGGACTATGGCGATTCTTGATCTTCTTTTTGGCCGGCCGCTAGCGACTTCTGAAGAAGGAGCGGAGCATGTTGGTCCCGTCTCGGGTGTTCCGATATTCGGGCTGGACGCACTCAGCTCCGCGGCATACGGGCCGGAAGCGGCACTGACGCTGCTGATCCCGCTAGGGCTGGCGGGCGTGCACTACATTGTGCCGATTATCGCGGCAATTCTTGCGCTGCTGATCATCGTCTACTTTTCCTACCGCCAGACGATTGATGCGTATCCAAATGGCGGCGGCTCATACACGGTGGCCTCGGAAAACCTTGGCGCGCATGCGGGTCTGCTCTCTGCGGCAGCGCTGATGATCGATTATGTGCTGACGGCCGCTGTCGGGATTTCCGCGGGCGTCGGTGCACTGGTTTCAGCCGTGCCGAAGCTGCAGCCGCATACTCTTGGACTCTGCCTGTTGATCCTGCTGATCCTGAGCGTCATCAATATGCGCGGCGTGCGTGATTCCGGCGTGGTGTTTACGCTGCCGACCTACCTTTTTATCGTCGCGCTGCTGGCGCTGATTGTCATCGGTCTCACCAAGGCAGTGCTGAGCGGCGGGCATCCGACGCCGGTCGTGGCGCCGCCGCTTCTGCCGAAAGCAACGGAGGCCGCTCTGTCATGGTGGCTGCTGCTGAAGGTTTTCTCAAGCGGTTGCACAGCGATGACAGGGGTCGAGGCAGTGAGCAACGGTGTGACGGCTTTCCGTGAGCCGAATACCAAGACGGCGAAGACGACGCTGACGATTATCATCATTACGCTGTTCGTGCTGCTGGCGGGCATTGCCCTGCTCTGCCGTGCGTACGGTGTCGGGGCGACGGATCCGAGCGGCTCCAATTATCAGAGCGTGCTCTCCATGCTGCTCAGCGCTGTTACCGGGCGTGGATGGTTTTATTACGTCAGTATCGGCTCGATCCTGCTGGTGCTTTCGCTCTCGGCAAATACAGCGTTCGCTGATTTTCCGCGGCTGACGCGGGCCATCGCCATGAACGACTACCTGCCGCATGTGTTCATCGTGCGCGGCAGGCGGCTGCTGTATTCGCATGGCGTGTATGCGCTGATTGGGCTGACGGCACTGCTGCTGATCATTTTCCGTGGTGTGACGGATCGGTTGATTCCGCTCTATGCCATTGGCGCCTTTACGGCCTTTACGCTCTCGCAGGCCGGCATGGTGGTGCACTGGCGGCGGGTGAAGTGTCCGCACTGGGAAAAGTACGCGTTCGTCAACGGCCTGGGCGCTGTGGCGACGGGCATTACGACCATCGTTGTGCTGGTGGCCAAGTTTATCGATGGCGCCTGGATAACGGCGCTGCTGATTCCCCTGCTCATCTTCACGATGTTCAAAGTTAAGCAACACTACAAGACGATTGCGACCGAGACGGAAAAGGTAGATCCATGCGATACCACCTTTATTGACCAGCCGCTGGTGGTGCTGCCGATAGACCGCTGGAGCCGTGTTTCGGAGAAAGCCGTCCGATTCGCGCTGATGCTGTCGAACGACATTCACGCCCTGCATATCGATACGCATACAGAGGAAGAGGAGAAAGAGGAAGACGAGCAGGGTGGTGCGTTTAAAAAGGTCTGGCGGGAAAACGTCGAAGCACCCCTGAAGGCGGCGAACCTGGCTGTGCCGGAGTTCATTGTTGTTCGTTCACCCTTCCGGTTCATCGTGACGCCAATTGTTGATTACGTACTCGATATTGAGAAGAAGAATCCACACCGGCAGATCGCTGTGCTGGTGCCGGAGCTGGTAGTGAAGCGCTGGTATCAAAATCTTTTACACAATCATCGGGCACAGGCGCTTAAATTCTTTCTGCTGGTGAAGGGTAATCAGCGCATCGTGGTGATCAACGTTCCCTGGTACTTAAAGTAGTTGCCGGACCGGTCTAGCGACATACTCTTTGAGCGCAGATCGTGACGGCTAATATGCTGCGGCACTACACGCCGGCTTGCGGGCTGCGATCAAGCCATGCAGTTCTCAGGCGCTTGAGTAAACCTGGCCGCGTCGGTATGGCGGGGATAGCTTCTTTCGGAGGAGCCGCGAGTTGTGGCTGGTTTGGTACACCCTCGAAGGTGCGGACATCAGCTATGGTCTGCTTGAGCAGTTTGCGCAGGACCTCAACGTCGAGGGTGCACTGACGCATGTAGGCAGCAAGCGGAAGACCTGCTTCGCTCGCGCCAGCTTTGATGGCGGCGTGTTCGCCCGGGGTGATGCGCAGCTTCAATGCGACGGATCGCGCAGGTACCCATCCAACGATTGACGTTCTGTTTGCAGCGTCTTCCATGCTGCGGGCGGTGCTGCGCGATTTTGGCTGCTTATTTTCGGAAGCAAGACGCTCTTCGAGCACGGCTTTGAAGGTAGGACTGGATGCGCGCGCGGCTCCCTGATGCACGACTGCACGACCCGGGCTGCCTTTGGCGACAACCGTCCCTTTTGCGGCGCTCTTCTGAGGCACGCTGCTCTTCGAAACTCGGACAGCTGCGGCTGTCTTCGCACGGACAACGGGATCCGGGGCGGCAATCTTTCTCCGTGCGGAAACTGTATCTTTTGCGAAGGAAGCCGGCTGCGTTGACCTGGTCTCCGTTTGGCGAGCTTCCTGTGGTAATTTCTGTGCTCGTCGTTCGAAAACAGGGGCCGCTGCAGGAGCTGTCGGAGGTGCTGCGACTGCCTTCGGCATTGCAGGCGCGGCAGTGACAGGCCTCGGCGCAGGGCGTTCTTCCCGGTGTGAAAGCGGCTCGGGAGCAGTGCTTACAGCGGGGGCCGATGCCTGACGCTGGCCTGCGACCGAGAACGAGACCGTGTCCCTGGCGGCACTGAGCGCGGCGGCAAGATCAACCTGCGGCGCGGCGGCGGGCCTGGCGATGACGCGGCGCTTGCCGAGATCTGCCACTGCTTCTTCGTAGGAGATCTCCTGGAGGCCGGTGAAGGGTTCGACCTGCTCTTCCTGGCGGGCGTCCAGACCTGCGTTCCAGGCCTTGAATCGTCCGAGTACGGAGGTGATATCGTCTTCCTTCGCTTGATGGGGTTGGAGCACTGCCATAAGGCCTCCTTCATTGCTTACAACTGAAGCATAGGTCGATAGAGCGGTTCAGCCTACAGCTGTTGCAGGTCTTTCGCGACGCCAGGTCCATTTAGGGAATGCGTTCCGTTGCAAGTGCCAGATTGGGAATGGTTCTTGTCTTCACGAAGACGTGCCGCCTTGAAAGCGACCAGGTGAGGCGTTTCGCGATGGGATGCGCGGGAGGCTACCATGGCAGACGGTGACAGATTCACGGCCGCCAGGTTTTGCGGCGTGTCGAAATTCTTGGGGGCTTGAAGGATGATCGGGAACCATTTCGGTAGCAGTTACAGAGACGGCCGCAGAGTCGGGGCAACAGCGCACTCATTTGGGCAAAGGCCTGCGCAATGGGCGCGGCGCGTTGGCCTGCTGATATGCGTGGGGGCAACCGCCTGCACGCTGACCGCACAGACGGTAACAGTGCGGGCAACCCGGCTGAGCGATCAGCCGTTGCTGTCGCCGTCAGATGGCGATGCGAGTGCGGGGATTTTCAATCCGGCGGCGGCGAAGCTTGGCGCAAAGACGGTCCTGCTGACGCGCGATCAGGATAAGGCCGGGACGTCGCGCATTGGCTATGCGGAGAGCGCGGACGGCATCCACTTTACGCATGCGGCCGAGCCGGTGCTGAAGCCGGAGGCGCCGTATGAATTGAATGGCGGGGTCGAGGATCCCCGGCTGGTGAAAATCAACCGCCTCTGGTATCTGACCTACACGGGGTACAACAAGAAGGATGCGCAGCTGTGTCTCGCAACGTCGGAGGACTTGAAGCACTGGGAGCGCAAGGGCGTGATTCTGCCGGCGTACAAGGGCACCTGGAACACGCGCTGGACGAAGTCTGGTGCGATTGTGCCGGAGAGGATCAACGGCAAGTGGTGGATGTATTATCTCGGCACGGCGAACGGGCATGACTCGATGGGGCTCGCCGTTTCCGACGATCTGCTGCACTGGAAGGATGCGACCGCGCAGCCGGTATTGCCGCAGCGGATGGGCGCGTTCGACGAGATGGTCATGGAGCCCGGGCCTGCGCCAATTGTGACGCCGCAGGGCATCCTGCTGCTGTACAACGGTGCGGACCACAACCTGGTGTATGGGCCGGGATGGGTGCTTTTCGATAAGCATGATCCGTCGAAAGTGCTGGCGCGAAATGATGCTCCGTTTTTGAAGCCGGAGTTGGCCTGGGAGAAAGTAGGGCAGGTGCCAAATGTCATTTTTCTGGAGGGGGCATTGTTGCAGATGATCGAAGAGATGGGCCAATCTGCGAAGTATGGATTGGTTGGTTATTACGGCGCGGCGGATACGAGGATTGGCGCGGCGAAGATTGACATCACTGTCAGCCCTGCCAAGTGAAGATGCAGTTGCCTTTCACTGCGCTTCGGTCGGGATGACACATCTGCTTCAGGGCTGGCCGGGAGGAAGAAATGCAGATCCCTCCACTGCGCTGCGCTTTGGTCGGGATGACAAGGGTGAGGTTGCGCTTCGTACGGGAGTGTTGCACAGCCATCGGCAGTGTTTCATCCGCCCCTCGGGTGACGCCGTTTGTGAAGCTCAAGAGGCGGTAAACTAGTCCCTTGTACACGAGGATGGCTTACAGAATGAAGGCCCTGGTAAAAAGTCGTGCGGAGCGCGGGCTCTGGTTGGAAGATGTGCCGGTTCCGGAGATCGGCATCAACGATGTACTCATCCGTGTGCGGCATACCGGTATTTGCGGGACAGATGTTCACATTCATGATTGGGATGAGTGGGCGCAGAAGACGATCAAAGTGCCGCTGGTGATCGGCCACGAGTTTGTGGGAGAGATTGTCGAAGTTGGCTCGAACGTCAATGATTTTCATCCCGGCGATATTGTCAGCGGTGAAGGGCACGTGGTGTGCGGGCGTTGTCGCAACTGCCTGGCCGGGCGCCGTCATCTCTGCGCGTATACGCAGGGAGTCGGCGTGAACCGTGCGGGCGCGTTTGCCGAATACATCGCGCTGCCGATGAGCAATATCTGGCGGCACGATCCGGATGTCGACCAGGAAGTGGCGGCGATCTTCGACCCGTTTGGCAACGCGGTGCATACGGCGCTGTCCTTTCCTGTGCTGGGTGAGGATGTGCTGATTACGGGGGCAGGGCCGATTGGCATCATGTGCATCCCGGTAGTGCTGAAAGCTGGCGCGCGCCATGTAGTGATTACGGACATCAATCCTTACCGGCTTGAACTCGCGACGAAGATGGGTGCTCTGGCTGTCGACACACGCAAGACGCCGCTGAAGGATGTGCAGAAGCAACTCGGCATGACCGAGGGGTTTGACGTTGGCCTCGAGATGTCCGGCAATGGTTCAGCGTTCAACGACCTGATTGCGAACATGGCGCATGGCGGCAAGATTGCGATGCTGGGGATTCCGGCGGCTGCGATGTCGATTGAGTGGAAGCAGGTGATCTTCAACATGCTGACCATCAAGGGCATCTATGGCCGCGAGATGTATGAGACCTGGTACAAGATGAGTGTGCTGATTGCGTCGGGCGTGGATATTGCGCCGATCATTACGCACCGCTACGGTTACGAAGATTTTCAGAAGGGATTTGATGCGATGCGGTCGGGGCAGACGGGAAAGGTGATTCTGGATTGGACTTCGCTGTTCGGGTAGGTGGCTGTGATGTGGCTTGCTCAATGCGAGGGCCTCTGAATGATATTTACAATTAATGGTTCCGATCGGCTTATAGGCATAGTGCTCGCGGCTTTGGTTAGTTTGGGAGCAGCGAGCACCAGTGCCGTAGCCGAAGTGTCTGTGAGTAGACCGGCGAAGCAGCGCAAGATTGAGGGAAAACCGGCAATTTCAGCCGTGCTCGCGGCTTTTTCTCGATATGAAGTGGTTGGTATCAACGCGGGCCATGATGACAAGGACACCGACGATTTCATCCTGGCACTGATACGCGATCCGTCTTTTCCAAGCAAAGTGAATGACATTGCTGTAGAGTGCGGAAACTCACTGTATCAGTCGACGCTTGATCGTTATATTGCCGGGGAGCAGGTTTCATTTAACGAGGCACAGAAAGTCTGGCGCGACACGACGCAGCAGATGTGTGGGCAGTCCGCCTTCTATGAGGAGCTATTCCCGCTGGTTCGAGCCATAAATCTGGGCTTGCCTCCTGAGAAGCGCATTCGAATGCTTGCTGCGGACCCACCAGTGAATTGGCCTTTGATCCACACTCAGAAGGATTTCAGCTCCTTCACTGATCGCGATGGGAGTATTGCCTCGGTTATGGAAAAGGAAGTCCTTTCAAAGCATCGCAAGGCACTGATGTTGTTCGGCATCTTCCATTTAATCCACGGCTCAGGTCCGGGCGATGGGAATGCAGTCACTTTGTACGAAAAGAGGTTTCCTCACAGCACATTCGTGATCAGTGACCTTGGCTATTTCGGCTCGGATACGAAGGATATCTCCGGTATCTCGTTTGCGCATGTGTTGAGTCCCGCCCTGATCAATACCAATGGAACATTCCTCGGAACGCTCGGAATCGAATCCTTTAAACCTATCCCTATATCTACGGATGAGCAGTGTAACGTTGTTGATCCTTTCAGCTTGCATCCGCGCCGGGCGATGTCCAATCTCATTGACGCGTTTTTATATGTTGGTCCGCAGAATGTGCGTTTGAAGGAGGTCACGCCCGCGGACGTGGCGCTCGACACAGCGTACACGGCCGAGCTGCTAAGAAGGAACGAGGTCGTCGGCCTTCCAGGCGCGCGGACTGTCGCTGAATTCAATCAGCAGACGATTGCCGGCGCTGCTACATCTCTCCTGACAATCGAGCGTCTTCCAGATGCAAGGCAGTTTTATCCGATGATCCGACAGCTCTGCCTGCAAAACATTAAGAAGCCTGACGCAAAAGCTGCGCACTAGTGAGTCCGAATGCACAGCGCTATGGTGGTGCTCTCTCAACTGCGATCGCCGCAGCGTTGCTCTTTAAAAGCTTTCATCGTCGCCGATGGGGCTGCCTGGGGGTGCGGGCATGACGGGTTCGGGTCTGAATTTTTCGGGGTCGCGTTCGAAGGCGGCGATGCGGCGCTTGATCTCTTCTCCGCTGGCATCGCTCGTCTGCGTCTGGCCGATGCTGTGCAGTTTCGCGGACACCTGCGCTTTCGCTGCGAAGGATGTGTCGGGATCTGCGACGAGGCGCAGGAGCGCTTCAATGATGCGGCCTTTCACGGCTGCGCTGACGACGCTGGATAAATTATTGCCCGTATCTCCAGCGCCGCTGCCTGCTGACTGCAGGGCGGCATCGATGGCTTCATCGAGCGTGGGCTGCGCAGAGTCGCGGGCATGGTATTCGACGAGCCGGTTAGCGCGCTCGGGAAGGAAGAGCAGGGAGAGGGTCATGTCTGCCGTGCTTTCGGCGGTGGCGATGGGGTCGAAGGTGACGTCTGTGTGCGATGGAAAGCTCTCGACACTGCGCGGACCGTCGGGCGAGCTGGTCATGCCGGGGGTGCGCGGCGGGAATTGCTGCAGGAGTGTTTCGGGAAGCGTAAGGATTTCAGGTGACAGTGTTGTCGTCACAGCAGCGAGTGCTTTTCTCTGCTCGGCTGCGGGGACGATCGATGGGCCGCGCTGGCCGTCGCCGCGGACGGCGTAGCGGTAGTCGAGGCCGCCGATGTCCTTGGACGCGGCGATGACCTGGTAGCGATGCAGCAGGTACAGCGGCACGAGTGTGTCTTCCATCTGTGCCATGGGCGTGCCGGGACGGATCGCGTTCTCGCCGAAGCGTTTGAGCGCCGCTTCACGGATAGTCAGGATGCGGTTGAGTTCATCAGCTGCGTCGGTGCCGTTGTCCCAGAGATGCGCGATGGGACTGGCTGAGCCGGAGGGACGGGCGTCGGCGTCACTCAGGAAAAGAATGCCTCGAGCTTCGGAGTTGTGCAGGATTTTCTCGAGGCCTGCTGCGTCTTCGAACGGCTTGCCGTCGTGATCGAACTCGCGGTAGCCGTAATCGATGGCGACCTTGTCCCAGACGCCGATGTTGACGGGGTAGGCGTGGCTGAGATCGGGAACGCCGTTCTTGTCGAGGGTGATCCAGGGATGCGGATATTCCATGACGCTCATGGTCTGGTTGGGCGTGTGGGGCATGGTGCTGGCGGCGTAGTTGTGCACCAGGCCGAGAGTGTGGCCGGTTTCATGCGCGGCGAGCTGACGGATGCGGGCGAGGACCATGGCGAGGGCTTTATCGTTTGCAGGGTCGGGAATTTTGCCATCCTGGTAGGGAGCGAGCAGGGCTTCGGCGATGAGGTAATCCTGGCGGCCGCGGAGGCTGCCGAGGGTGACGTTGCCTTTGAGGATTTCGCCGGTGCGCGGATCGTCGATCTGGTCACCGTAACTCCAGCCGCGGTTGGCGCGATGGACCCACTGGATGATGTTGTAGCGAGCATCCATTGGGTCAGCGTCGGCGGGCAGGAGGTCCACCTGGAAGGTGCCTTTGGCCCAGCCTGCGGCCTGGAATGCCTGGTCCCACCAGCGGCAGCCTTCGACTAACGCTGAGCGCATGGGTTCGGGCGCGCCACGATCGACATAGTAATGGATGGGCTTGATGGCTTCGCAGTTCTCGCGGCAGGAAGGATCTCTTTTCTGCAGGCGATGGCGGGTGATGAACTGCTGCTTCGTGTCCACGCCGAGCGGTGTATTCATCTCGCGATAGGTCAGGTCGATGTAGCCGGACCGAGGCGAGAAGAGACGCGGGACGAAGCCGGGATCGGGCAGTTTGAGGAAGCTCTGACGCACATGCACGGTGAAGGAATGGACTTCAGGGACGACCTGGCCGAGGATGCGGGCTTTGCCGGGATCGGCTGAGGTAAAAGTGAGTTCGGCTTCGACCTCAGTGTTGTCAGGGAAAGCTTTCGAAGCTTCGGGGACGATGGTGGAGCGGCTCGCGTCGATGCTGTAGCTGCCCTGTTTGGCGGCGGCAAGAGTTTCGGCGATGAGGTGAATGTCGCCAAGAAAATATTTCGTCGCATCAACGGCGACGAATTGTTTACCCTCCGCTACGATCTCGAAACCGGCGAGTACAGACGACGGGAACGATTGCGCGACGGCTAGCTTCTCGGCCGGGTCGGTAGCATCCGTCCGGTACATCGTGTTTTCCTGTACCAGCAAAAGTTTTGGGCCGACGCGCTCGAAGTGGACGAGGCGGGAGCCGCCGCTGGGGCTGACGCCTGAGAAGACAGAGATCTGGCCGCGGTCCATGCCGAGGTCGTTCTGGCCGACGCCGTAGGGCAGCGAGTCATCGAGGATGTACTGCGGCGAGGCGGTGCCGTTCATTTCTGTCAAAGGGACGCCCAGGAACAGGCTGCCCTTGATGGCGTCCCATTGGATAGGCAGGAGGACGTGCTGTTGCTGCATGGCGGCGAAGTCTTCGGAACGCGGACCCGAGGATTTTTCTGCCGATTGCGCCAAGGTGCCAAGGCAGGTCGCGAGGAGCAGAGAGAGTAGAACGGCGTGGCGGCGCGGGGCAGCAAAGAGCGTCATGGTTTGGTTCTAGCATGGATCGCTTCTGCAGGGCGGTCGAAAGGCCGGCTTGTGTGACTTTCCCAAAGGCTAGCCCAGGTTGAAGAAGAAAACGGTCGCGCACGACGCGAGGACGGCGGCAGCCTGCTGGGCCAGTACATACAGCGTGGGCCGAGGCGCGCGCGGCAGCCACTTGATCGCAAAGAATGCGATCATCGGTAGCTGCAGGGCCATCAGCAGCTGCCATAGGTGCGCGGTGGCGCCTTCATCCGAGCGAGGACCTGCGCCGTAAAGCGCCACGTTGCCGAGCACCATTCCGGCCGCGATGAGTGACATGACGAGCGGGAGAAACGCGCTGGGACGTTTCATCATGACGACCAAGGGATGGAGCGATGCACGCATGCTGCGGCCTCCTGTGGGATGAATGTGTTCCTTGATGGCAGTGGCGAGAATGTCCACTGCAATAGAAAAAGCCGAAAGTGGACGGTGCGGCCGACGATTGTTTGTGGGCTGCTGGTCCATAGTTTCCAGGAAGGCAGTGAACTCCGCACCATAGCGCTCGCGCCAGCGGCGGGGATAGAGGCGCGTGAGCAGGTGCGCGATGGAGAGTCTCATCGCGCCTCCAATCGTTCGAGTCCGGCCTTGGTAAAGCGATGCAGAGTGGCGAGCTTTGCTCGAAGAACGCGAAGGCCTTCACTGGTAATCCTGTAGGGTTGACGTCGATCTTCAGGTGGGAGCGGTTCGATCCACTGCTGCTGTTCAAGCCGGGCAATCGCACCGTACAAAGTGCCGGGACCGAGGCGTGTTCCGCAAAGGCTGGCGATATCTTCCACCATGGCGTGACCGTGTTTGGGGCCATTGGCAAGGCTTGCCAGGACGAGGAGCGGCGGGTCGGAATACTGGCCCAGCCCGTCGTTGTCCTGTTTCGCGGATACTACGTGTCGCGTACTACGCATGGCGTAGTTATCTCACAGCAGTCAGATGGACACAAGGACTTTTTCGCAGCTTTAGCGGTTGAGCGTGCCGTGGCCGGGGAGGGCGTACATCAGCGCAGCGAGCGATACGAGCAGGGCAGTGTAGAACGCGAGGATTTTGGTGCTTGATTGTTTGGGTTCATCCTGCTGCGAGTAGGCAGTGTAGACACGGTACAGGGCGCCGGCGGCGATGACGTAGAACGTCAGCTGACCAGTCATGTAGCCGATGGCGGCAGAGATGGCGACGAGCGCGATGCGGCCGGAGCGGTTGAGCGCGAGGATGGCCTGGCCGCCGTCAAGAATGAAGATGGGGATCAGGTTGATGGCGTTCAGCCAGGCGCCAATGGCTGCGAGGGCAGACCACAGGCCTGCGCTGGCGGGTGAGGCGTCCGGCGAATGGCTGAGATGCCACCAGACAGCCGCGCAGGCCAGTGATGCGAGCAGGCCGGCGAATGGTCCGGCGAGAGCGATCTCAGCGCTGGTTTCCTCAGTCACGCCGAGGTTGTGCCAGCGGACATAGGCGCCGATGCCGGGCAGGAAGACAGGCATTTCGGCAGGGAGGCCGAGTCGTTTGACGTCGGCGTAATGGCCCATCTCGTGGATAAAGATGAGGACGGTGAAACCGAGGCCGAATTTCCAGCCGAACTCCGCCCAGTAGAGGCCGAAAAAGGCGAGCAGGCTGAAGAGGAATTTGAACTTGAGCAGGGCGATGAAGAGGAATTTGAACTTGGCGAAGAAGAGCGCGATGGGCGCCAACGGACCGAGTTTCCTGACCCACTTGCTGGTGGTGGATGGGTTCTGTGCTTCGAGGGCCTTGATGTGCTCACGCAGCCACGCGGCCTGGGCTGATTCTTTGGGCAGAAGGGTGAGTGCCTGCTGCCAGCGCTCGATGGCGCGGTGGGCCTGTCCCTGCTGCTCCAGTTGCTGCGCCTCGGTGGTGTAGCGCGCGAGGGCGGCGGCTGCCTCGGGGCTTTGTTGCGCGTCGCTCATTGGCTCAAGGTAGCACGCCTGCGGTCAGGCGTCATGGCCGATGACGTTCGAGGCGGGCGGAGGAGATGCATGTCCTCCGACTTCGCTCAGGATGGCAAGCTTTTGGCGGGATTTTGCGATTGGATGGAAGCGCTGGTCATGAGCTGTTGTGAATTGGGGAAAACTGGTGCATCCCACCTTTAAATCTCGAACATGGGGTGAAGAATGGCAGACGGTCAGAAGCATTTTCATTGCAAGGATGTCGGTTACGATTGCACCTGGTCGCTGGATGGGACGAGCGAGGAAGAGATGCTTCCGATTATTGAGAAGCATGCAGCCGAAGTGCATAACCTGACGCACTTCAAGGATGAAGCGGTCGAGCATGTGAAAGAAGCGATTCGCAAGAACGGCTGATGTTTCGTGCTGCGGAATGCGGCCGGATCAGGGATGCGCTGAGCCGGCCGCACTTTCCGGCACAGCTATTGTGACGCCTGACATGTCACCCGCTACATGAATTGGCTGCTCGGCTTCTTTGTAGCTATGGGTAATATTCTGCTTGATGTTGGTCGGCGGCATGGTGCCGGGAGGGTTTGGAGTCTCCTCATATTCGACGTCAGCGGCGCTGACTGCTCGCATAATGTAGTCGCCCTCAGGAACAAAGCTGAGGTTGAAGGTCGGTTCGTCTTTATCGAGGTTTACCTGGGCGAGCAGACTTTTGTCGTCGGCATGGAGCAGAAAGATTCCGCCCGCGTCAACGACATGGCCATCGCGGGCCGCCGTGATATTGCCACTGACACTGTGTAATTTTCCAAGCGCGATGTCGATGTTCTCGTCGGGGCGCTCTTCGCCTAACTTCAAGGTGAAGGGTTTCGCGTCACTTGTACGGAAGACCCCACCGGTGTAGATGGGCAGGGAAAAGATATCGTTGGACGATGACCCGCTGCCATTGGCGCGAATGTCGGTAAGCGTCTTGCTCAGGTGCAGTTGTACCTCCACCAGGTATTCACGTGCAGGCAGACCACTGATGCGGTAGTTGCCCTGGTCGTCAGTGTGGACTTCCGGCTCATACTGCAGCGAGTTGTTGTTGGTCCGCTCCCATTTGTCTTTCTGTTTTACCAGGGGTCGAACGGTAAGGCCGGTGGCGGGGCTGCCGTCGTCGTAGCGGATGGTGCCGCTGATGGCTGCGCCGCGCTCAAGGCGGATGTCGACAGAGGCGCCAAGATTGCCCTGTACAGTGACGCGTGGGATGAGCTTCCTGTATTTCTCCTTCGTCGCCTTATCCGGTTTGCGCAGATCGTCTTCGGTATCGGCAACGGCTGCCAGGGGCGAGACATAGCCGGGTGCAGAGGCGAGTACGTAATACGAACCGGGCGCGACATGCTGCAGGACGAAGCTGCCGTCGAGCAACGTCTGCACCGAGGTGATGTGGATAGGCGTAGGCTCTTTCGCCTCCGAAGTGTAGTCGTCGACGCCGTTCGCGCCCTCGAGCATGACGGTGGCCATGCGAGCCGGCGCGTTGGTGTCTGCGCAATAGACGTGGCCGGAGATGGTGCCGGTAGGGGTGGGTTTTTCCGGAGAGGCGGGCTCGGCGAGTGCGGAGCAGGACGCAGCGGTGAGAAGGACGAACAGACACAGGCGAATGTTCATGAGTCTCCAGGACAAGCGCACCAGTATACGGGACGGCGTCGTCACGGGCTCAGGTGTCTTTGGGTGTGTCAGATGTCGGCGGGGTGGACATCGCGGGGATCGCGATCGGCGAAGTCGGAATTGGCGGGGAGCGGACGGTCCGAGAACTCGCGGTCAGAACTGTGTTCGCGCTCGGCCGTATGCAGCCATCGATCGACTGTCACCATGTGCATGCCGGTACGGGGAATTGTGCCCAGCAGGGTTGCCGTAGCGGAGACAGTGCGGCGGCGATCGGTGCCCATCTTCAAATGACCGCCGTCGTGGAGCAGGACGTTCGTACTGGAGTTGCGGTTCTGATTGTGGACGATGCCACGCTCCACGCGTATCTCAATGGCGCGGGCGGATTTGGCATTCCAGTCGAAGCCCGTGACATTCCACATGACAGGGGTCAGCCCGGCCTCGCGGGCAACGCGCAGGACCTCGGGCCGACGGGAGCCGAAAGGTGGGCGGAAAAAGTTGACAGGCTCACCGAGGATATCTTCAAGCAGCGCGTTGGCATCCTGAATCTCCGAGCGGACGCGACTGCCCGAGCAATACATGAGGTGTGGATGCGTCATGGTATGGCTGCCGATGACATGGCCCTCATGCCGGACGGCACGGACGATGGAGGGATGCATGCGCGCGAATTTGCCGATCATGAAGAACGTCGCGCGGACGTTGTATCGGGCGAGCACTTCAAGCAACTGCATGGTGTAGGGGTC
Organism: uncultured Acetobacteraceae bacterium; assembly: GCA_964658655.1. Classification (GTDB taxonomy): domain Bacteria; phylum Acidobacteriota; class Terriglobia; order Terriglobales; family Acidobacteriaceae. The sequence continues at coordinate 6,094 of CAZZZL010000055.1, read as the reverse complement.
GTTGGGGCCGTCATCGTAGGTGAGTGCGAGTTCGGCAGCGTCCTGACCGGCGATGAGAGTCTGGCCGAAAATCTGCGATTCGGGCCACATGGCCGCGTAGTGATAGCCGCCAGCCGCAAGGGTAACGGCGGCACCGCACATGACGAAGGGCAGGTACATACATCGCTAGTCTAGTGCACGCGGTGGCGAGAGGAGTCTCGTCTTCTGCAGGCGGTGACACGGTGAAGCTTGCGGCTCGCAAGGGCTCGTGGTACCTTCGTCTTTCATTCGCTTTTAAAGTTTTTGTAGGCTGAATCCCCCGGGAGGCAACGGTGACATCTCTGCAGGCAGTTCCCCGCTACATCGCTTTTGAAGGTCCGATCCGCGTAGGCAAAAGTTCGCTGGCGAAGGCGCTGGCCGATACGCTGGGCGCGGCCCACCTGGCGGAGCCTGTGGGCAATCCGTTTCTGGACCGATTTTATGCAGGCGAATCGACGGCATTCGCCGCACAGATGTGGTTTCTGGAGGCACGGTCGCAGCAGTTGCAGGCGCTGCCGACAGAAGGTGTGGTGGTCGCGGATTACATTTTCGAGAAGGACAAGATTTTCGCCTTTCTCAACCTGACGGACCAGGAGCTTGAGCTTTACAACCGGTTCTACCAGCCGATGCATGCGCGGCTGCAGCCGCCGGAGCTGGTGGTCTACCTGAAGGCGACGCCGGAGGTTCTGAAACAGCGGCTGAAGCGGAAAAACCTGCCGGAAGAGCGCGAAATCAGCGAGGAGTATATCGAGCAGATTGCAGCGTCTTACGAGCACTTTTTCTCGCACTACACGGGTGGCAACCTGCTGATAGTGGATACATCCGAGATTGATTTCGTGAATAACCCGACGGACATGCAGGCCCTGCTGGCGCGGCTGCAGGAGCCGGTGAAGGGTACGCAGTATTATGTGCCGCTGGCCTCGTCTGCCGCAGCAACTCCGGTGCTGGCGGGAGGGTCGTCGCTGGTACTGGGGTAGGCACGTTTTCTGAGGCGTGGGGCTGATTTCGCCTTTTCTGCAGGAGGCGTATACTCAGCCCCGTAGCAGGTGGCATCCGGCCAGCATCTGAATGGTGGAGCTGCACTGGAGACGACCCATGAGTGTTTCGCATTTCCGCAACGCCGATGAGCCGGCGGGCTCTAACGCGGCCCAGCCCTCCCAGCCAAAAATTACTGTTGCATCCCTCCACGAAAAGAAACTGAATGCCCAGCCTATTTCGGCGCTGACGGCGTATGACTATGCGACGGCGCGGCTGGTGGATGAGGCCGGTATCGACATGGTGCTGGTGGGCGATTCGCTGGCGATGGTGGTGATGGGCCTGGACAGCACACTGGCCGTGACTGTTGAAGAGATGCTGCACCACACGCGGGCTGTTCGGCGTGCAGTGAAACGGGCGTTCATGGTCGCGGATATGCCCTACGGTTCGTACCATGTGTCGATCGAAGAAGGTGTCGCCAATGCGGCCCGTTTCCTGAAAGAAGCAGGCGCGGAGGCAGTGAAAATCGAAGGCGGCCGTTCCCAGCTGGTAAGCCGGCTGGTGGAAGCGGAGATCCCGGTGGTGGGACACCTGGGGCTGACGCCGCAATCCGTACACAAGATGGGCGGCTTCAAGGTGCAGGGCAAAACCCTCGATGCGATTGAGCAGTTGCGGCAGGATGCGCTGGCATTGGAAGAGGCCGGGGCGTGCGCCGTGGTGCTGGAAGGCGTGCCGCGTGAAGTGGCGCGACGGATCACGAGCGAGTTGTCCATTCCGACGATCGGTATTGGCGCCGGCCCTGACTGCGATGGTCAGATCCTGGTGCTGCATGACCTGCTCAACCTGAGTTTTGCCCACAAGCCCAAGTTTGTGCGGCAATATGCAGACGCGGCGGGGATGTTCCGAGAGGCGATCGGTGCGTACCGGCGGGATGTGGAGGCACGGAGTTTTCCAGCTGAAGAGGAAAGCTATCACCTGCAAAAGCAGACGCGAGAAGCGCTTGAAGAACTGGCTGTCGAGTCGGATGGACGTTCGCCGAAACGGTAACCATTGCTGTGGCGTTTCCGTCATGGTTGGTGGACACGGAGATCTCTCCGCATCAGTCGCGATGACAAAACCTGATGGAGTGAAGTATTGAGAATTGAAATAACGGTGGCCGGACTGCGGGCTGCGCGGCGGGCGCTGGATGGAACGGTCGGACTGGTGCCGACCATGGGCGCATTGCACGACGGGCATCTATCGCTGGTGCGCGCCGCAAAGTCTGCCTGTGGCCGCGTGATTGCGACGATTTTCGTCAATCCGACGCAGTTTGGTCCGAATGAAGATTTGAGCAAGTATCCACGGACCTTCGATGCTGATTGTGCCCTGCTGGAGCGCGAAGGGGTCGACCTGCTTTTTGCGCCGGGCGTGGCCGAGATGTATCCCGAGGGAGAGACGACGCGGGTGGTTGTAGGGCCCGTTGCGGATCGGCTGGACGGGGTGTCGCGGCCCGGCCATTTCACGGGTGTGTCAACCGTGGTGGCGAAGTTGTTTCACATCACATCGCCGGACAAAGCGTTCTTTGGACAGAAGGACGCCGCGCAGCTGGCAGTGCTTCGGCAGATGGTGCGCGACCTGAATTTTGACGTGGAGATCGTGGTCGGGCCCATCGTGCGCGAGCCGGATGGATTGGCGATGAGTTCGCGCAATCGCTATCTTTCCGACGCTGAGCGAAAGCAGGCGCTGGTGCTTTCGCGTGCATTGGCTACTGCTGTTGATGCCTATGAGCGGGGCGAGCGTTCAGCTTCAGGAATTCTGGCCGTGGCGAAGCGGGTGGTGGAAGCCGAGCCCGGGGTAAGGCTGGACTATTTCTCGCTGGTTGATCCTGCGACTTTGCTGCCGCTAGATGAGGCAGGGCCGGGCGGATTGCTGGCCGTTGCGGCGTATGTGGGATCGACGCGCCTGATCGATAACCGGCTGCTGCAGGTTCAGACGAAGCGTAGCTAACGATCGACGGCGATGAGTGGCAGGAACAGGGTAAAGACGGTTCCGCGATGGGCGGGTGACTGGCTGCTGCGGACGCGGAGATGACCGTGATGGCGGTCGATGATTTCCTTACTGACCCAGAGTCCAAGGCCGGTGCCGCCTATGCCCTTGGTGGTGAAGAAAGGCTCAAAGAGTTTGGACTGGACGTCTGGGGGAATTCCGGTGCCGGAGTCCGCGATCGTGATGACGATGCCCTGGGCGCCGGTTTTCCAGTCGGTGGCTTCGCGGCAGCGCAGCATTAAGCGGCCGCCGACGCGGGGTAGCGCGTCAATCGCGTTGCTGACCAGGTTGCTGACGACCTGGCGGATTTCGCCTTCAAAGCAGCGCACTGGCTGGTGTGCGCGCATGCGCCGTTCGACAATGACATGGGCGTTGACGATGCGGCCCTGGTAGATCGAGATAACGCCGTCGATCAGCGGTGCGCACTGAATGTCCTGCGGGCTGGACGACTGCTTGTGGAAGCGCAGCGTCTGGTTGCTGATGGCGGAGACGCGTCGAAGTTCGATCTCGGCAGTGTCGAGATACTGGTGAATCTGCTCGAGGCTTTCGCTGTGGCGGGCAAGGAAGAGCAGGTTGGTGACTGATTCGAGCGGGTTGTTGATTTCATGCGCGATGGAGCTGGCAAGCCTGCCCACAGCGACGAGTTTTTCTGCATTCACCAGCGCCTGCTCGGCTTTCTTCTGCTGCGTGATTTCGAGCGAAGCGGCGGTGATGGCCTGGATGGAACCGTCCGGCGCGTAGACGGGGAAATAGCTGACAGTCCAGTAGCGATGCTCGCCGGGATGGGTAGCGAGTTCGCCTTCCAGCGGGAAGTTGACGATGGGTTCGCCAGCAGCGACACGTTCAAAGAGTTCACGCAAGCCTTCGATGGGCGCCATTTCAGTGAGTGTCCTGCCGATGATCTGATCGGGTCTGAGACCGAAAAACTGTGCCTGGCGATCGTTTAGGCGGAGATAGCGAAAGTCTTTTGTGTCAAACAGGGCGAGGCCGATGGGAGCGGTGCGATAGACCGTCTCGATCTCCGAGAGCTGCCGTTCGGATTCTTCATTCTTCAGACGCAGGGTTTCGCGGTCAGCACGTTCCTGGGTGACATCGCGGAAAAAGATGATGATGCCGTCGCTGGTTGGATAACTCTGGACGCGGAGCCAGAGGTTGAGCGGTTCGGGATAGAAGGCCTCGAACTCACCCACTTCACCGTGCTCCATACTGCGCCGGTAGTTTTCGACATAGGGAGAGTTGGGGTAGACAGTGCCGGGAAAATATTCGAAGAGGTTGGCACCGTGAGCCTTGCCGTCGGGCGAGATGACTTCCAGTGCGCGGCGGTTGAGGAAAGTGATTTTGTAATCGCGGTCGAGAAAGACGATGGCATCGCTGGTGGCGTCGAAGAATTGCGCCATCCGGTCGATGAGGACGGATGGTTCCTGATTCTCGAGCCCGAGGGCATATTTCAACAAAAGCTGCCCCCTTTCAGGGTCCGAAGACTGCGTGCCATTCTTCCAACATCGACGGTCAGCATGAAAAGTACAAGACGTATCAGCTGCCGACAGGTTTCAAAGGAGAGAGCATCCGGGTCACCAGTGACACGCTAACCTTTTTAAACCTTGAAGAAAATAACATATTTGCCGTAATTCAGACGGTGCCCCGGATGTCAGTCCGGTAAACCCTATATTGCCATGGAGGACTGTTCCAGTACATGGAAGCGACCTCGAGAAACACAGGCGTGGCCGGCAAGGAGGAAGCGCAAAGGACGATCGGCGGCGCGAGTGATACCAATGCGTGGCGTGACCACAATTTCGGGGACTGCGAAGGCGTCCTGGCGGGTTTGAAGGGCGGACGCCGGGTCGGCCAGGTCAGTGCCATTGTGCAGCCTTCGCGAGATACCGAAAGCCTGGCAGAGGCGACCGGGGCCAGCGGTCAGGGCAGACGGTTTTGCATTCGGCGCGAGCCTGCGGTTGGTCGCCATGGTGGCCAGTCCTTCCAGCGGCTCGAGAGCGCGAACGAGGACGCAGCCGGCCTGGCCCTCCGGCTCACAGGAGATGTTCAGGCAGGAATACATGCCGTAGATGAGGTAGACGTACGCATGGCCGGGCGGTCCGAAGAGGACCTCAGTACGCGCTGTGCGGCCTGCGGCGGCGTGAGCGGCGGGGTCATCGATGCCGAAGTAAGCCTCCGTTTCGACGATGCGGCCGATGAGCCGCTGGCCGTCGGCGGAGTGGACAAGAAGCTTGCCCAGCAGCCAGGGCGCGACCTGGTCCGGTGGCCCAAGATAGGCCTTTCGAGTTACCAGGCGGCCCGGAAGAGCGCTCATATGACTGCCGGCTGTGGTGGAATAGATATCTGACGATGGTTGTCCCTGGTGCGGCTGGACGGCTGGTCGTCGGGATGATGGAGAAGGCTTCTCATGCAAAAACTTCGATTCTTGACTATTTTGCCCTGTGTGGCCATTTTGATGTCGGGTATGCAGGTTGTCGCGGAGGACGCGGTGTATGCGCCTGGCAGCAAGATCATGGTGCGGCTGACCCAGCCACTGAATTCGTCGACGGCGATCCTGGGCCAGGCCTGGGATGGCACGCTGGTGAATGCTGTGCCGATCGGCAACAGGGTGGCGGCTCCGGCGGGATCGCCGGCAGACGGTATCGTGTCGGGCATCAAGCGGCCGGGCAAGCTGAAGGGCAATGGGAGCATTTCGCTGATCCTGCTCCACGCGAACGGGATTTCGGTGACGTCAGATGTGCTGACCCGCGATGGCGAAGGCCATGTGAAGAGCAATTCGAAGATTATCGGGAGCACCGCGCTGGCCGGAGCCGGTATAGGTGGCCTGGTGGGCGGCGGGACCGGTGCACTGATTGGCGCGGCTGCCGGTGCGGGCGCTGGGACAGCAGGCGCCGCGGCGACCAGCCAGCATAAGGACGAGCTGAACGCGGAATCCGTCCTGACGTTCACCGAGCAGTAAGTACAGCCCCTTTGGGTACCAGGTCCTGCGCGTACGGCGAATTGCGCTTCGCGCATCTGCGGAGATTCGCTGGCCCGGGGCTGCTTTTGACTTTCTGGTTGGGCATAGTTCACTTTGCTTTAT
>CAZZZL010000054.1:0-29315 GCA_964658655.1 uncultured Acetobacteraceae bacterium | reverse complement strand
TTGCCGCCCGCACGCACGACGAACATCCAGAATGAACTGTGAAACGCCTCAAAAGTCGCATTTGCGTTAACTTGCCTCGACTGGGCCTCGGGTCATGAGCAAGTTTCTCAAGACCCGGTTTCTTGGTACTCAGTGCGTGACAGTAGCCTACAACCAGTCGCCTGATATCGACATGCCAGCCACGAAGACAGCGCCGAACGTGATCACCTCAGCCAATGCCATCAAGCTGGCCGCAAACCAACGGAATCCTTTCATCTGCCAAGTCCAAAGAATGCAAGAAGCAAGCGACCCATAAATCACAGCGTCTAACCAGAACGTCGCGACCCGACTTGCAAGTTGGTGATCCCTGGGGTCGTTCCTCCAAAGTAAGCCAACGACGATAGCTGCCGCAAAGAATGAGAAGTGAGTCAGCGCAAGCGCGTAGCGCCGCTTCTAGAGGTGCTTTCGGAATGGTCGCTGATAGAATCCTGCCCAAACTGAGCTGATCGCGGCTCCGACAAAGAGGGCCGATATCGGGGGGAGCAGAAGAAACTCAAATGCCATTTCCGAATAGAGAAGCGCAGCGTCAAGGTGGAGTCGTTCCATAGAATTCACACTTTACTACGGCTTGTAATGTCACTGAGACCGCTGGAAAGTCGCACTATCAATAGCTCCCCCGGGCAGCCCGTAACTCGATCGCGCCCTGCCAGCCCGGCATTTGCCAAAGTTTCATCATCCTGCCGTTACCAATGGGCGCATCTCGCCTCCCAAATCCGCCGAGATCGCTAGAATAAGAACATGACACGTCGCTTAAGGATTGCGGCCGCCCATGCGGCACTGTACGCAGCATTTTGCGCCGCACTTTGCATGACTGCTTTAACTGCTGCCGCTGCTGACAGTGCCCCGTTCGACCTCAAGGGGCCCGACATTGAAGTACACGTCACGCGTGCAGGCAAAACGCTGCCGATCGCGCAGGTACCCGCGCTCCAGGCTGGTGACCGTCTGCGCATTCATCCGAACCTCCCGGACACGCAATCTGTGCACTACCTGCTGGTCATCGCCTTCATGCGCGGCGTCACTAACCCTCCGCCGCCGACGTGGTTTTTCAAGGCCGAGACCTGGAAACCGCCCTTCCGCGACGAGGGCCTTGAAGTCACTGTGCCCGCCGAGGCACAGCAGGCTGCCATCTTCCTCGCGCCTGAAACCAGCGGAGACATCAAGACCCTGCGCAATGCCGTCCGAGGCCGTCCCGGCTCGTTTGTCCGGGCCCTGCAGGACCTGAACCTCGCCAGCCTCGAACGCGCGCGCGTCGACACCTACCTGGCCGCCATGCACCAGGTCCCACCCACCGACGAAGCTGCCATCAAGGAGGCTTCAACAACACTGGCACGCAGCCTCTCGCTCAAGATCAACCAGGACTGCTTTCTCCGTCCGACCGCTGAGCAGGCCCAGTGCCTGACCACCAATACAGACAACATGGCCGTCGATACGGGCCAGAATGCCTCTGTCGTCGCCCAGCTCACCACCGGGGCGACCTCCGATCTTGCAACCCAGCTCGCCTACACCCCAAATGCCGGCGCCGGCTACTACAGCGCCTATGTTGGCGCCATCTTTGACGTGGCTCGTATTCTTGACGGTCTGCACACCGCTCAGTATCAGTACATTCCGGCCCTGTCCTCGGCCGACGGCGACACCATGCACACCAAGCTCAATGTGCCGCCGTCCTTCCACAATCCCAAGTCGGTCATCATCATTTCGCTGCCGCCGGTCGAAAAAGCCGCCCTGCCAACGCTTTCGCCGGTCAACCTGAAGCAGGCAGCCTGCCTGCAGAAGCCACAGACGGTCCTCGGCATCGTGGGCGATCCCGCTCTCTATTCGACAGATTACGGCCATGATTTCGTCCTTCATTTCAAAGACAAGCAGGGTAAGCCGCTTGACCTGCCGGCCACTCCCGACGCCACCCTCGGCGGTCTCAAGCTGGATGGCAGCAAAGTCGATACCTCCCGTTTCGCCCTGACGGCTACCGGTTCGCTCAAAGGCATGTGGGGCTTTGAGAACTACGACGGACCGAGCTTTACCTTCGATATTTCGCACGCCAGCACCTGGAAGACTGCGCCCACCGACCAGACTGCCCTGGTCGTCGGCCGTACCGATACCCTGCATCTTGAAGACGACGAAGCTGCCTGTGTCAGCGAAGTCGACCTCAAGATCCCCGGCGGCGCCACTACCAAGGCCGAGTTCAAGGTCTCCAAGCCGACCGAGATTGAAGTCCAGGTCCCGTTGAAAGACGACAAACCTGGCTCGCTGTCCGTGCTTGTCAAGGAGTGGGGACTTTCGACGACCGACGAAGTCTCCCTGAACAGCTATGCCGAAGCCGGTCATCTGGACAGCCTCACGGCGTACGCGGGTGACCCGCAGGTCCTGCTCAAAGGCACGCGTCTCGATGAAGTGTCCGGGGCAGATTTCCAGAGCGTCCATTTCACCCCGGGCAAGCTTTACCGCGAGGGTGGCCAGGACCAGCTCGTCCTCACCGCAGCCAACCCGCCTGCCGCGCAGGCTTTCACCGTTGGCGAGAGCGGCAAGGCTAAATTCGCACTGAAAGACGGCCGTATTCTGGAGCTGCCCGTCGAAGTCGCCGCCGCGCGCCCGCGGGTCACGACCCTGAGCCGCGATGTACAGGTGCCAGCTTCCGATTCGACCATCCACCTGACCGACCAAGGCGAAGTTCCGCAGGATGGTGGACTCACCTTCTCACTCAAAACCGTTATCCCGGCTATTTTCCCGCGGACCGAGAAGATAGAGGTCGCGACGGAAGATCAGTCGCTCAAGACCACTCTTAGCCTGACCGATTCGAGCCTGGTGCTTGAAGACGCGACGACCATGCTGGCCACGCTCGACCCGCGCAAGAGCTTCGGGCCGTCCATCTTCGGGCCGCTGCAATACCGGCCGGTCGCCAACGATGGCACCACCGGCGACTGGCAGCCCCTCGGCACGGTAGTCCGCCTGCCGGTCGTCAATGGAGTCTCGTGCCCGCGCGCTCCCCGGCATGCCGAGCCTGCGCCATCACAGGATCCGGTCCCGGTCACCCCGCCTGATCCAGCGACACCAGCGTCGGCACCTTCAGACGCAGCGCAGGCTTTGGGAACGACCCTGCAGTCCCGTCCCGCCCCCGCGCCTTCCACAACGCCTGCGGCGGCCGACACTTCACCGCCGGTCCAGACGCCCAATGATGCATCCGCGCCTGCCTGCACCCTGCACGGCAACAACCTGTTCCTCATTGACTCGATCGCGTCCGACGCCGCCTTCACTCACAGCATCCAGGTGCCCGAAGGTTTCGCCGGCCAGCAGCTCAACGTCCCCCGGCCACAAGCAAAGACGCTTTACGTTAAACTCCGCGACGATCCCGAGGTCGTGAACACCCTGCAGGTGCCGTAGCGCCTGCAGGGTACGGCGCCCGCCTAAGGCCGAGCTGCCCCGGCTCTCGCCCTTGAGCCACGGAATTTCCGCTCGAGGGTCATCCCTCCCCTCACCTGCATCTCAAGCTCTGGAACGAAAAGCAGGAAAGGACCCGTCATGCCACCGAAAAAAGGGGACAAACACCCTCGTGAGAAACATCCGGCGAAACACGCCGCTGCCAAAAAACATCAACCAGGCAAGCCCGGTAAAGACAAACATACTGAGGACAAGCATCCCAGAAAGAAGCACGCCCATAAGAAGGACCTCCGACGTGCGTTCGAGCACATGAGCCGTGTGCAGCACCTGCGTGGCTCGATCGGTCGATCGCAGGCAAAATCGATCGATACCCTCGTTGCCCTCGCGCATGAAGAGCTCATTGCAGGCGGCGAAGAGAACGCAGCCGACCTTCTTCGCGCAGCCGAACATCTCGGATTCGCCTTCCTGAGTGCGGACGCCTCTATTGGCAGTGTGTCTCCCGCCCTGCTGGAAGCGATTGCGGAACAATATGAGCACCTGGGCGAAAAGGCCGCAGAGCATTGGGACGATCAGTCAGGCGCTTCCGAAGACCTCACCAGGATTTACGAGACCGCCAGAAAAGCTGCAGGCGAGGCTTTTGCGGACAACCTGTACCACCAGGCGCTTGAGTATCAGCGGGCTGCTGAGGCTATCGCGCATGTGTACCTGCAGCCCGGTCCTAAGCTTCAGGCCGGCAAACCACGCCACCAGCTGAAAGCTTCCTGATCGCGCTGGAGCTGGCTACCCTATGGATACCATGCTCGACACGCCTCCAGGCGCGCCCTCGAACGCGGGGCCGACCGGGGGCAATTCAGGGAAGAAGCGCAGTCTCCGCGCTCTCGAGGCGGCCAACTTCTTCCTCGCCGACGTGCAGACCGGCCTCGGACCATTTCTCGCCGCCTACCTCGCCGCCGCAGGATGGGATCCGGGCCGCGTCGGGCTGGTGCTCACCTTTGGCGGCATCCTGCCCATCATCCTGCAGACGCCCGCGGGCGCCATCGTAGACCGCGCCCGGTCCAAGCGGATGATTCTCATTGTCGGTGCCCTGGTATTGGCTACCGGCGCTGTCCTTCTATCAATGACTGCGGCTCCATGGTCGGTCTATACGTCACAGGCGTTGATCGGTGCCGCCGGGCCTTTCCTCGCACCGACATTGGCTGCCATCACCATGGGCCTTGTCGGTGTCCGCCTGTTTGATCGTCAGTTCGGCACCAACCAGGCTTTTAACTCAGCCGGGAATGTCGCCTGTGCACTTCTCATCGCGGGTGTCAGCCGGTACTTCGGCAACCGGGCGATTTTCATTACGGCCGCCGTGCTGACCATTCCGACCATCTTCTCGGTGCTCGCCATCCGTGGCAGCGACATTGATAATGAGTTGGCCCGCGGCGGCGATGGCACCCAGGCCGGCAGCCATTCGCCTGCAAAGTCCGTCTTCCAGGTACTGCTGCGCGATCGGGTACTGCTCCTCTTCCTGGTGTGCGCTTTCTTCTTTCACTTCGCCAACGCGGCCATGCTGCCCCAGCTTGGCGAAATGCTCTCGCGAGGATCAGCCCGATCTGCCGCGCCCTTCATGTCCGCCTGCATCATCGTCACCCAAGTTGTCATCATGTGTTCGGCCCGGTTTATCGGACGCTTCGCCAACCTTCATGGCCGCAAGCCGCTTCTGCTGGTCGGCTTCGGCGTACTGCCGGTGCGCGCGTGGCTCTACACATTCATCCACGCCACCAGCGGCCTCATCGCCGTGCAATTTCTGGATGGCGTCGCCAACGCTACCTTCGGCGTCGTCTCGATTCTTGTTGTGGCAGATCGTACAAGCGGCAGCGGTCGCTTTAACGTGGTGCAGGGAGCGCTCGCGACTGCCGTCGGCCTCGGCGCCGCGCTCAGTAACGGCTTCGGCGGCAAACTCATCCAGCATTTCAGCTACAGGGTGTCGTTCCTGTCTCTTGGGGGCATCGCGGCCATTGCCTTCATCCTGCTATGGCTTGGCCTGCCGGAAACGCGTCTTCCACCCGGCAATTTCAGGACTGGTTGATCCTGAGTTGCCAGGGCCATCGAGCAATAGTCTGAGCTGATTTCTCCCGGCTTTACTTGCGCACCGTCTCCGCCGCCGGTCTTCGCAGGTCATCGCCCAGGATCACTGCCTCGGCGATCTCGCGCATCGACTTCCGCCTCTGCCGGCTCTGCTTCTGCAGCATCAGGTAAGCTTCTTCCTCGCTCACCTTCAGATCCCTCTGCAGAATGCCTTTCGCGCGTTCCAGAATCTTTCGCGTCTGCAACTGACCCGCCAGCTGAATATTCTCATTCTCCAGCCGCGCCAGTTCGACCTCCGCGCCTACCAGGAAGCCGATTGTGCTCATCAATTGCACTTCGCGGTGCGTGAACTCATGCGGCTGGCGATGCTGCAGGTTGATGACACCCACCAGCTTGCCGCGCCCCGTGATCGGAATGGACAGAAAGGCCTCGAAGTTGTCTTCCGGCAGTTCATGAAACATCTTGAAGCGAGGATCGTGCGCTGCGTCCCGCGCAATCACCACCGGTTGCTTATGCGCCGCCACCCAGCCAGTAATACCCTGGCCGACTTGCAGGTTGAGCCGGTCGACGATATCCGCATGCGGATTTTTCGAAGCTCGCAGCACCAGCTCTTCCTTCTCAAGCACGTAGATGAAACAGGAATCGCATTGCACTACCGATGATGCAAACTCGACGATCCGCTCAAGCAGTGCATGCAGGGGATCAGACGCGGCCATCCGACTGCCGATTTCATGCAGGAAATCGATTTCTTCAAACTCGCCCATCGCGGCGTGGTCACGAACAGGAGTGCTCTCTTTTTCGCTCATATTGGTTTTTTGATTGTCTCCTAATGTAGCCTGAAACCCCAATCCCGCCCAGAAAAACTGCCGTCGGACCATGCCCGCGGGTACCCCGATCGTGCCCCAGCTTCATTGCTGTTTCGGATGAGGTTGAAATGACTGGCATCCTGACAATGGTGAGGTATTCCACAGCCCCGGGCGACCCTCGAAACTGGATATGATTGGTCTACAGGCAAACCGTCCAATCAAGCAGCAGAAAACATGCTAAGCGCCTTGAAACGAACAGTTTTGCCAGCCTGAGAACGTAAGGAAGAGTTAACTTTGTCCCAGCATCTGCGAACCGTTCTAGCCGACCGCTTCGGTTTCGCTGACTTTCGTGCCAACCAGGAAGCCGTGTGCGAAGCTGCTCAAGCCGGTCGCGACGTCCTGCTGGTAATGCCGACAGGCGCGGGCAAATCTCTTTGCTATCAGCTGCCTGGCGTTGTCCGCGGCGGCACCACGCTCGTCATCAGTCCTTTAATCGCGCTCATGGAAGACCAGTTCTGGAAGCTGCAGCAGCTCGGCTTCCGCGCCGCTCGCATTCATTCCGGGCTGGATCGCGGCGACTCGCGCGCTGCCTGCGTCGCCTACCTCGCCGGTGAACTCGACTTTCTGTTCATCGCGCCCGAACGCCTCCGCGTCCCCGGCTTTCCCGAGATGCTAGCCAAACGCAAACCGACCCTCATCGCCGTCGACGAAGCGCACTGCATCTCGCAATGGGGTCATGACTTTCGTCCGGATTACCGTCTCCTCGGCCAATACCTGCAGCTGCTGCGTCCTTCGCCCATCATCGCGCTCACCGCAACCGCAACGCCCATCGTGCAGGACGACATCGCCCGCCAGCTCGCCCTCACCACGCCATCCCGCTTCATCCACGGCTTCCGCCGTCACAACCTCGCCATCGAGTCGGTCGAGACCCCGGTACCCGACCGTCCCACGCGCATCTCCAGCCTGCTGGCTGCTGAGAACCGACGTCCAGCTATCGTCTATGCGCCAACTCGCAAACTCACCGAAGAACTCGCCGTTCGTCTGCGCGAGCAATACAAAGCAGCCGCCTACCACGCCGGCATGGATGCCAACGATCGGGACCGCGTTCAGCGCGACTTCCTCGATGGCAGGCTTGAAGTAGTTGTCGCCACCACAGCTTTTGGCATGGGTATCGACAAGGCCGACGTCCGCACTGTCATTCACGCTGCACTGCCCGGCACGCTCGAAGGCTACTACCAGGAGATAGGCCGTGCCGGTCGAGACGGAGAGCAAAGCCGCGCCATCCTGCTCTACTCCTTTGCCGATCGCCGCACCCACGAGTTTTTCTTCGAGCGCGACTATCCCGACACTGAACTCCTCAAGCGTGTCTATGCCAAATGCACAGACGAGCCGCGCGACCGCGACAGCATCCGCCGCGCCCTCCGCATCAGTGCAGAAGACTTCGACAAGGCCTACGAGCGCCTCGAACTGCTCGGCGTCTGCGCGTCGGAACAGGATGGCGGTGTCTATCGCGCAGGTGCTTCCAGCAGCCGAATACCGTGGCAGGAGTCGTATGCAGCGCAAGTGTCGCAGCGTCGCTCACAGATCGACGCCATGCAGCGTTTCGCCGAATCGCACGACTGCCGCATGGCGGCTCTGGTCAAACATTTCGGCGACGCCACCGATCGCTCGCCCTTCTGCGGCCAGTGCGACGTCTGTTCCCCGGAGCAGGCCATCGCGCAGCAATTTCGCGAACTGAACGCCATCGAGACAAAGGCTGCCAGCACCGTCATGCGCGAATTGCGTTCCGGCAGTGCACGCTCCACGGGAAAGCTTCATAAAGATGTCTTTCCGCGCGAGGAACTCAGCCGCAACGAATTTGAATCTGTCCTGGGAGCACTTGTCACCGCAGGCTATCTCTTCATGGAAGACGCTTCATTCGAGAAGGAAGGGAAGACCCTCAGCTATCGCCGCGTCGGCATCACGCGCGATGGTGAACAACTCGACGCCGCAGATCTCGCGCTATTGCGCATCCGCGAAGCCTTCGTCTCTGAGTCAACAGGAAAATCGCGCAAGCGCAGTGGCAGCTCGACAGCGGCATCTTTTATGCGGCCTAAAAAGACTGAATCTGTCGAAGTTACGCTTAATCCGCAGGAGACCGCCCTCGAACAGCGTCTGCGTGTCTGGCGCTCCGGAGAGGCTAAGAAGCACGGCTTCGCAGCCTTCTGCGTCTTCTCGGATAAGACCATGCGTGCGATAGCGCTCGACCGGCCCGTAACCGTCGATGATCTGAAAACCATCGATGGAATTGGCCCTGCGAAAGCCGCTCGGTATGGCGCTGAGATCTGCCGGCTTTGCACAGAGGGTTAAAACGTCACTACGCCGCTAACACTGAGACGTCTCATATCTCCTGACCTTGCGGGAGCCGAAAAAATAGTTTCAGCCCGCCATTCACACGATTTGCAATCGCAATTGCGTAAACAGGGCAAAGTAAACATTATCTCCACCGCGCTGCCGTGACTGCTTTACTAAAGTCCACCTTTTGGTTGATGCCCTCCAGTGCACGCGTAGATTCTTCACCTTGACAGTGCAATCTGCAATCCGGCCAAATGACGAGCGAGTCAAGTTCGCCTGCGTTCAACCGCGGTAGCTTTACAGCTGATAAGGAGCGCCATCCCACAATGGGTATTGAATCAATTTCATTCAACAAAAATAAGACAGCCCGCCACAGCGGTCATGTCGAAAGACTTTGCAAGAGGGCTCTCGCAGCCCTGTTTCTCACCATCATGCTGCTAGGCGCGCAGGCATTCGCGCAGCTTACCACCGCAGACATTCTCGGTACCGTGACAGATGCAAGTGGCGCCGTTGTGCCAAACGCAACCGTCGTCGTTAAAAATATCGGTACCAACGAAGAACGCACCGTGCAGACGAATGGGTCTGGTGATTACACGGTCTCGCTTCTGCCCGTCGGCCACTATTCCATTAGCGTCAAGGCATCCGGCTTCGAGTCTTCGATCACGAATGACCTCTCAGTCGAAGCTGGCGATCGCGCCCGCAACGACGTCAAGCTCGTGACCGGCGCAGGCAGCACGACAGTCATGGTTCAAGCATCCACCCCGCTGCTTCAGGCCGACAATGCAACTGTCAGTTCGACGGTGACTGAAAAGGCCGTCCAGGATCTCCCGCTCAACGGCCGTAACTTCGTACAGCTTGTGCAGCTGGTTCCGGGAGCCAACGAAGGCCCCGGCAATGGTCTTACCAGCGGCGGCCGGCCCGATGACCGGCGTGTCAGCGCAAGCTTCTCTGTCAATGGCCAGGATGACACGCTGAACAACTACATCATCGACGGTTCCGATGATAATGAGCGCGTGATCGGCACCATTGGCGTTCGTCCGAATGTAGAAGGCATTCAGGAAATCACGGTAGAAACGAACAGCTATTCCGCTGAAGCAGGCCGAACAGCGGGCGGTGTGGTCAATATCATCACCCGATCCGGCACCAACAAGTTTCATGGATCGGCATACGAGTTCATTCGCAACGATTACTTCGACGCACGGAACGTTGTCCAGACCACGGGCAAGAATCCTGAGCTTCGCCAGAACCAGTTTGGCGGCAGTATTGGCGGCCCCATATTTCACGATCGAACTTTCTTCTTTTTCGACTACGAAGGATATCGACAGGTAGCAGGGCTTACCTATCAGAGCACCGTTCCAACCCTGGATGAATACAACAACATCAACAGCATCGGCGGCGGATCGCCGTTGGCCCTCGTCAATGGTGGCAACGGCGGCACCAACGGTCTTGCTATCGATTCCGTTGCGCTGAACTACCTCAAGCTATTTCCCGCACCGACAAATTCGAGCCTGACCAACAATTACGTTGTCAGCCCCAAGCGGACCCAGTTCAGCAACACATACGATGCCCGGATTGACCACAGGTTCAACGAGAACAATCAATTTTTCGGGCGTTATACCTATAACAAGGTGAATACCAACACGCCGCAGGCTCTAGGTACGCAGAATGGCCTGGACATCAGCGGCGGCCGTTATATCTTCGCCGGTCCTGCGGCAGATGCAGCTCAGCAGTATGGCTTTGGCTACACGCATATCTTCAACCCGGCACTCGTTCTGGATCTGAGGGCGGCCTACACCCGCATCAACAATCTCTCGCTTCCTCTGAATTATGGGAAAAACGCAGATACGCAGGTCGGCTTCGGTTCCAATATGAACTTCAACACCCTGTCGAATTTCCTGACTCCGATTGCCTTCGGACCATTCTCCGACATCGGTGACGGTGCCTACGTACCCCTGCAGGACATTGACAACACCTTCCAGTACTCAGGAACGATCAATTGGACGAAGGGCAACCATAACGTGAAATTCGGCGTTGGATTGATCCGGCGCCAGGCGCGCAATGTGCAAAGCGCATTCGCGGCGGGTCAATATGGGTTCGGTCTGCAGACGGACAGCTGTCTGACTGCCTTCGACCCAATCACTCACCAGTGCCCCACCGGCGAAAGTGCAAGCCAGAAGCAGACACAGGATCAGCAGCTCGCGTCTTCCCTGGTCGGAGCATTTACCAGTAGCAGCCGCAACTACGACCTTTCGCCGCCTGACTATCGCAGCTGGGAGCCAAGCGGATTCGCTTTGGATAGTTGGAAGGTAAGCCCGAGTCTTACTGTCCTATACGGCGTTCGTTACGATGTCTTTACCCCGTTCACCGAAGCTCACAACCGCATTTCGAACTTCGATTTCAACCAGGCTATTTCAACAGGTAACGCTGCTTCTGCCCTTAAGGTGGCAGGGGTGAACGGCGTCAGCAATACAGCCGGAATCAAAACTGACTACTCGAACATTGCGCCGAGAGTTGGCTTCTCCTACTCACTCCACTCCGGCACTGTTCTTCGCGGCGGTTACGGCATCAGCTTTTTCCCTGGCAATTACACCTCGAATGCTGATCTGAAGAACGCACCCTTCGTCTCGGTGTTCTCGCCGAACTGCCAGTCCGATCTGGCTATTAACATTCAAATCAACAGGTTGAATGACACCCAGTCAAACATTGGTGGTAATGGCGCCTGCTCCGGAGTGGCTCCAGGCTTTGGTACCTTTGACGCCGGCTTGCCATTGCCCGCAGCTCAGACCATCAACAGTTCATCGCTGTCCTTCGTTGCAGAGGACCCGCACTTCAGGGCAGCTCTGATGCAGCAGTTCAACCTGCAGATGGAACAGCAATTCGGCCCCAACGTCTTCACGATCGGCTATGTGGGTAATGTCGGCCAGCATATGCCGCAGACCATCAACAACATCAATTCACCTCTCCCGTTCGTCCCGAACAGCTCGCCCACTGCCGGCCAGTACCTGCTGCAGAGCCAGCTCCCCAATCTTTCCGGGGTAGGCTGGCTTGCCAGTGAGGGCATTTCCAACTACAACGCATTGCAAACCTCCTTGCAGCGCCGCTTCACGCAGGGCCTCGCGTTCGATGCAAACTACACGTGGGCCAGTGCTCTGAGTGATATCACCGGTTTCTCGCAGGAAGGCAAGCAGGGATGGAGCAATGCGAACGCCTTCGCAATTCGCAAGATTGACTACGGCAATGCTGAAAACCTGATCCGCAATCGTTTCGCCCTTTCCTTGAACTATGAACTTCAATATGGCAAGGATTTCACGGGCATCAAGCGTGTTGTGCTCCACGGCTGGCAGGCAAACACGATTCTTGTGTGGCAGAGCGGTCGCGACTTCTCCATCTTGAACGGCGGTGGACCCGGCAGCGGTGCTGATGCCACCACCACCGGCCCTGGCGCTGGCAACGTGTACGGCAATCGCGCAGTACCCTTTAACAACGGCGGCAACGATCGCCCGGATACAGTGGCGGATACCGCAGTCTCCAAAAAGAGCCTGCATGAATACTTCAATACCGCAGCATTTGCTCCACAGCCGCTCGGCACTGTCGGCAATACAGAACGAAACTCTATGTTCGGACCACACTACCGTCACATGGACTTGTCTGTGTTCAAGGACTTCCCACTCAAAGAAGGCGTTAACCTGCAGTTCCGTGCCGAGGCTTACAACATCAGCAATACCCCGAACTGGTACATCAACAACGGATCGGGCAACGCTACCCTCGGCAGCACGGCGTTCGGAACAGTGACGGATTACGATCCGAACTATACCCCACGCTTGCTGCAGTTTGCCTTCAAAGCGCAGTTTTAACCGGACTGAAATGCACTACCGAAAGGCAGGAGCCACGCTCCTGCCTTTCCTCTTTTAGCATCCGGGCCTGCCCCCTTCCGTTTTGGCACACGCATCCTCACCGCTTCCGGGAAAGTGGCAGAGCTGGGGCTGGAACCTGATGCATAATGCTGTTAGGGCGTCTTGCGCCACTTTTCTCGCTGTCGGCCCTCTAGGCCGCCATCGGGCACCGACACCGGATTTCTTGTGAACCTGCCGAACTCCATCACGATGAGCCGGATTGTGGCAGTCCCCCTGCTCATCTGGATGCTCTCGCCGCGCTTTCCCTTCCACGCGGCCTGGGGCGAGCAGGAAGTCATCGCATCTGTCTTCTTCATCCTGATCTCCATCACTGACGGCGTGGACGGCTACCTGGCTAGGCGCCGTGGCCAGGTGACGACCATGGGTATGCTGCTCGATCCCCTGGCCGACAAGCTCATGATCTCGGCGGGCTTCATCACCCTGCTCGAGTTCAATCCCCACATCGTCAAGGCCTGGATCACCATCCTGGTCATCGGCCGCGAGTTCCTGGTGACCGGCCTCCGCTCGATCGCCAGCACCGAGGGCTTCACCATCCAGGCCAGTGACCTGGGCAAGCTGAAGACCTTCGCGCAGATCTTCACTGTCGTCGCCGCCATTCTCGACAACCGCTGGCATTACTGGCAGTTCGGCTGGCTGGTGATCCCGGTCGACTGGATCGCCACTGCCGCCATCTACTTCATGGCGCTCGTGGCGCTGATCTCGTCGGTCGACTACTTCCAGGCATTCTGGAAGAAGATCGACCATGCCTCTGCAGACCGGCGCAAGGAGAGCTTCGTGCTGAGCCGGAAAGACAAGAAGAACCTCCCAGCCACCGACCATCCCTAGCTCGCGGCTCACAGCTTTAAATGACAAAAGCCCGGCATCTGCCGGGCTTTTTATCGTTTAAAAAATACGTCAGGCAGGAATCGCGTGAGCTGTTCCATGCGTCATTGCTGCATGCGCGGCTGGACGTGCCAGGCGGTGCACAAAGTGATACGGCGGCCAGGGGCCTGAGAGTTGCATATGGCAGTCTTTCAGCAGAAGACTCGCCGAAGAATACTTGTTCTGGTACCGCTCCACACACTTGTGATCGATCAGGTGGGCAATATCGAGAAGCATTTTGCCGCTGTCCATGCGCCGGCAGGTGATTTCTTCATCCAGGGGGCAGAACATGCGGTGCATTTGCGTGGATACAGAGCGAGCCTTGGTCTGACGCTCGCGTTGACGGCTGGCGACCTCCCTCAGGTTCGAGAGATACTCTTTGCCCACCCGCTGGGATACGCCGGAGGGAATAAAATCCCGGCAGCAATCATCCAAAGTCACTTTCAGGTGCATTTCAGCTTTACCGCGCAACCGGTCTAGGTTGCCCAGAAAATTGCGCTGGTTCGTGCGGATGGAGCGCCGCAGGGTTTCGTCGTCTTGATAGACCGTGCCAAAACGGAAGGGCAGGACTGTGGAATGTTTAAAGCAGTCAGCGATGACATGTGCGTGATCGACAGCAGACTTCTGGTCTAGATTTACGGATGGGTCGTGCTCACTGACGATAACTGCAAGATCACTGGCTGGATAAAGGAAGACTTGGTTTCCGAAGATACCTGTAACCGCTTCCATTGGAACTGGTTTGCGGTGACGGGCAAGCTCGGGAAACGCCTGTTTTTCACTGACACAGTAGGCGTACCACGCCATAGGAATCAACTCCACTGATTCTGACAGATTCGCTGTCAGACCGTTTGGATTTATGAATTGCCGAACGACTGTGCATGGTTGGAACATCCTGGCACGTGCATTTGTAGCACTGCACCGAACTGGGTGTGATAGTAGTCCTGCCAAAGAACCACTGGCAATAAGGAAGATTGGCTTTGTAAAGATTTTGTAAGAAAGGTAGGCTTTTGGCCCGCAAGCAGAGGCGCATTTTAGGTGGGCGCTGGGGTGGAATTGACACAGGAAGCGCTCACGGCCACGACCATTGAGCGACCGAGACGCCTCGACCCGAGACGCCCTCGGTTTGCCATGCGACGGGTCCATCGGACAAGATCGCTGGACTCACGCAAGGCTGGACTTGAAGAGCCACTAACTTTGCGCGCTGGCCGCGCCCAACATCTGATCCGCCGCGCGTTGGCAAGGGAATGCCGCCTCACGGGAAAGCAGAGAAAGTTGATATGGCCACTTCTGGCTTCCAGTGGCCTCAGGAACCAAGGCCACCGACGAACGCCGTTTGCAAGCCTAGTGACGCCAGTGCAGCAGCATGAACGCCACCATCGCCGTCACCACGATCATCAGCACGATCATCACAGTCGACAGGCTTCGCACCAGCTTCGAGGCGGACCGCAGATCTTCCACTAACTCCTGGTGCTCCATGGTGTTACGCTCGGTCGACTCACGCAGCCTGAGCAGCTGGTCGTCAATCCGCTTCAGCTGCGTAAATTGCTCCTGCACCTGGGTACGGATGTCGCGATTGCCGGCCTGGAGATCCAGAAATCCACGGTTTACGGTCGCGACCGCGCTGTGAATCTCCGACAGATCGAGCTTTTCCACCTTGCCGGCCTGTACCGGCGCCAGCACTCCCGGGAAATTCCCTTCGAGAATCGGGAGAAGTTTGCCGATATAGGGCAGCAGCAGCTTTAAATGCATCAGCGAGCGCCAGATGGATGGCGCACCGCCCTTCGACTCTTCGAGGGCATAGTCGTTATGTGTGTGTTCGGCCTCTGAGAGTTCGCCGGGAAGTTCCTGTTGATCCATAATCGCTGCTGTAGACATGCTAGTCACCAATCCAGAAGTCCATGTTGATTGCCGTTAACAGTGCCTATCGTAACCTCCGGAGGTAGGGATGCCTATGCCCGAATGGTGGGATGCTTCACACCTTTTCCCGTTTTGGACTTGGAGATTCAGAAGTGAACGGACAGGGGTACACACAGGCAGGGGCGGCCGATCTATCCCGCCAGGGCAGAGTCTAGCGCTTGCCGCGGGATGCCTTCTGTGACCCAGCGGTCTTTCGTCCAGCCGCAGATGCAGTCTTTTTAGCTGATTTCTGATGTTTCGCCGGAATGGCAGTCTTTTTCGCCTGCCCGTTCGTATGGGCACGCGTCGGAACAGCCACCTTCGTTGGCTTCTTTGCTCCCGGCGCTGGCCGCGAAGCTACTCGGCCTGCAGCGGCCTTTTTCGCAATCGCTGGCGTCCGAACAGCAGGCTTCGATGCGACATTTTTCGGAGGGGCAACCGCTTTAGCGGCAGTTCCGTTCTTTGCAGATGCGCCAGTCTTTGCAATAGCGACCCTCGGCAACTCTACAGCCTTCGATCGGGCCCCTCCAGAGGCCAGCGCCTTCAATGGAACAGCAGGTCTATCGATAGGCTTCTCAGGCGACTCTTCCGCCTTCTTCGAAACCTCCGCCAACTGGGCACTAGAACGGGACGGCAGAGAATCAGGCGTTTTCCCTGCCTTTGACTTCCCATTCAGCTCATCCGCACCCGGAGCTTTGGCATCCGCGGATGATCCTGCATCAGGCACAACAGCCAGCCGAGGAGGCGCAATCGGGATGACCTGCGCGCCTCTGCCACCGGCTCCATTTGCGGCGGATTCGGCCCGGCGCTTCAACGCATGCAGCACCACGCGCATCATCTCTTCTTCAGGTGCCGGTTTGCCTGTCCATATCTCAAATTGGCGTGCGCCCTGCTGCACAAACATCTCGACACCACTGATCACTGCGATGCCCCGTTCGCGTGCCGCGCGAATCAGTGGAGTTTCAATCGGATGATAGACAGTATCGAAAACCAACCGCGCATTCAATTCATGCGGCTCCAGAATCGACGTCAGCTTATGCCCGGTCATTCCGGCCGGCGTGGCGTTCACAATGACGTCGAAATGTGTTTTCGCCACCTGGTCGCGGCGAATTGTCTTGGCCTTGGCCTGCCGGGCCAGCTTCTGCGCCGTCTCGATGGTCCGATTCAAAATGAACACTTCGGCGCCTTTGTCCACGAGACCGAAGACGGCTGCCCGGGCTGCTCCTCCTGCACCGAGCACGAGGATTTTCGCGCCCCGGATCGGCAATCTTCGCTCGATCGGCCGGGTGATCCCGCCCACGTCCGTATTGAAGCCAAACAGGCGGCCATCCTGGGAACGCACCACGGTATTGCAGGCGCCTATTTTCGCCGACAGCGGGTCAGTCTTCTCAAGATGAACAAGGATGTCCTGCTTGAAGGGCATCGTCACGGCGAGTCCGGCAACGGGCAGTTCACGCACCAGGTTCAGCAGGTCGGATAGCTTTTTCGCTTCCAGGGCCAGGAACACCGCGTTCACCGTTTCGCGACGGAAAGCGGTATTTTGCATCAGCGGCGAGAGCGAATGCCGGATTGGATTTCCCACCACTCCGTAGACCTTCGTGGAAAGCTCGACTTGGTCTATTCGGTACGTCTCGAGCAGGGTGCGCGCCGCAATCTGGCCCGGGCCAGTCTCCTCACCTTCGCTTGCAGAGGCAAACGTGAAAATGCTGCCTGCCCGCACGCCCAGCACCCGGCTCACCAGTCCCTGATCGCCCATGCAGATGCCGATCAGGTTGGCGCCGTCGCTCTTGCGCTCCAGGAAGCGCATCATCGCCACGTTATCGATCAGCTGCTTGGCGGTGGAAACAATCTTGATAAAGTCCGGCTGAAAGCGCTGCAGCCGGTCGAACGTCTTATCCAGGTCGCCGGTTGCGTCGAAGTCATGCGACGAAAGGATAATCCCCGTGCCCCGGTCGATGAGCGCTAGTCGGAAGGCATCGAATTGCGCCCGGCTGATACCCTCGGCCGTTTCCACCTCCAGGTCCACCAGGTGGAAGCCGGCTGCCGCAGCTTCGGTCAAGAGTTCCAGCTGGGAGGCAGCGGTGGCCCGGAATCGGCCGCCGCCTGTCGTCCGCCGGCAGGTCGCTACTGCCGTCACTTCACTCCGCTCGTATAAAAATTCGCGAAGTTTGGCGATCGCGGCCTGCGGCTTCTCAAGATAGTCCAGGCGAAATTCGAGAAAAGCGTTCTCGCGTACGACCGCGTCGGCTTTAGCAAGCATCTCGTCTGCCGTGTCGCCGGTGATGGCAACACACACCCGGCTCATGCGAGAGCGAAGGTATTGAGCCGTTGCTGCTGATGCGTTCAAAGTCATCCGTATGTTTGCGGCATCTTAAGTCTTGACAAGCAAGTATGCAAGAGGACTGAGGTTTATGCGCAGCATTGTTGCAAATTTGCGTCAAAATCGCCAATAGTCCCGATCTGGTGCCGACATCAAAACATTCGGTTCTGGATGCCAGGATGGGGCGGCCAAGGATGGATAATCGTGGAGGAAGCGGGACGCGAATGACAGAGAATAAAGTCGCAGCAATCGTTGAAAGTCACGCATGGACCGCGGGGCCCGCAGCCCTCGAAGCCGGACAGCTCGAGAAGTGGGCCGCCGAGCGGCTCGCCCGTGTGCAGAATCGCCTGGATGCGCTTACCGCCGGCAGCGCCTCCGCCGAGCAGACCTGGCGCGCCTATGACGACGCCATTGCTGAGCTCGGGCAGGTGGCCAGCGAGTGCGGCCTTCTGGACAGTGTTTACCCGGACAAGGCAGTCCGTGATGCCGCCCAGGCGCTCGCGCAGAAAGTGTCCGAAGTAGCCACCGCACTGTCCCTGAATCAGGATGTTTACCGGGCACTTGCGGCGGCGGACCTTAAGGATGCTGACGACGCGACGCGCCACTATTCCGAGCGCACGCTGCTGCAGTACCGCCTGGCTGGCGTCGATCGCGATGACTCGACCCGCGCCCGCCTTAAGCAGTTGCAGGAGAAGGCTACGCTGCTGGCGCTCACCATCGGCCGCAATGTCCAGGAGGGCGCGAACCAGGTCCTGGTGGACGATCCTGCCGAGCTGCAGGGCCTGCCGGAAGATTACCGCGCCTCCCACGCGCCTGCTGCCGAAGGCGAGCACGCCGGCAAAATCATTCTGACGACAGACTTTCCCGACTACATCCCGGTCATGACCTTTGCCAGGAGCCACGAGCTCCGGCTGAAAATGTTCCGCGCCTACAATACCCGCGCCTATCCGGCCAATAAGCAGCTGATGCTCGACCTTTTCGCGGTCCGGCATGAGATTGCCAGCCTACTTGGTTTCGATACGTGGGCAGATCTGGCTACTGCCGACCAGATGATCGGTTCCGCTGCGAATATGCTGAGTTTTCTGGATGATCTTGAAGTGAAGACCCGGCAGGGCGCCGAAGCTGAATACACTTCGATTCTCGAGTTTGCCCGCACCCAGCAGCCCGATCTGCAGGCCATTGATGCGGCCAGCCGTGGATTTTGGCTGGAGCAGTTCCGCCGCTCCGCGTATGACTTCGATTCACAGTCGGTGCGTCCCTACTTTCCCTACGCCCGCGTGCAGGCCGGCGTCCTGGCTACTGCCGAAAAGCTCTTCCACGTTCGCTTTGTAGCGGCGAAGAATGCCCGTGTCTGGCATGAGTCGGTCTCAGCCTGGGATGTATTCGACGCAGGCGAGAATGGTGCACAAATCGGCCGTTTCTACCTCGACATGCACCCCCGGGAGGGCAAGGACAAGTGGTTCAGCGCTGCGCCCCTGGTCCCTGGAATTCGCGGCCGGCAATTGCCCGAAGCGGCGCTTATCTGCAATTTTCCCCAAGGCGACGCCAGCCTCGCAGGAGAAGGAGGTGATCCGGGACTGCTGCAGCACTCCGACGTCGTGACCTACCTTCACGAATTTGGCCACCTGATGCACGCCATCCTGGGCGGCCAGCAACCCTGGGCTGGCATCAGTGGCATCGCCACCGAAGGTGATTTCGTCGAAGTTCCATCGCAGATGCTGGAGGAGTTCTTCCGCGATCCAAGCTTGCTCGCCACCTTTGCGCTGCATTACAAGACAAATGAGCCCATTCCGGCAGAGCTGGTGCAGTCCATGAACCGCGCCGGCTCCTTTGGACGTGCCGACTGGGTGCGTACGCAGCTCTTCTACACCCGCTACTCTCTCGACGTGCATCACCGCGACCCAGCGACGCTCGATCTGGACGCGCTGCTGAAGGAGGAGTACCAGCGCTTCCTGCCCTATACATGGATCGACGGCAACCGGCTCTATTCCAGCTTCACGCATCTTGTCGGCTACTCGTCGAATTACTACACGTACCTGTTCGACAAGGTCATCGCGATCGACTTCTTCAACCAGTTCGAGCGCGATGCACTGCTCGAAGGGCCGGCCGCCATGCGCTATCGCGCCGCTGTCCTCGATCGCGGCGGGTCGCAGCCAGGAACGCAACTGGTGAAGAATTTTCTGGGTCGCGAGCAAAGTCCTGAGGCGTTCGAAGAGTGGATTGGCGCAGGTCAGTTGTCCGGAGACGTGGCCGCACCGACCGTCGCCTGATCGCACTCGCTTCAGCGGGTTTCAAGTTCCGGATGAAGCCGGCTTTTCAGCGCCCAAACTATAACTAGTTTGAAGCAGGTACAACTGGCGCGCGCTGCCGGGAGTTTTCGGACCTGGCAGCTGCAGCGGACCTGCCGCTCTACCTCTCGTTGGGCTGGGCCGCTTCTCCAATCGGTCCAGCCACCAGAGTTCTTCTTAGCGCCGGTAGTTAAGACGACCCGCACGCCTGCGATCAGGATAATTTCTGCGCCGCTCGAGAATGGCGTTGGGGAGCGCGTTGTTTGTGGGACCCCGGGGTTGCGCGCCGATGCAACTAAGGCCCCGCTGGAATGGGCCCTCGTCGAACACTTGGTACGGCGGGTGAAGTGTAGCCTCGCGTAAGGCTGTCTCTACGAACCCTTATCCCCGCACTGATTTTCTAAATCAGAAAATTCCTGCTGTAGGATTTCAGTCTTCAGCCGGGTCTCAGCCCCGGCTGAACTACACAAACCACACACCCGCCCTACGGCTGGGTACGCGCCTTGACTGCCAGGAACTGCGCCGGCGTAATGTTACCGCTGGCATCCGGCAGCCCCGGCGCCAACGTCGACGTATCCGTAAGCGATGACGTCGAGATCAGGTGAACCAGGTTATCGCCCATAGTCGAAACATAAAATGTCTTCGTATCAGGACTGAAAACACCTGCAATGGGCGCAGTCGAAGTTCCCGACAAGGCAACCGGTACGAGCGTCCCGGCTGTTCCCGTTGTTGGGATTTTATAAGCCGGAAGCTTCGCACTACCCGCCGCGCCGGTGCCCTGGTAGGTCACAAATGCCAGCGTCGAATCGGGAGATGCGACCACCTGGTCGATGCTGCTGATGTTGTAACCCTTCAGTAGCGTTGGCGTGTTGCTTGGGTTGCCAATCTGCAGAGGGGTGGATACCGGTGGCGTTGCTGTGTTCAACTTGCATGCCCCGGTCGGAATGTCCGTAAACGAATCGGTAATCTGCGGCGTTGCTCCGGCCGAGGCGCCAATCACATGCTCGCTGTTGGTAGTGGCAACCAGGTGATCTGTCGCCGCACCCAGCGTGCCGGCGAAGGGGTAATAGACAGTCGGATTATTTTCGAGATTCGGGCAGAAACCCAGGCTCTCGCTTGTAGGGCTTCCAGTCACAAATGGTCCAACCGTCGGAATGGCCAGGGCAATATCCGGCGAACAGAAGGTGTTGTACTGCGTGTTGGCATCGTTGCCGCCGCCCAGGCCTGAGCCCTGCACGTTGTTCGACGTGATACTGGCCGCGCATGCTGTGGCCAGGCTGGTCGCCGCGGTCACATTATTGTTCACGCCCGTCCCGGTGTTGAGCGGTACAGTGCTCCAGCCGGTAAAAACGTTGTGAATGTAAAGGCTGTTGTTGCCGACGATGTAAACAGTATTCCCATCGGAGGAGAACTGCGCGTGCTGGCCTACGCCGCCGTACGTCGTGATGATGCCGGCGCCAGTGGCCGTCGACGTGCCGGTGGTCGTCGTTCCGGTGCCGGTTGTAGTGCCGCTGCTGCCGGTACCGGACGTTCCGTACAGGTACAGGATGCCGCGGTTCTGATCGTTGATGAGCAGGGTTGTATTGTTCGGCGATACCGCGAGAACCACGCCCGGTACTGTCGTATCCTGCTTGCTCAGTGAACTGGTTGCTGCGGAAAAGACCATCAGTTCGCGATAGCTGCCGAAATAGAGATTCGTCCCCGTCGGGTCGAGCACCATTGAGTTCGGCGTGTAAGGCAGCCTGACCGGCGTCGTCACCTGGCCGATGGTGAAGTCGATCGCACTGTAATAGTTCGATTTCGGACTGGCCATGTAGAGCACAGTCGAGCTCGTGCCGGTCGAGTTCACCAGCAGCGGGTTGCTGACGATCGGTGTTCCCGTACCGTTGACGCCAATCTGGTTGATCGGCGCAGGGTTGCAGGTAGGTGGCTGGCAGATCGCAGTGATTGATGCCGTTCCTGGATACACCGAGTTGATGGTGCCGGCAGTCGATACCTGGACATTTTCAGGCTGGGTCGATGCGTAGGTCAGCGTAAGGCCCGTGATGGGCTTGCTGTTCACATCCGTCACCAGCGCTGTGATCGACTGTGGGTTGTTCGGCGTGACGTTTACGCAAGCCGTACCCGCCGCCGCATTGGTGCAGGGTACGCCATTTGCCTGCAGCGCAATGCTTACCGGCGGGCAGGTATAGAAATATCCGGCAGCCGATGTCGTGGTACCGCCGCTGGTATTTCCCGTATTCGTGGACGCCGTAATGGACGTCGAACCAGGCTGGTTCGCCGTCGCAATGTTGGTCGTGCCAAGTGTCGTTCCGAGGGTTACCACGTTCGCCGTCACCGGGGTGTAGGTAAGGGCGCCAAGGACCGCGCTGCACTCCGGGTATTGCGTGGAATTCGGCCCGCATAGCGGCGTCGAAGCCCCGGCCGCGTAGGCCTTGATGTCCAGCGAAGCGGTGCAACCCTGCGAGACGCACTGGTTGCCATCCGGTGCCGCTGGGCAGGCCGCGCTCACGACCGGCGACGTCGTCAATTGCACACTGCCGATCTGCGGATGCACATACACTGGCACCACGTTGCTGGTGACCGTCCCCGCAGAAGCCGTGATGTAGGCCACCCCGGTTTTACCGGTAGGCAGGCATGTTGTGTAGGCAGGTACACCGCCCGCAGTTGTCCTGTTCCACGTGCCCGCGCAGACTGAGCCGGAAGTCGGATTGATGTCGGCAATCGTCATGTCCGATGTGCCGTACTGGTATGTGCTGACCGACACGGTCGAGTTGGTGCAGCTCTTTGCCGACGGCGCACTGGGTGTGCCAATCTCGCCGTAAGGCAACGAGATACCTGTCGTGGCCGGACCAAAGGTGATGCTGGAGATCCCTGAATTCGAGGTTCCGTAGCCGATGTTTTCGCAGAAATTGGCAGCAGGGTTTCTGTAGCAACCAGTCACTGCAAGATCAAAGGGAAGGGTGAGACAAAACAGGAACGCCAGGATCAGATACCGCCGCATGAAACCTCCCCGCCGGAGCGATGCTTGCCCTCGACGGTATGTACTGCCACTTCAAGTGGATTGCTCGATACTAGAGTGTAAAGCAAACCGGGTACTTCGCGTATCGAGGCACACGCCTTTGGCACACGAGACGCTGGCTGGCTGCTTCCGCGACTTCCATCGAGCAGGGCCCGGAATTCACTCCGCCGCATCTGCAAACTAATTCCGTCATTTTCCTAGAAGGCGCCGGCCGAGCGCGCACCTGTGCTGCCGGTATCCGGCCCCATGTGATCCTGGAACCAGTTCAGTGAGCGCTGCAGCACGTCGGCCTGGTGTGCCGGGTCACGGAAATGATGACCCTCGTTCGGATAGACCACCAGTTCCGTCGGAACATGCTCAGCCTTCAGGGCATGCCAGAACTCGAACGACTGCGGTGAGGGGCATTCGCCATCACGATCGCCGACTACCACCAATGTCGGCGTCTTAACCTGCTTGATGAACTCAATGGCTGAGCTTTTCCCGTAGATCTTCGGATCGTCATAAACCGTCGCGCCAAAGAATGGAACCATCCACTGGTCGATTGAGTTTTCACCGTAATAGCTCTGCCAGTTGCTGATTCCTGCGCCCGCGACCGCGGCCTGGAAGCGGCTGGTCTGCGTAACGGCAAACATGGTCATAAAGCCGCCATAACTCCAGCCTGTCAGGCCGAGCCGCTTGTCATCGACCGGGTATTTCTTCTCGACTGCATCGACGCCGGCCAGAATATCCCGCAGATCGCCATAGCCAAAGTCCTTGACGTTCGCCTGGGTGAACTTTTCGCCTTCCCCATACGACCCGCGCGGATTGGGCATCAGCACGAAATAGCCGAGAGTCGAGAAGGGAATCCCGCCATATCCGACGCCCGGCCAGTGTGGCAGTACTGCAGAGGAAGGCCCGCCATGCACCATCACGATCATCGGATACTTTTTCCCCTGTTCCTTCGACGCGTCGTAATTCGCCGGCGGAATCAACCAACCCTGTACATCGAAGCCTTCATTCGTCCAGGAGACCGATTCAGCCTTCCCCCACGAGGGCTTCAATGCACCGTTCACATGCGTGACAACCGATGGCATCGCGCCCGCTTCCAGTTTGGCTGTGTAGACTTCGGGTGCCTGGTCGAACGAAGTCGACACGAATGCCGCCGTGCCATTCTTTGCGAGGGCAAGGCTCAACTCTAGCCGCCCATCGCCAATGCTGGCGGGAAGCGTAAACAAGACTGACTGCTGGAGGGTATATACGGTTCGGCTCAGGGAGGAAACACCGGTGTTATCAGTAGCCGCTGGGCCGAGCGCTGTAACGCCAAGTGTGGCTTCCGATATTTGGCTCATACCCTTATCAACTGCTGTGGTAATCAACTTACTGTTGCTCAGCCATTCGAGCCAGGCGGGGGTTGCTGTCGTCGAGGCAGTTAGGTTGATGGGGTCACCACCTGTAGAAGCGACGAGATATATATCGCCGCCCGTTGCGCCTTGATCGCTCATCAATCCACCAATAAACGCGATCTTCAATCCATCCGGCGACCAGCGCGGAACCGCGATCTGCAGGCCATGCAGCGGACCTTTGACCGTAACTGGATCGAGCAGCGCTCCGGGATCAAAAGCAGCACGTCCACCCAGTTTCGCAGGCGCGGCGACACCGTTATCGAGCATCACCGGCTGCGTGTAAAGCTTCGCGACCCACCAGTTATTCTCGCCAGGTGCAGGCGCAGCTACGTATGCCAGCTTCTTGCTGTCAGGTGACCAGTCAAATTCGTACACAAACAGGCCTGCAGGCGTGATCTCGGTCACCTGCCCGGAGGCCGCATCCACGGCGGCCACGCGCGCTACCTCCAGCCCTTCAACGCCGATCACGCCCGCAGGCGGCTTCATGGCATCGAGCGCGCCGGAAGGCCGCGTCGCCCCCTCGGTGTAAAGAATGCCGATCTGCTTTCCATCCGGCGACCAGCTCGGCCGATCCACGTAACCATGAAAGCGGGTCAGCTGCTTTGCCTTGGCCTTCGCGTCGGCGACCGGGAGCAAAAAGAGGTCATCCTGCGTAACGCGACCCTCGCCAGGCCTGGCCCCGCCCGCAGCCGAGGCGCAATCCGACAGGAAGGCGAGCTTGGACGAATCGGGCGAGAAGGCGATGCCGCTGCTCGAACAATCCGCATTTTTCGCGGCTGTCATCACTCGACGCGCATCCTGTCCCTGCGGACCGCCCAGCATAATTGTGCTGCCGCCCTTCCCGTCAAGCACCCAGGCCAGGTGCTGACCATCCGGCGAAATGGCCGCCTGCGGAATCCCCTGCACCTTCCCGAGCGAAGCCAGTATCTGCGCAATCCGTGGATCAGGCGCTGGAGCTGTTTGAGCGCTCGCTGAAGCAAGACAGAGAAACACGGAACAGATAGCGTGCGATTTGAGAAGGAGCGGTAGCTTGGAGTTCATTCTGGAAATCCTATCAGCCAGAACTGTGTAGCTCTTCAACCAGACGCGAAGGGCACGCCCAGGTATGGCAACGCCATCATTCTTCGCACTCTATGCCATTTGCATCCTGCCGGTCGCTGTTCGCGCGATCATCACGAAAGGCCGCACTAGGTTAATGCCACCAAGCGGTTCGAGCTTTGGAGCAGGCTAACCCTGAGTACGCTCGCAGGAAAAACGATGGCGCGCTGCTTTTGACATCACACGCCATGAATGACTGGACGGCTGTCCAAACGTTCTCACCATTACGCAAAGACGTGAACAATTCTTGACCAACCCTGAACTCCTTGCTATTGTTAAAAGGTTCCGCTGGCGGCCGCTTTTTCTTTCGTGCTATGGGCAGCCGGGAGCACAACAAAACTGGGGACATGCGCCTGGCGCTCTCTTCGGTTAGACTATTGATAGCATCGTTGTGGCGATCCCTGTTTTAAGCTGCATTGGGGTCCGGCCGCTTCGCACTTGTGCCTGCGACACTTCCTACCTTTGGAAGCTATGCGGGCCAGAAATTTCGAAACGGAGTTGACCTTCGACCATCTTCCAGCACACCGGGAGATACCTTCTGGCAATTGAGCCCTGGAGGATGAAGCGTGCGACCACCGTCGGAATTCTTGTCCTAAGTGTGTTTTGGCAGTAAAGGCATGGAAATGCCTGTAGTACGTGGGCGCAACGTGAAGCGCCAGTTTTTCTGGACAATTGCGGGCATGCGCCTGCTCGGTCCAAATTGCAGTTGCGCGCGAGGTGATCTGCGCGTTGGTTTCAAAAGGTTTTAGAAGGTAAGGAGTTTCGTTTGCCGACATTCAATCAGCTCGTGAAGAAGGGCCGCACGGCCCCGCGTTACAAGACGGCATCGCCTGCCCTGCAGAGCTCGCCCCAGCGTCGCGGAGTCTGCACGCGTGTGTATACCCAGACGCCGAAGAAGCCGAACTCGGCCCTCCGCAAGGTAGCTCGTGTGCGTCTGACCAATGGCATCGAGGTGACGACTTACATTCCCGGCATCGGCCACAACCTGCAGGAGCACTCGATCGTGCTGATCCGCGGCGGCCGTGTGAAGGATCTGCCAGGCGTGCGTTATCACGTCGTGCGCGGCACCCTTGATTCCGTTGGCGTTGCCAATCGCAAGCAGAGCCGGTCGAAGTATGGCGCCAAGCGCCCCAAGGCAGCAGCAGCCAAGTAGCTCCGAAGTTCAGATAAAGGATTAGAAAAGAATGCCTAGAAAAGGTCACATTGCGAAGCGTGAAGTCCCCGCCGATCCAGTCTACGACTCGACGCTGGTCACCAAGTTTGTGAACTCGATGATGTGGGGCGGCAAGAAATCGACCGCGCAAAATATCTTCTACACGTCGATGAAGAACCTCGAAGCCAAGGGTGGCGGCGACGATGCCCTGAAGCTGTTCAAGAAGGCTGTCGAAAACTGCAAGCCGCTGCTCGAAGTCAAGAGCCGGCGTGTGGGCGGCGCCAACTACCAGGTGCCGATTGAAGTGAACCCGGAGCGGCGTACTTCGCTCGCCATCCGCTGGCTGGTCACTTATGGCCGCGCCCGTGGCGAAAAAGGGATGATCGACAAGCTCACGAATGAATTGCTGGACGCGGCGAATGGCCGTGGCGCAGCGATGAAGCGTAAGGAAGATGTCCACCGCATGGCCGAGGCAAACAAGGCTTTTGCGCATTATCGCTGGTAGGTAGTTTCAGGTAATTTGTTGTTCGTTAAAACCGGGATCAGATCCCGGAGAAGAGTTGAGAAGCAAACGTGGCTCGCACAGTACCTTTAACTCGTTGCCGGAACATCGGAATTATGGCTCACATCGACGCCGGAAAGACGACGACGACCGAGCGCATTCTTTTCTACACGGGTATTACCCATCGCATCGGCGAAGTGCACGAAGGCACGGCCACAATGGACTGGATGGAGCAGGAGCAGGAGCGCGGCATTACCATTACGTCCGCCGCGACCACGTGCACCTGGAAAAACATCCGTATCAACATTATTGACACCCCCGGCCACGTGGATTTTACGGCCGAGGTGGAGCGTTCGCTGCGTGTACTCGACGGCGCAGTAGCCCTGTTCGATTCCGTATCCGGCGTACAGCCGCAGTCTGAAACAGTCTGGCGTCAGGGCGACAAGTACAAGGTTCCCCGTATCTGCTTTGTGAACAAGATGGACAAGGCAGGCGCCGATTTTGAATACGTGATCGAAACCATTCGCAAGCGCCTCGGCGCTCGTCCGGTTGCCATTCAGATTCCGATTGGTGCAGAGGCCAATTTCAAAGGCGTCGTCGACCTGATTGAAATGAAAGCGATCGTTTGGAACGACGAAGAAATGGGTTCCGAGTACACGGTCGAAGAGATCCCTCCTGCACTCGCGAAGAAGGCAGAAGCTTTCCGGCTGCAGTTAATCGAGACTGTCGCCGAGTATGACGATCACCTCCTCCACAAGTTCCTCGAAGGCGAACTTCCGACCAATCAGGAATTGAAGGCTGGTATTCGTTCAGCAACGATCGCGATGAAGGTTTTCCCGGTCCTTTGCGGCTCATCTTTCAAGAACAAGGGCGTGCAGACTCTGCTGGATGCAGTCGTCGACTACCTGCCGAGTCCGCTCGATGTACCGCCGGCAGAAGGTATCGACCCCTCGAATCCGGAGACGATCCTGATCCGCAAGGCAGATGATGCCGAGCCATTCTCGGCGCTGGGCTTCAAGCTGGTCAATGATCCTTTCGGCAAGCTGGCATTTATCCGTATCTACTCGGGCTATCTGAAGACGGGCGATACGATCGTCAATCCGCGGACGGGCAAGACCGAGCGCGTAGGCCGTCTGGTTAAGATGCACGCGAACAAGCGTGAAGAGATCAGCGAGATTTACGCAGGGGATATCTGCGCGGCAGTTGGCATGAAGGAAGTCAAGACGGGCGATACGCTCTGCTCGCCTGACCATCCGATTGCCCTAGGCGCGATTGATTTCCCTGATCCGGTCATCTCCATTGCGATCGAGCCAAAGACCAAGGCCGACCAGGAAAAGATGGGCATGGCGCTGGCGCGTCTGGCCGACGAAGATCCCACGTTTAAGGTTCGTACGGACGAGGAATCGTCACAGACCATCATCAGCGGCATGGGCGAACTTCATCTTGAAATTCTCGTCGATCGCATGCGGCGCGAGCACAAGGTGGAAGCAAACGTCGGTGAACCGCGCGTAGCTTTCCGCGAAACCATTCGCAAGAATGCCGAAGCAGAAGGCAAGTTCATCCGTCAGACCGGTGGCTCGGGCAACTACGGCCACGTCAAGATTCGCATTGAGCCGAACGTTACCGGCGGCGGGTTCGTCTTTACCAATGACACCAAGGGCGGCACTGTTCCGAAAGAGTACATCAAGCCGACTGAGCAGGGTATTCGCGAAGCGCTGCAGGGTGGCATTCTCGCCGGCTACGAAGTTGTCGACGTGAAGGTCTCGCTTTACGACGGCAGCTACCATGATGTCGATTCGAACGAAAACGCCTTCAAGATAGCCGGTTCGATGGCTTTCAAGGAAGCGGCCCGCAAGGCCAGCCCGGTGCTCCTCGAGCCCGTAATGGCGGTCGAAGTCACGGTTCCGGAAGAGTACATGGGCACCATTATCGGTGACTTGAACTCACGCCGCGGCCGTATCGAAGGCGTCGAGCACGCTGGTGGTTCTCAGATCGTCAAGGCCCTGGTGCCGCTGAAGGAAATGTTCGGCTACGTGAATGAAATTCGTGGTTCGACGAAAGGCCGAGCTTCCTACACCATGCATTTCGCGCGGTATGAAGAAGCGCCTCGCATGATCTCTGAAGAGATCATTGGCCGCAACCAGACAAACAAGTAGTGAGTGGTTTCGACAAGAGTTCGTAACAAGCTTAGAGAGGGTTTTCAAGATGGCGAAGGAAAAGTTTGACCGGTCAAAGCCGCACGTAAACGTGGGAACGAT
>CAZZZL010000053.1:0-30244 GCA_964658655.1 uncultured Acetobacteraceae bacterium | reverse complement strand
GGGGGGAGAGCATTGAAGTCGATACCATACTCCAAAAGATTTGTCATCCTGAGCGAGTCGAGGGACCCGGTTCTTTCTACTACTTCTCGCTGAACACCATACGCGACTCGCCGGCATGAGCAGCAATCCGCTCCAGTATCCCGTCCCATAACGCGAGCCGCGCCAGCAGGGCGGATTCCGCTGCTTCTGTCGCCTCGCCCCAGCGCTGCTCGTCATTACCGCATAACGTGGAGACCATCTGCAGAGCCATCGGCCCATGCTCTTCGCCATCCACTTCGATATGCCGTTCGAGATACCAGACAAACACTTCGAGCCGCCCGGCCAGTTCGCGGTCAAGGTCCCGCACAAACCCTCGGAACATATCCGGAATCAGGTCTTCGCGCCCGAATGTAAATGCCGCGGCAACTGTATGTAACTGAGTCTGACCTCTCTCGACTAACATGAATGTCTGCTCGACGAAGTTCCTTGCCGCCTCAGGCGCACGGGCAATGGCACTCTTTACAGCGACGCCCTGGCGAACGTTCTCCAGCACCTGCATCATCGGTTGCGTATCGGCACCGGAGGCGCGCATCGCTTCAAGATACAGTTCGAAGTGGCTCACCGCGCGGCCTTTGTAGACATCGCTCTCTTCACCGAGCACGATTTCGTTGATCAGCCGGCGTGCCTCGGCATTCTCTGTCGGCACCCACGGAAGGTCGACGCAGGTAAGGCCACGCTGGAGCGTTTTCAGGAGGGACATAAAATCCCACACGGCAAAAACGTGCGCTTCCATAAAGATGTGCAGCGCTTCAAGCGATTGAATTGAGCCATACAGTGGATGATGCGCGAGGCGCTCGCGCAGAGGAGCGATCCGGTCTTCCAGCGCAGCGAGAAAAGTTGGACTGTAACCCTTAGCCATAACTCTACAATCTTAGCGGAGGCGCACAGTTACGAGGGAAACGACGGTCATGCCATCCATGATCGCTGCGACCATTTTTCACTTGCTCAATGCACACAAAGTCCAGACAATCAGGAACACTCTATGCGCCACTGCCCTGCTTTTCTGCTGGTTCTTCTGGTCCGTCTATCGCTGTCGGCTCAAACGGCTGCTCCTGATTTAAATAAGCCGGATACGCTCTACGCCGCGGCGCTCGCGAGTAATGGCCTGGTCGGTGACGACCTCAAACCCTGGCACCTGAAGGCGAATTACGAACTCTTTGATGATGAAGGCAAGGCTCTCAGCAAGGGCGTCTTAGAGGAGTGGTGGCTTGCTAAAAATCAATGGAAAATTACTTACAATGGAGACCATTTCACAGGGGCGACCTATCGCGGACCGGAAGGATTCGCGCACGATGGAGGGCGCTTACCTTGGCCCGAGTCCCTAATTGCAGTTTCTATTACTGAACCTATTTTGGAAAACTCGTCACAGGTTTCACGCATCTCTGGACCCACGCTCCGTAAGGAGTCGACGCCGCCCCTCTCCTGCCTAGAGGTAAGCGGCAAGGTCCCTCCGAAGTATAGTGCTCCGCTCAAATCAATGTTTGTTTACACGTACTGCTTCGACACCGGCACGGCTCAGCTACGGATGACGAACTTTCAATTTCGCACCGTATTCTTCAACCAGTTCGGTACTTTCCAGGGCCGCACCGTAGGGGTGAAAAGCACAATTTATGTAAACGGTCATGCCTTGGCGAGAATCAACCTCGACTCACTCGCCGTTGACTCGGCAATAACGCCGGCCACGCTGTTGCCGCCAGGTTCAGCAGACCTGACTCCGAACTCCAGCACTGCCATAACGCCACCAGTCCTGACCTACGAAAAACAACTAGAGCTTCCCCGTGAACGCAATAAAGATATTAAGTCGGGGGTTGTAGTCGTTGGAATATTGGTGGGCAAGGACGGCACAGTCAAAGATGCTCATGTCCTTGAGTCACCAAACAATACCCTGGCTGAGACGGCTGTTAAAGCGGTAAATGCCTACAAGTTTAAAGCCGCTCAGCGAGATGGGCAGCCAGTCGAAACGGAAATTAATGTTGAGGTCAACATCCGTCTCAACTAGCGAGACTACTAAACCAAGTCCAGCCCGGCGAAGAAGAAGCCGATTTCGAATGCTGCGGTGTCTTCGGCGTCGGAGCCATGGATGGCATTCTCTTCAATCGAGCCAGCAAACTTCTTGCGGATGGTGCCCTCTTCCGCGTTCGCGGGGTTAGTGGCGCCCATCAGTTTGCGCAGGTCGGCGATGGCGCTTTCTTTCTCCAGCACCAACGCAATGATGGAACCGGACGACATGAAGGTAGTAAGCGAATCGAAGAATGGGCGTGCGCTGTGCACGTGATAGAAGCCCTCAGCCTGCTTCTTCGAGAGCGATAACTTCTTGATGCCGGCGATCTTGAAACCTGCCTTTTCCAACTCCGCGAGAATGGCGAGGGCAAAACCCTTGCGTACTGCGTCTGGCTTAATGATGCTGAACGTACGTTGCGACATATTTCTCCTGAATACTTCTTTTGTCTAGTTTACCTGCTACGTGTGGCAGGCGGGTAAATGGGCGCTGGCTGGCAAGAGAAATGCAGGTCCTTCCACTACCCTGCGCTCGGCATGACAAGATTCAGCGGGTATGCAAATGAAATCCGCGAATACGATGCGGTGGTACGCAACTACGCAACAGCGCTCCGATCACATGCGACCGACGGAAGCATAAGCGCGAAGCGCGCCCGCCCGTATGGCAAATACTTAAAAGGGGGATTTGGTGCGCATCAGGGCGATGTCCATCATCCAGTAGCCGCGCCGCTTCATGTGGACGCCGTCGCTTTCGAACTGGGGATGGCCATCCAGTGCGGCGTAGTAGTTCACCAGCTTCACATTGCGATCGGCGGCAAGCTGGGCAATTTGTGCGTTAAGCCTGTCGACGGCGGCGGCGTAGGCGCCGTTGTCACGATAGATTGGTGGAATTTCCGCCAGGACCGGCTCGATGTGCGCTGCCTGCGCCAGGTCTACCATCTTGCCCAAGTTGGTCACGGTGATCTGAGGATCGATATGTAGCAGCGTGTCATTGGTGCCGCCGAGAATAAAGACCGTTCCGTAGCCGTGACCCGCAACCTGTCGCGGAAAACGCTCGAGCATCTGCGCCGTCGTCTGCCCATGAATGCCGAGATTGACCGTCGGCAGCGTCCAGCCCTGGGTGATGGAATCACCCATGAACGCGTCATGCGGATTGGCATGCACCCCGCCACAGCCCGTCATCAGGACTGCGGCCGCGAGGAGCATGCCATGCTTGACCATCCGCTTCATTTATTTATTATGCAATGGCGTCGTCGACCGCTAGCGACTAGGCCTTGCCAATCACACGAGCCAGCGTCGCACCGATTTCAGCAGGAGACTGCACTACGTGAATCCCGGCAGCCGTGAGCGCTTTCATCTTGTCCGCGGCCGTTCCCTGGCCACCTGAAATGATGGCGCCCGCGTGGCCCATTCGGCGTCCCGGAGGAGCCGTCTGTCCCGCGATAAAGCCAACCACAGGCTTCTTCACATGGGCTTTCACATAAGCCGCTGCCGTCTCTTCGGCCGTGCCGCCGATCTCGCCGATGAGGATGATCGCCTCAGTTTCGGGATCTCCATTCAGCATGCGCAATGCATCGACGTGCGTGGTGCCGATGATCGGGTCGCCGCCAATGCCGATCGCTGTCGACTGGCCAATCCCGCGCTGCGTCAGCTGGTACACGGCTTCATACGTAAGCGTGCCCGACCGTGAAATGATGCCAACCGAACCTTCCTTGTGAATGCGGCCTGGCATGATGCCGATCTTTGCCTTACCCGGCGAAATGACACCTGGGCAGTTCGGCCCGATCAGTACCGACTTGGAGTGCTTCAGCTTGGCCCAGACCCGGACCATGTCATTGGTGGGAATGCCTTCGGTGATGCAGATGATGAGCGGCAGACCCGCGTCTTCAGCTTCGAGAATCGCATCCGCAGCAAATGGCGGCGGCACAAAAATCACAGTCGCATTGGCGCCTGCTTCGCTCACTGCCTCGGCCACGGTATTGAATACCGGCCAGCCCTCATGGGTCGTGCCACCCTTGCCCGGCGTCACGCCGCCGACGACTTTGGTCCCGTACTCCGCACAGCCCTTCGCATGGAAGGTGCCTTCCTTGCCAGTAATGCCCTGCACGATGAGGCGCGTATTTTTATCAACCAAGACTGCCATTAGTTTGCCGCTCCCTTCGCGGCCGCCACAACCTTTTCCGCTGCGTCCTGCATGGTTTCGCCGACGATGAACTTGAAGCCGGAGTTCTTGAGAATTTCCCGACCCTCTTCCACGTTCGTCCCTTCAAGCCGCAGGACGACGGGCACCTGGATGTTCAGTTTTTTCGCTGCGCCGACCACGCCCTGTGCGAGCGTATCGACACGCAGAATGCCGCCGAAGATGTTGATGAACACGGCCTGGACATTTTTGTCCGACAACAGGATCTCGAACGCATGCTCGATCTGCTGCTGGTTGGCGCCACCGCCCACGTCGAGGAAGTTTGCGGGTGAGCCGCCGGCATACTGAATGATGTCCATCGTCGCCATCGCGAGCCCCGCGCCATTCACCATGCAGGCGATGTTGCCATCGAGCTTGATGTAGTTCAGCGCATACTTCGACGCTTCCACTTCGAGCGGGTCTTCTTCTGCTACATCGCGCAGTTCCTTCAGCGTCTTATGACGGAACATCGCGTTGTCATCGAAGTTGATCTTGCAATCGAGCGCGACCAGCTTGTCGTCCTTGGTGGTGATGAATGGATTGATCTCGAGCAGAGATGCGTCGGTCGCAATGTACACGTCGTACAGGCCGGTCATAAACTTCACAGCGTCATTGATCTGGGTCGGCTTCAGACCGAGCTTGAACGCCAGCTTGCGCGCCTGGTAGGGCTGAAAGCCGACGGACGGGTCGATGTATTCCTTGAAGATGGCATCGGGATTTTCCGCAGCAACTTCTTCGATCTCCATGCCGCCGGATTGCGACGCCATGAACACCAGCTGCGCCGCTGCGCGGTCGAGCACAATGCCGAGATACAGTTCGCGATCGATAGCCGACATCTCTTCGACCAGCAGCCGTGAGACCTTCTGACCCTGTGGCCCGGTCTGGTGCGTGACCAGTTGCATGCCGAGGATTTTCTTGGCTGCCTCTTCGGCATCGGCCAGCGTTTTGGCCACCTTCACGCCGCCACCCTTGCCGCGTCCGCCAGCATGGATCTGGGCTTTCACCACAACGCCTGAAGCTCCTGAACCGAGGAGCCGCTTCGCCACGTCCAACGCCTCATCGAGCGTGTTGGCCACCTCACCCCGCGGTACGGCAACGCCGTGTTTCGCCAGGATGTCTTTTGCTTGATACTCGTGAATTTTCATAAGCGGTCTAGGCCTTCATAGTAATGGACGAAAGCGAAGACTGTCAGGTGAGGGGAGGAAACTGGTCCACTTCGGTCGGACAGACAATCAATGTTTGAAATTTCGCGGCCAACGACGGGAACCATGAACGACCGCGAGGATATTGACGGTGTCTCCTCGCAGATCGTAGACGACGATAAATGGGGTGGCGGAAATTACCAACTCACGGGTTCCGTCAACACGCCCCGCTCGCCCCATCTCAGGAAAGTGCGCGAGCTGTTCCACCTGTTTGCGAATTCTGGACACCTGTTTTGTCGCAGCCTCTTCACTGTCTTCCAGGATAAAGTTGTAGAGATTCTCGACGTCTTCCAGGGCGGCGACCAGCCAGCGAATCTGCAACTAGCGTGCCTTCCGCTTTGCCTTCTTCGACATGTCAGCCATCATTTTCACTGCCGTTTCATGATCAAGCGTTGGAGCGCCTGCGTTGAGCGCTTTTACACGCTCCTCGATCAAATCGCGATGGTACTCCTGCAAAGAAAGGTATTGATCCACTGCTTCATTGATTATGAACGTCCGGTCACGCTGGTGGATGGCCGCAGCTTGATCGAGAGCAGAAACCTTCTCTTCGGGCGCACGAAAAGTGACAGTCTTTAAAGGCATACGTCAGCATATCTCCGCATACATGAGAATACAAAAGAATATAAGAGAATACAGCGTATTCTCTACTCTAAAACCGGTTCGACCAACTGAAGCGTGCTTTCACGCCGAAGGCGCGTCTGCCCGGACAGCAGGTCCCCAATCCCGATTACCATAGCCATCAGCATGGAACCCCTGCAGCACGCCCTTCAGCTCATCACCCAGCAACGCGCCACTCTTTCCGAAGAGGAGGCGCGCCAGACCCTGCACAGCCTGCTCGACACGACCGTGGCCGTCACACATGAGCGCGACCAGCAGATTGCCGCGCTGCTCGGCGCCTTGTCAGCCCGCGGCGAGACTGTCGACGAGCTTACCGGCTTCGTCCGCGGCATGCGCGAGCGGGCTGCGACCATCACTTTGACCGATGCTGAACGTAGCCGGCTGGTCGACACCTGCGGCACGGGCGGCGACGGCAGCGGCACCTTCAATATTTCGACCGGCGCGGCGCTGGTGGCAGCTGCGGCAGGCGCCTGGGTAGCCAAGCATGGCAACCGCAGCGTCACCTCGCGCTGCGGGTCGGCGGACGTGCTCGAAGCACTCCGTATACCGGTCACACTAGGGCCGGAAGCGGCTGCAGCCTGTCTTCGGGCGACCGGTTTCGTCTTCCTGTATGCACCCACCTGGCACCCTGCGATGGCGCGGGTGAAAGACGCGCGGCGCATCCTCGGCTTCCGGACGATCTTCAACCTGGCTGGCCCGCTCACCAATCCGGCGGGCGCCCGCGCGCAGGTGATGGGCGTCTACAGCCGCGACCGCGTCTCGCTGGTTGCCGAGACAATGACGCGCCTGGGCATCCGCCATGCTTTTGTCGTCCACGGAGGGGACGGCCTCGATGAAATTTCGACCACTGGCGAGACCGATATCGCCGTAGTCAATGCAGGCATCAATGAAGGAAAAGCGTGTATCCGCCATTTCCATCCCCGCGAAGTCGGCATTCCCCTGGCCAAGCTCGAAGACCTGCAGGGCGGCGATGCGCTGCGAAACGCCGCTATTCTCGAAGCAATTTTTACGGGAAAAGATACCGGCCCTCGCCGTGACATCGTCCTGCTGAATGCTTCGGCGGCGCTGGTCGCAGCGGGCCTGGCCGGTAACTTGAATGAGGGCCTTGACCTAGGACGAAGAGCCATTCACGGCGGCGCCGTCGGAAGGGTCGTAAGCCAGCTCCGAGCGTTTGCCAATCCGCAAGCTTAGACCGTCTGGCACATTCCAGTGGACGCGGTGTCTAAGGCATGTAGCAGCACTGGAGGTTCACCGATGACTTCACTTAAGAGTTTGATCGTGGTCTTGCTCGCAGCAGTTTCGTTTCCGGCAGGCGCGCAACAGATCCAGGTCAGTAGGGACAATCGCACCATTTCCATTACGACAACCGATACAGCCAAGGCAGATGCCGATCGCGCGTTGGTGCATATCGGCTTCATGGCCGACGGAAGAGACGCCAAGACGGCCTATGCGCAAGCGTCGGATCTTTCGAATGCGATTATCGCGGCGCTCAGCAAAGCGGGTGTTTCAAAAGCTGCCATCGAGAGTGATGCCCAGTCAATTCAAGAGCAGCCTGTCTGGCAAATGCCGCAGATGACGCCTGCTGAACGTGAACAGCATCGCTTCCTGGTAAACCAGACGTGGACAGTCTCCACTACAGCGAGGGATGCAGCCGATGTGATGAACATCGCCATCAATGCGGGCGCAAACAATAGCGGGCAGATTGACTGGTTGTTGAAGACAGAGGATGCCCTGCAGTCCGAGGCGGCCGCAAAGGCACTCGAGCGGGGCCACCAGATCGCCGCGCAGATGGCGAAAGGCCTGAACGCTGCACTTGGCTCTCTCATCTATGCCAGCAACGAAGCACCCGCAGTCGAAGGCACTGCAGGCCGTGTCCCTGCTGGCATAGCGGGTATGGAGTCGCCGGCTTTGAAGGCCGCGGCACCCCTTCCGCTCAGTATTTCGCCTCGACAGGTGACCAAGTCGGCCACGGTCTACGCGGTCTTCGCCTTACAATAAGGGGCTGCATGTTGTCGGACAGCGTCCACGGAAATACGGGCCAGCGACTTCCGGAAACCATTCGCATCCAATCAGCGTCCCGTCTTTCAAAAAGGAACCTAGAGCGCCATGCCTGAATACCCTTATCGCGAGCTGAAACCTACACCCGAAGCGGAAGAAACTTATCGCCGCTGGCTGCGCTACATGGATGGCGAGATCGGCCGCCACAAGGAGCCGCGTCTGCGTAACGAGTTCGTGCGCGACACGCTGCACCAGATGCTTTTCGCACGCCCACACGGCGGAAAACTGAACCTTGGCCTGCAAAGCGAGCTGGCGTTCAACTCGGTCGAGATGTGTCTCGATCCGGCGAATATCACGCTGGAGCCGGAGTATTATGGCGACATCGATGAAGAGAAATATGCCGAGCGCAAGCCGCTCATTTATTTCTGGCAGATGTTCGATCGCTCACCGCTCGTGCTGAACCACTGGCTCGGCTTCCGCTTCCGCTACATGCTGGGCAAACACATTTTCAAGGCCCTCGGCAAGAACGTGAAGATTTTCCATGGCGTCGAATTCAGCTATGGTTACAATCTAACGATTGAGGACGACTGCACCATCCACAAGTACGTGATGCTCGACGACCGCGGCGAAGTCATTATCAAAAAGGGCACGTCGCTGAGCGATTACGCTTCGGTCTACTCGCACGCGCACCACCCGAAAAACCAGGCCGACGTACAGAATCGTCAGACAGTCATCGGCCCGGGCGCCCGCGTAACTTTCCATGCGTCGGTGATGGCCGGCGTGGAGGTCGGCGAAAATGCGATCCTTGGCGCGATGGCGGTTGCGACCAAAGACGTCGCACCGAACAGCATTTCAGGCGGCGTTCCCGCCAGGCAGATCAAGACGAAAGACGATGTGCAAGGCGATGGATGGGAAGAGAATGTGAATGAGAGATCGGAGCAGCAGCGGGACGACCAGCCCTCGCAGGAGTAAACATACCTTTATATGGTTGAACCAACACTCGTCATTCTCGGCGTTTACAAGCCGCAGATCAGCGAAGAGACGTGGAAGCAGCAATGGGAAACCTCCGAAGACGACGAAGGGACAAAAGAACACTTCGATGGATTGGTCTTGATAGAGGCGGTGGTCGATGGCTTGACCGAACCTCTCGACCTGGGTAAGTTCGGCCAGATGTCACTCGAGTTTCCGGATGACCCCAACCGTATGTTGGTCGGCTATGACGAGGGCCTTTTATCGAGCGACGGCGAGTTACTGATAGAACGGGGTAT
Source organism: uncultured Acetobacteraceae bacterium (assembly GCA_964658655.1). Taxonomy (GTDB): domain Bacteria; phylum Acidobacteriota; class Terriglobia; order Terriglobales; family Acidobacteriaceae. Next base: position 20,942 of record CAZZZL010000053.1, on the reverse strand, counting down.
CGATTGTGTGGAGGGAACAGGCCCTCTGCGATTCGCCGTTTATCTACATTGTTACGATGCTCATCGACCGATTCAGTGGCAGTGTGGATCAGTAGCGTGTCCTCCCGTTCAAGATGCACCAGTAAGGCTGATGTTGCTCATGCCATACTGCCCGCTTTAGACAGCCACTGACAACGCGACAAAACAAGGCTGCAGCACTTCGGGCAAAGGCGTACCCTGAAGAGTGCTGAAGCAAATAGTTTTGTCCGCCACTTTTATCGCCTTTTCCCTGGCCGCCTTTTCCCAGGCCGGTCCCGAGCAGCCGCTGGGCTCTTCTGCGCAGCAGACGCCGGCGTACCTGCAGCATGCCGGCATTGATCAGAATCTGAACAGCCAGCTCCCGCTGCGCGATCATTACACCGACGAAACAGGTAAAGACGTCGAGCTTGGCACTTATTTCGGCCCGCGTCCCGTGATGATGGCGCTTGTCTACTTCAGGTGCGCGATGCTCTGTCCGCAGGTACTGCATGGCATGGCGACAGCCCTTTCGCAGACCGGCTTCACACCCGGCAAGGACTACGAAGTTGTCGTCACCAGCATCGAGCCAACGGACACCCCGGCAGACGCCGCAAACGCCCGCCAGAAGTTTCTGAGCACATTAGGCGTCTCAGGGGAAACCGCGACCCATGTGCATTTTCTGGTTGGCCAGCCGGCCGCCATCACTGACCTCGCACACGCCACCGGCTTCCATTACGTTAAGGTTCCCGGCCCCGATGGCAGGATGGACCAGTACGCGCATTCGAGTGTCATCATGATCGCGACGCCCGATGGCCGCATGTCGAAATACCTGGCCGGCGTCGACTATCCCGCGCGTGATGTGCGGCTCGCCCTGGTGGAGGCGAGCGGCCATAAAATAGGTTCGCTGACGGACATGGTGCTTCTTTATTGCTGCAGCTATGTGCCGACAGAAGGCCGCTATACCGTCACCGTTCTGCACGTACTCGCGCTCGCTGCCATCGGCGCACTGGCGGCCATGGGCTTCATGTTCTACCTGCTGATGAAGAAGCCGCGCCGGCTTGCCTGAACGTTGCCGAAGCGCGCCAATCCACCCGCCCAGGATGCTACCATCAAGCCTTAACTGCTCATGACTCCAGACGTTGCCATCAAGGTTTTCCAGTTTTTCGTCCTGCTCTTTACGCTTTCGCTGAAAGAGTTCGCCCATGGCTGGATGGCCTCACGCCTCGGCGATCCGACGGCCCGCATGCTCGGCCGGGTCACGCTGAATCCGGCGAAACATATCGACCCGCTCGGCACCATCATCATGCCGCTGGTCCAGCTCATCGGGCCTCTGCTCGGCTTCCGGCTCTTCGGCGGCAATGGCTTCTTTCTCTTCGGCTGGGCCAAGCCAACACCCATCACGACGCGCAATTTTGCAAAGCCGGTACGCGATGACGTCCTGTCGACGCTGGCCGGTCCCGCTGCCAACATCCTGTTCGCAGTCTTCTCGCTGATCGTGCTCATTTGCCTGGCGAAATTTGCACCGCTCGGCGCGGAGAATGTCCACATGATGGCGATGGGAATGATCTCGACGGAGCTGATGCAGCGCAGCAGTTTCGTGTTCCCGCTGGTCGTGATTTTCTACAGTGCGATCACGATCAACCTGTTCATTGCCATCTTCAATCTCATTCCGCTGCCGCCACTGGATGGCGCGCGCATCCTGCGCCACTTTCTGCCCTACAATGCCCTTGCGACATACGATCGCCTCGGCATGTTCAGCCTGCTGCTCATCTTTTTTCTGGGCGGACCGATCACGAGTATTGCGCTCTCACCCGCGCTGGCAATTTTCAACGGCATACTGCAGAACATCTAGACTTGTGGCGACGGCTGACCTGCGGCGTTAGCATGGAGTGCATCGGGAAAACACCATGCGCGAAGTCGGCCGCCTCGTCGCACTCATTCTCTGCGTCATCTCGCTTTATGCATTGCTGGGCAGCGCCTTCTTTATCCTTGGCAGTCACTGGCAAATCAGGCTGGAGCGCTCCATCACTACGCTCGGCATTGCCACCTGCGTCTGCTTCGCCAGCGGCATTCTTTTCACGCTCACGGAGTCTACAGCAAGACAACCATCGCTGCACCGCACGCTGCCAGTGCAGCTTTATTACTGGGGAGTAGGCGCGACTGTCCTGCTCTTCCTGCTCTCGCTGTATCTTGAAATCTACTACGTACCCTACCTCTATAAAAATCAGCCCTGATAGCTGCTGAACAAAGCCTACTGGATATGCAGAGCCTTTACCGGATCAAGTGAAGCCGCCAGACGTGCGGGAATAATCGCTGCCAGCAGCGCACAGGCGACCAGCAGCACAACCGCGATGACGAGCGGCCGCGGATCCCAGAAGCTGACCTGGAACAACTGCGCGCTCAGCAGCTTTGCACAGCCCAGCGCTGCCGGAATCCCGATTGCCATGCCGATCCCTGTCTGGAGCAGCGCACCGCGCAGTACCAGCTTCACGACGTTCATCCGATCCGCACCCAGCGCCATGCGCACACCGATTTCGTTCGTCCGTCGCGCGACGGAGTACGCCGTCACACCATACAAACCAACCGCAGCGAGAATCAGCGCCAGGATGCTGAACAGTCCGGCCAGCTTCGCGACACTGCGCTGCTGATCGAAATTGCCGGCTACGCGGTCCTGCAACAGGTGGATGTCGGTGACGGGAATATCCGGATCGACCTCGGCGAACGCTTTGCGTACCTGCGGCTCCAGCTGTTGCAGATTGCCGTGATATACCAGTGCCGCGCTGTGAATGAAATGCGAACGCGTATCGACCTCCTGCATCATCGATTCCTTGTAGGCCATCGACTGCGTCAGCGGCAGAAAGAACATCGCCCGCGTCTTCTCCTGCACGTCCGTATACTTCGCATCGCGCACCACGCCGACGATGGTGAAGCTGCTCGCATACGCCTGCTCATCCATCCCGAAGTGGCGGCCCATCGGGTCTTCGCCCTTGAAGAATTTATTCGCGAACGTCTGATTCACGACAGCCACTTTTTCTGTTGTCGCAGTGTCCCCGCGCTCGATGCCGCGGCCGCGCAGGATCGGCTGACCCACAGTCTCAAAGTAGTTGGCGCCAACGCGATCCCAGGACGCACCGCCGTCTTCGCCGAAGCTGGCCGGGTCTTTACCCTCAACCACAATGCCCTCGCCCCAGTTATCCGTGAAGGGCGTATACACTGCAAGGCTCGCGCGCTCGACACCGGGAATCTGTTGCAGCTTGTTCTGCAGTTGCATATAGAGCGTCTGCAGCTGGTCCTGTGTGTAGCTGGCCGGCGCAGAATTCATCTCCACCATCACCTTGTCCTGCGTATCGAAGCCAAGGTCCATGTGCTCGAGATTGCGCAGACTATGCACCAGCATGCCCGCACCTGTCAGCAGCACGACGGAAAGCATTACCTGCACAACTACGAGCGCTTTCTGCGGCAGCGACGAAGAGTCACGCGTACTGCGGTTGGCGCCGCGCAGAGCTTCGACAGGATTGGCATGCGTTGCCATCCATGCTGGCGCTGTGCCGAACAACACGCCTGTGATGAAGGACAGGGCCAGCGCAAAACCGAGTACGGGGAGAGATGGCGTAGGGCTGATGGGCAGAAAATGCGCATCACCGAAGGTCATGGTCAGGATCATCCGCGTGCCAATGTACGCCAGCAGCACGCCGGCGGCGCCTCCCAGCACTGCCATCACGACACTCTCGGTCAGTGCCTGGCGTATCAGCCGCGAACGCGATGCACCCATGGCCATCTGCAGGCTCGTCTGGTGACGCCGCACCTGCGCACGTGCCAGCAGCAGGTTCGCGATATTGGCGCAGGCAATCAGCATGACCGATCCGCAGATCAGCAGCAACACTTTCAGACTGCTGCCGTACTGCTCTTTCATCACGCCTACGCCGCCGCCTGCAGGGATAACGTTGATCTTTTGTTTCTTCACGTGTTGATCGAAGCTCGCACGCTGTGTCGGTGCGACCAGCGGCAGGATGCCGCTCTCGGGAATCCACTGACGCAGGATGATCGACAGGCGCTCCGGCATGCCAGTCACTGTCGCGCCCGGCTTCAACCTGCCGATTGCCCGCAGCCAGTTCGGGATGGTTTCAGCCAGCAGCGAACTCGTGCCCATCATGAGAGGCTCCTGCTGCAATGGCATCCAGAATGATGGCGGCGAATCTGTAACTGTGTCCCCGAAAAACCCGGGTGGCGCGATCCCGACGACGGTCACAGGATGCCCTTGAATGTAAAGAGTAGCGCCGACGATCGACCGGGCCGCGCCAAACTCCTGCTGCCACGTCCGGTAACTCATCACGACAACAGGGGAAGCGGAACGCCGATCGTCATTCTCCGTGAGGACACGTCCGGCAAAGGAGTTGATTCCGAACATGGAAAAATAATTGCCGGTGACAAATTCGCCGTGCAGGGCTTTCGACGGCGAGGTCGCGCCTTCGAGCCGCACACTGTACACATTCGCATTCGCCTGGAAGGCCGCGAGTTCCTCGAACTCGGGTGTCGCCGCGTTGAGCCGCTTGAAGAGTTCCCAGGAGAACATGCTCCATCGCCCGTCTTCCGTGAAGCCACCACGCACGCAGCATTCCTGCGTATCGCCCAGCCTGAAGAGTCGCGCCGGATCGCTCACCGGCAGCGACCGCAGCATGACCGCATGCACCAGCGTAAAGATGGCCGTGGTCGCGCCGATACCGAGCGCCAGGGTCAACACCACGGTCGTCGTAAATCCCGGCGCCAGCCGCAACTGGCGGAAGGCGTAGCGAACATCCTGCAGGAACAGGTTCATGTCATCCAGATACGCACGCAATTGGTTGCGGTTCCACAAATCTGGCGATCAGCAAGATCGTGGCTCGTTCCAACGCCATCTCTCGTACAATCGAGAATTGACGATGTCACAGACACCACGCGAAGCCAGCCCGAGCTCAAGCCCGTCCAAGGGGTCACCCAAACGCGTGCTTAGCGGCATGCGCCCAACCGGCAAACTGCATCTCGGCAATTACATGGGCGCCCTTTACAACTGGGTGCGTCTGCAAAATGAACACGAAGCCAGCGGCGCAGCCCGGTATGACTGCTTCTTCTTCATCGCAGACTGGCACGCGCTTACCACTGACTATGCCGATACCTCGAACCTGCGCCAGAATACCCTCGACGTTGCCATGGACTGGCTCGCCGCCGGTCTCGATCCAAAGCAGTCTGTCATCTTTATCCAGAGCCACGTGCAGCAGCATGCTGAACTGCACCTGCTACTCTCGATGATCACGCCGCTCGGCTGGCTTGAACGCGTGCCTACGTACAAAGAGCAGCAGGAAAACCTGAGCATGAAAGACCTGAGCACCTACGGCTTTCTTGGCTACCCGCTGCTGCAATCCGCCGACATTCTCATCTACCAGGCCGACTTTGTGCCCGTCGGCCAGGACCAGGTGGCGCACGTTGAGCTCACGCGCGAGGTAGCTCGACGCTTCAACCAGTTCTATCCCGGAGCCGGTGGCGCGCCCATCCTGCCCGAGCCGCAGTCACTGCTCACGCCTTCCCCCAAACTGCCCGGCACCGACGGCCGCAAAATGTCGAAGAGCTACGGCAATACCATCCTGCTCTCCGACCCCGAACCCATCGTCCGGCAGAAGCTGAAAACCATGGTCACGGATCCGGCGCGTATTCGCCGCACTGATCCCGGCGACCCGGACAAGTGCCCGGTCGGCGACCTGCACAAAGTCTTCTCGACGCCCGAGACCATCGCCAAGGTCTACGATGGCTGCTGCACAGCGTCCATCGGCTGTATCGAGTGCAAGGGATGGGCGGCTGATTCCATCGTCCGCACCCTGGCGCCGATCCAGGAGCGTCGCGTTGCCTACGAAAAAGATCTGTCGCTGGTGACAGATATCCTGCTCGACGGCAAGGCCCGAGCCATCTCGCGCGCAGAACGCACCATGCACCAGGTCCGCACCGCACTCCACCTGGCGGACGATCTTCAATGACAGATGCGAAGCCAGTCCCGGAAAAGTCCGACAGGCAGAACAAGAAGGAAGCGGAGAACATCTATCCGTTCTCCGTCAACATCGGCCAGGTCTATGACGGCCCGCTCGACCTGCTGCTTGACCTGATCCGCAAGCAGGACATTGACATTTACGACATCCCGATTGCGAAGATCACGGCGCAGTTTCTCTCTTACGTCGAGCAGCTGAAGCAAACGGATATCGACGCAGCCGGTGAATTTATTTACACCGCCTCGCTCCTCATACACATCAAAAGCCGTATGCTTCTGCCGCGCGCACCGGTCGACTCCATCGATGCAGAAGCAGAAGATCCACGCCGCGAACTGGTGGAACGGCTGCTCGAACACGAGCGCTTCAAGAACGCCGCGCAGATGCTGCGCACCAAGCAGCAGATTGAAGAAGCCACATGGACCAATCCCGGCATGCGCTACTTCCGCGCTGAGATTGCAACCGCGGGCATTGACGCCGATACAGATCCATCGATGGCGCAGGAGATTGCGGCCGATGTTCCGGACCTCGTTCGCGTCTTTCGCGAGATTCTTGAACGCGCGAAAGCCCGGCCTGTGCTGGACGTCGACGAAGACGCCGTCACTGTAGGCCAGATGATCGAGTTTGTGCGCCGCCGCCTGACCATGGAAGACAAGCCCATCGCGCTGCGCCAGTTGCTGCGCAACTCAAGGACTGAACGCGCGGTGATCGCCATGTTCCTGGCGCTGCTGGAACTGGTGCGGCTGCAGGCCATCCTTCTTCGGCAGGACCGCAACTTTGCTGAAATTTACGTCAAGAAGCATGCTGATTTTGAACAGGTGACCAACGAAGCACTGCAGGCACGCGATGACTGGCGATAAACTTTTCTGGAACGAACGTCCGCGGCGCATCAGCCACAACGGCGACGCCAAAGCACCTACGCCTCGCGTCGATCTCGTCGGCGTTGGCCTAAATGCAACCGACACGGTCATTCCGCTCGAAAACTTTCCCGAGCGCGGCTCGAAGACCGAATACAGCACAGTCACTGTTTTGCCAGGCGGACAGGTCGCCTCAACTGTCGTTGCCTGCCAGCAATGGGGGCTGCAGACACGCTATGTAGGGAAGCTGGGTGACGATGCTGCCGCGACACTTCATCGCAAAGAGTTTCTGCACGCCGGAGTCGAAGCGCAACTCATCACCGTGCAGGGGGGCGCCAGCCCGCAATCGCTGATCCTCGTCGACGCCAGTGGTGAACGCACAGTCCTCGGCCGTCGTGATGAACGACTCATCTTGCAGCCACAGGACCTGAAGCGCGAATGGATTATCAATGCCCGAGCGCTACACATTGACGGACACGACACCGACGCTGCGACACAATCGGCACACTGGGCACGGGAAGCGGGCGTGACCGTGGTTGCGGATGTCGACGAAGTCTATCCCGGCATCGATGAACTGCTTGCGCTGGTTGATTACCTCATCGTCAGCCGCGACTTTCCTCATCGTCTCACCGGAGAGGCCGACCTGGGCAGCGCATTGCAGCTGATGCATCGCCGCTACCATTCGACCCTCACGGCAGCGACGCTGGGGCCCGACGGCGTCATCGCGTGGGATGGCCATCGACTGCATTATGCGCCGGCTTATCGTGTATCGGTGGTCGACACGACAGGCGCGGGCGATATCTTTCACGCCGGCTTTATTTACGGATTGCTGCAGGGCTGGCCGCTGGCGCAGCAACTGGATTTCGCCTGTGCCGCAGCGGCGCTCAACTGCAAAGCCGTCGGCGCGCGGGGTGGCATTCAGCCGGCGGAAACCATCGAAGTGTTCATGGCAACCGGCACGCGTTATCACGCGAAGGACTTTGCCGCGCATTGGCAGGCGCCGGTTCGCGCCACTGCCAAACGTCGCTAGACTGCACGCAGCAGTCGTGCCGGTAGAAAGATAATCGCGGACACCAGCGAAAGCGCTCCATCGACCGCAATGCCGACCACGCGGAATGGCAGCAACAGCAGCCAGACAATCGGATAGATCACAATCGCGACCAGCGCCAGCGGCCAGCAGACCACCAGCAGTACACACCAGATCAGAAATTTCATCACGCACAAACTCCCGGCGCCTGGTCATCTGACGGCACCCGGAGAAGATACGCACGCGCGCCCAGGTCAGTTCCAGCCCACCCACCTTGACCACAGCCTGCAACCCCGGCGACCATCAATCGTGCCTATTCCAGCTGCGCCTGAACAAGCGCTCATCTTCGTCTCCATCGCCTCCTATCGCGACCAGCAGCTGGAGCCGACCATCCGCGACTGCATCGCAAAAGCTCGCCATCCGCAGCGACTTCGCTTTGGCATCTGCTGGCAACATGGCGACGACGAACAGCCGCTTCCCTTCGCGCACCATGCCCACGTCCGCATCCTCGACATCGACTGGCGCGACAGCCGCGGAGCCTGCTGGGCGCGTGCGGAAATCATGAAGTTCTGGCAGGGCGAGGACTACTTCATGCAGGTCGACTCGCACTGCCGCTTCGCTACCGCGTGGGACGAGCGCCTGATTGCCACCATGGCGCAGACCGGCAGTCCCAAACCGCTGCTCAGCACCTACGCCTCGGGCTTCACGCCTTCGCTCGACGGGTCACCCGAGCGGCTCGGCGGATACCCGCAACTGATGGCCATCCAGACCTTCACGCCCGAAGGCCTGCCGCAGCTCAAGCCTGTCGATATTCCCGACTGGCAGACGCGCACGACACCGATGCGCGCCCGCTTTCTCGCAGCCGGCTTCCTCTTTACACTCGGCAAATTTGTGGAAGAAGTCGGCTATGATCCGGAGCTTTACTTCTTCGGCGAAGAGATCGCCATGACGCTGCGGGCCTTCACCCACGGCTACGACCTCTTCCATCCAAACGAAGTACTGATCTGGCATGACTACGTGCGCGCGTACGCGAAACGGCATTGGCAGGACCATACGTCCGATTCCGACGCCGAAACGCAGCAGCCGGCCCGCGACTGGTCAAAACTCGACGTCCCGAGCCGCGAGAAAATTCGGCGCCTGCTCAGTGGACAGCCCGTCGAAAGCTACGGTCTGGGTAAAGATCGTACGCTGGCAGAGTATGAGGCATTCGCCGGGCTTTCTTTCCGCGAGCGCAAGGTGCAGGACTACACACGCCGCCTCTTCGAACCGCCCAATCCTCCGATCGACCCCGGGTGGACCAGCCGGATCTATCCATGGATCGTCCGCATCCTCATCGACCCGCAGCAACTGCCGCCGGCCGCGTTCGCGCAGCCGGCCTTCTGGTATGTCACTCTGCATGACGAAGATGGCCGCGAAATCTATCGGCGCGATTTCCCCGGTTCCGAATTTGCTACCGTTACGGGCACAGAATCGGCGATCGCACTGGTCTGTGAATTTGAATCGGGGATACTGCCCGCCTCGTGGACGGTCTGGCCAGTCAGCTCGTCATCGCAGTGGCTTCGCAAGATCAAGGGAACTTTGGCGGAGGACGATTACGCGATCCTTCGCGAAGAGGAAGATGCTTCTGCGGAAGATTGAGGATCAGGGCTGGGCTGGGCGAGAAAACGCAGGTCACAAGACCCATGTCTCGGAAGCGAGACCAGGGGTATCCGGCTTGTGGCGCCCGATATTAATTCTGATGAGCGCTGATCAACCAAGGCGAACCGGCCACAAAAACATGCGACCAACGGAAACATAAGCGAAGCCCCCGCCCGCACAGCCAGAAAAAATGTGGGTCCGGGCGCTTGGCGCCGGACCCATGCCTTAGGCCTCTCGTAACTGAGGTTGATAGAAACAGCCTATAACCTTAGTCACCATCCGGTGTATTACCCGTTTCGACCATTACCTTACCTCCGTCACGGGCATCACCCCGCTCCATCCCGAGCGGGCAAAATTCATCGGGCATTCACATGGCATTGATACTTACCTCCCTACAACTTAAGTAGCGTTGAAGGACGAGACGAGATAGACCTACGGGCTATTCACGGAGACACCAACCATCATGGCAACAGCCGCCCATAAACTTTCCAGTCCCCTGCTTACTCCTGACAAGGCAAAGCGCAGCGCCGCCCAGTGGGGCATTATTGCCGCCGGCGTCATGTTCGTGATCGGCATCGGCTATGTCGCCACCAGGATTGCGCACGACCTTTCCGGGGTCCATAACACGTCTGCATGGCCTTTCCTCCTGCTCGGCCTAGCGCTGACGATTGCCCTTGGTTTCGAGTTCGTCAACGGCTTCCACGACACGGCAAACGCTGTCGCTACAGTCATTTACACCCACTCGCTCGAGCCGCACATGGCCGTACTGTGGAGTGGCACCTGGAATTTCATCGGCGTACTGCTGTCCAGTGGCGGCGTGGCTTACACGATCATTACCCTGCTGCCGGTCGAATTGATCCTGCAGGTCGGCTACGGCGCCGGCTTCGCCATGGTCTTCGCGCTGCTGATCGCGGCCATTCTCTGGAACCTGGCGACATGGATGCTCGGCCTGCCAGCCTCCAGCTCACACACCATGATCGGCTCCATCATCGGGGTCGGCCTGGCGAACCAGTACCTGTCGAAGACCGCGACACACACCTCCGGCGTGGATTGGTCCCAGGTCACCAACGTCTTCAAGGTGCTGCTGATCTCGCCAATCGTCGGATTTGTCTTCTCCGGCCTGCTCCTGCTGCTGATGAAGTTCGTTATCAAGGACCCGGCGCTCTACGAAGCACCGAAAGGCACCGAGCCGCCGCCGTTCTGGATCCGCTGCATGCTGATCCTCACCTGCACCGGCGTCAGCTTCGGTCATGGTTCGAATGACGGCCAGAAGGGTATGGGGCTCATCATGTTGATCCTCATCGGCACCGTCCCGACGGCCTATGCCCTCAACCATGCCGTCGGCCCGAACCAGCTGCCGGACTTCATCGCCTCATCCGAGCGCGCCATCAGCGTGATGCAGCATGCCGTCGTCACGCCGGACGACACGGCCAGTGCTGCACCGGTTGCATCTGCCCCGGTGCAGTCCGGCACCAACGCCAACGTCGGCACAGTCAACAGTATGGGTGGAGAAGTCGAGCGCTTCATTAGCGATCGCAAGCTTTCGCCCCAGACCCCGGCCGCCGTCGCCGACCTGATGCAGAAAGTGCAGCAGGAAGTCACCCAGTACAAGGCGCTCAAGAACGTTCCGCCGGACCAGCAGCGCAACGTCCGTAACGACATGTACCTCGAGAGCGAAGCCCTTCGCGTGATGGGTAAGCTCAAGAACCCGAGCTTCAGCGCAAGCGACCAGGCTGCCCTCACTTCCTACAAGGGCAAGCTGGACACGGCCACCAAGTTCATCCCGACCTGGGTCAAAGTTGCTGTCGCACTGGCACTCGGCATGGGCACCATGATCGGCTGGAAGCGGATTGTCGTTACGGTCGGAGAGAAGATCGGCAAGACCCACCTGACCTACGCGCAGGGCATGTCGGCCGAGATTGTCGCAGCTGCCACCATCATCATGGCCGACCAGTTCAAGATGCCGGTTTCGACCACGCACGTACTTTCATCGGGCGTGGCCGGCACCATGGCGGCCAACAAGAGCGGCCTGCAGTGGAGCACTCTGCGCAACATTGCCATGGCCTGGGTGCTGACGCTGCCGGTTGCGGCCCTGCTGTCGGCCAGCCTCTTCTGGGCTTTCCGCCACATCTTCTAACCTCGGCGGAAATCTAGCTTTTGCGACGCCCTGCCTGTCGGCAGGGCGTTTCTATTTTGAACCACGGCTCATCCGCGTCCGTATGGAACTCTGCAGCCGCAGAAGTTGAAAGGACACGATGACCCGCATCATCGCAGCACTGTTCGGCGTCATCCTGGTCAGCACGATTCCCGCTCACGCCGGCGACCGGATCGAGGACCTAGCCCGCGCTGGCCAGATCGACCCGACAGCCCCTATCCAGGCCTCCCTGCAGGTCACCATCAACGCATCGCCGGCGGTCGTCTGGCACTTGCTGACTGACATCGACAATTGGCCAAGATGGCAGTCCGCGATTGAATCTGCGAGCATCCAGGGCCCGGTCGCTCCCGGAACCAGCTTCCGATGGAAATCGGGCATGAGCATTTCGTCCAAGATCACCCAGGTCGACTTGGGCAGGCATTTCACCTGGACTGGCTCGGCCATGATGGCCCATGTCATTCATACGTGGACGATCCAGCCGGCAGTCGGAGGCGGCACCCTGCTCGAGACCAAGGAATCCATGGCGGGATCTCTGCTCACACTGGTCTATTCATCTAAAAAACTGGACCAGGCAGACCAGTTCTGGCTCGATAGTCTGAAACGCCAGGCGGAAAATCAAAGCGGCACAGGTAAAAAGCAATGAATCACTCCATGGAACAGTTCGAACACCACCCCGACATCCCGCAGACGGACGCGCCAAAGAGGGACACCCAATGGATTTTCCTAGGTGATCACGGCCTGCGCGCCGGGTGGGGCATTCTCCTCTTTGCGGCCATCGTGGTCGTTACCCAGCTGCTCTTCCGATGGATGTTCCACCCGCTGATGCAAAAGCTGGCCGACGCGGCAGGCTTCATTCACGGCGCCAATCCGCCAATGCCGTTGAACTTTATCCTGCTCGTCGAATCCACCCTGACGGCCAGTGTTCTTCTGGCGACCGCGTTCATGGCGCGGACTGAGCGCAAGTCCGCCTTTGCCTATGGGTTCCAGGGCCGCGCCGGGATCATCCGCTTCGTTTCCGGGCTGTTCTTCGGATTTCTGGCAATCTCGGCGTTTGTCGGCGTACTCGCCAAAGCCGGCCTGCTTCACCTGGACGGTCAGCTGCTTCACGGATCGTCTGCGTGGCTGCATGCCCTGGGCTGGGCAGTATTTTTCGTGATTGTGGCACTGTTCGAGGAGGCGCTCTTCCGCGGCTACCTGCAGTACACGCTCACGCGCGGCATCGGCTTCTGGTGGGGAGCACTGCTGATCAACTTCCTCTTCGGCTTCAGCCACGGCAGCAACGCCGGCGAGACTCCCGTCGGGCTCATCTCCGCGGGAGGAATCGGCCTAGTCCTCTGTCTCACACTCTGGTATACCGGCTCGCTGTGGTGGGCGCTCGGCTTTCACGCTGCATGGGACTGGGGCGAATCGTACTTCTATGGAACATCCGACAGCGGCCTGGTCGTGAGGGGCCACCTGTTCTCGGAGCACCCGACCGGCAACATCCTGTGGAGTGGCGGGATCACCGGCCCGGAAGGCAGCCTGCTGGTGATACCGCTGCTCGCGATCATTGCCCTGTGCGTCTGGCTGTGGTGGCGCAACCGCACGGACCTGCCCTTCCAAGGCGCGGGCTGGAAGCCGCAACCTTGAGTGGACAGTCCGGTACGTGACCCGATAAGGATGGGTGCAAACCATCAGGAGCATAACGCGCGCAGCGTGCTTCGTCGTACGCGCAGGACCGCAGTGTTAGGCGGCTTGGATGACGGCCATATCTTCGCCTTCTTTGCCGCCATCCTCGATGCCGATCAGGTTCAGCAGCGGTGTCGTAATCATCGTCGTCACCAGTGCCATGACAACCAGCATGGTGAACAATGTCGGCGAGAAAACGTGCGCGTTGTAAGCGATGTTCAGTACGATCAGCTCGACCAGTCCGCGCGTATTCAGCAACGCTCCGAGCGCAGCGGCGTTTTTCCACGATTGGCCAGTCCACCGGGCCGCCAGCACCGCTCCGCCCATCTTGCCGGCAACGGCAACCAGCAGGACGACGCCGGTCCACAGCCAGATGCGCGAACCGCTGAGCAGGTCGAGCCTCGTCCGCATACCGGTGAGAGCGAAGAACAGCGGCAAGAGCAGGACCGATACCAGCATATCCAGCCGTGTGCGCACGGCAGCCTGCCAGTGCTCAATGCGCGGGAAGCAGAGCCCGGCCATGAACGCGCCGAAGAGTGGGTGCACGCCGATTGCCTCGGTCGCAGCCGCGGATGCCAGCACGACTGCAATCACAACGCCCAGCAGTTCGTAGGAAAGTCCGATGGTGTTTTGTTTGCGGACAAACCAGGCGCCCAGCGGCCGGATAACGCCCAGCATCACCACCAGGTAGAGCCCCAGCCACAACAGCCGCACCGGCATGGTCATGGTGTGCTCGCCGCCGCCAAGCAGGGTGAGTGCAAAGGCCAGCAGTGTCCATGCCGCCACGTCGTCGACGGCCGCACACATCAGCGCAGTTGCGCCTAACGGCGTCGATTGCAGCTTGCGCTCTTCAAGGATGCGGGCGAGTACCGGGAAGGCCGTAATGCTCATCGAAATGCCGAGGAACAATACAAACGGCACGCGGCCGATTCCATCCGGTGCGAACCGGATCCGCAGGGAGTGCGCGACGATAGCTGCCATCGCAAACGGGAAGAAAATACTCATCCCACTGGCAAAAACTGCTGTTTTCCTCTGTCTACGCAGGTGTGCGTAGTCGAGTTCACTGCCGATCAGGAAGAGAAATAGGATCAACCCGATATTGCTCAGGATCTCGAACGATCCCAGCGAACTCGCCGGAAACAGGCTGTGCGCTGCGCCGGGTGCGAGTCGGCCAAATACCGAGGGCCCAATGAGAATGCCGCCTAGAATCTCTCCGATGACACGCGACTGACCCAGCTTCCTCGCCAGCCAGCCGCAGAGCAGGGCTACCAGTAGCACAGTCATCATCTGCAGAAGGAGCAGCGTCATGTGTAATCCCCCGGGGTAAAATCAGTCTTGAAATTCACCCTGGGCCTGCAATCCTGGTACCAGTCAGCAGGCAGCGACCAAGGGTCGGACTGTAGACAAGCATACAGTTTTCGACCCGATCCCTCATCCCGGACCTCCGGAACCGTGAAAGGTGAGGGGGGGCAAGCTATGCGTCCGATAGTATGAACAAGGCAGCTTTTTCCGTGCCACCCACGCAACCATGAGCCTGAAAGCCAAGATCGAAGCCGTCATCTACGCGGCAGAAGAACCCGTCACCCTTGCGCAGCTTGCCGCCATCTTCGCGGTCGAAGTTCCCTCGGCAGAACCGCCCGCCGCCGAGCAGCTCGAAGTGCCGTTTGCTGCGGAATCTGCCAGCGAGGCACATGGCGCCTCAGCCGAGATCACGGTCATCGATGCAGCCGGCACCATGAGCGACTTCTTCACCGAGACGGCGCCT
Source organism: uncultured Acetobacteraceae bacterium (assembly GCA_964658655.1). GTDB lineage: Bacteria > Acidobacteriota > Terriglobia > Terriglobales > Acidobacteriaceae. The sequence goes on along the minus strand of CAZZZL010000053.1, from coordinate 5,824 downwards.
GACCACCCGTCCGCGCACGAAGCCGCGCACCAGGCCGCGATCGACACCGCACCACTCCTTGCCGAGTCGGCGAATCCCGACGCGTCCAGCGAAACACTGCCGCACGATGCTGCTCCGCAACTGCAGGCATCCGATGCCGCGGCCGACGACGATCTGGCGGCCAGGCGCGTCGCCCGTCTACGCGATCGCGAGGTGCGCGACCACATTCGCGTCCTCGTCGATGAACTGATTGCCGACTATGTCGTCCAGGACCGCGGCATCGAAATTCGCGAGATTGCCGGTGGTTACCGCATGGCCACCAAGCCCGAATATCACGACGCCGTGCGCGCCTTCGTCAAGAGCCTGAAACCAGTGATGAAGCTTTCGCTCCAGGCGCTCGAGACACTGGCCGTCATCGCCTACAAGCAGCCCGTGACCGCTCCGGAAGTTGCAGAAATCCGCGGCGTCGATTCAGGCGGCGTGCTGGCCAGCCTCATCAGCCGCAAACTCGTCACCACCGCAGGACGCAAGCAGGTCATCGGCCGCCCCATTCTCTACAAGACGACCAAAGAGTTCCTTCTCCGCTTCGGCCTCAAGGATGTCGCTGAACTGCCGTCGATGGAAGAGTTCGAGAAGATGGCCGGAGAGCTGGCCGAAAGCGACGCGATCGAAGCCGAAGCCATGCATGAAAAGGCGGGCATCGAGCCGGAACGCGAAGGCAGCGAGCCACTTCCGTTTGAGCATGAAGGTCAAGACACTGCGGCCGAGGGCGAATCATCCGAAACGGATGCCGCTCCGGAGTTGTCATCCCGACCGGAGCAAAGCGAAGAGAAGGGGCCTGCATCTCCTTCGCATGAAGCCTCCGAAGTTCCAGCACAGACAAACGAAATCGAATCTGCTACAGAAGAAGTTGCGCAGGAACAGGAGAGCTGATGCCTAAGGAAGAATCCACGCAGCGGCTCCAGAAGATCATCGCGCAGGCCGGCATCGCCTCCCGCCGCAAGTCGGAGGAACTGATCCTCGAGGGACGCGTGCAGCTCAACGGCAAGGTCGTCACCGAGCTGGGCACGAAAGCCGATCCGCACAAGGACCACATCCGCGTCGATGGCAAACTGCTGCACGGCCCGGAGAAGCATCGCTACTTCATGCTGAACAAGCCCAAGGGCTTTGTCACAACCGCGTCCGACCCGCAGCATCGTCCGACGGTGATGCAATTCTTCGAACGCGCACGCGTCCGCGTCTTCCCTGTCGGGCGCCTTGATTACGAAAGTGAAGGCCTCATCCTGGTCACAAATGACGGCGATCTGACCAACGGCCTTACCCGCGCCTCGGCCAAAGTTGAGAAAACCTACCTGGTCAAAGTCGCCGGGATCCCGGGCGAGAACAAGCTTGAGCAGATCCGCCGCGGCATCATGATCGAGCGCGGCAAACCGGGCACGCGCGAGGGCCGTGTCCTGTCGGAACCAGTCCGCGTGACGCTGGTCCGTGAAGCTGACAATCCGTGGTACGAAGTGATCCTGACCGAAGGGCGCAACCGCCAGATTCGCAAGCTGTTCGAAGAAATCGGCCACCACGTTGAAAAGATCCGCCGCGTCGGTTACGGCCCCCTGGTGCTCGACGTAGAACCAGGTCAGTTCCGCGAACTGAGCGAGCGCGAAATCTTCCTGCTCACCAAAGCCTCGAAACGCAAGGCACCGGAGCCGGGAGCACCCGCACCCAAGCCCGCATCGCTGGTCAGTCGCCCGAAAAAGCTGCTTGAAAAAGTGGAGTCGAAGGTACTGCCACCGCCTAAGAAGAAGTTCACGGTGCGGAAGAAGAAGGTTCGTCCCGGCATCAAGTCCGCGCCCAAGAAGCAAGGTCCGAGATTCGGCAGCGCCTTCAAGAAGACAAAGCCCAAGGGTCGCTGAGTCGTCCGGACTGAATCGCAGGGATGGTCTCTTGCTCGTGAAGCATCGGCCGTCCGGGAAGAAACTCGCTCAGACGCTTACAAGGTCTCTGAGGGCCTGCCGAAATCAATCAGGTTGATCCCCTCTCTGCTCATCAACGAATGTGCAGGCCGCGAGCAGGCAACCGCGAGAAAGATCGCTGTGGTTGGAACATTCGCTATCCTGAAGTAAGCTGCGCTGCTCAAGCGATTCGATTTTCCTTCACCACTCGATCGATTGAGACAGCTCGGGTTTCGAGTCTCCCTGACAGTCGAGGCCTCAATGCTTGCACGCTGGGAGACAGCCGGGAGATGGTGAATCTGAAGGCAATGAATATGCCAATGAAAGAGCGCTGCCCGTGGGCGGAATCCGATCCACTCCTTCTCCGCTATCACGACGAAGAATAGGGCGTGCCCGAGTACGACAGCCGCGCGCTCTGGGAAAAGCTGATGCTCGACGGCTTCCAGGCTGGCCTGTCGTGGCTCATCATCCTGCGTAAGCGCGACGCCTTCCGCAAGGCGTTCAAGGATTTCGATCCGAAGAAAGTCGCTAAATTCACTGAAGCCGACGTTGCCCGATTGATGGAAGACCCCGGCATCGTCCGCGCACGGGCCAAGATCGAAGCCACCATCGGCGGCGCCCGCGCCTACCTTGCCATGCAGTCTGACGGAGAAGATTTCTCCAAATTCTGCTGGGATTTCACCGGCGGCAAGCCCATCCACAACACCGCCAAACATCTCGTCAAATCCGAGTTGTCCGAAGAAATCTCAAAGCAGTTGAAAAAGCGCGGCTTCAAGTTCGTCGGGCCGGTGATCGTCTATGCCTGGATGCAGGCCTGTGGCCTGGTCAACGATCATGACGAAAACTGCTTCCGCTGCTGAGTCACGACACGCAAAAAGCAGCGTTGAAGCCTACACTGGAGCCTGCGCATCTAACGTTGCGAGAGGTTTTCCATGCAAAAAGCGACATTTGGAGCCGGCTGTTTCTGGGGTGTCGAAGTGAGCTTCGGCCAGATTCCCGGCGTGACCGAAACTGCCGTCGGTTATGAGGGCGGCAAGCTAGAAAGACCAACCTATAAAGATGTCTGCACAGACCGCACCGGCCACGCCGAAGTGGTCGAGTTGGACTTCGATCCGGCCAGGGTGAGCTACGAGACGATCGTTCGTGCGTTCTTCGAGCTGCACGATCCCACCACCCTCAATCGCCAGGGTCCGGACTGGGGAGCCCAGTATCGCAGCGCCATCTTCTTCCATTCACCTGAGCAGGAAGCGACGGCGAAGAAAGTGATTGAAGAACTGACTGCAGCGAAACGCTTCTCAAAGCCAATCGTCACAGAGGTTGTTCCCGCGCAGACTTTTTGGCGAGCCGAAGAGTATCACCAGAAATACCTGGAAAAACGCGGCGCCGTTTCCTGCCACATCTAGGTTCCAAATAAACCAAACATAAGCCCGGCCTATCCATGCCGGGCTTTTTGCTGCGATGGCTGCCGGTTGCTGCAAAGGCAGGTAGCCTCGAAGATTACCTCGCGGGACATGCATGCGCCGCATCGCTCCGCGGTCCGGCCACTACCCAACCTGACCTGCTCCGCGTATCGTGATGACCTATGCTCCTACGCACCTGTATTGTCGCGTCTGCTTTGCTCACGACCGCTATCTCCGCCTTCGCCCAGGCCCAGAACACCCTTACCAGGAAAGAGAAGGCACGGGGCTGGCATCTTCTCTGGGATGGCAAGACCACCGCCGGCTGGCGCAGCGAGCGCGGCGGGCCTTTCCCCTCCGCCGGCTGGGTGATGAAGGACGGCGTGCTGAGTGTTACCGATGTAGGCGGCAGCGAAGGCGGCGATGCCGGCGACATCGTCACCGTCCGGACCTACGCCAACTACGAACTCTCCATTGACTTTCGCACGACCGCCGGGGCCAACAGCGGCATTCTCTACCTGGTCGACCTAGACCTGAAAAAGGGTCCTGGTTCGCCCGTAGGCTACGAGTACCAGATACTCGATGATGATGTGCACCCCGACGCCAGGCGTGGTATAGACGGCGATCGCACCGTGGCTTCCCTGTACGACCTGATCCCCGCTGCAGGCACTGCCGACCATACCAAACCTATCCATCCAGTCGGCCAGTGGAATACCGCCAGGATCGTCGTTAATGGAACCCACGTCGAACACTGGCTCAACGGCACCAGAGTGGTGGAGTATGACCGCAGCTCCCCCCGGTTCCGCCAGCTCGTCGCCAGCAGCAAATTTGCGGTCTACCCGAACTTCGCCGATATGCACGATACCTGTATCGACTTGCAGGACCACGGCTTCCCCGTCTCATTTCGGAACATCAAGATCCGCGAACTACCGTCCACGCCGGCCAAGTAGGACCAGGCACAATTCACCTGCATCGTCATGACTTATGAAATCTGGAGGCGGGAGTTGCGAGCCCGGCGGATCATCGCACGCCGGGCTCGGTTCCATCCAAAAACGAGTAGCTAGTGGATGGCAGATGATGGTGCACCCGAGAAGATTCGAACTTCTGACCCTTCGCTTCGGAGGCGAATGCTCTATCCAGCTGAGCTACGGGTGCGCCCTTCAAGCATACTACGACGGCCCGGCACCGCTCCACCTGCATCTTCAACGAACTTTAAGGCATCTTCTTGCCTGCCTCCGCATCCCTAGAAGCGCAGCTCCAAGCATTAGAAGGACTCACAATGACCACATTCGAAAAGTCGCAACCGTCCGACACCTCCACCTCAATCAAGACCATGCTGGTCGCACAGGTCCCGAGCGCGGGAGGAGCGTTTGAACTCGTCCGTCGCCCCATCCCCGAGCCACCTGCCGCTCACGTGCGCATCCAGGTGCAGGCCTGCGGCGTGTGCCACAGCGATTCGCTCACCAAGGAAGGCCACATGCCGGGCATTCAATTCCCGCGCGTGCCGGGCCATGAGGTGATTGGCCTCATCGACGCCGTCGGCGACAATGTCGAGCCATGGAAGGTCGGCCAGCGCGTCGGTCTCGGCTGGTATGGCGGCCATTGCGGCCACTGCGAAGCCTGTCGCCGCGGCGACCTGGTGATGTGCCGCAATGCCAGCATTCCCGGGATCACTTATGACGGCGGCTACGCAGAGTACGTCATCGCTCCGGCCGAAGCCCTGGCCCTGGTGCCTGATTCCCTCGACAGCACGGAAGCCGCCCCTCTGCTCTGCGCCGGCATCACCACCTTCAATGCCATCCGCAACAGCAAGGCCAAGGCGCCGGATCTCGTCGCGATCCTCGGCATCGGCGGGTTGGGTCATCTGGCCGTGCAGTATGCCGCCAAGCTCGGCTTCAAGACTGTCGCGATCGCGCGTGGTTCTGACAAGGCAAAGTTTGCCAAGGAACTCGGCGCGCACCATTACATCGACAGCACCACCGAAGATGTCGGCAAGGCCCTGCAGGCACTCGGCGGCGCAAAACTGATCCTCTCCACTGTCACCAATTCCGACGCCGTCAACGCTGCCATTAGCGGACTCGGCTATGCCGGCGAACTTGTCGTCGTCGGTGTTTCGATGGAGCCGATCAAGGTCGCATCCATGCAGTTGATTGGCAACCGGCAGTCCATCCATGGCTGGCCCAGCGGCACCGCCATTGACTCCGAAGACACCCTCAACTTCAGCGAACTGCAGAACGTCAAAGCTCTCATCGAAACCTTTGCACTGGACAAAGCCGCGGAAGCCTATGACCACATGATGAGCGGCAAAGCCAGGTTTCGCTCAGTACTGGCCGTACGTTCCTAGGTACTGGCCGCACGGGCGTAGGCGCGCCACGCGCGCTTATGCTCCCGTTGGTCGCATGTTTCTGTGGCCCCACATTTAAGTTGGCCAGAGAGTCAACAGGTAGAAAAGCGAAAGCGCTCCGGGATCAACCGGGGCGCTTTCGCTGTTGCAGTAGCTAG
>CAZZZL010000052.1:21823-30369 GCA_964658655.1 uncultured Acetobacteraceae bacterium | reverse complement strand
CGTGTTTTGTCGCGTACAGTTCTCAGCTACTCCTCTTCGTCTTCCTCTTCTTCTTCATCGTCGTCATCGTCTTCGTCGTCGAGATCGATGTCGTCGTCGTCTTCTAATTCGTCGTCGTCTTCATCATCGTCTTCAAGGTCGTCATCGTCCTCGAGATCATCGTCTTCCTCATCCTCATCTTCGTCGTCGTCATCTTCGGGATCGTCGTCGTCTTCGAGTTCTTCTTCATCATCGACGTCGTCTTTTTCGAGAGGGTCGGCATCGTCGTCGTCGAGGATGCTCTTTTTCGGAGGAGCAGCCCATAGCGTCGTGGTGGAAGAGGCACTTTCGCATGCCTGTTGACCAAGCATGGCTTGCAAGGGAAGAAGGCTTGCCACGAAGCTTTGCACCGCGGCGGAATTCAAAACAGGAGTCGAGACAGGCTCAAGGTTCATGGGAGAGATCATCCTTCTTTTTTGGTACACAAAACGCACATTCTTCGAGCTGAGATGCGCGCATTCTCAAGAGTAGTCGTTCACCAGAGTGTGTCGGACAAATTCTACTGTACTGCTATCATGCAGACGCCAAAATTGCGTAAAGGGATGCGCCTCTTTTGCAGGCACGCGGCTAAATTTCGGTATCACGCCGAATGCGATCACGCACCGCATCAAACTCGCTCTTCGAATAATTCTTCGGCGCGTCCGGAATACTGGCCGGCTGCAAACGCCAACGACGGACCGTGAATGCGACGACTCCAAGTCCCAGGGCGAGCACAAGCGGCGGCATGATCCATGCCACGTGATTGAAGGCGGTGAAGCGCGGAGCCGCCAGGACGGCAGGACCGTATTCATTCTGAAAGTCGATGAGGATGGCGCGATCATTGTCGCCGCGAGTGACCTCGGACATCAGCTTGTCACGCATTCCCGGCGAATCGGGACAGCCGACGTGGTTGCATTCGCCAAGGAGCTGGTTGCAACTGCAGCCGCACATGATCTGGTGAGAGAGTCTGTCAAAATGGGCGGTTGGGTCACCGGCTCCAACGGAGACGATGATGGCCAGGGCTACACATACAAGTTGAAGAACCTTCTCCACTAGTCTCCTGCCGTAGTCGCCGCGAGGTCGCGGGAGACTTCTGCCGGGCTGAGCCTGCGCGTTGAGAATACCGTGGTAAGGTTGGGCGCAAGGGCGACGAGTGTGCCCCAGGCGACGATCAGGACGCCGATCCAGATCCACGCGACCAGCGGCTTCAGGAAGACCTTGATGATCGGTTTGCCGGTGTCCGCATTTTTACCTGCGTAGACCACATACAGGTCCCAGGCCAGGGTCGAGTGATTGGCGACCATGGTCGAATTCTGCTGTGACGCGAGATAGAAGCGCTTCTCCGGCGTCATCTCCGTAACGTGCTTGCCGTTACGCGAGACATCGAGCACGGCAAACTCGCTGTCGTAATTCAGGTTCGTCTCGTCGGTGTAGTCCTTGCAGACGAGGCTGTAGGGGCCGATCTTCATCGAGTCGTTGAAATTCATCTCCTGCTCGTGGCTCTGATCGAAAGCTGAGCCAGCCAGGCCGATGAAGATGACGACGACGCCGAAGTGCACCAAGTATCCGCCGTAGCGACGGGTATTGCGGCGGGTCAACTGGAAGATCGACGCGAAGATGTTTTTGCCGGTCTGCACCTGGATGACGTGGGCGCCGCGCAGGAATTCCGAAAGGATGGCGACGGTCACACCGGCACCAAGCGAGAAGGCAACCAGCGAGTAGAGGTAGGCGATGTCCTGCCAGGGCTTCATGCCGGTGAGCATCAGGATGACGGCGGCGACGACGGTCGCGATGGAGGGCAGGATGAAGTTGCGGCGGATGGAGCGAAGAGAAGAAGACCGCCAGGCGAGGAGTGGCCCTACGCCTGTCAGCAGCAGCAGGCCGAGGCCCAGCGGCAGTGCCACGCGGTTGTAGAAAGGCGCGCCAACCGTCACCTTGTTGCCCTGCACATATTCCGAGATGACCGGGAAGAGCGTGCCCCAGAGAATGGTGAAGCAGGCCGCAAGCAGCAGCAGGTTATTGAAGAGGAAGCTGGACTCGCGCGAGACCAGAGACTCGAGCTTGTGGTCGGATTTCAGGTGATCTCGGTTACGAATGAAGGTGAACAGGCAGACTGCCAGCACAATGATGAGAAATCCCCAGAACCACGCACCGATTGAGGACTCGGCGAAGGCGTGGACGGAACTGACCAGGCCGGAGCGTGTCAGGAGGGTGCCAAGAATGGTCAGCATGAAGGTGGAGAAGATGAGCCAGACATTCCAGGACTTCATCATGCCGCGCTTTTCCTGCATCATGACCGAGTGCAGGAAGGCAGTGCCGGTGAGCCACGGCATGAGCGAGGCATTTTCAACTGGGTCCCAGCCCCAATAGCCGCCCCAGCCGAGTACAGAGTATGCCCAGTGCGCGCCGAGGAAGATGCCGCAGGTGAGGAAGAGCCAGGTCACCATGGTCCAGCGGCGCGTGATGTGCAGCCACTTTTCGCCGGGGTAGCGCATCATGAGTGCGCCGAGTGCGAAGGCAAACGGGACGGAGAAGCCGACGTAGCCGAGGTAGAGCATGGGCGGATGGATGGCCATCTCCGGATATTGCAGCAGGGGATTGAGTCCAAAGCCATCGGCTGGAACAGCACCGGCAGTAAGTGCGAATGGGGGTGCGGCGAAATTCAGCAGCAGCAGGAAGAAGACCTGGATGCCGGCGAGGATGGTCGAGGCATAAGCGGTTAGCCGCACGTCGACTTTATGGCGCAGGCGCAGGACGAATCCATACCCGGTGAGCAGCCATGCCCAAAGCAGCAGCGAGCCTTCCTGACCGGACCAAAGCGCGGAGAACTTGTAGGCCCCCGGTAGCGCTCGGTTGGAATGATGCAGGATGTAGGCGACTGAAAAATCATTGGTGAAGGAGCAGTAGACCAGCACGATGGCCGCGCAGGTGACTGCGATAAAGGAAGCAATGCCGGAGCGGCGCGCAGTCTCGGCCAGGCGTTCCGGGGTGACGGTGTGAGGGACATATTTGCCGCCGGCCACAGCAATTTGCCGCAGCGCGATCGTTCCAGCAAAGAGGGTATACGCGCTGAGGGCGAGCGCGAGCAGGAGTGCGAAACTTCCTAGAGCTGGCATGATGTCACAGCCCATTGTTGCAAAGCCGGGCAAGACGCGCAATCAACGCCAAGGGCTGGCGTTCAAGGAGTGTGGTTCCGCAGCCACCAAATGAAAAACCACCCTGAATGAGGATGGTTGGGAGGAGCAGGGATTTGAGCTAAGCGCTGCGTTGCATGGGTGGCTCTTCGAGAAGTTCGTGGACGAGCGCGATCAAAGAGTCCGGATGAAATGGTTTAAGGCGGAAGATCACGTCGAGGCCGTCATATTGCTCTTCTGCATCCGGCAGTCCGCTTAAAACAACAATGGGCATATGCAGGTCGCGATCGCGGACGGAACGAACGAGTTCGGGGCCGTTCATGCCTGGCATCAGGTGGTCTGTAATCAGGAGCCGGACAGCTTTTTCATCGGGAGAGTCCAGGATGCCAAGCGCCTGAATGCCACTGGACGCGACGCGAACTGTCGCGCCGGTCCGCTCAAGGATGATTCTCCTCGTTGCCGCCTGTACCGCATTGTCGTCTACCAGGAGAATTTGTCGATGGGCCATAATTAAAACGATTTTGACTTGTACGGATGGCGACGGGGCCCTTGGCGTTGCCTGACGTTCACTATTACTACAGCGAAGATGTCACAGACTTCAAGCACACTTTTGTAGAAGTAACAGGAAAGACAACAGTTCAGCCGATTTTGAGTCGGCTCTGCATCTCCTCGAGGGAAATTCCCTTGGTTTCCGGGTAGAGGATGAGAACAAGGAAGAACTGAAGGGCCATCATCGCGCCGAAGAAGATAAAGGGGTAAGCCCCGGACTTCGCTGCCAGTGTGGGAAATATGCCTGAGATGATGGCGTTCATGATCCAGTGGGAACTGGAGCCGAGGCTCTGACCCTTGGCGCGGACGCGGGTGGGAAAGATTTCCCCGATGTATACCCAGGTAACCGCACCCTGGGATGCAGCGAAGCAGGCAATGTAGGCCATCAGAAGCCAGACCAGCCAGGCCTGGTGGGAGTGCGTCCAGAAGACGGCACTGACGCCGCCGAGGCAGAGCGTAAGGCCAACGCAGCCTACCAGCATGAGCCATTTGCGTCCGGCGCGATCGATCAGGGCCATGCCGACGAGGGTGAAGACGAGGTTGGTGGCGCCGACGGCGACGGCCTGCAGATCCCCTGAAACGCGGCTGAAGCCGGCCTGGGCAAAGATGTCATTGAGGTAGTAGAGGATCGCGTTGATGCCCGAAAGCTGGTTGAAGGCGCCGGTAATGATGGCCAGCATGATCGGGAACATGTATCGCTTCTGGAAGAGCGGCTCGGTGGCGCGCTCGAAGTGCAGTGAATCCACGATCTCTTTGAGTTCGGCTTCAGAGTCGGGTGCGCCGGTCAGTTTGAGGACGTCAAGTGCTTCAGTGTTGCGACTTTTCGAGACCAGCCAGCGCGAACTGTCAGGAATGCCGAACAGCATGGCGAAGAACAGGACGGCCGGGACCGCAGAGACGCCAAGTTCCCAGCGCCACTCGAGCTGGCCAAGGTGCATTGTGCCGATGAGGTAGTTCGACAGATAGGCGAGGAGGATGCCGACAACGATGTTTACCTGGAAGGTGCCGACAAGGCGTCCCCGCAGCTTGGCCGGCGCCAGTTCGGCGATGTACATGGGGCCAAGGACGGAGGAGCCACCTACTCCAAGGCCGCCGATGAAACGGAAGACCAGCAACAGCGGCCAGTTCCAGGCTAACGCGCAACCAACGGCGGAGATGATGTAAAGAAGAGCCATGCCCCGCAGACTTGCCCGGCGTCCATACTTTTCGCCCGGAATTCCGGCAAAAATGGCGCCGATCACAGCCCCGGCGAGCGCACTTGCGACGGTGATACCGAGCTGGCGCGGAGAGAGAGCGAAGGTAGGAACGAGGGTGCGGGTGGTTCCTGAAATGACCGCAGTATCGAACCCGAAGAGAAGTCCGCCGAGTGCACCGACGAGGGTAGAACGGACCAGGTACCTATTTATCTTCATGCCACCCTATGAGAAGCGAGATTACGTCTCAAAGGGGGAATCGTACCATAGAGACCGCAGGCGGGACTGTACTGCCACGAGGGGTCGATGTCGACCATGAGCAGCGGTCGTCACTTGTCCTGGTAGAGTATGCGGCTGCTGGTTCTCACGCCCTTCAACGTCTGCGCGACCAGGGCTTCGAGGCGAGCCAGTTCCTCGCGATCGGCCTGCGACCATTCGTGCGCGGCTTCGGCTTCATCGGTGCGCTTGAGCGATCGCCTCGACGCAGAGTCATCAAGGGTCACGGTCCAGCCGTGGCCCTCCAGTAGCTGGGAGTAGCGCGAAAGCACGGCTTTCCGTTCCGGCATGGGGATAGGATCGGGCGGCAGGAACTCTTCGATCACGTGGCGCTGGTTGAGTTCGATCAGCCCGTTATGCAGGTCCCGGGCCAGGACGGCAATTTCATCCGGCGTCAGTAGAGATACCGAGTCTTCGCGAGACTTGCCGTTCCACGCAAGCGTCGGCCTCAGCGGAACCCAGATGTACCGCCGACGTCCTGATCCAAGCCAGCCGGCTGCCAAGGTGAGAGCGCCCGATGCTGAGACGTAATGCAGGAGGAGGTTGCCCTCGACACCTTCTTCCATGCCGAGGATCGACTCTCGAACAGCACTGCTCCCTTGAGGGGGATGGATGGCTGTGGAGAGAAGACGACTGCGCGGCTCTCTCTGCATCTGGCGGAGCGCGGCCGCGGCGGCGGGATGACTTGCTTCGAGCGGCAGCTTGGGCTCCACGTGCCGACCGCGTCCCCGAGGATTGCCGATCGGCATCAACAGGCCGAGGCGCAGCCAGGACAGGTTCAGCAATGAAATGCGTGCTGCCATTGAAGCAGCGGCGGCATGAAGCGCAGATACCTGGAAGGCGACCGACTGCGCGACGGCCAGCGCGATCCATTCTCCTCCGCGAGTTCCTGCTGAAGCAAAAGGTGTCAAAGAGGCGACCTGTTTGAAGCGACCTCTCGATCATCTGTCAGAAAGCTTTCAATGGCGTCCGAAACAAGCGTTAGGCAGGTGACCCAAGTTGTAGAAGGCCATCCTCGGGCTCGTACGACCCGGAAGGGCGCTGGTCTGCATCTCTACAGAAGGACAGGCCTGCGGGAATGCTTGCGGGCGTTTATGGAGTGAGGAAGGAATCTATGGAACATAGAAAACTGGGCAGCTCAGCACTTTCGGTAGCGCCCCTTTGCCTGGGCGGAAATGTCTTTGGTTGGACAATCGATGAGGCCGCTTCCTTTCGGCTGCTGGATGCTGCGCTCGACGGTGGACTGAACTTCATCGACACGGCTGATGTGTACTCTCGGTGGGTTGATGGCAATGTGGGCGGCGAATCCGAGACCATTATCGGCAAGTGGCTGAAGCAGAACGGGAAGCGAGAGAAGGTTGTGATCGCGACCAAGGTAGGCATGGATATGGGTGACGGCAAGAGCGGTCTTTCGAAAGACCGAATCGCCCAGGCTGTCGACGAATCGCTGAGTCGCCTGCAGATTGATGCGATTGATCTGTACCAGGCGCACAAGGATGACGCGGGTGTTCCCCTGGAAGAGACGCTGTCGGCTTTTGGAGAGCTGGTAAAGGCCGGGAAAGTGCGGGCGATTGGTGCGTCCAACTACAGCGGCGCGCGCCTGGAAGCGGCTTTGCAGGTAAGCGCGACACACTCGCTGCCGAAGTACGAATCACTCCAGCCGCACTACAACCTGGTTTACCGGCAGGATTACGAGACGACGCTGGAGCCGGTGTGCCTCAAGCACAACGTCGGCGTCATCCCGTATTACTCGCTGGCGTCGGGATTTCTCAGCGGCAAGTATCGTTCGGAAGCCGATGCAGCGGGCAAAGCGCGGGGCGGAGGCGTGAAGGCTTATCTGAACGAAAAGGGCTTCGGGGTGATCAAGGCGCTGGATGAGGTTGCCAAGGCGCATGGCTCACGTCCGGCGGTCGTGGCGCTTGCGTGGCTGATTGCGCGTCCGAGCATCACGTCGCCGATCGCCAGCGCGACTACGGTAGAGCAGCTGCAGGACCTGGTCGCGGCCACGACACTGGAATTGACTAGGGAAGATGTGCAGCGTCTGGATGCTGCGAGCACTTATTAGCGGGGCGTCCGAAGTCGAGGGCAAGGATGGACGTCCTTCGCTCTCGCTTGGCTGCAATTCCACCCACGTTCGCGAGAGAGATTACTTCAGTCGCTTGGGACACTCGCCGTGTTTCTGGAGCAATTCTGCGATGGGCGCGCCCGGATCCTTGGTGCGCCAGGATTCTTCTGTGCCGATCGACGGCACGGGCTGGGCGGAAGTCTGCTGCTCTTTGTACGTCACGGAGAGAACGCGGTCTTCCGGTTCTCCTACCCAAACGTTTCCCTGGTCGCCGTGGCGGGTGGAACCCATTTCCCAGCCACGCGGCGTCAGGTGCCACTCTGTCCATTCTCTTCTTGCTGCCATCTGCCTATGCTAGAACAAATCGGGCCTGGAAGACACCTGCAGCGGCCGCGTTCACGTTGACTGGGTTGCACGAAATGCACCCTGGAAACAGGCTGCATTGAAGCGCCTAGCCGTCTGCGAACAGCTCTCCGGCATCTTCTCTGATCGCGGGAACAGTGCTGTCGGGGTCGGCGGGCTTGCTCAGTAACAGTCGCAGATCGCGAAGGTTGTGGCCGGTTCGGCCAGTCACGACGGTATCGCCGAGAGCGCTGAAGAGCGGGCAGGCGTCGAAGCCCAGCAGAGATGCGAGCGGGTCGAAGTTCAGGGCGCGGGCGCGCGCAAGGGTGGTTGTGTCGGCGATAGCGCCGGCGACGGGACTGTTGCCATCCATGCCATCGGTGCCGGCAGAAAAGATACAGACTTCTGCATGGGAGTTGTGCGGCGCGGGGTCCGGCTCGCTGCCGAATGCTTCAGCGCAGATGGCAGCTCCTTCAGGCGAGAGGAAGCCTGTCTCACCTGCGACGGCCATCGCGGCCGCGAGTGCAAACTGCTGGTTCCTGCCGCCGGTGCCGCACTTGCCGGTGAGGCGTACCGTTACTTCGCCACTCGAGATAAGGCAGAGACGGGGATGCCTGCGCTGGAGTTCGGCAAAGCGGCGCACCAGGTAGAGCGCGGCGGCATCGTATGGCCAGTCGTCACACGTGTTGTCAATGACGACTTTAAAGCCGAGCTGGTGGGCGCAGTCGCGCGCAGCGTTGACCAGGTCGTGACTGGAAAGCAGTGTGTCGAGGCTGAGTGCGCCGAATCCCGGCGGGTCCTTGAGGAACTGCGCTTCCTGCGACGCCGCGGCAGACGGCCGCAGCATCGCCCGCAATGCCGCGGTGGGACGGAAGCCGCCGCGCTTTACACCGGGCTGGCGGCTTCCGGCAGACGGCTTGGCCCCGGGCGTTTCTTCGAGATGAGCGGCGGTAAAGAAGGCCCTGACAG
>CAZZZL010000052.1:0-21813 GCA_964658655.1 uncultured Acetobacteraceae bacterium | reverse complement strand
GAGGCGGGAAATCGTTCGAGCAAATGGTAGTGCTCAAGGACCTGTCGGCATTCTTCGACTGTCGATCGGTCGGGAATGGTCGGTCCTGATGCGAGGGCGTCGAGCTCGCGAAGCGGCACATCGGCAATCTGCAAGGTGAGCTTGGTCGCGGCCGGAGCTGCGAGAGCCAGGCGGCCCCCCTTCACTGCGGAGAAATGTTTACGCACCACGTTGATTTCGTGGATGGTCGCTCCGCAGCTGACCAGTGCTTCGTGAAAGGCGATAGTGTCGGCGAGCGTAATCGAATCGTCGAGCGGCAGCTCGAACAGGGTGCTGCCTCCGCCGCTGATCAGAAAGAAGACGAAGGTATCTGTGTGTGACTGGCGCAGCATTTTCAACGCCAGGCGCGCTGCTTCGAAGGAATCTTCGTTGGGGACGGGATGACCGGCGCTGAATGAGTGGATGCGCCAGTTGCGCTTGGCGGGCTTCTCCGGTCCGGCGCACAGCGCACGATAGGGAAGGCCGCGCGGCAGACGGGTCAGGAGTGCTTCGAGCATGGGCACGGCTGCCTTGCCCAGCGCGAAAATGCGGATATGGCGAAACTGGTCGAGCGGGATCCTGACCGGCTTCAAAACGTTTTGCAGTGCTGGAAATGGATGATGCACCAGGGTGCTGCCTTCGAAATGCAGATGGCGATCGAAGGCGGTGCCTATGCTGCACTGAGCGAGTGCGCTCGAAAAAATATCACGTGCGGAGGCGTGCAGTTGTTCGCTGGAATGAATACCGGAGTCTATGGCGGGTGCAACAGGGTCGCCGGGAGTGTTCGGGCCGTCCATCAACATAGCAGCAGTGGCCTTGGGTGGAGGTTAGTTTTCCTGCCGCGCAGGCAGGCTGCTTTCGCTGACGGGCAGAAAGTTTGCTTCCATCCAGCCTCGAATACCGATGCGGACCTGGTCAAGCTTGCCTGCAAAAAAGTGATCGGCATCCAGCACCCAGATCAGATGCGAATTGGGAGAGGAGTCAACCAGAGACTTGACGCTTTCTTCGCTGGCAAACTGGTCGCGCGAGCCGCTGATGAATAATTTTTCCTGGAGGCATCCTGGCAGGAAATTGTATGTGTAATCACGGCCGGCAGCATGCATGGGCACACCCAGTGCCACGATGCCTTTGACGCGCGCATCGCCGCAACAGGCCCGCAGGCCGACGTTCGATCCGAAAGAGAAGCCTGCGAAGATGACGGGCTTGCCGAACTTCGCATCGAGCCATGAAACTGCTGCACGTACGTCGTCGACTTCGCCACGACCGTGATCATGCACGCCCTCGCTTCGGCCAGTGCCGCGAAAGTTGAAGCGCAGTACGGGCAGGCCGAGGCTGTTGAACGCTTTCATCGCGTGATAAACGACCTTGTTGTGCAGGGTGCCTCCACTGGGCGGATGCGGGTGACAGACCAGCACAGAATAAGCTGCATCCGGCTCGCCTGGATTGAGCAGCGCTTCGAGGATGCCGGCAGGCCCCGGAATGTCCACTGAGTCGAGGACGGCGGGTGCGGCATTCTCCGGCAGCTGGGTCGTTGCGTTGGAATCATTCATCGTGAAGTCCATTGTAAGAGAGAGCCCTCCGGTATTCTGAATCCACGCTGGAGGAATTGATTGCATATGGCCAAGGTTGACCCCGTTCTGCTGACGCGCAAGCTGGTGGATATTGAATCCACAACTTATATGGAAGGCGCTGTCGGGCATTACCTGGCCGAGTTCCTTGAGGGTCGTCAATTTCTCGTCGAGAAAAGTGCTGTACCGCAGCCGGAGGGCAGTACTTCCACGGTGGAACGTTTTAATGTCTATGCCGGCATGCCGGGCGAGACGCCCGACGTCGTGTTGTCGACGCACATGGATACGGTGCCGCCATGGTTCGGCAGCCGTGAAGACGATGAGTATATTTATGGCCGCGGTGCGTGCGATGCAAAAGGCATTATCGCCGCACAGATAGTGGCTGCAGAAAATCTGCGTGACAGCGGAGTCAAAGTCGGCCTGCTGTTTGTGGTGGGAGAAGAGCGCGACTCGGCCGGCGCGAAGCTGGCAAATCTGTCGCCCCGCGGCAGCCGCTTCCTGATCAACGGCGAGCCGACCGACAACCGGTTGGCGCTTGCATCAAAAGGTGCGCTGCGCGCGTCTATTCTGGCGAGTGGAAAAATGGCGCACTCAGCCTATCCGGAGCTCGGCGACAGTGCGGTGAACAAGCTGGTCGCAGCGCTAACGCGTATTCTTGAAGTGGAGTTGCCGGTGGTCGAAGACATAGGGCCGAGCACGCTCAATATCGGTTTGATCGAAGGCGGACGCGCACCGAATGTCATTCCTGACCAGGCAAGGGCGGAGCTACTGGTAAGGCTGGTAGGCGATTCGAAGCCGACGCGCGAAGCATTGCAGAAAGCGGTCGAAGGATTGGCGACGATCCACTTTCCGCTGGAGATTCCTTTCATGCGCTTCAAGGATATTGAGGGAATCGAAACCATGATCGCGGCGTTCACGACAGATATTCCCGCACTGACCGCGTGGGGTGAACCCATGCTCCTGGGACCGGGGTCGATCCACGTCGCGCACACGCCCGCCGAACGACTGAGCAAGAAAGAATTGTTCGAGGCGATCGATTTGTATACGAAGGTCGCGACCAGGCTGGTCGCGTAGGTTGTTCATGATGCTGTGGACCATCCATCTGGAAAGCGGCACGTTCGTTGCCCATATGCGTGAAGGTATGAATCGGCGATGATCGGCTACGCCACGCGCGTGAAATTTATTGCGATAGGCGGTCTCGCGGGATGGGTCGCAGGTTTTATCGCAGCGCTGCCGGCGGAGGTATTCATTGGCATGCGCGATGCCGGCGGCGAACCGAAGCTGCTGGCTGCGACCCTGTCGATGGGCCTCGGCGTATGGGCAATCTGGACGCTGCTGCTCGCGGTGGCCGCATGGCTTATCTTTGCCGTGCCGTGCGCAATGATGGCCAGCCTGGAGTGGCTCGTTCTATTTCGCGTACGGGTGCTCTTTGGCGTTGGAGCGGTCGCGCTGCTGACTGTACTCATCAAGCTGTGGTCATTCCAGGACCGGGCTGCATCGACGGCCACCCTTCGGTTCATTCTTTACGTGCCTTACGGATGCTTTGCAGTGGTCTTCTCCGTGGTGACCACGTGGCTGTATGTGCGGCTGGTACGACGTCGCCTGTTTCCAACGCTGGCAGATGTCGCGAGCACAATCCCGGCGAGCCCAATAGACTAAAGCAGTGACGACTACCACGACCAACGCGCTCAGCCGCGCCCGCTCTGCTTATCTCCGCTCTGCCCTGCACCAGCCCGTGCAATGGATGGAATGGTCTTCCGAAGCGTTCGAACGCGCGAAGCGGGAGGACAAGCCGGTGCTGCTTGATATTGGCGCAGTGTGGTGTCACTGGTGCCACGTGATGGATCGCGAAAGCTACGAAGATGCGGAGCTTGCCGCTGTCATCAATGATCATTTTGTAGCCGTCAAGGTCGATCGCGATGAACGGCCGGATGTCGATGCACGCTACCAGGCCGCGGTGCAGGCAATCAGCGGGCAAGGCGGCTGGCCGTTGACAGCGATCCTCACGCCGGATGGCCGGCCCTTTTTTGGTGGTACTTATTTTCCGCGGGAAGAACGCTACGGCCGGCCGGGGTTTGAGCGGGTGCTGCTGACGATGGCGCATGCGTGGAAGGACCGCCGGGATGAGGTGCTCGAATCTGCCGGAAGCGTGATCGCTGCGATTGAGCATAACGAATCGTTCGCAGGAAAGAGCGGTGTGCTGAGTGAAGATCTCGCGGCCAAGCTGGTCGCGTCTGCGGTGCAGCAGTTCGATACGCGCTACGGCGGCTTTGGTTCGCAGCCAAAGTTTCCGCATCCATCTGCGCTCGATATGCTGATCGACAGCGCGTCTCGCACACACAACGCGCAGGGGAAACAGGCTGCAGTGTTTACGCTGCAGCAGATGGCGCGCGGCGGGATGTATGACCAGCTGGGCGGCGGCTTTCATCGCTATTCCGTGGATGAACGATGGGTGGTGCCTCATTTTGAAAAAATGCTTTACGACAATGCCGGGTTGCTGAGGAATTATGTGCACGCGTTTCAATCGTTCCTGCTGCCGGAGTTTGCCGCAACCGCACGCGACACAATTCGCTGGATGGATACGTGGCTGACGGATCGTGAACGTGGAGGCTTCTATGCGTCACAGGATGCCGACATGACACCTGACGACGATGGAGACTACTTCACCTGGACGCATGAAGAAGCTGCTGCCGTGCTGACTGCGGAAGAGCTATCGGTTGCGGCAGAGTATTACGATATCGGCCCGATTGGCGATATGCATCACAACCCGGCGAAGAATGTTCTGCACATCCTGCAGCCCCTATCGGCCGTCGCAAAGAAGTTGAAGATTGATGAGGCAGCGGCAGAAGCGCTGCTCGTGGCTGCGAAGGCAAAACTATATGCAGCGCGCGGTGATCGGCCGACGCCTTTCGTAGACAAGACGATATATACAAGCTGGAATGCGATGGCCATTTCCGGCTACCTCGAAGCTGCGCATGTGATGCGCGTTGCCGGCGCCAAAGAGTTCGCGCTGAAGACGCTCGATCGCATTCTTGACGAAGCATGGAGCGAACATGGTGGCTTGGCTCACGTCGTCGCATATGCGGATGCCGAGATTGCCGGAGCCCGCGTCCCTGGCATGCTCGACGATTATGCATTCCTCGGCCACACCTGCCTGGATGCGTGGGAGCGCACCGGCGAACTCCGCTATTATTCCGCGGCAGCGAGAATTACGCAACAAATGGTGATACGTTTCTACGATCGCACTTCGCTCGGATTCTTCGATGCCGAGCAGGCTAATGCCGAGTCCACGATTGGGGCATTGAAGGCTCGCCGCAAGCCTCTGCAGGATTCGCCCACTCCCGCGGGCGATCCATCTGCGGTGTGGCTGATTCTGCGTTTGCATGATCTCACCGGCGATGACACGTTGCGGGAAATGGCCGAAGACACGCTTGCAAGCTTTGCCGGCATCGTTGAACACTTCGGCCTGTACGCTGGTACCTATCAGCTCGCACTGCAGAAGTTTCTGCTGCCGCCCGTGCAGGTTGTCGTGATCGGGGATGATGCGGCGGATGTGCTTGAGGCTGCGGCGATGGCTCGCTTTGCTGTGAACAAGAGTGTGATTCGGCTCAGCCACGCGCAGGCGACAGCAGAAAATCTCCCGCCAATGCTGGCTGAAACAATACCGCACCTGCCGCAGTTACAGTTCGGCCTGCCGTTTGCCGTTGTGTGTCGCGGGGTGCAATGCCTGCCGCCGGTAACGGCGCCTGACGAGTTGATGGGTGCGCTCAGCAATTATTAAGTCGTGATTAGAGAGCAAGCGCAGATCTCTCCACTTCGGTCGAGATGACAAATGCAGAGCTTCGGTCGAAATGACACTTCCGATTGGCCAGGGCGAGGTGTTTACAATCCCTCGCCTGTGAATGGATTGATCTCCTGGGGCTTGATGCTGGTGGGATCAACTGGTCCCAATTCCTTTCGCTCTGTCGCTCCCGGTAATGTGGTGCCGCCGGCTACGCGGAAGGGATTGCCCGGCAGCATGTCGTTCTCCAGGAGCGCCGCGCGAATACGCCGTCGCATTTCGCGGATGGCCGCGTACTGGGTGCGGGCCTTGGTTTTGACCACGATCGGATAGATGACCTCAGAGCCCTTCACAGCATCAACGCCCTGGATTTCGGGGTCGGCAATGAATGCGTCCTTGTAGGCCGGGTCGTTGCGTACTTCATTGGCGATCTTTGTGAGCAGCGCGATGACTTTGTCCGGCTCGGCGGAAAAGTCGACCGAGATATTGACGGTAGTCTGCGAGAAATCGCGGCTCTGATTCGCGACGGTCGTGATCTGGCTGTTCGGCACGACGTAGAGTGTGCCGTCGAAGCCGCGAACACTCGTTTTACGCAGTGTCATCGCTTCTACAAAGCCGCTCACGCTGGCGATGGTGACTGCGTCACCGACGTTGTACTGGTCTTCGATTAACAACAGGGTTCCATTGAGCACGTCTTTCACAATGGTCTGCGCGGCGAGGCCGATGGCTACGCCTGCAATGCCGGCCGAGGTGAGGAGCGGGGCCAGGTTGAAGTCGAAAACGTCGCGCAGGAACTGGATGAAAATCAGGAAGCCGAAAATGCCGATGCCTGTCGCGCGAAACACGGAGGCCAGCGTGCGGATCTGCGATGCTCTCGCCATCCTGGTATCGGCGTGACGCTCGGCAATGGTGCGCATGCGTTTGGTGACGGCGTTGATGACGATGATGCCGATCCATAGGACGATCAGCAGTCCGACCACTTCCGGCAGATGGCCCAGGAAGTTAAAGAGCTCGTCGAGCAGCCGATCTTTGAGCGCGAGCAGCATTTCATGAGGCGTCCGGTGAGGCGGGGCAACCTGCAGAAGCATGGAGAGAGAATGGGACGCGATCGGGTGAATGAGCATAACAATCCTTTGTGCAATCGAGTTGCAGTGAGAGGGTACGGTTTCTATGATGGTCGCAGGCGGGTTGCGAGGCGATAAAAATGAAAAAGCTGGTGGCACTATGGACGTCGAAGTCACTCTGCGGCATCCTTGTTTCCGTATTGCTATGGGTCTCCGGAGGTTTGGGGAGCGCCCAGGTCCTGCCGCCGGCGCCGCATTTGGGAGCGAATACAGATGCCTCAGGCCATCGTCCGGGGGATGAGCCCAGCGAGGTGCAGAAAGAGATGATGGCACGGCTGGTCATCAAGCGGAATGAGGCGCGTCAGCAGCAGATCGTCAAGGACACAAGCAAGTTGCTGGCCCTGGCAACTGAGTTGAAATCAGACGTCGATAAGACGAACAAGAACGTGCTCTCGATCGACGTGATTCGCAAGGCCGACGAGATAGAAAAGCTTTCAAAAAGTATTAAAGAGCGCATGAAGGACTGAAGCCGGATCAGGCGACCGCCAGCTGGGATTCGTGCGATGTCACTCGAGAATCGGGGTGGTCAGCCTGGCGGCGAATCAGTAACAGTGTCTGATCGTCTGCCTGCGTGCCGAAATTCCTAACCGAGGTGGTGATCTGCTGACTGAGCGTGCCGAGGGACACGGACTCCGCGTATTTCTCCGCCAGTGCGGCGAGGCGGTCAGAACCGAATTCTTCATCTTTTGTATTGCAGGCTTCGAGGATGCCATCTGTGGAAACAATCAGCATGTCGCCGGAGGCGAGCGTTGTCTGCTGCGTCAGGAACGCGCCAACCGGCAGCAGGCCGACAGGGAACTGCTCGCAGCAGAGTTGTGAGACCGAGCGTTGTTCTGCATTGAATCGAAGAATGGCCGGATGACCTGCGAGTGCGTAATGTACTTCGCCATTGCGGCCTAGGTGGAGCACGGCGAGTGTCGCATACATGTGCGCTTCCTTTACGCCAGGGAGCACGCGATTGAGACGTTCGCAGAAGGCCTGGAGCAGTCTGGCGGGGTCGTCAAAATCTTCGAGCAGGATAGTTCGGGCGGCAGTTTTGATCATGCCCATCAGGATGCCTGCCTGCAATCCATGGCCGGCCACGTCGGCAACATAGGCGACCGTGCCGGTCGAGACTTCGACAATGTCGACGAGATCGCCGCCAACTTTATCACTGGGAATGGAAACGCCATGCAGTTCATAGCCACTGACTGTTAGGTCGAGCGGCGGGACGAGTGTGCGTTGAATGCCATGGGCGAGATCAAGTTCATTCTGGATGCGCAACGCTGAACTGGCCTGGTCGCGGATGAAGGAGATGAGCGAAACGTAAGAGCCGACCACCCCAACGAGTATGCCCTGTGCGGCAAAAACGATGCCACCGTTGTGAGTGGCAAAGTGGCCCGGATGCCTTGTTCCAACATAGGTCAGCCAGGTTGCGAAAATCGGGCCCAGCATACTGCTGCCAAATGCCACCAGCCATAGCCATACCTTGGGCTTGTGGATCAGAACATATGGGTACAGGTCTGCATAGGCCCCATTAAAAACCGCGACGACGAGCACTGCCCAAACAGGCGCATGGCCGCCACAGTAGGTCAGGTCTCCGTAGAAACCGAAGGTACTGAACAGAAAAAAGATAGCAAGGTAAAGAGTGAACAGGCGGCCATACGGCAGGTTCGATAGGTATTGCCATCCTTTGGTGCGTCGCTTGTACCAGGGAGGTGTCGTCGCCAAGAGATAAGAGGATGCCATTGTCGTCCACGATAGCAAGGACGTTGGAGGAAGGCGACGGAAATAAGAAAAGGCCACGAGTTTCGCGGCCCTTTCTCTCCTGATCGTCTCTCTACAGGAACAGCGGTGCCAGCACCAGCGTCACTGTTGCCAGCAGCTTGATGAGCACATGCAGACTCGGACCGGCTGTGTCTTTGAACGGATCGCCGACCGTGTCGCCAACGACTGCAGCCTTGTGCGGTTCTGACCGTTTCCCACCATGCGCACCGGTCTCGATGTACTTCTTCGCGTTGTCCCAGGCGCCGCCGGCGTTGTTCATCAGCATGGCCAGCAGGATGCCGGAGATGGTGCCGACCATCAGCAGACCGGCGACCGATTCAGCTCCGCCAAGGTTGATGGCGATGCCGTTAATATTCGGTACGTACGCTTCGCCTGTGCCGATGTGAAAGCTCGGACTGAGGTGGCGGAAGGTCAGTCCGACAATCAGCGGCATGCCGATAGCGAGCGCGCCGGGCAGGATCATCTGCTTCAGTGCCGCGCCCGTCACGATGCGGACGCAGCGGCCGTAATCCGGCCTTGATGTTCCAGCCATGATGCCGGGATTTTCCTTGAACTGAGCGCGCACATCCTGGATGACGTACTGCGCTGTCCGGCCCACCGCCTTGATGGCTAGCGATGAGAACAGATAGGTGAGCATGGCGCCGAGCAGTGCTCCCACGAAGACGGGCACACTGGCAAGGTTGATGTTTGTGAAGCTCCATGTCGAGGGCAGCAGCAGTCCGGCGTCGTGCAGGCGGTGGGCAACGATCTCGCGAATGGTTTCGAGATATGCCGAGAAAAGCAGGAAGGCGGCGAGTGCGGCCGAGCCGATGGCGTAGCCCTTCGTGAGCGCCTTGGTGGTATTGCCGGCTGCATCGAGCTTGTCTGTCCGCTCGCGTACTTCATGCGGCTGATCGCTCATCTCGATGATGCCGCCGGCGTTATCTGTGATGGGGCCGAAGGTGTCCATCGCAAGGATGTAGGCCGCGGACGACAGCATGCCCATGGTCGCAATGGCGGTGCCGTAAATACCCTTCGCGTAATTCGCGATATCGACATCCGCCAGCCCGCGAACGCCGAAGTAATAGGCCAGCAGCAATGCGGCGGAGATGACGACGACCGGCATGGCGGGCGTTTCCATGCCGACGGCGAGACCGCTGATGATGTTCGTCGCCGGGCCGGTTAAGGATGCTTCGGCGATCGAACGAACGGGGCGATAGCGCGTTTCTGTGTAGTACTCCGTGATGCGCACGAAGAGGAAGGACATGACGATACCGACCAGGCCGCAGGCCAGGAACCACCAGCGCGCACCGAGCATGAAGTAGACCGCTGCGGCGAAACCGAGCAGGGCGATGAACGACGTGACGTAGTAGCCGCGATTGAGTGCGTGCATGGGGTCTTCGTCTTCTTTTGAATGCACGACGGAGACGCCGATCATGCTGGCGATGATATTGATGGCCTGCACGATGAGCGGAAACAGGATGCCCTTGATGCCGAAGACGGGAAAGAGTGCAGCGCCAAGAATCATGGCGCCGACATTTTCAGCGGCAGTCGATTCGAAAATATCTGCGCCGCGACCCGCGCAGTCGCCGACGTTGTCGCCGACCAGGTCAGCGATGACGGCCGGGTTGCGTGGATCGTCCTCCGGGATGCCGGCTTCGACTTTACCGACGAGGTCAGCGCCGACATCGGCCGCCTTGGTGTAGATACCGCCGCCTAGCTGTGCAAATAAGGCCACCAGCGACGCGCCGAAGCCGAAGCCAACAAGCTCATAGGGAACGGAACGGGGATTGGTGAGGCCGCCAAACGCCAGGAACAGCAGGCCGATGCCGAGCAGGGAGAGTGAGACAACTACAAGTCCGGTGACGGCGCCGCCACGCAGCGCAATCTGCAGAGATTTGCCAAGGCTGGTGCGAGCTGCGGATGCCGTGCGGATGTTCGACCGGATCGAGACGAACATGCCGGTGTAGCCGGAGAGTGCCGAGCAGACTGCGCCGATCAGAAAGCTGATGACCACCTTGTTTGCAAGTGGCGCTGTAAATGGCGAGAGCCGGTAGCCAATGTATAAAACGACCGCCAGGACGGCTGCGATGATGGCGATGCTGGTGTACTGGCGGCCCATGAAGGCCTCCGCGCCTTCACGGATGGCATTCGAAATTGCCTGCATCTCGACGGTGCCGTTATCTGAACTGAGGACTGAACGCGCAAACAGAAGCGCGATGACGAGGCCCAGTGCGCCGACGGCAAGGGCAATCCACAGGAAGATGTTTCCGCTCTGTGCGTTGAGAGCCTGTGTGTCGATGGCCGAGCCGCCCTGCCACCAGGCGGCCAGTGCAATCTGCGAATGGATGTAGACCGAGCCGACGCTACCCGCGGGCAATTTTGTTGCAAGCAGGCCACCCGGACGATAGAAGCCACGGGTGATTTGATCCGCAAACTGCACCATAGATGAAGCCACGTACATTCGTTTCCTCCAGGAACTTCGCAGATCTCGGCGCGTCGTCTCAACAACTTACGCCGTGAAAGTGATCTGCTACGTAAACGCGTGATTTAAGCATGCGCGAGAAATGAAGGTCAACCCGCGATTGAGCCGCAGCGGGCGGGTAGCAACGGAGCCATTCGTACCTAACAGGAAAGTACGGGACAACGTGCGGCCTGGCGACGACGGTGGTGGGGTCTGCCTGTCATCATGACAACAAAATTCAGTTCGCCCGGTCAGCACGTTCTGCGCTCGCAGGGTTAAAATCTGCTGTCGTGCATCGCCCGGGCGTCTAAGGGAGCGTGAGAAGTTCACGCCGGGGCCGAATCGACGTAAGCTGTGAATTGAGGATTGCAGGATGGGCAAAGCAGCGGTCAAGGAAGCCTCAGAGGTGGAGTTGAATCTGGAGTCGGGCAAGCAGCGGAATGGTCATGCGGTCACCGGCAAATCTGCGCCGGCGAAAGACTACGCGGGACTGTCGCCTGCGGACCTGGTGCAGATCTACCGCCTGATGTACATGTCCCGACGCGTCGATGACCGCGAGATCATGCTGAAGAACCAGCAGAAGATCTTCTTCCAGGTATCCTGTGCCGGGCATGAGGCGTTGCTGGTCGCTGCGGGCATGGCGATGAAGCCGGCTTATGACTGGTTCTATCCCTACTATCGGGACAAGGCGCTGTGCCTCGCCGTAGGCTCAACCGCTGAAGATTTATTGCTGCAGGCAGTCGGCGCAGCCAGCGATCCATCAAGCGGTGGTCGGCAGATGCCGTCGCACTGGGGTAACCCGAAGCTCAATATCGTCTCGCAATCGTCATCGGTTGCGACCCAATGCCTGCAGGCCGTGGGCTGCGCCGAGGCCGGCCGTTATTATGCGCGCCATGCCGATGCTGTGCCGACGCGGACGGACGACTACAGCCAGTTTCACGAGGCACACTTTCACGGCGATGAGGTCGTCTATACCTCGATCGGCGAAGGCTCGACGAGCCAGGGAGAATTCTGGGAGGCGATCAGTTCTGCCTCAAACGGCAAGCTGCCGGTGCTGTTCGTGGTGGAGGACAACGGCTACGCGATCTCCACGCCGGTCGAGGTGAATACGCCGGGCGGCAATATCTCGAAGCTGGTGGCGAACTTTCCAAATTTCTTTTTCGCAGAAGTCGATGGGACGGACCCGATCGAAAGCTATGCGGCGTTGAAGACGGCGGTCTCCCATTGCCGTAGCGGCAAGGGACCGGCGCTGGTGCACGGCCATGTCATTCGACCGTATTCACATTCGTTGTCGGATAACGAAAAGCTGTATCGTTCGCAGGCCGAGATCGACGCCGACAACCTGCGTGACCCTCTGCCGAAATTCCAGATGCTGCTGCTGCGCGACGGCATCCTCGATGCGGATGCGATCACGCGCCTTGAGAAGACGGTGGATGAAGAAGTCCGTGTTGCCGCCGAGCATGCCCTGCGCGCGCCGATCCCGGAGATCAGCTCCATTCGCAAGCATGTGTATTCGGAGAGCTACGACCCCTGCAATCCTGCGCTGGCCCACGCGGCGGCGAAGACTGAGGATGTGCAGGAGCGCACGATGGCGGATCTGATCAATCACACGCTGAAGGATGAGATGGCGCACGATCCGCGCATCGTAATCTTCGGCGAAGATGTTGCCGATGCAAGCCGTGTCGAAGACTTCAAGAAGACCGACCTGAAGGGCAAGGGCGGCGTGTTCAAACTTACCGTCGGCCTGCAAGCCGAGTATGGCAGCGACCGTGTGTTCAATTCGCCGCTGGCTGAGGCGAACATTGTCGGTCGTGCTATCGGAATGGCGACGCGTGGTCTCAAGCCGGTGGTCGAGATCCAGTTCTTCGACTACATCTGGCCGGCCATGCACCAGATGCGCAACGAACTCAGCGTTCTACGCTGGAGATCGAACGGCACCTTCAGCTGCCCCATGGTGATCCGTGTCGCCATTGGTGGGTATTTGACTGGTGGATCGATTTACCACTCACAGTGCGGCGAAAGTATCTTCACGCATACGCCCGGGGTGCGCGTGGTGATGCCGTCGAATGCGCTGGATGCTGCAGGCCTGTTGCGGACCGCTATTCGTTGCGACGATCCCGTGCTTTTCCTGGAGCATAAGCGGCTGTATCGCGAGACGTTCGGCCGTGCAGTCTATCCTGGCCCCGAGTACGCAATTCCCTTCGGCAAGGCAAAGGTGGTGCGTGAAGGGAAGGACCTGACGATCGTTACCTATGGAGCACTGGTGCCACGCGCTCTGCAGGCCGCACAGAAGGCGCAGCGCGAGCTGGGCATCGATGCGGAGATTATCGATCTGCGCACGCTCAGTCCCTATGACTGGGAGGCGATTGCCGAATCAGTGCGCAAGACGAGTCGCGTCATTGTTGCGCATGAAGACACGATGAGCTGGGGGTATGGGGCGGAGATTGCCGCCCGCATCGCGGATGAACTCTTCGAAGATCTCGACGCACCGGTAAAACGTGTCGCTGCCATGGATACATTTGTGGCATACCAGCCGGTACTGGAGGACGCAATTCTGCCGCAGCCCGACGACCTGCTGCGAGCGATGGCCGAGTTGAAGAAGTACTGAAGCACTGGGCAGGGTTGAAAGTGGTGGGAATGGCACGGTCGGCTTTATCAAACTTGGCGCCGATCTGGGCAAGACTCCTAAGACGCTGATGCGCATGTTCAGCCCATCCGGGAATCCGCAGGCACGTAATCTATTCGAGGTCATCGCCTACCTGCAGAAGGTAGATGGACGGTCCTGACAGTGGTCGGCAGGAAGGCTGCCTGACCGGTCTTTCGTAACGAATGACTACTTGGCTACTTGCCGTCCCTGCGAAACTTCCCGCGGCAAATGGCGTTTCATTCTGCAGGGGTGTACCCATGGCAATCACGCGACGAATTTTTATGCGGGACGGCGCAATGGCGCTGGTCGGAACGGCAGTGGTTCCGGCGTTTCTCGAGCGCTCGATCCTCGCGCAGGCCAGCAGTGCCAAGGCCAGCGGCAAAAAGCTGGTCGTGCTCTTCCAGAGGGGCGCAGCGGATGGTCTGAACCTGGTTGTACCTTACCGGGAACAGGCTTACTACGCGATGCGGCAGACAATTGCGATCCAGCCGAACCAGGTGCTCGACCTGAATGGGACCTTTGGCCTTCACCCAGCTATGCAGCCACTGTTGCCGCTTTACAAATCGGGCCACCTGGCCGTCATTCATGCCGCAGGTTCCCCCGACCCGTCGCGCTCCCACTTTGACGCACAGGACTTTATGGAAAGTGGCACTCCGGGCGTCAAAACTACGCAGGACGGGTGGTTGAACCGTGCGCTGCGCTCGGAGGATATGCTGCATCGCAAGCCTGAGACAGCTTTCCGCGCCGTAGCTCTGGGACCAGTGGTGCCAAGGACGCTTGCCGGGTCGATACCGGCCGTGGCGATCGGAAACGTGCAGGACTTCGCCGTGGGCGGACGTCAGAACCCGCCAAAGCCCATGGCGCTGCCGGCCAACATGGTGATGGTGAATGGTCAGCCGGTGCAGGCGCAGCCCGGCGCTCGTGTTCCTCCCCAGCCGTCTGCGTCGCAGCAGAGCCTGGTCAGTGAAAGCTTCGAAGCTATGTATGCAGGCTCAGTCGATGCTGTCCTGCACGGGACCGGGAATGAGACCTTCGAAGCAGTCAAGATGCTGCAGGCGACCGACCCGACGCACTACGTTCCAGCGAAGGGTGTGCAGTATCCCGCGGGCCAGTTTGGCAACAGCATGAAGCAGATTGCGCAGCTGATGAAGGCCAACCTTGGCGTCGAGGCTGCTTTTGCCGATATCGGCGGGTGGGATACGCACCAGAACCAGGGCGCCGCCACTGGTCAGCTGGCCAGCCGCCTCACCGACTTCAGCCAGGGTATCGCTGCCTTCTGGCAGGATATGGGCGACGGTGCTGAAAATATCGTGCTCGTCACCATGTCTGAATTTGGCCGAACTGCCCATCAGAACGGAACCGGGGGCACCGACCATGGCCACGCTAACGTTATGTTTGTCCTGGGCGGCCCGGTGAAGGGTGGGAAAGTCTATGGACGCTGGCCTGGTTTAGCGCCGGAACAGCTTAACGAAGGCCGTGACCTGGTGGTCACCACAGATTTCCGACAGGTGCTGGGCGAAGCAGCCTACAAGACACTCGGCGCCCGCAACCTGGACGTCGTCTTTCCAGGTGCCGGTCTACACCAGCAACAATTCCTCAACCTGCTCTAATTCCTGTACTGGCCGTACGGGCGTCGGCGCTTCGCGCAAGAGCATGCTCCCGTTGGTCGCACTTACTTTCGTTGGGACGACGATGGGAGGCTACTTCGAAGGCAGTTCATCCAGAAATTGGTGAAGGGCATTGCTTTGTGCCGCCTGATGATCTGGCGAAGGTAGGTTGGTGACAACTTTTGGATCGGCTGACTGCGTGGCGTAATGCCTGCCTGCTTCTTCAGAAGAAGGGGAAATGAGGATAAGTTTCGGACGGTTGATTTTCGCGAGCGAGGCGTCAGGGTTGAAGACATCGTGTGCAAGCAGACGGACCGGCATCCAGCGGCTGCGCGGGTCGGCGCGCAATTGCGTCACAGCGTCGGCTTCAGGCGCTTCGAAGATGACACCCGCTGCGTCCGGATGATTGGCTGCTAATTCGGCTGCGAGGGACGATGCAAGGCCGACACCGTAAATGACTATGGAGTGCGGCGGCACGTGCCGTGTGTCGGCAAGATATTGCCATGCTGCTTCGGAATCTTCGCGCGTCGATTCTTCGGACGGGTGATAGAACTCGCTCTTGCCGAAGCCGCGATAGTCGAATGCAAAAACGTCAATACCGGGCTGATGCAGGGCCGCCAGGTCCAGTGTGGCTTCCGCCAGCGATCTGGTCTTCATGCTGTGCAGATAGAGGATGGTCCTGTTGGGGCTATGCACGCCTGGCTGTGCAGGGACAAACCATCCGTCGAGTCGCGCGTGGCCGGTCTGTGTCGTGTTAAAGGGAATGTCTTGAATCGGCAACGCAGTTGTTACGGGCGGCGCCTGAGCCGTTCTTGAAGGATGAAAAAGTATCTGCCATTGCCCCTGCCAGAAGAGCAGCACCAGCGTGAGATAGACGAGCATGAGGCCGCCACCGAAGACACCTGCGAGCGACCACAGCAGCCAGCGGCCGGAGACGAGCGGAAGTTGTTGCGCGAGGGGTGACGGCCGGAGTGGCTGCTCAGCGTTGCGGGATCTTGGTTTTGGGCTGGACTTCGGAATGGCCATGCTTTACCTGCGTGGCCTTAACCGAAGGCCAGTTCGTCCGCTGACTCAAGCGGTGTTCCGCAGACGCGGCAGATGACGGAAGAGCAGTCGCCGCAGACCAGCGGGTCAGCAACGGGTCGATTGCATTGCGGACACCAGAGACCTGCGTTCGATGGCGTCTGCGGAGGGTGTTCTGTCATGCCAGAGTCAGGCTATCACGCGTCGTCGATGACGTGAGGATGCGTCGGGTACGCAAGCATTTAGGATGAACAGACATCGCAGACGATGGAAGGAAAGAGAACGCATGAGTGATTTTGTGAAAATTGGCAGCGCAGCGGACCTGCCGAAAGAGGGTCGCGTGAAGGAGTTCACTGCACCCAACGGCCGGCCGCTGTGTGTTGCACGGGTGAATGGTGAAGTGACGGCGATGGATAACGAGTGTCCGCATAATGGCGGCCCGCTCGCCGACGGCATGATTGAAGAAGGCCGCGTGATCTGTCCGTGGCATGGCTGGGCGTTTGACCGGCACAATGGCAAGGCGGACCACAACCCGGCCGCCGTGGTCGAAGTCTTCGAGGTCAAGGTCGAAGGCGACGATGTCCTGGCCCGTATGCAGATCTGAATTTGTTTTGCGGAAACAGCAGGCTTACGCGTTGGTGAACGAACAAAAAAAGCCGCATCGCTTTGAGGAGTGCAAGCGATGCGGTGCCAGGTTTTCTCGATCGGAGGCGGCCAAGTCGCCGCCCCAATGTCTAGTTGCTCACACCACTGCCATCTGCATCCTTTGCGGCTTTGATGGATGCAGCACTGATGGTGACCGTGTCGGTATGGGCCGCAACGGAGGGTGGCGGTGGAAGCTTGGGCCGAGTGTTCAACGTCTCCGGAGCTGTAGCTCCAGGAGGCGCTGGTGGAAGTGCTGTTATGGCCATCATCAGTACCTCTCTGCTGCTTTTATCGGCAATAGTTAGAGAAGCCTAAGAGTCCATGACTTTTAATACGTTACTCAAGTTTGCCCCGGTCGCGCGACGACTCAGGTTGGCGTCCGCAGCAGTAAATAACCACCTATGAGGCCAAAAAGCAGGTCGGGCGACCAGGCGGCGAGAAACGCCGGCAGCATATTCACATTACCCATCGCGCCGAATGTTCCATCGACGACCCAGTAGGCGACGGCGAGTCCGATGGCGGCGGCGATGCCGGTCAAGGAGCCGCGTCTTCCCATGGATAGTGCGAAAGGAATGGCGAGGATCGACATGACCAGTGTGATAAGCGGGTAGGCGAGTTTGCGGTTGAGCTGGACGCGCAGCCGGATCGTGTCAAAGCCGCTCTGGCCCAGGTCATGGATGTAGCGGTTGAGTTCGCCGAAGCTCATCTCCTGCGATTGACGGTTCTCTTTCTTGAAGTAGGAGGGGTCTTCATTGATGGCCGGGAAAGTCTGCACGTCGAAGGTGGTGTAGCTGCGCATGGCATCGCCCTTGAAGGTCCGGTCCCAGCCATTTTCGAAAATCCACTGGTGCAGGGCCGGCTCCCAGTGCGCACTGGTTGCGAAGATGCGCTGAGAGAGGGCGAAGGTCTCGGGGTCAAATTCGAAGACGCTCAGGTTGGCAAAGCGATCTAATTCCGGATCGAAAAATTCGTAATAGTAAATGCGGGAAGGCTTGCCCGGATCCTGCCGGCCGAAAATCCATTGCTGGTCGGGGCGCAGGAAGGTCTGTGCAGGCTTGCCCTTGATGATGGAGCGAAGGGCTTCCTGGCGGCGATTGGCGGCGGGCAGATAGCTTTCGTCGAAGGCGAAGAGTGCAGCACCGAGGATCGCGGCGATGACCAGCACCGGCACCATCACGCGGTAGAGGCTGATGCCCGTCGCCTTCATCGCCGTCAGCTCGCTGGTGCGGTTGAGTCCGCCGAAGGTTGCGAGGACTGCGACCAGGGTGCAGAGCGGTGTCAGGTTGTAGATGAGATTCGGCATGAGGTTGACGAGGTATTCGCCAACGGTGACCAGCGGTGTGCGGTTGCGGATGATGTCGCCGAGCAGCTCGAAGAAAGTGAAGATGAGCATCAGCAGCAGGAAGCTGACGAGCACAAGGGCGAACGTCGAGAGGAACTGTTTGAGGATGTAGTTATCGAGGATGAGCGGGAAGCTGCGCCGACCGGAGCGATGACGCGCAGCTACATTCACGGCGTGCGTTTCGTCAGCGTCGTGGTCTTCGTGAACGGTGTCATCTTTGCGCTTGAACTTGAAGAAGCCAGTGAGTACGGGGAACCAGGCGACGCCGCCGCGGCGGGAAAGTTGTCGCAGCAGCAGCAGGCCGAAAGTGGCGAAGAGGATATTGACTGTCCATACGCCGACGAAGGCGCTGATCTTGTCCTGCCTGGCGAGGGCGACGCCGGTGGAGGACAGGAAGTAGTACAGGAAGACCAGCAGGATCGTGACGACAAAGCCTGCACTTTTACCGCCGCGGCGGGACGACATACCCAACGGTACGCCGACCAGCATCAGCACCAGGCACGACGCGGGATAGGCGAATCGTTTGTTCAGTTCAATGGAATAGAGCTTGCCCTGCGGCTGCTTTGAGCGCCGGTAGAGTTCGCGGTTGCCCATGGCGAGGATCGGTTTGTCAGCATGGCCGATGCGCACGCCTTCCTGGGTGCCGATATCGAGCGGCACATCCGACTCGGCGAACGTCGATACAGTGTACTGGCCGGGATCGTTGGTCGAAGTAGTGTGCTGGGTGCCATCGCGCAGGCGCATGCGCAGGGTATTGTCGCCGCCATTGACGACGGTGGCATGTTCGGCGGTAGTGATTTTCGGATCATTGGGATCGGACAGATCGGCGAGGAAGACACGGTGCCACAAGGCGGAACCGGCGCTGGCGCGCACATCCTGCACGTAGAGCACATAGTTCTTGAAGTCTTCGTAGAACACCCGCGGCTGGATTTCAAAGCTTGCCTGCGAACTCTTGATGGAGTTCTCGAGCTGCAGGAGCGCCTCTGCGGATTTGGGCGCGAGGTAGAGCGAATTGAGCAGGCAGAGTCCGGAACCGAGCAGCGCGACAAGCGAGACGATGCTGACAAACTTCCAGACGCCCATGCCCGCGGCACGCATGGCGGTGATCTCGCTATCAGCGGCAAGGCGGCTGAGGCCAAGCAGGATGCCGACCAGGACGGCCATGGGTATGGTGACGGTGAACGTGTTGGGGACGGTGAAGAGGAAGATTTCGCCGACACTCGCGAGCGTCGCGCTCTCCCGGACGATGAGCGCAAGAATGCCGCCAAGGTCCGGCATGAAAATGATGAACGTGAAAAGCGCGCCGCCGATCAGGGCATGCGACAACACTTCACTCAGGATGTATCGCGTAAAGATGCGCACTGCGATGTGGTTCTCCGGACGATCTGGTTTGTGCCTTTACCAGTGTACGAGGGGCTTAGCGGAAATGCTGGCTGGCGCACGCCGAGACGCCTGCCGTGGTGCGTTGCGCACCATTACGGCCAGCGACGTGCCGATGTGTCGTGCCTTTACCGAGGTTCGCGTCAGAGTGGACGGCTCAGTCAGTGCAACTGCGATTAAGCGTCAACGGAGAAGGCGAAACGCTTTTAACCACGAGGTGCGTTGTGAATAAGCCGAAGAGTCCTATCGTAGCGATATTCGAGACCTACATTGCGCGAGCCCGTCGTTCAGCTAACCGCCTTCTTGATGAGCTCGGCGACCGCTTTCTCGCCTTGTTTATCAAGCTGCCTCAACGCAAAGGCCGTCGGCCACATGGCGCCGTCGTCCAATTTTGCCTTGTCACTGAAGCCGAGTGTTGCATATCTTGCCTTGAATTTATGCGAGCTTTGAAAGAAACATACGACGTTGCCGCCCTTTGCGTAGGCGGGCATCCCGTACCAGGTCCTGGGCTCGAGAATAGGTGCGACTCGTTTGATCAGCGCATGAAGACGTTCAGCCATCACTCGATCCGAGTCAGGCATCTCGGCGATGTTCGCGAGCACTTGTCTTTCTGCTTCAAGCGCGTTGGCGTTTTGGCGCTCCTCATTTTTCAGTTCCCTGGCTCGCTCCTTCATCGCGCGCCGCTCATGATCCGTGAAGCCGGCCTGTCTGGGCAGCCGTTGAACACCTTCCCCGTGATTGTTCGCTTTCATCGGTCCCTCCGATAGCACTTGAGAATCCTACTGCTCAACGTAAGACGTCCGTATAGCGAGGCGATTCGCTTTGGACTTATGAACGATAGCAGCCCTCCGGGGGACAGTCGGGTTGACGGATGTCCGCGTAAGATCTCAACCGCCGAATTCAGGCGGATGCGCTCTTTCAAGTCCGCCTCTTGTGAATCGGCGATTTGGCATTTACTGAGATCACAAGTGACGAGAACGGCGTTTATCGGTACTTACGATCAAAGACGATGCCGTAGGCTTCCGAATCGCCCATTGGGGACAGCCAGAATTATGACATCATCGTCATCACTGTCCAAGGCTGAATAGCCCACCGTCCATCTTTGCGCTTCAGCACCACCCAGCGCCAGTTACCGCAGAGGCTCCCACAGTACATGCCAATCTCTGTCATCGCCATTGTGTGCGCGTTATTGAAATAGACCGCGGTAAAGCTGTGAACTCCCGCTGCGCCCTTAAACACTTCTGGGGTTGGAGGCGCTTGCATAATGTTGTCGGATGGTGGCACAAAGCCTGAGACATGCGCTCTATACCGTCTCTGACCTTGTTCATCAAGTAAACACACCGGCAGCTTCGACCGAAATTGTGAAGCTTCAAGTTGGTAGCGTTCGTGACAGCTCCTGTCGAAGTCAGCGAGCATCTCGGTAAAGCTAGACTGCTCCTTCTCGGGTGCTCGTATTGCTTGATGAGGGTTCATCAAGCCACTAGTCGAGCAGGAAGTTCCGATCGGTTCGGCCTTGGTTGCCGCCTCCAAGAGCCAGAACGTTCGTGGCACGTCGCCCCACTCAATCTCATGACCAGGCAACAGGTCCGAATAAATTGCATATGAGTCCGTGGCCCGATCCTGAGGCATTCTCTGCGGCGTTGCATACTGAACCGCCTTAGTCGCCTCCGCGGCGCAGCCTGTAACGATAGCAACAAGCACAAAACCGATAGCGAAATGCTTCGATCCCTTCATTCCAGCCCCTCCGTGCGTCGGACATAAAGCGAGTTCTTGGACGCCAATTTTACAAATTAGTTCCTTGAAGTCGACTTGTGGGGAAGTGACTCTACCTGACCAGGGTCGCCGTGCCAACTTCCGCTGACGTCGTTTCTCAGGACTAATCGGTCAACTCATCGCTTGCACCACTGGCTCCACCTCACGACTCCTAGATGTGGCTCGGGACTGTCAGGAAGCATTGCCAAGAACTCCAGAGAATGTCCGTCAGGGTCACGGAAGTAGAGCGATGCAGCCGGCATCCAAGCAAGCACTACAGGCTCATCGGTGGACTGCTGATTGAAGTCGAGCGGCTCGATACTGGCATCCCGAAGAAGCGCAGGTGCTTTCAGGATGCTGGGAAGATCGGTACGCAGAGCGAGATGCAGACTCATTCTTTGTGGACCGCTCCCAACCTCCCATAGGCCGAGCATCGACCTGCCCCGTCCACCGACCCAATAGAAGGCTGCTTTACGCTTCCAAAACACTTCAGCGAGCGTCAACCCGAGGGTAGTGCCGTAGAAGGTCATTGAACGCTGCAAGTCCGCAACAGTGATGTGCGTTTCGAAGAGTGCTTCGATGTCGATCATGCTGTCCGACATCAACTGTACACGTTGTCTCCGTGGAACACCTCCTCTGATGGGTCGAACTACCCATATGCGCGTTTAACAGGACTTACACTGGCATCGAGGATTGCGCGATGACGAAATCAGGGG
>CAZZZL010000051.1:0-30470 GCA_964658655.1 uncultured Acetobacteraceae bacterium | reverse complement strand
TGCTTTACGCGCTTGGTCCAGCTCAGGTTCGAGACGTGAACCAGGCCGTCAATGCCGTCTTCAATTTCGATGAAGGCGCCGAAGTCGGTGAGGTTGCGCACACGACCTTCGACCATGGTGCCTGCCGGGTAACGCTCGGAGAGGTGCTCCCAGGGGTTTTCCTGTAGCTGCTTCATACCGAGAGAGATACGCCGGTCGGATGGGTTGACTGCGAGGATGGTGGTTTCCGCTTCGTCGCCGGGCTTGACCATCTTCGACGGATGCTTCATGCGCTTCGACCAGGTCATCTCGGACACGTGCACGAGACCTTCAATTCCCTGTTCGAGTTCGACGAACGCACCGTAGTCGGTCACGCTGAGTACGCGGCCGCGTACCCGGGCGCCGACAGGATACCGCTCCACCGCATCGAGCCATGGATCCGGCGTAAGCTGCTTGAAGCCAAGCGATACGCGCTGTTTCTCGCGATCGAACTTCAGCACCTTTACCTGGATCTCATCGCCGACGTTGACCAGGTCGCGGGGATGCGTAAGCCGTCCCCAGGACATGTCGGTGATGTGGAGCAAACCATCAATGCCGCCAAGATCGACAAACGCGCCGTAGTCGGTCAGATTCTTGACCGTTCCAGTCAGGATCGCGCCTTCTTCCAGGTGGTCGAGGGTCAGCGTGCGCTTGTGCGTCTGCTCTTCCTCAAGGATCTCCTTACGGGAGACGACCACATTGCCACGCTTCTTGTTCAGCTTGATGATGCGTACTTCAATCTGCTGGCCGATGTAAGCGTCAAGATTGCGTACCGGCCGGATCTCCAGTTGTGAGCCCGGCAGGAATGCCTTGATGCCGACATCGACAGTGAGGCCGCCCTTGACCCGCCCGAGAACTGTGCCCATTACAGGCGTCTTCTCGTTCGCAGCCTTCTCAATCGTGTCCCACACCTTGTGCCGCAGAGCCTTCTCGTAGCTCACCAGGTAGCCGCCTTCGGCTTCCTCGCGCTCAACGACAACTTCAACGGTATCTCCGGCCTTCAGCTTGGGCTGACCTGTGTGGTCGAGCACCTGCTCAAGGGGGATCAAACCTTCCGACTTGAGACCAACATCCACGACAACATGTTTGTCGGTGAGCTTGATCACGGTGCCGGTCACGACATGCTCATCGCTCTGCATCGCGGCGGCTTCGGCAGCCTGTTCGCGGTCAAACGATTCGAGGGCTGCGGCAAAATCGTCCATGCCGGTCTCGTCGCTTTCCGCGGACCCGCTGAGATCAACTGAACCGTAGTGCACAGTTCCGTCTTCTGTCTCAGTGCTGGTTGCGTGTGCGTCTGATGTTGCGGTGGCTTGCGTGGTTTCGTGGGGGTGGGTGGATTCGAGTGACGGGTCGTTATGATCCGTCGCGGCTTCTAGCGTCGGGGTTTCGAGTTCGGTGGTCAGGGGTTTGCTCTCGGTTTCAGGATTCAAGACGTTTGGCATGGCAGCAGGCTCATGGATTCACATGGCGGGGTTTCCGTTGCCCCTTACGCATTCAAGCGTTCCATTAGCATCGCTGGGGGAAACACAGCCGTTGCGGCCGGTATTTCCATTTGCACAGCTAATAAGATTCGTTTGCAAGGTCGCTGGTTTCATTTTTCAGCTGGGAGGACTGGTTGCTTCCTGTCCCGGCCTGAACCGCGGCCCTGCGACGAAACGTTCGGACACCGTGTATCTTGCTCTTGGGTCTGAACAGCGTTTCGTTAGGGAGCGGTAGAGTGAGGCGCTTGATAGCGCGGCACCCTGTGGCTCTCCCTGCATTCCCGGACGGGCAGAAGCAGGCAGACGGCGCGAGCAAGATTGAGTGGTGGGGCCTCTGTGTGTGAATCCTGCACAGAAGCTTCTTCTTGAATATAGCAATGTGGTAGGGCAGAGTCAACGCGAACCATCATTGACAAATGGTGAATTTATGCCCGCCCGTCGGTGCGTGAATGGCCTGTAAACACAGCGTGAACCTACGTTTACACACACTTTGGATGACGCTGTTGACACGTTACTGGGGCATTCCCGATTTGGCACTGCCAGGTCTATTTTGCTGCCCCCTGTTCATTCGATCAACGCTAAGATCAAGATTCATTTTCTGTTCCCAACCATGATGACGATCAATCATGTCGAGGAGAGAGACGGCATCCAAAGCGAATGGACTATTTATGGACGCCCTGGCGCTACGCGTATGTGACCGGCGCCGACCAGCAGGAAACCCGCCCAGGAGTGCCTCCCCAGCTGCATGCGTGGCCGGGCGATCTCGGCTGCGTCTTCTGCAACCTGCACACCTCGGCTACTTATGCTGTCGCGCATGGAATGAGCCCGGCCGACGCGGACAAGGCCGCGCATATTGTTCTTCGCGCGCAGCATTGCTTCATCTGTCTCAACGCGTATCCATATTCTTCAGGGCATGTGATGGTTATTCCCTATGAGCATCGGCATGAACTGAATGCCCTGGATGAAGCGGCTACTGCGGAAATGATGCAGCTTGCGCGACGCACCGAGGCCATTCTGCAAAAGGTTTACAAGCCGCAGGGCATCAATCTCGGTATCAACCTGGGCAAGGCAGCCGGCGCGGGGGTAGCCGAGCATCTCCACCTGCACATCCTGCCGCGCTGGCTGGGCGATACGAATTTCATGACCGTGATCGGCGAAACCCGCGTGCTGCCGGAGACACTGGACATTACCTGGGACAGGTTGCGTGCTGCATTTCTGAGCACTGAATGACGACAAGGAATAGTGTCAACATCAGGTCACGCATGCGGGCGAAGCGTGGCCGGACAAAGCCGCATCCAATCTGCAGAATTGGCAGGATAGTCTGAAGACGTTCGCGCTTAGCAATATCCCCACGCAGCAGGAAGCAGAGGTTCACCCGATGGCAAATATTGAGAACCACAGCGAGCCGGACCACGACCACTCGCCTGCAGACAAAACAGGCGCAGTGAAGCCGGCTGCTCATCCGCCGGAAGCACCGACCGCGGTGCAGTCGAAGGAGCCGGAAGACGCGTACCTGACAGGTGGCCAGAGAAACCTTCAGCGTCGTGTCCTCGGGCTCAATGTCGAAGGCAATCACTCGCAACGACCCGCCGAGCAATCACCGGGCCTTCATTCGACGGGCAGCTTTACCGGCGTGGCCAACGGCGACAAGGGTGAAGAAAAATAACGTTGCAACACAAGGCCGGCTGGAATAAGCCCGGCCCCTGACGCCTGTCCAATGATCAGGCTGCGGCTTCGAGAATAATTTTCGCTACATCTTCACTGTGGGATATCTGCGGCAGGTGGCTGCTCGCAAGCTCATGTACCTGTGCGCCCATGCGGCTCGCCATAAATCGCTGCGTGCCGATGTCGAGCATCCGGTCCTCCGTCGTGGCCAGGTACCAGCTTGGCTTGCGCTTCCACACGGGGTCCGACACAGTCGACGAGAACAGGACTCCGCCAAATGACTTGCGCGCAGCCCACAACAGCGCCTGGTCCGCGGGATCGGCATCCTGGGCTACTCCGTTTTCAAAGGCATCGCGAGGAGGCCATAGCCAGCCGGCTTCGTCCGTCATCGGCTGCATAGCGTAACTGCCAGGCGTCTTCGTCAGCAGGTAAGCGACCGTCTCATTTTCGTCCGGTGCCAGTGCGGTGATGTACACCAGGTTGGCGACATTTTCATGCTTTCCAATGCCACTGATGACCATCCCGGCGTACGAATGGCCGACCAGCGTTACCGGACCTTCCTGCATGTCGAGTGTGCGCCGAACAGTACCGATATCCTCCTCGAGAGTGCTGTTCGGGAGTTGCGCCGCTGTTACTTCATGTCCCTGCGCCTGCAGCAGCGGAATGACTTTCCGCCACACCGAACCATCTGTCAGAATGCCGTGCACCAGTACCACGCTCTTCTTGCTGCTTCCATTCGCCATGTCGTTCTCCCCTGCTAATGGAAGCAACGGCGCCCCCTTCAGGATGGCTCGCCGGACCGGCAAGAATGAAACAGGTTTTATCGCACGATAGTCTCAGCGTCTTCGCTGCCGGCGGCCAAATCGAGCAAGCCGGGCTGTCGCTTGATGGTCAAATCATCGCCGTTTCCGCTCAGCAGGGCAAGCCCCGACTTTTCAGACAAGTCATCCGCATCGTCGCCGCCCGATTCCGCGGCGGAGCGCGTGAGTTCGCCTGGCAACTGCTTTGACACCTTGATGCCCATCTTGCGCAATGTCTCCGCTCGATTCACAAGGTTTCCTCTGCCGGTCCACAGCTTATTCGCCGCGAGGTCATAGGCTTTCTGGGTCCGCTTGAGCTGTTCGCCGACGGCCGTCAGGTCAGCCACGAAAGCAGCGAATTTGTCATAGAGTTCGCCACCCTGCCGGGCAATCTCCTTTACATTGTCGCGCTGCTGCTCCTGTTTCCAGATATGCGAGACCGTCCGCACTACGAACAGCAGCGTGCTCGGGCTCACCAGCAGGACATTCTTCTCCCAGGCCTGGGTCCAGAGGTTGGGATCGCGGCTGATGCCGAGCATGAATGCCGGCTCGATCGGCACGAACATGATCACGAAATCGACCGTATTGAGCGTATGCAGAGATCGGTAGTCTTTCTCGGACAATCCCTTGAAATGGCTCCGTATGGAATTGACGTGGCGCAGACCGGCCGCTTCTCGATGCTCATCGGTCGGTCCGTTGACGTGATCGTTGTAATCGAGCAGCGATACCTTCGCGTCGATCACCAGGTGCTTTCCTTCCGGCAGGTGCAGGATCACGTCCGGAATCACTCGTGAACCGTCTTCGCGGGTGTGGTTCTCCTGGACACGGTACTCGTGCCCCTTACGCAGACCGCCGGCTTCGAGAATGCGTTCCAGCACCATCTCGCCCCAGTTCCCCTGCGTCTTGCTCGAACCTTTCAGCGCGTTGGTAAGGCCGATCGCATCCGTCGAAAGCTGCGCGTTCAGCGCAGCCAGCTGCTTCACCTGTTCCGCCAGCGCAACGCGCTTCTCTCCCTCTTCGACATAAACGCGTTCGACCGTTCCTTTGAAATCGGTCAACTGCGTTTTGAGGGGATCGAGCAGGTGACCCAGGCTGACCTTGTTCTGCTCGGTAAACTGCTGTGACTTCTTTTCGAGAATGTCATTGGCCAGCTTGCTGAACTGGTCGGAGAGCTGTTCGCGCGCTTTACGCAGATCGTCCAGCCGCTCGTCGGCACTCTCGCGCTCCTTGACGAGAGCGGTCTCCGCGCGGGCCAGCAGCGAACCCAGCCTCTGCTGCTCGCTCATCAGACCCTCACGAATCACGCGCGCCTCCGCCAGTTCCGATTGCAAACGAACGACCTGGCTGCCCAGCCCCTTCGACTCCGCCAGCGCGTTCGCTTCGGCGACGCGCAGGTCCACTATTGTCCGGTCGCGGGCAACGATCTCCTGTTCACGCGCCAGCAGCTTCAATTCGAGATCCTGCTGCACCTGTTTGATCGCAGTAATCTGGGCTTCTGACTCCGCTAAGCGCTCGGCGTCGCGAATCTGCGTGGCGCGGCTTGTCGCAGCCGCGCCACGAGCCCAGAGCACCGCCAGCAGCATTCCAACTGCGGCGCAGACTATAGCGAGAACGATTCCTGTAAGGAGAGACACTCTCAGACTTTACTCGCTCACGCTGCCGCCCGCGAGAGCATCTCTGCGACTCGTCAGAAGCATGCCGGTGAAGGACTGCCGAGAAAGTTCTGGCCTCCCTGAATCCTGCCGGGCTCGATGCGACTCCAACGCACCATGTAGGCTTGCCCTGCTACGGCCCGGGCTACGCTTTACACCCATTCCACCGGTCGATAGACTTGGAGTTTTGGGGCCACCGTAGGACAATCCACGCCGATGACCACATTTTGTAACGGTCGGCACCGGGTAAAACAGCCGCCGTGCTGGTAGTCTCATGGGTGCACGCAGCATCAAATGCCACATGAGTGTGCAGCAGGCACAAGTTTAGATTTTGAGCAGTTCATGAAAGAGGAGATCAGGCATGGCAGCAGTAGATGAAAAGGTAAAACAGATCATTGTTGAGCAGCTTCAGGTGGACGAAGCCGAAGTAACGCCCAACGCCTCCTTCCAGGAAGACCTCGGAGCCGATTCGCTCGACGTGGTTGAACTGGTGATGCAGTTCGAAGAGGCTTTCGATCTGGAGATTCCGGACGAGGACGCCGAGAAGATCAAAACTGTGAAGGACGCAACAGAGTACATCGAAAAGAACGCGAAGGCGGGTAAGTAATTTGCCAGCGGGCGGTCCTAGAAGAGTCGTAGTCACCGGAATCGGCCTGCTCTGCGCAATCGGGAACACGACGCCCGAGACATGGCAGAACCTGCTTGCGGGCAAGAGCGGGATGGCTCGCATTACCGGCTTCGATCCTACTGACTTTCCCGTGACCTTCGCCGCGGAAGTGAAGAACTTCGATGCGCTGAATTTCATGGAAAAGAAGGAAGCGCGAAAAGCTTCGCGCTTCATTCACTTCGCCATTGCTGCTACGCGCGAAGCATTCACCCAGTCGGGCCTTAAAGTTACGCCTGAAAACGCCGAGAAGATCGGTGTGCATATCGGCTCGGGCATCGGTGGCTTCGATGTCATCGAGCGTGAACATTCCAACATGCTCAAAGGCGGCCCGCGCAAGATTTCTCCATTCTTTATACCGGGCTCTATCGTTAACCTGGCGGCCGGCCAGGTCAGCATCATGTTTGGTGCCAAGGGCCCAAACGAGGCAATAGCCACCGCCTGCACCACCAGCGCACACGCGATCGGCGATGCCTATCGCATCATCGAGCGCGACGACGCTGACGTGATGATCGCCGGCGGCTCCGAAGCAGCCATCACCCCAATGGGCGTTGGCGGTTTTGCTGCCCTGCGCGCACTCTCCACGCGTAACGATGATCCTGAACATGCCTGCCGCCCCTTCGACAAGGACCGCGACGGTTTTGTCGTCGGCGAAGGTGCCGGCATCCTGATCCTCGAAGAACTCGAGCACGCGAAGAACCGCGGTGCCAAAATCCTGGCCGAAATCATTGGCTATGGCCTTAGTGCCGACGCCTACCACATGACCGGCATGGCTCCTGAGGGCGAGGGCTGCTTCCGCGCTATGCGCAATGCGGTCAAAAGCGCGGCCATCAGCCCGGACGATATCGGCTACCTGAACGCCCATGCCACGTCGACCCCGCTGGGCGATGTACTCGAAACAGCAGCCATGCGTAAGCTCTTCGGTGAACGCGCGGACAATCACACGCTGCTCGTCAGTTCCACTAAATCCATGACCGGTCACCTGCTCGGCGGCGCCGGCGGTCTCGAAGCCGGTATCACCATCCTTGCCCTGCAGAACCAGATCGCGCCACCCACGACTAACCTTTACGAAGCCGATCCTGACTGCACCCTGAACTACGTCCCGAACACCCCGCAGAAGGGCGATTTCGAGTACGCCCTGTCGAACAGCTTCGGCTTCGGCGGCACCAACGGCTCACTCGTCTTCAAGCGCTGGTCAGAGGACTAGCCAACCTCGTCCAATCCTAGATTTGCCCTGCAGGCAAATCTAGGATTGGACGATGGCGAGGGCAGTTCTGGCGAGGACGATCAGAACCCACCAGCCGACGACAGCAATGGCTGCGCTTGAGCGTTTGATATTGCCGATGATGGCGCAGCCGATCACAAGCAGGATCAGCACCCAGATCGTCATGACGTCAAAGGCCGTGGCGAGTGTGAGCAGCCCCTTGGCTGTATCGGCGGGAAGGTAGTAGCCGAGGTTCGTCCCGACAGAATTCTGCAACTGGAACTGTTCCGGAGTAACGCCGGCGAATAGCACCCCCGTGCTGAGCAGCGCCTGGATGGATAGGGGAAGAGTGGCGTACATCCACACGGCGAACATCCTGCCAAAGGTCGCCTCTCCGCCAAAGCCGAAGTTGATGGTCGCCAGCAGTACCGCGGCGCCGATTGCCGCGAAGATCAGGTTCAACAGCGGCGCCCCGTAAAACGAATACTTCGTAAAGGCCGCAATCTGCTGTTTTCGTTCAGTCAGCTGCGTGGCCTCCAGGTTGGCAAAGCTTTCCTGCATTTTGGGGGAGGCTTTGACCTGGTTATCTACGATCTGCGACCAGCCGACCTGCTTCTGCACGGCAAACATGAAGAAGTACGTCACGAAGATGCCGATCACGAAAGGCAGCCACCACCGGCTGCTGCGTCGAATATCCATGAACGTGCGCGACGGCGCAACGAACGTATCGACTACCCGGGCAATATCGGACAACCCATGGGTAGCAGGCTCTGCAGGGGTGATGGATTGATCAGAAGGGAAGGTACCGGGGTCCAGCGTCTCACTCATCGGGGCAATCTCCTGCGAGCAGTCCAGTCAACGCATTCTAAGCGCGCTTACCGGGCGAAGGATAGATAAACCTTGGGCGGGGCCAGCGGTTTGTACGATGAAGAA
Organism: uncultured Acetobacteraceae bacterium; assembly: GCA_964658655.1. Taxonomy (GTDB): domain Bacteria; phylum Acidobacteriota; class Terriglobia; order Terriglobales; family Acidobacteriaceae. Next base: position 22,053 of record CAZZZL010000051.1, on the reverse strand, counting down.
ACGCCCCCGCCTCTCTACAGCGACGGGAGCGATGATTCGGCAACAGTTTAACGCAGACCAGTTGCCAGTAAAGCAGCTCCGCCTCGACTAACAGAAGCAGTTTCGGCAGGCCTGGCGCCCACATAGCTCTGGTAGACGCTGATATGGAAGCACGACTGGTAAAACTCCTCCTCGACATCCACCTTCCCGGCGCGTTCGAGCGGCGACAGGTAAGACCGCATCCACTCGACCTGCAGCGGCGACAGCCCTTTTTTCGCAATATCGATGGTGGCGCCGGTGAGATGCGGCGAGGCAATATCGCCATCCGCGGGCGCAGCATTGCCGTTCACACGCAGCAGGTGACGCTGGTATGCGACTGTGCGGACGGCCGAGTTTACCTGCAATCCAGCGTGGAACCGGGCGTAGTAGGCGCGGGAAAGGTCAGACAGGAAGCGAGCCGTGAAGGGCCTGCAATACCGTCGGTTCTCCGGCAGGCGAGGATCAGCGTGAAGGCCATCCGCAACCGGCAGCGATACCAGCTGGCCATGATGGAGCAGCTCGGTGATATCTGCGTCGTCCTGGATGCGCGCCAGGCCCTCCTGGTCGGCCCTCTGATTCTGCCGGACGAGTGATTCGCGGGTGCCCCGCATCGGCGGCAGGTTCATGGGATGGACCGGGATCTGCGGCAGATAAAGACTCGCCGTGTTGACCGGCTGGCCGGCTGCCGGTTCATTGCGGATAGCCTCCTGCGCCGATTCAATCTGGGCCTCGTGAGCAGCCGCCTGCAGCGCTGCTGTCCCGTGCTTGCGGGCATGGTGCAGACGTGAGGCGGTGTGCAGACGATGGCGGCGCCCGGTCAGCGTGCGTGCCGGTTTTTGAAAGGTCGCGCGCAGGACATGCGCAGTCTTCTGTGAGTGGGAAACATGGGCCCTGGAAGTGCGATCGGACAAGGTGTGAACACGAGCGTGCGCCGCCTTCGCAGCCGCGCCATGGTTATGGCGACCGGCGGCAAAAACAGTGGCACAGAGAAAAATCCCGCACACCGCGAGGAGGGTGAGGGTGGATACAAAACGGCCCGTAAAGTGACGCATGGAGTAAGGTGCGCGGAAAATCATAGCCAGAGTGTTTCGAGAGTACCCTGCGAATCGTTACTGACAAAGTATCGAAGGTGGTACGCAAGCTGCCACAGTCCCGGAATGGGCCTTTGGCGTGGGTTTTGTTCTCATTTGAGACAAGAGGAGAAAAGACTTGAACCGGATCGAATCTACTTTCCCCAGCAACTCGACCCACCAGAGAAATCCTGTCCTCAACTCCGTATTTGAGGCGTCAGCCGGCGAAGACCGGTCATCCCTGCAGGCAGGCATCCAGGCGCGCCGTAATATCTGGATGGCCTCCCGCCAGTCAGCCACGCAATCCACCCCGCAGCCTGCAGGAGCCCCGCTGCCCGGTGTACTGCTCTTATGAAAAGCCGTTGACCAGCGCCACGCACCGCCGTTCCACCCACAGCTGTTCCGCTTTGATACTCTTATCCGGCCAGCCCGTGCGCTGCGCATCTCAGCCATGAGACGCTGCGCCTGGGGCCAGCTGGAGGAATGCAGTGAGAGCAGGCCTGATCACCCGCGAATATCCGCCTTACGTCTACGGCGGCGCCGGCGTCCACGTCGAGTATCTGAGCCGCGAGCTCGCCAGAAAAATTCAGGTGGACGTACATTGCTGGGGCGACCAGCACAATAATGACGGCAACCTGCATGTGCGCGGCGCCAAGCCCTGGGAAGCCCTTTCCGCCGGTCAGCAGAAGTTCAAAACATCGCTCGAAGCACTAAGCCTCAACCTGCTGGAACTCGAAACTCTGAGTCAGGTGGATTTGGTGCATACCCACACCTGGTACGCGTCCATGGCCGGGTTCTGGGCGAAAAAGCTCTTCAACATCCCGTTCGTTCTCACCACCCACAGCCTTGAACCACTGCGCGCCTGGAAGGCGGAGCAGCTCGGCACAGGATTTGCCATGAGCAGCTGGATGGAACGCACCGCCATCCTCGACGCCGACGCGGTCATCGCCGTCTCGCAGGGAACGCGCACCGACATTCTCAAGGCCTATCCGGACATCGATCCGGCTCGCATTCACGTCATCTACAACGGCATCGACCTGGCCGAATATCAGAAGACCGATGACGTCTCCGCATTGAAAGCCTACGGCGTCGATATCGCCCGGCCCTTCATCCTTTTTGTCGGCCGCATCACCCGCCAGAAGGGTGTCACGCACCTGGTTGAAGCCATCCGCTACCTGCCAAAAGATACGCAGGTCGTTCTGTGCGCAGGCGCTCCGGATACTCCGGAAATTGCGTCTGAAATGCGCGCGAAGGTTGAGGAAGCCCGCGCACACAACCCGAATATCGTCTGGATTGAAAAAATGGTCACCAAGGCCGAGACCATCCAGCTGTACAGCAACTGCGCGGTCTTCTGCTGTCCCTCAGTGTATGAACCGTTCGGCATCATCAACCTTGAAGCGATGGCCTGCCGCGCACCTGTAGTCGCGAGCGCGACCGGCGGCATTCTCGAGGTGGTGCAGGACGGCAGGACCGGCTACCTGGTGCCCTTCGAGCAAGACGAGATCACCAGCTTCCCGGCGCATGCGGACAAATTCGCGCGCGATCTTGCAGCCAGGTTGTCGGACCTGCTGGCCGATCCAGCGAAATGCAAAGCGTTTGGCGAAGCCGGCCGAAAACGCGTGGAGGACGTCTTCTCGTGGAGTGCCATTGCGGACCAGACCATCGAGCTGTATCAGAAGCTGGTGAAGAAGTAGCCATGCCAGATCAATCCATCGATGGCCTCACCAGCATCCGTAGCAGGCATTCTGTCGACGAGACCGTCATCGCCATCGTGGGCCTGCTGCGTGAGAAGAACATCAAACTCTTCGCCGTCATCGATCACAGCGGCGAAGCCAAAGCAGCCGGTCTGCAGATGCCACCCACGCGGCTTATCATCTTCGGGAATCCCAAAGGTGGCACACCGCTGATGCTCGCATCTCCGTCGGCTGCTATCGATTTACCGCTTAAATTACTGGTAGCGCAGGATGATAAAGGTGCAGTCTGGATCAGCTATAACTCGGTTGCATACCTAGCGAAGCGCCATGCGGTTCCGGAAGACAAAGCTGCTGTCCTGAATGCCGCTGAAACCATAGCAAAGCAGGCTGCTCTTTAAGTCTGGTTTTCGGAACATCGCCACCTTTGACCTATTGATAGCATGTCACACACGCCTCAGCGACCCAGCGCACTAACCGCGCTTATCCCCCACCGTTTTACTGAACGCGGCGACATTCATCATCTGCTGCTGGAAATCCATCAGCCCGTTTGGCCCCGATGGGATGAAGACCACCGTGCTGTTCGGCGATGTACCGACCGCCGACAACATATCTGTCCAGTTGGTAAACAGCAGCATGGCGTAAGCATCTTCGCCCGGCATATTCGCCGACTCCTTGATCATGTCGATGGCTTCCTTGAAGCCCTTCGCGATCGCGATGCGCTCATTGGCAATGCCCTGACCCTGCAGTTGCTTGGCCTCCGCCTGCGCGTTCGCGGCCGCCACAACCTTGATGCGGTCCGCCTCACCCTGCGCCTTGGCTGACACCTGGTTGCGGTTCGCAATATTGATCTTGTCCATCGCTTCACGGACAGCGGCGCTCGGCACTATATCCGTCACCAGTACGCGGTTGATCGTATAGCCGACCGGCGACATCTCCTTGTCCAGCTCTGCCTTCACCCATAGCGCGATCTGCGGCTGGCTGCTGTAAACCTCGTCAAACTCCATGCTGGGAATGTGGCCCAGCAGGATATTGTTGACGATCGATTCCATCTGCCCCTTCGGGTTCGCCATGGTATACACAGCTTCGAAGATCTTCGTCGGCGTGATCGAATACTGAATCGACACCGGCACTGCGACGAATACATTATCCTTCGTCTTGGTCTCCATTTTCAGGTCGACCTGCTGCACCTTGAGGGAGATACCGAACCGGCTCTCGGCGAAGGGCAGTTTCAGGTTCAGGCCGGCATGGCCGATGCGGTTAAACTTGCCAAAGCGCTCGACTACCGCCGCATTGCCCGACTGCACAGTAAACGAAGAACTTGCCAGCACGATCAACACAAACACTGCCAGAATAATCAACAGCACCAATCCAACCATCGCATCTCCCTGGGAGCACATGGGTCGCCGCCAACCACGCGCGGACCTGGATCTCTCCGACTCCGACAATACGCCACCGCGCCGAATTCTCAGAAAGAAACCGCCAGCGCCCTACGCGAAAGGGACAGTGACAGGCGAACTGCTCTATCGTAGAAACGAGCCTGAGGCTTAAGCGAAAGCCGACGTGCAGAAATTGAGGGCGTTCCGTTTTGACAGATGTGTTGAAGCAGCTTTATGAGTCGCACTTCGAATCGCCGGTATTGAGCATCGTGCCGCTGCAGGGCGAACTTGGCGGCTCAGGCCGCCGCATTATCCGGCTCTCCGGCCAGCCCGGCACGGCCATTGGCATCCTGTATGACGTGCGCGAGGAGAACACCGCGTTTGTGGAATTCTCCCGGCATTTTCATAACCAGGGTCTGCCCGTGCCTGCCATCTATGGGCAGGCGCTCGACCAGGGCGCCTATCTCGAAGAAGACCTGGGCGATGTGACCCTCTACGACTTTCTGGCACAGCATCGCAGCGGCGAAGAGATTGCGCCGGCAGTGGTCGAGGCCTATCGAAAAGTAGTCGGAATTCTGCCGCGTTTCCAGATCGACGGCGGCCGCAATCTGAACTACAAAGTCTGCTATCCTCGCGCCAGTTTCGATCGCCAGTCGATTAACTGGGACTTGAACTACTTCAAATATTATTTCCTGCGACTGGCCGGTATTCCCTTCAATGAGCAGGGGCTGGAAGACGACTTTGCGAAGCTCACCAAGTTTCTGCTGAGTGCCGAGCGCGACTTCTTTCTCTACCGGGATTTTCAGTCGCGCAACATTATGCTCCTCAATGGCGAACCGCATTTTGTTGACTACCAGGGCGGCCGTCGCGGCGCCCTGCAATATGACATTGCCTCGCTGCTCTACGATGCCAAGGCCGATCTGCCTCCGGCGCTACGCCAGCAATTGCTCGATGAATATCTCGACGCACTGGCGACCCGCATGCCGCTCGATCGCAAAATTTTTCTGCATCACTACTACGCTTACGTCTACATCCGTATCCTGCAGGCGCTCGGCGCCTATGGCTTCCGCGGCTTCTACGAACGTAAAACGCACTTTCTGCAGAGCGTGCCCTATGCGCTCAAAAATCTTCGCTGGCTGCAGCATCACGTCGAACTGCCGATCCAACTGCCGACGCTGATGGAAGCAGTGCGCGGCATGCTTGCATCGGAGAAACTGCAGAGCCTTTCAGCCCCGGCAAAAACTCTGACCGTCCAGATCCAGAGCTTCTCGTTTCATCGCGGATTGCCGGTCGACGAATCGGGCAATGGCGGCGGCTTCATTTTCGATGCGCGGAGCATTCCGAATCCAGGTCGCGAAGAGCAATTCAAGACGCTGACCGGCAGGGATGCCCCGGTCATCGAATACCTGCAGCAGCAGGAGAGTGTCCACCAGTTCCTGGCCAGCGTGCGATCACTGGTCGACATGAGTGTCAGCAATTATCTGCAGCGCGGCTTCCAGCACCTTATGGTCTCCTTCGGCTGCACCGGCGGCCAGCATCGCTCGGTGTACATGGCGGAACAACTGGCAAAATACCTCTCAAAAAGAGCTGGCGTGAACATAATACTGCAACATAGGGAACAGGCACGGTGGCCTAATTGAAGGCAATGGTCCTGGCCGCTGGTCTCGGCACGCGCCTGCGTCCATTAACAAATGACCGGCCTAAAGCATTAGTCGAAGTCGCAGGCTGCACCATGCTTGAAATAACGCTGCGCCGTCTTCAAGCATTCGGCATCCAGGAAGTCATCGTCAATGTGCATCACTTCGGCGACCTGGTCATCGACTATCTGAAGGCCAACAGCAACTTCGGCATGCACATCGAGATCTCGCGCGAAGACATACTCCTTGACACAGGCGGCGGTTTGAAAAAAGCTGCGTGGTTCTTTCTGAACGAACCCGCAGAGCCATTCCTGCTGCACAATGTCGACATCCTCAGCAATTTCAACCTGGCCGCAATGCTTGCCACGCATCGCAATCATGAAGCACTCGCCACGCTCGCAGTGCAACGTCGCCCGACCTCGCGACTCTTGTTGTTCGACGAGGATATGCAATTGCGAGGACGACAAGGCGCTACGCAGAATGCTGGGGCGGATGGTAGTCCACTTGCTTTCGCGGGCATTCACGTCCTCTCGCCAAGACTGCTCAGCATGATGACAGAAGACGGTGCTTTCTCGATTATCGACACCTACCTGCGACTGGCGTCGAGCGGCGAAAAGATGATAGGCTATCGCGACGACCACGCCTACTGGTGCGACCTGGGCAAGCCGGAATCCGTTGCGAAGGCTGCGGCCGATCTGGCCTCCGGCGTCATTTCGTAATAGCTTTTGAGACGAACATCGATCGGTGAATGTCGCACAAATTGCAGATCCCGCCACTTCGGTCGGGATGACAGAATAATGTGGCGAATGAACGACCGACAACCGCCTGTCATCTGAAACGCGAAGCAAGAGAAAAGCCTCATCTCGTTTTGTAGATGAGGCTTTCTCTACGCCCATCCGGCAAGGACCGCGATCCGCGCAGGGGCCACCGGAGGCTGTCTACGTTCACATTAAGAAAATGACGCAGCACCCGCCTCGGCTACTGCGTGGTCCTGGTCACCGGAGCCACCGCTGACGCCGATTGCTCCAATCACCTTGCCGCCGCGCTTGAGCGGAATGCCACCCGCAAAGATCATCACCTTGCCATCATTCGACGCGTGGATACCAAAAAACTGATCGCCGGATTGCGAATGAGTCGCGAGGTCCTTCGTGGTGATATCGAAAGCGCGCGCAGTCCATGCTTTCTTGATCGAAATATCGATCGAGCCGCGCCACGCATTATCCATGCGGACGTGCGCCACCAGGTTGCCACCGGAATCGGCGACTGCAATATTCATCGGCTGGCCGATCTCGGCTGCCTTCTTTTCCGCGGCTGCAATCACCGCGCGTGCATCGTTCAATGTAATTTCATCTGCCATGGGACAAGGTTCTCCTGCAAGGTTTCTGTAGAGTAAGCTGCCAGCTAAGATGCTACTCCCGCGCACGCAGCGCGACTTCGCAGGGCCGTACTTAATGCTGTGATCTGACGCGATAAGCGGCCACTGTTTCTGTCGTCGAACCGAACCGATCGGCTGCCTGGTCTGCTTCTCCTATTGTCATCGTCTCCTGCCACAGCTTCTCGATCCACTCTTGCCGCAGCAGAACAGCATCGAGTTCGGGATTGATGAACAGGAAATAAACCTCGCGAGAAAACTTGAGCGAAGCCTCCAGTTGCTTGAGAAACTTCTCGAGCACCGGCTTTGAAAATGGATTGTAAAGAAAAAGCATTAGCGGGCCAGTGAGAAGCTCGCCGGGCAGGGCCTGTCTCCAGGGAAAGTCCGCCGCATCCGCATGCAGAATGGTGACGCGCGATGCATCTACTTCTCCGTGCAGAAACATGTCAAGGTTGGTCGTCGCGATGCGATGAAGTTCCGGCGACAATTCGACGCCCAGAACGCGGGCGAACTTTTCCTTACTGGCAAGCAGCACGGCCCGTCCTTTGCCTGAGCCCAGATCGATAAAGGTAAATCGGGACCAATCCAGCGCCGCACGCTCCCGCAGCATCCGGAGTGCATGCTCGAAAACAGAAGGTGCGATGCCATAATAAGCCGTGTTCCAGGTGTCGTGGCGATGCCCGGAGCGCAAATTCTCTCCCCAGATCAGGCCGCTCGTGTCGGTTCCATGCTCGGCGTCAAAAGGGTGCAGGCTTACCGGCGCCTGGTCGGCGTTGCGCCACAGCTCACTCGCGCTCTCCCCCGCCTTCGCCGAATGGCCCAGCCTGCGCAATACACTGCCGGCAATTGTCGACACAGTCGCGACCACGCCACGGTTTGCGAGGAACTGCCGCCAGCGCCGCGCGGCCAGCGACAGAGAGTGCAGCGTCGGCATCTCTGGACTCTAAACGAATGCCTGAGTCCACTTCAAATCCGGACGTAAGAGGTAGTTACCCGCGTTAGCGGGTGCTCTCTACAACCTATGTAGAGGACACGGTAACCCGAAGCGGTCAGTAACATTCGCCCATAACTTATTGCTAATGCCCCGGATAAGCCATTCGGCTACAACTAGTTGGGGGATTTACACATTTCGTGTGACAAATTTACGGTACCTGAGTAATATTTGTTTGGTCAGAGCCGGGCTGTAATGAGTAACCCGAAGTAAGTCCGAACTGCCTGAATCTGAACAGATTTACTAGGGGTTTAGGGCCTCCCGTGGAATTATCGCCCTAACGCAGAAGTTGTACAGGAGACTCCCTTGAAGACCTTGTTCGTTGCCAGTGCTCTTATCCTCTCAGCCGCCAGCGCCATGGGCCAGTGCCGCACCAACCACATGACCGTCAGTGATGAACTGCATACCTCGGGCGAAACCCTTGTCGGCACTGTAACCGACGCGCAGAATGCTCCTGACTCCTCGTTTCATCTCGACGGCGTCAACTATGTCGTCAAGGTTGACCGCGTGTTGCATGGCAAAATGCTCGGTAAGGATACCGTCACGATCTTCAGCGAGAACAGCCCTGAAAAGTTTCCTATGCAGGTTGGCAAGCAATACCTGCTCTTTGTCCACCTGAACTACAACCGCTATGAAATCGACAACTGCGGCAATTCGGGTTTGCTCGAGGCATCGGCGATCGAAAATGCAAAGCAGCTGAAAGCCTACGCCAAGACCAACTGAGAACCGACCTGGAGACCAAGGAGGCGGCAGTGGCCGCCCCGAGGGATTGGTGTAAATGGTCGGTTCTCGGTCTGAAAATCTGGTCATGAAGAAGGCATCGCATCCGCGGTGCCTTTGCTGTTTCAGGCTGAAAACCTCTCACGGCGATACTGGACTTATGGGCGTGACTGGACCAGGGCGGCGCCGCCATAAGGTCTTCATCCAATGGTGTGTAGTGACCGGCAGACGAACCTGGCGATTTTCTTGCGTCCGCGATAGACGACATAACAACGTACTAAATCAGCTATTTAGCCGTATGAGGACCACCTGGATGGTCTTCATCGGCCAAACAGCGGTACTGTACTTTTATGCAATTACTCGGGATAGGGTAACCAAAAGTAATAGGCAAAATCCCTCAAGAGTTGCAGATTAGCTAGGAGTTTGGCGGCTGCTGTGGAAATATCTTTCTAACGCAGAAGTTGTACATAGAGGCCCCCATGAAGACTATGACGAAAACTCTGATTGCATCCCTTGCCTTGACCCTTTCCGCCGCCGGCGCTTCCGCTCAATGCCGCGCCAGCCATATGACCATCAGTGATGAACTTCATAACTCCGGCGAGACGATCGTCGCTACCGTCCAGGATGCGCAGAATGTTCCTGATTCGTCCTTCCACATGGACGGCGTCAATTACATCGTCAAGGTCGACCGCGTTCTCCGCGGCAAGCTCATTCATACAGACACGGTGAAGATCTTCAGCGAGAACAGCCCTGAGAAGTTCCCCATGCAGATTGGCAAGCAGTACCTGCTCTTCGTGCATCTCGACTACAACCGCTATGAAGTCGACAACTGCGGCAACTCAGGCATGCTGGAAGCCTCGACCATCGAAAACGCCCACCAGCTGAAGTCCTACGCGAAGAACAACCAGTAATCTCGTCGCGACCCGGTGACGCGCACGACCGACTGGGAGACTTGACCAAACTGCATCCCTTGCAATCAAAGCCAGAAGGCACCGCGCTCGCGGTGCCTTTTGCTTTGTTGGGAAGTTGGCCCGAAACCGGTCCGATTCTGATGTCCAGCAGCAGTCGTTTCGTTTACCCTGCAAGGCATGTTCAAATGCTTCTCTTTAGTCGGTCTTGCTCTCTCGATTCCTGCCCTGGGCGTGTGTCAAACTGCAGAAGCGCCCGTCCAGCTGCAGCATATGGACGTCACGAATGTCGACTCGTCCGTCAGCCCCTGCGACAACTTTTACCAGTACGCCTGCGGGAAACGGAATGCAGCCAATCCTATTCCACCAGACCAGATGTACTGGGGAGTTGGTGGACAGCTGCAGGCGTGGAATCGGCAGGTCCTGCGTGAGATTCTCGAAAAGAATGAAGTGGCGAGCGCGGCGCGGACGCCGAACCAGCAGAAGATCGGCGACCTGTATGCGTCCTGCATGACGCAATCACCCACGGCGAATGATGTCGATGCGATCCAGCCACTGCTTGACCGGATCGCCGCGATCAACAAGACCAGCGAAATCGCCGGCGTGCTGGCGGCCATGCACACGTCGTTTGGACGAGCCTGGCAAGGCACCGATAATCAGACCCCTGTCGCACTTTTTGGCTTTGGTCCGCAGCCGGACCTGAACGACACCAGCCACGTGGTCGGTAGTGTCGACCAGGGCGGCCTGGGTATGCCGGGGCGCGATTTTTACCTCGCCGACACGCCCGAGATGAAGGTGACGCGGGAGAAATACCTCGCGCTCATCGCCTCTCTGCTGAAGCTCGACCACACAACTGACACAAAGGCCCAGCAGGACGCAGCCGTCATTCTCCGCCTGGAAACAGCCATGGCAAAGGCGCAGATGGACAACATCAGCCGGCGCGATCCGGCCAAACTGAATAATCGCTACACGCTGGAGCAGCTTAAGGCCCTCGTTCCTGCCTTTGAATGGGACACTTACCTGCATGGCGTCGGCGCTCCCGCAACGCCGCTCTACCTCGTCTCCGCGCCCGACTATTTCCGTACCTTGAACCAGCTTCTGCAGAGCGAAGACCTTACCACATGGAAGCTCTACCTGCACTGGCAAGTGCTTCGTACCGCTTCGAATACGCTGGGCAAGCCGTGGCGCGATGCTGCGTTTACCTTTGAGAGCGCGTTGACCGGCCAGCCGCAACAGTCGCCCGACTGGCGACGCTGCACCGGCGCTGTGGATGAGTATCTTGGCGAAGCCCTCGGACAGGTCTACGTGGCCCAGGTGTTTCCTCCGGAGAGTAAGGCCCGCGCACAGAAAATGGTGAAGGACATCGAAGCCGCGATGGGCCGCGATATCGATTCTGTTTCATGGATGCAGCCTGCCACTAAGAAGGAAGCGCATCTGAAGCTTGCAGCTGTGATCGACAAAATCGGCTATCCGGATAAGTGGATTGACTACGGTTCGCTGGAGATTACGCGAGAGAGTTATCCAGCGAATGTCAGCCGTGCGACCGCCTTCGAATTCAAGAGGCAGCTTGCCTTCATGGGCAGACCTCTCGACAAAACCCAATGGCTGATGACGCCGCCGACGGTCGATGCCTATGAAGATCCGCAGACCAACACCATCAATTTTCCGGCTGGCATCCTGCAACCGGTATACTTCGACGCCACGCAGGACGACGTGATGAATTACGGCGCGGAAGGTGCTGTCGTTGGCCACGAACTGACGCATGACTTCGATGACCAGGGCCGCAAGTTTGACGTGAAGGGAAACCTGCGCGACTGGTGGACGGCCGAAGATGCGAAGCAGTACGACCAGCGCGGCGCCTGCATTGCCGCTGAATACACCGGCCCCGTTCCCGGCATCACCGGCGTCACGCAGAATGGCAAGCTGACGCAGGGCGAAGACACGGCAGACAATGGCGGGCTGTATCTTGCGCTTTCGGCGTTAGTCCAGGACCTGGCAATGAATGGCAAGACTCTTGACGACAAGGATTCTCATGGGCTGACCAATCTGCAGCGATTCTTTCTCGCCTTCGGCACCACGTGGTGCGATACAGTGCGGCCGGAAGCTGCACGGACAATGATCCTCACCAATCCGCATTCGATACCGGAGCTGCGCGTGAATAACGTGGTTTCAAATATGCCGGAATTCCAGAAGGCCTTCAGTTGCAAAGCTAATGCGCCGATGGTGCATGCGACCCGTTGTCGCGTGTGGTGATCCACGTACTAGTCTCAAGGAAAGGCTGGTAAACGAATGAATCTGCATGCGCTGACAGTGGTGCACATTTTGCCCCTGTGGTTCCTGGTGGTCTCCCTCTTTCTGCCAAGGATCAGCCTGCTGCTGCTCTGGCTCCAGGACAACCGGCTGCCGTTTCACCTGAACGGCCTGGTCTCGCTGGTCCTCGCCATCCTGATCCCGCGTGTGTTGATCCTGTATATGATCTACCTCGACCTGGGAGTCGGTCTGTGGTTCGTCATCCACCTGGTAGCAGCCCTGATGGTCTGGGGCGGATCAGGCGGTTATCATTCACGCCGGTATCGACGCGATGACTAGGTTGCTCACTGAACCCCGCCGCAACCTGGCGATTAAATCTGGGTGAGTGCCGTTGTAATCATGCACTCACCGGCATTCGCCGATTCTAGATGGCCGAGGCGCCCCCATCTACAAACAACTCCAGCCCGTTCACGTAACTGGAGTCATCTGAAGCGAGAAATAGCGCGACCGTCGCAATCTCCTCAGGACGGCCCATCTTTCCCCGCGGGATCAAGGCTTCGAACATATCCTTCATCTCCTTGGTAAGAACCTGCTCCAGGATTGGCGTGGCCACCTGCCCCGGGACCAGCACATTCACCCGGATTTTCCTATCCTTCAGTTCGTTGAGCCACGTACGTGCGAATGAGCGCAGAGCCAGCTTGCTCGCCGCATACACGCCGAAGCCGGGAAAACCCTTCACCGAAGCATTAGAACCGGTCATGAAGATCGATCCGCCATCGTTGAACAGCGGCAGCGCTTTCTGAACCGTGAACAGTGTGCCGCGCACATTCAGGTCAAAGGTCGTATCGAAATGCTGCTCGGTAATCTCGCCCAGTTTCAGCGCTTCGCCCGTGCCCGCGCTGGCGAACAGGATATCGATCTTGCCCTTCTCACGCTTGACTGCCTCGAACAGGCGGTCCAGGTCATCGAGATTGGACGCATCACTGCGCACGCCGGTAACGTTTCGGCCAATCAGCCTGACAGCCTCATCGAGCGTCTCCTGTCTCCGGCCGGTGATGAAAACATAAGCACCTTCTTCAACGAACAGCTTCGCGCTCGCTAACGCCATGCCGCTCGACCCACCCGTGATGACTGCTACTTTTCCTTCAAGCTTTCCCATAATTGCTCCTTTGATCGATGTACAGCGTTGAATACATAAGGTTCTGTGCAGTGGACGCGAACTGGCGATGAGTCCTGATCTTTTCCCCTCGTCGGCGCAGGTTCAAATGGCCGAGAAGCCGCCGTCGACAGCCAGGTCGATTCCGTTGACATAGCTCGACGCGTCCGAAGCAAGAAAGAGCGCAGCTGCCGCAATCTCCTCGGGACGCCCCATCTTTCCTCGTGGGATCAGGGATTCGAACATCTCCCGCGTTGCTGGGTCGAGTCGCTGCGAATCGGGTGTGTCGACCTGCCCCGGGCTCAGCACGTTTACACGGATATTCCTGTCCTTCAGTTCGTTGAGCCACGTTCGCGCGAGAGAACGCAATGCCGCCTTGGCCGCCGCATACACGCCGAAACCGGGAAAGCCCTTTACCGATGCGACGGACCCCGTCATGATGATCGAACCGCCGTCGTTGAGCAGCGGCAGCGCCTTCTGCACTGTGAACAGCGTGCCTCGTACAATCAGGTCGAAGCTGGCATCGAAGTGCTGCTCGGTGATCTCGCCCAGCTTGGCGGGCTCACCCTTGCCGGCGCTCGCGAACACCACGTCGACGTTGCCCTTCGCCCGCTTGACTGTGTCGAACAGGCGGTCAAGGTCGTCGAGATTGGCCGCGTCGCCGCGCACGCCAGTCACGTTCCGACCAATCCGTCTGACGGCTTCATCCAACTGCTCCTGTCTGCGGCCCGTGATGAAAACGTAGGCACCCTCTTCAACGAACAACTGCGCGCTCGCCAGCGCCAGTCCGCTCGTTCCTCCTGTAATCACGGCGACCTTCCCTTCAAGCTTTCCCATAATGTCTCCCTTCCGATAGCTGTGTAGCATTAGTCCTGTTGAGTAGAGTTCTTCAGAAGTGGACGAGGACTGCTCATAAGTCCAATTATTTTGCCTGTTCGTCCAGAAGGAAGGCCGTTACATGGACCCGATCACAGACATTTTCAAGACAATGCACGTCACCGCTTTCGGCCTGCACAGGCTCGAAGCCACTGCCCCGTGGGGCATCAGGCAGGAAAACCATACCGAAGTGGACGTCACGCGCTCCGGCCAAAAAACTCCACCTGCCGACCTGGCGCACTTCGCCATGCTTTCGCGCGGCAACTGCTGGCTGACCGTCGAAGGCATTCCCGAGCCAATACCCCTCACCGGCGGCGATTGCTTTTTGCTGGCCAAGGGAACGTCGATTGTTTTGCGCGACAGCCCGCGAACACCTCCGCGGTGGAGTTTCCGAGAGATCGGCGCCAGCGCCAACGGCAATGTCGCTCTTTGTGGAGGTGGCGGCACACCGACTACCATCGTCTGCGGCTCGTTGAGCTTTGACCGCGCCAGCCTGAAACCGATCAGCCAGTTATTGCCCAGCTTCATCCTGATGAAGGCCGATCAGGCACGCACGCTTGCTCTTCACAACACAGTGCAGGCGCTGGCGTCAGAAATGGCAGAACAGGCGCCGGGATCTGAAGTGGTCGCGACTCGACTGGCGGAGGTCCTGTTTATCCAGGTACTCCGGGCGCATATCGCGTCTGGACCAAAACGTAACAAAGGATGGCTTCGTGCGGTTTTCGATCCTCAGATAGGAGCTGCCCTGAGTGCCGTTCACGACAGTGTGAGTACCCCCTGGACCGTCGAGTCGCTGGCCGTAGAAGCGACCATGTCTCGCTCCGCATTCGCAGTCCTCTTCAAAACGCTGCTCGGACAAACTCCGATGGAATATGTAACCGAGTGGCGGATGCAGAAGGCGATGCAGCTTCTCCAGCAGCGTGACAAAAAGCTGATAGACGTGGCCCGGTCGGTCGGTTACGAGTCCGACGCTGCGTTCAGTAAGGCGTTCAAGCGAGTCGTCGGCGCCAACCCTGGTGAATACGTGAAACGAGGCCCTGAAGGCCAGGGTCATGCCGGCTTATAGGAACGAGAGATCGCATTGCTAAATTGCACGATGTCCAAGGAAGATCGCCTGGCGGAATCGTGTATATCGGGACGGATCGTGGTCTCATCGCCCTGTCTCTCGTTGAGCAGCCGATTCGTCGGATGGGTCGTTCCATCAACGCAGCCAGCCTACCCTTTCAGCACCGTCCGCAAATGCAACTCTTTGAGTTGCTTTTCCGTTGCAGGCGTCGGCGCGTTCACCATCAAGTCGATTGCCTTTGCAGTCTTCGGAAAAGCAATCACTTCACGTAGACTGCTGGCGCCTGACAGAATCATCGCAATACGATCCAGCCCGAGGGCAATACCACCATGTGGCGGCGTTCCGTAGGTAAGCGCATCCAGGAAGAACCCAAAACGCTCACGTGCTTCTTCATCTGTCATGCCGAGAGCGCGGAAAATCTCCTGCTGCACATCCTGGCGATGGATACGGATCGAACCTGAGCCCAGCTCCGTGCCGTTCAACACGATGTCATACGCGAGTGCACGTACGGCGCCGGGATCAGACGTGAGTCGGCCAGCCTTCATATCATCGTCATGCGGAGATGTGAAGGGATGGTGAGCGGCGGCCCATGTCTTGGCATCATCATCCCATTCAAAGAACGGGAAATCCGTGACCCAGAGAAATTTGAAATCGGCGGCCGTACCGGTCTTTTCGAACAGCTTGTGTTTCGCTTCAAACTTCTGCGCCAGCGCCAGCCGCACAAGTCCTGCTGCTTCGTAGATCTCGCGCTCTCGACTGGAAAGCCGGCCGGGAATCACGACACCGAGACTGGCGTCATCAGGATTTTCTTCATCAGCGACAACGAGAACCAGCAGGTCATCCGCAGCAGAACCCAGCGATGCCAGGACACTCTCGCGCACCTTCGCGATTGCATCCGGAAAAGACTTCTCCAGCCGCTTAAAGTCGTCGAGCACCTTGGCTTTCGATTGGGTCAGCTTCGCCGGATAAAGCAGCCGAAGATCGTCGCGCTCCTTGCGTGAAAGCTCACCGATACCGGGAATTCTGATCGCAACGATGGGCAGCTTGGCAGTCGTTTTCAGGATGCCGAGCTGTTCCGGCGTGAAGGCCTCACGCACATCCACCATCGCGGGCAAACGCATGTCCGGCTTGTCGATGCCGTACAGTCGCACGGCTTCGTCATACGTCATGCGCAGGAACGGTGGCTCGAGTTCAGTGCCGGCTTCCTTGAAGGCCGCCTTCAGAAATCCTTCGACCACTTTGAAGACCGTCTCCTGTTGCGGGAAGGTCATTTCGAGATCGATCTGCGTAAACTCCGGCTGCCGATCGGCCCGCAGGTCTTCGTCGCGGAAGCAGCGCACGATCTGGAAATAGCGGTCGAAGCCAGAGATCATTAGGATCTGCTTGAACAGCTGCGGCGACTGCGGCAGCGCGTAAAATTCGCCTGGATGAACGCGGCTGGGCACGAGATAATCACGCGCGCCTTCGGGAGTCGAGCGCGTCATGAACGGCGTCTCGATCTCATAGAAACCTTCGCCGGACAGGTACAGCCGAACAGCAAGGGCGATCTTGTGGCGCATCTTGAAATTCGCTTGCATCTCCGGCCGCCGCAGGTCGAGATAGCGATACTTTAGCCGCACTTCTTCATTGCCGATAGCTTCTTCCGCCGGCGAAAACGGCGGCACTTTGGAATCGTTAAGCACCAGCAGTTCTTTCACGGCGAGTTCGACTTCGCCGGTCGCCATCTTCGGATTGACGGCGGCGTTGTCGCGCATGCGCAGAGTACCGATTGCGGCTACGACGTATTCCGGCCGCACATGTTCCGCCTTGGCGTGACCTTCGGGCGTGACGTCTTTATCGAGCACCACCTGCGTGATGCCGGTTCGGTCGCGCAGATCAAGAAAGATGAGGTTGCCATGGTCGCGGCGGCGGTTGACCCAGCCCATCACAACAACTGCCGAGCCTGCATTCGCCGCGCGCAATTCGCCAAGTGTATGGGTGCGCTGAAGTGTTCCGAGAAAATCGAGCAATGCTGATCCTGTCTTTTAGGGCAATTCCACAATGAACGCACTGAAAACCCGCCATTCGCTTCGGGCTTCCCTGCCACATGCAGTCAAGAGGCTTTCCACCATCATATCGAATGCTGTTTGAGACCGTTACGCAACTCAGGCAGGAAACGAGCCAACGAGAATGTGTGCAAAAGGCAGGAAGCCCGCACGCTGTAGAGTTCGAACTGACGCCGCATTCTCAGGATTGCAGCGCGCCGCAGGCACAGCACCCATCTCGTAACATTCGCGTTTCAATTCTTGAACAAGGTAGGCACCAAAGCCGCGGCGTCGATAGTTCTCGTTGATCTCCATGTGGAGATCAGCGTATGGCGGGTTGTAATGAAAGAGCAGGCCTCCATTTCCAATCGCGGCGCCATCCAGTTCGAGAGTCCAGTTGCAGCCACCCGAGCGTTGTTCCATGCACTGTCTCGCCTCATCCTCGGAGGTAGTTTTCAGCAGCTTGGCGCCCTGGCCGGAAATAGCCGTGGTCTGGCCATCACGAAACACGATCCTTTCACTTACGATGTCGCGGCCGTAGGTGTGCGCCATGATGAAAAAAGGAAGGTTATTGCTCTGCACCTCGAAATATTGAGGACGGACGGCGGCAAGCATTCTCAAAGATCACAAACGTCTGTCCGCGATCTTCGGGGAGAACGTAAAACTCCAGCAGCGCCGGACGGTCTCGCCATGGGCCCGCAATCGCTACAGAAGCGAAGCCGACTCTCTTATCGTTGGCGTCTAGACAGTATGTGAGTGTCCAGCCAGGTCGAAGATGAATCAAATCGTGAACAATCTGACAATTCATTTCTTCCCGGTTAGGAGTCCGCATGGCGAGCACGTTTCTCGGACGCGAGACGGCAAGATACTCGAGATGCGTAATTAGACGCTAGCTGCACTGGCAAAGGGATTCTTTCCCTCTTCATCATTTGCCTTGCAGTTTACAACGGATGGCAACATACCGCGTTGATCCTGTCGCGCGGATACTAATGGTGCTCACTCCGAAGCAATCATTTGTCATCCCGACTGAAGCGTAGCGTAGGGATCTGCATTTACTGGCTGCGTTGACCAAGCTTTTTCAGGTGCTCAACAGCATCGGCACGAAGCACTTTCTGCTGGCTGCCGGTCGAGAAATCTTTCACCGTCAGCATACCCGAGGCAGCTTCGTCTTCTCCGAAAAGAATGATCGCGCGGGCCTGCTTGTTACCCGCCTCGAAAGCCTTCTTGATCTTGAAACTGCCGTCGCCCAACTCGACGCGCAGCCCTTCCCGGCGCAGTTCGCGTGCGAGCGCTAGGGCCGGAGCGTTCAGTGCTTCGCCGAGCGGAGCGATGTAAACATCCGCCAGCAGTGCCGCTGCCGCGGCTTCGTTCTGCGCGAGCAGGGTCAACACCAGCCGGTCTTCACCAATCGCGAAGCCAATCCCCGGCGCATGCGGACCGCCGATCATCTCCGACAGGCCGTCATACCGCCCGCCGCCGAGCAGTGCGCTTTGTGCGCCAAGGCCCCCTTCGGACGAAACGGCCTGAAACTCAAAGGTCGTCCTAGTGTAGTAATCGAGTCCGCGCACCAGCCGATGGTTGTGTTCATACGCCACGCCACAGGCATCGAGTGCCGCGCAGACCTGCTCAAAATGCGCACGCGAGTCAGCGTCCAGCGAGTCCCAGATCTTCGGCAGCGACTCGATAATCGGTTGATCTTCGGGCACTTTGCAGTCAAGCACTCGCAGCGGGTTGGTGATGGCTCGACGCTGACAATCCACGCACATCTGGCCAACGACAGGCTTCAGCGCTTCGGAAAGTGTCTCAATATACCTAGGGCGATCCTGCTTCGAGCCGACAGAATTAATCAGCAGCTTCCAGCCGTGGATGCCGAGCGCATCCAGCAGCGACGCCAGCATCTCCAGCACCTCCGCATCGCGCAGCGGCGATTCAGAACCGGAACTGGGTTGGCCAATAACCTCTGCGCCAATCTGAAAAAACTGCCGATAGCGACCCTTTTGCGGTCGCTCGCGACGAAACTGAGGTCCGATATAGAACAGCTTCTGCAGTTGACCCGTATCGCCGAGCTTGTGCTCAATGTAGGCGCGGACGACGCCAGCCGTATTCTCCGGACGGAGAGTCAGCGACTGCGCCTTTTCCGACTGTGCCCGGGCGCGATCTTCCCAGGTGTACATCTCCTTTGAAACGATATCGGTCTCTTCGCCGACGCCGCGTGCGAACAGCTGCGTGTCTTCGAATATAGGCGTACGGATCTCGCCGAAGTGATACCGGGCGAAGATATTCCGCGCCGTCGTTTCAATGTGGGACCAGAGTTCCGTTTCGGGCGGCAGCAGATCGCGGGTGCCTCGCACGGCTTTCAATGTGCTCATTAAGTCTGTATATCTTTCTTCAGTCGCTTGTTGGCCCGGGGTTGAAGTACGGGGCAGCGTACTGATCAAGTGTATCGAAAGATGGATTCGATGAACGGCATTGGGGGTTCACCTGGCAGATCAAGAGGTTGGCTGAGCGCTGCGGCTGCCGTCCTGGCGTGGCTTACCCTTTGCCCGTTTCATGCCGCCGAAGCCGTCACAGTACGCTTAACGGACGCGGATCCTTCATCCACGGTGACCGTACATGTAGGCGATCGCATCCGCCTCGAACTCTACGCAGCCCCGTCGACGGGCTTTCGCTGGAATCTCCGCAAACTCGATGCTTCTCACCTGGAGCAGATGGGCAAAGGGATCCGACCGGACAGTGACCGCCTCGACACTGCCGGGACGCAGATTTTCGTCTGGAAAGCGATCTCTGCCGGCAATGCAACCATTGCGCTCGAGTACAGCCGGCCAAATGATGACAGGACCATTCCGCCCGAGAAGCGCGTCGAGTTGAGAGTGGCAGTCACCGCCGGCGAGCTGGCCTCAGCAAAGCCCGGCGGCGATACATCGCTGGCGCCTGCACTGCAGCTGCTTTCCGCCTATGAGGGCAGACTTCCATGTGGTGACTGTCTTGAAGTCAAGGAGAACCTGTCACTTTATGCGCAGGATATGGAGAATCCGACGACCGGCGTCTTCGTCGACATTCGACGCTATCAGGGTGCGCCAGGCGGGGATAGAACCATCGCTCGGACAGGCAGATACGCAGTGGTGCATGGTACCTACGCCGATCCTTCACTGACCGTTTATGTATTAGGCTCGCCGGGCGGCGGCACCGAAAATTACAGGTTTGAACCGGATCGCCTTGTTCCCCTCGACCCGCAGGGCCTGCCGGTCGACCAGCCGCCCGGGCGCGACTCCTCTCTCCTGCGTATCAAGGCAAGCGATGATTTTTGATGCATCGGTCGCTGAACGCTGGTCATCCTAAGGGCATGGAATATCGACAGCTTGGCAGTTCAGGACTCAAAGTGCCGGTGCTCTGCTTTGGAACAGGCACCTTTGGCGGCAGTAACGAATTTTTCAAGGCGTGGGGCGAGACAGATGTCGCGGAAGCCACCCGGCTGATCGATATATGCCTCGAAGCCGGCGTCAATCTGTTTGATACCGCTGATGTCTACTCGGATGGCGTCTCGGAAGAAATTCTCGGAAAGGCGATCGGAAAGCGACGCGGCGATGTACTGATTTCGACCAAGACGACCTTTCCGTTCGGCAAGGGTCCCAATGATAAAGGCTCGTCACGCCACCACATCCTCAAGCAGGTCGAGGGCAGCCTGAAACGCCTTGGCACTGACTATATCGACATCTATCACCTGCACGGCTACGATGCCCTCACTTCGCAGGAGGAAACGCTCAGCACCCTCAATGGACTTGTGCAGTCGGGCAAGGTTCGCTACCTTGCCTGCTCCAATTTCTCAGGCTGGCACCTGATGAAGGCGCTCGGCATTTCGGATAAGCACGGCTGGGAGCGCTACACCTCCTACCAGGGCTACTATTCACTGCTGAATCGCGAATACGAGTGGGAGCTGATGCCGCTGCTGCTTGACCAGAAGGTCGGCACGACTGTCTGGAGCCCGCTGGGCTGGGGTCGCCTGACCGGCAAAATCCGCCGAGGCCAGCCCATCCCTAAGGAAAGCCGCCTGCACGCAACCGCTGCTTACGGCCCGCAGGTCAGCGACGAACATCTTTATAACGTCGTGGATGCACTCGACAAGATCGCAGAGGAAACCGGCAAGAGTGTCCCGCAGATTGCGCTGAACTGGCTGCTGCACCGACCGACCGTCAACAGCATCATCATCGGCGCCCGGAATGAAGAGCAGCTCCGCCAGAACCTCGTAGCCGCAGAATTTAGCCTGACCGCCGAGCAGATTGCAAAACTCGATAAGGCCAGTGACGTGAAACCGATCTATCCCTACTGGCACCAGCGACAGTTTGTCGAGCGCAATCCGACACCGGTCCCCTTTGAAAAGTAAGTTCCCACCGTTAGGCTGCTGTCAGTCCAAGGCCGGCGGCTTCACATCAACCACGTCCATCATCTGCACCGCCGTCGACTCCGAAACCAGGTCGAGGCTCAATTGTTGCTCCAGAGCTTTCCGGATGACCTCAATATCCTGCGGAGCAGCGGTCCACCTGACCGTCACATCGTAGGTGCCCCGCAGCCCCGTCTTGTCAGCTACCGGCGCACCGATTTTCTCCGAGATCTGATCGGCAAAATTTCGCAGCGGCCCCACCGTGCCAACCTCGGTCACGCCATTCTTTGAATATTCGCGAACTGTAAAAATCTGCTCGCCATCATCGGCAATGCTCGGCGCGATCGCCCTGGGCAGCCGGCTCCCACCGGGCACAGCTTCAATCGCAAATCCGGGCACATTCCTGGATTCTGTTGTGACCTGCAAACCAAACCTTGTCGCCAGCACTGACTTGAATCGATTCCAACTGGCCATGCTCCATCGGAACCATCGGCTCAAATGGCCGCAACGGCCGTTT
>CAZZZL010000050.1:15374-30771 GCA_964658655.1 uncultured Acetobacteraceae bacterium | reverse complement strand
CCTTGCGGTCGGCGGATTTTGAGTCCGCTGCGTCTGCCAGTTCCGCCATCCCGGCTTTTGCGCCCGGCCGGCGATTGACCGGGGTCGGGTGATGCGCAGGTGATGGCTCCGCCTGCGGCTTTTTCTAGTCTCGCATGGCCGCGCCCAGGCTGCAAGAATGTCTCGTGGCGTTTCACTTCTAGCGGTTTGATTCGTTCATCCCGGCCGTCGCTGGGCGCGCAGACGTCCCCTGACGCGGCAGGCGTGTCGTAGAGCTTCAAATCGCTAGCAACTGACGACGGCTGGCCGCTGCATTGGAGCACGGTGGTCTCGAGCGTTTATGCTGGTCGGCAGATGCCCTCTCCCGATCCCCGCCCCGGCCTGTTTTCAGAATTAAGATCGTTGACCAGCCGTCAGCGCAATGCGGTCGTCACCAGCTTCCTCGGCTGGACGCTCGATGCGTTCGATTTCTTCATCATGATTTTCGTCGTGTCGGACATTGCCGGCGACTTTCATACGACCGTCAAGCATGTCGCGTACGGCATCACGCTCACTCTCGCGATGCGCCCGGTGGGTGCGTTGATCTTCGGCTATCTGGCCGATCGCTATGGTCGCAAGCCTACCTTGATGACCGTGATCGTGCTTTATTCCGGCTTCGAACTGGCCTGTGCCTTTGCGCCAAGCCTGACTATGTTCCTTATCCTGCGTGCGGGGTTTGGCATTGCCATGGGAGGCGAATGGGGCGTGGGTTCATCCCTGGCTCTGGAGTCGATCCCTGCATCGACGCGCGGCGTTATCTCGGGCTTTCTGCAGGAGGGTTACATGGTCGGCTATCTGCTGGCTGCAGTCCTGTACTGGGTAGCGTTTCCACATATCGGCTGGAAGGGCATGTTCATCGTTGGCGCGGTACCGGCACTCCTGGTCTTCTTTATGGCGCGGCATGTGGAAGAGTCGCCGGCCTGGCAATCGCAACGGCACTCGGCTAAAGATATGCTGCGATCTGTGGGCGCAAACTGGAAGCTGTTCCTCTATATTGTCGTCCTGATGGCCTGTTTCAATGCATTCAGCCACGGCACGCAGGATCTCTATCCGACGTTTCTGAAATCGCGCGGCTTTGCGGCCGGCTCGGTCAGTCAGCTGGTCATTATCGGCAGCGTGGGCGCGATCCTTGGCGGCATCTGTTTCGGCGCGTGGTCGGAGACCATTGGCCGACGGAAGGCCATCATCATCGCAGCCCTGTGCTCGCTGCCGGTCATCCCTTTGTGGGCCTATTCGCACAGTTTCATTGTGCTGGCACTCGGCGTCTTCCTGATGCAGGTGATGGTGCAGGGTGCGTGGGGCATCGTGCCGGTGCATTTGAACGAGATGTCTCCGGACGAGGTGCGCGGTACATTCCCAGGACTGACCTATCAGCTGGGCAACTTCGTCATCTCCCTCGCGGCGCCGTTCCAGGTAGGATTGGCAATGAGACACGGTGGCGATTACAGTTACGCACTCGCTGTTTCAGCGGCGGCAATCGCGCTGCTGATTGTGCTGGTGGTTGCGCTGGGTCAGGAGCGCAAGGGTGTGGCGTTCGTAAAGGCTTAATCTAAGTCGCAGGCATCACCAGGTACTGTTCGATTTTCCCGTCAGGCATGGTGTAGGTGGTGATCTCGAGACTGTCCGCGTGGTCGCCTGCAAACTGTACTTTGAAGGTGCGGAACGTCATACCGCCCCGCAGTTCATCGGCCACCTGCGTCACACTTGTCGGCGGTCCCAGGGGCGCAAGGCTGTTCTTGAAGTCATCGATGGCCTGTTGCGAGAAATAGGCATTGCAGTAATCGGTCAGCAGACTCCGATCGAGGGAGCCTGCCTGCAGACTCGTGAAGATCGTCTGGGCCTGCTTTGCTGATGGTGAATGTGCTGCTCCTGTCGTGCTGATCAGCATGGGTTCGATGGCCCCGGCCAGCATGCCGGCTGCGGGCGATGCCATCTCATTCGTCAGAACCGTGATAGCACGCCTGTGACCCGGATCGACAACATTCTCCGCAACGAACCCGGATACCTCGCCGCTGTGTTCATACACAGCATGGCCTGCCACTTGGCGGATGAAGAAGCCGAGACCGTAGCCGCTGCTGGTTCCATCCTTCAGCAGGACTGGCTTGAACATCTCCGCATAGGACGAGGGCTTCAACACTGACTGGTTGAGGATGCTGATGTTCCACTTCGCGAGATCTGAAGGCGGCATGGCCAGTTCGCCCGCTGCAAACATCCAGCCTGCACCCTCCTTAGGGGCGGGACGTGAGGGGCCAAGTGCATAGCGTTGATAGCCTATGGGATCATTCGCAGGCAGGCGCGCGGCATCGGTATTGAGTACTCCGTTCATGCCAAGCGGCGTGAAGATGTGCGCAGTTAGGAAATGGAGAAGATTGTCACCGCTCAACTGCTCGACGATTCGCCCGGCGATGACGTAATTCGTATTCGAATATTGCCACTTCGTGCCAGGCTCGAAGTCGAGCGGTTTGTGCGCCCACACGTCGAGAATGTGCTGTGCGTTCGTCGGTACAAGCATCGATGTCATGACGTAATCTTCGGGCCAGTAGTCCTGGAAGCCGGAGGTGTGTGAAAGCACCATGCGGACGGTAATTTCGCTTGCCCGCGTCAGGTCAGGCAGGAATTTCGAGATAGGATCATCCAGTGTGAGCTTGCCCTGCTCGACCAGGAGCATGATGGCAGCGGCCGTGAACTGCTTGCTGATGGAGCCGACCGAATACTGCATAGCGGGCGTCGCATCAACAGCCGCCGTTCCATCCTTAGCCAGCTGCGCCTCGCCGTAAGCTTTCACATACGCCAGCTTCCCATCCTCGACGATGGCGATTGAGGCACTCGGGACACCGGTGGTGGCCAGCACGCGCTCGGCGGCCCGGTCAACCTGCGCGGAAACTGCGGGGGAAAGCTGTCCGAACGCCGGAGCGCTCAACGCGAAGCCGGTAATTGCCAGGGCGGGGAAGCCAATTCGTGGGAACATGTCAGCAGCAGGGTAGCAGAACCGTTTGCAAATGAAGAACGAGGTGTGGATGACGACACGACGGGAGTTTCTTTCTCGGAGCGCGGTTGGCGCGGCCGCCGCAGGACTAGGTGGTCTGGAACTGGATGCGCAGAAGCCTGCAGAGAGCGATGCCGTCAAGCAACTTGTTCCACCAAAACATCCCGTCATCGTGACGCGCGAAACCGGCGACCACACACTGGCAGAGGCTTACCAGATGCTGCTGGATGGCGAAGACACGCTGACCGCGGCGCACCATGTGTGTCTCGGTCGAGAGAACGACCCCACGGACCATTCGGTCGGTTATGGCGGACTGCCGAATGAGGAGGGGGTCGTTGAACTGGACGCCTCCTGCATGCACGGACCGACACGCCAGGCGGGATCAGTCGGCGGCGTTCGCAATATTCGGAACGTCTGCCTGGTATCGCGCCGCGTGATGGAGCAGACGGGCCACGTGATGCTCGTCGGCGAAGGTGCCGAACGCTTTGCTGTGGCCCAGGGATTCAAGCGTGAAGATATGTTGACGGACGATGCGCGCAAGATCTGGCTGCTCTGGAAGGAGAATCACTCCAACCAGGATTTCTGGGGGCCGGGCATGGCAAGTCCGCGCTGGGCCGATCCAAAACCGGCAGACCCGAGTGCGGCAGGGCAGCCGGGTTCTCATTCCATGGTGCGACACCCTGCGTCTGTGGATATGCCTGCGCATCTGGCGGACGTGAAAGAGCGTGCGGCACGCCTGACTGCGATGGCTGCCGATCTCGGCATTGCCGAAGCGCACCGATGGCAGGCCGTCGAGCAGGTGCTCTGGCCGACAACCGGCACAATTCACGTATCCGCGTTGAATACGAAAGGCGAAATATCCGGCGCAACGACGACGTCGGGCCAGGCGTTCAAATTGCCGGGCAGGCTTGGCGATTCTCCGATCATCGGCGCCGGCTGTTATACCGATCAGGACATCGGCTCAGCAGGCGCGACAGGATCAGGCGAAGAGAACATCAAGGTAGCTGGAGCACACACCATTGTCGAGATGATGCGGGCTGGTGCGAGCCCTTCAGATGCAGGCCTTGAAGCGTTGCGCCGCATTGTTCGTAACTATAACAATGACATGAACAAGGTGCGCTATCTCGACATGATCTATTACATCGTGCGCAGGGATGGCGCGTACGCCGGCGTGTCCCTGTGGAGCACCACCGCGACAGGGAAGCCGAAGGTCTTCGCGGTCCATGATGGCAATGGCGGTCGTACAGAGAGGTGTGTGGCCCTGCTTCAGGGAACGAGTATGAACTGGCCGCCGATTTAGACCACGAGGTTCGATCCACGAAATCAGGGTCTGTCGACCCGCCTGCCCTACGCACATGATGATGGCAAGTGTGCATTACGAAAGGAACAGTTTTGAAAGAGCAGGCTGCGAAGGACACGATGGCACGACTGCTCGAAGGCCACGCGCGTTTTCAACGCGACGTTTTTCCGAAGCGGCGGGAGCATTTCCATCTGCTGGCAGAGATACAGCAGCCCGATGTTCTGTTTGTCACATGCTCGGACTCGCGAATTGTGCCGGACATGATCTTCCAGAGCGAGCCGGGAGA
Organism: uncultured Acetobacteraceae bacterium; assembly: GCA_964658655.1. GTDB lineage: Bacteria > Acidobacteriota > Terriglobia > Terriglobales > Acidobacteriaceae. Next base: position 26,181 of record CAZZZL010000050.1, on the reverse strand, counting down.
CCTGTTCATCTGCCGCAACGCCGGCAATGTTGTGCCGCCTTATGGGACCACTGCGGATGGCCTGTCGAATGAAGGTGTTTCGGCAACGATCGAATACGCCGTGAAAGTGCTTGGCGTGAGTCACATTATCATCTGCGGCCATTCGGATTGCGGGGCGGCTCGAGCAGTATTTGAAGCGCGCGATGTGAGCCAGTTGCCCGTGACCAGCCGCTGGTTGAAGTATGTGGATGCGGCACGGCCGCACATGCGTCCGGCCGGCCCGGACGCCGATGAGTTAACGAAGCTGAAAGAGTTCATCTGTGCGAATGTGCGGCAACAGCTGCAGAATTTATGTACGCATCCCGAGGTGCGTGAAGGGCTGGATGCCGGGACGCTTGCGGTGCACGGCTGGTTCTATGAGATCCGCACGGGCGAGATCGAGTCTGTCGACCTGGAAACCGGAGAGCATTGCCTGCTGGCCGATGGCAGTTAGGTCCTGTTGACGGCTTGGGCGGTAAGTACGTTGCTGGTCTGAGTCGTAGCACTTCCGGACCATCGTCCTGCCGCAAAGATGGGGTAGAGTTACGGTAGAAAGTGGCTGCAACCCGTACTCCGGCCGACTGCAGTTCCTACAGGATTTATCTGGTCTACCATGGCGAGTGTTTTGACAAATCATACGAAGCGCAACGCGGATACGGCCGGGCAGCTGCAATCGTCCGGAACGCCGGTAACGACGCGCCTGCTGCGCATGCTGCCGTTTCTGATCCTTTTCTATATCCAGCTGGTGCATCACCAGTTGTGGCGCGATGAGATTAATGCGTGGGGATTGGTGGTCGCCAGCCCGACCCTCCGCGCGCTCTTCGGCAATGTGCACTATGAGGCGCATCCCGCGTTCTGGTATGTCCTGCTGTATCCCGCAAGCAAGCTGACCCACGCGCCGTGGATGATGAAGCTGGTTGAGGGGTTCATCGGTACGGGCATTTACCTGATGCTGGCCCTGGCGTCTCCATTGCGTCGCGCGGAACAGATCCTCGTCTACTGCAGCTATTTTGTATTGTTCGAATACACCGTGATGAGCCGCATGTACAGCCTGATGCTGCTGTTCGCACTGGTGTACCTGTGGTCGCGGCTGAAGTATCCCGACCGGCTGCTGCAGAACGCATTCCTGCTGGGCATCGTAGCCAACACCGACCTGACCGGCATGATTCTTTCGGGAGCTCTGCTGCTGGAATATCTCGCTGACTCCCTTCAGCGGCGCAGGGAGTTCGCTATCCCCACGTTCGCGCAGATGCTGCAGTCCGCTGTGGTGTATTTGGCCATGGTGGGGTTATCTGCTGCGACTCTGTGGCCTTCGAAACAGATCAGCTGGCGAACCACCGGCCACGTCGGTATGTATCTCCACAGCAAGGTGCACCTGGTGTATTCGGTGCTGAACTACCTCTCGCTGCCATGGTTCCCGGTGCACCGGTCGTTCCCGCACGAGTTCTGGGACGCCCGTTCTATGGCGCACCCGACCCTCTACCTTGCGCTATTGCCCGTGGTTGTCGGCAGCCTTACATGGATCTTCCGCAAACGGCCGCGCCTGCTCCTGATGATGGGGGCGCTGGCATTCGTCGGGATCATTTTCACGCATGTCATTTACGACGGCTCCATGCGGCATTTCGGCATCATCTTTATCGGGTTCATCGCCGGCATATGGATACTGCGCTACCGGCATGAACCGGTATCGAAGCTGGCTTATCTGCTGCTGGCACTGAACGCCGTTGGCGGTGCCGCAGCCGCGTACGGACAGTGGTCGCGCCCCTTTGTCGATGACGGTGCGGCGGTGCAATGGATCAGGCAGAATCACCTGGAGAATGCAGCACTCATCGGCGCACCGGATACTCACATGGTCGGCGTCGCCGAGAGACTGCAGAAGCCGATGTACTTCCTGGACTGCGGCTGCGTCGATACCTACATGAAGTTTTCGAACAGGCGCGACCATTATTCGGACAGGGATATGCCGGCAGCGTTGGCCAAAGCAGTTCACACGCTGCAGGCGCCGGAGATGATTTTCATGACCTATGAGCCGATCAAAGCCGCGGATTTACAGGCTCTCCAGAGTGAGTCGATTGCGGTAGATCCTCTGGCGCAGTTCACCCGGGGCGACCTGGTCGACGAGCATTTCTTCCTGTACAAGGTAGGTCTGCGGCCCTAGCCGGCATCGTTTCCGGCAAAAATGCAGGATAATAGTAGATCGGTACCGAAGAAATAAGATGGAAAGCAGGAGAAGCGGATGTTGAATGGTCGCCGTATTGCCGTGGTGCTGCCCGCGTATAACGCAGCAAAAACGTTGAAGATGACGATTGATGAGATCCCGCACGACCTGGTTGACGACATCATTCTGACGGACGACGCGAGCAAGGACAACACGGCGGATCTGGCCCGCGAACTGGGCCTGGTGACCATGCGGCATGACAAGAATCGCGGCTACGGCGGCAACCAGAAGACCTGCTATACGACGGCCCTGGCGCGCGGTGCAGATATCGTGGTGATGCTCCATCCGGACTACCAGTACACGCCGAAGCTGGTGACGGCGATGGCCTCAATGATCGCCTATGACCAGTTTGACTACGTGCTGGCATCACGCATCCTGGGCAAGGGCGCGCTGGTCGGCGGCATGCCGATGTATAAGTACATTTCCAACCGCGCGCTTACCTTTGCGGAGAATGTGCTGCTAGGTCAGAAGGTCTCGGAATATCACACCGGCTATCGCGCGTGGAGCCGCCAGGTGCTCGAGCGTCTGCCGCTGATGTCCTGTTCAGATGACTTCGTGTTCGACAACCAGATGATTGCGCAGGCCCATTACTTCGGCTTCCGCGTGGGCGAAATCTCCTGCCCCACCAAGTACTTCGAAGAGGCGTCATCGATCAATTTCAGCCGCAGTGTGACGTATGGATTGGGTGTGCTCAAGGTAGCAGCACAGTACCGGCTGAAAAAGTGGGGACTGGCCAAGCCGGTGATCTTCGACGATCTGCCGCAGAGCCGGTTGCCGTACAGCGGGACCACGGTCGCGTCGGTCTAGAAGCTCTGGAAAAGCAATCCGGGAAGCGCCGCCTCTATCAGCTCATTCTCTCTACGGCACAACATCCGTTGCCGTCACGTAGCTGACCTGGTGGATCGCCATCCACGTAGTCGCATAGGCATTCAAAGCGTTGGACGAGGTCGATCGGTAGTCGTGCAAGGCGTCAAGATAGTCGACCAGCGCGAGGCCGCCGTGCTCATAACTGAACTGCGCAATGTCGAGGACGTCCTTGGCTTCGGCCAGGTAATGCCCGTTGTAGCGATCGGATAGCGCCTTGCTGGTGGTGTAACCGATCCACGCCTGGTCGACGTCAGAATAGACCTGATTGTGCGACGCAGTTACCGATAAACGGCTCTGCGCAAGGGTAAACTCGCTGCTCTTTTTGTTGCCCTGGTTCCGATCGAAAATGCGCAGAGGAATATTGATGTTGAAGCCGGCCGAGTTTTCCCCGCCGGTGTAGTCATATTCGCCTTCGAGCGTGGGGTCGGTCGTGCCGTTCGCGTAGGCCAGCTTCACATTGGCATCTGCCAGGTTCACACCCAACTTAGCTGCCTGCAGATCCGGTCGCGCGTTTAGTGCTTTCTGTTCCAGGTCCATCATGGTGCCCTGGATTGCCGGCGGCACTATGTCCCCGATCACGTCGAAGCCCTCGCGCGGTTTCTCGTAGCCGATGAGCGTCTGCAGTTGGTCGGCGGCCTGTCCGAGATTCTGCACGGCATTTTGCTCATCGGACTCAAACTGGGCAAGCTGCAGGTCGAGACGCTCATAATCCAGCTTCGAAATATCGCCTGCCTTATAGCGGTCCTGCGAAATGTCCAGCTCGTGCCGGTAGTCTTTCAAATTATCGTCGGCAAGCTTTTTAGCGGCCTTGGCCAATACGTAATTAGTGAAAGCCTGACGCACATTCAGGACGATACTTCGCTCCTGGTCGTGATACTGGGCGTCGGTCTGCGCGGTCTGGGCCTTGGCCGAATCAACGCGCCAGCGGCGTTTCTGCCCGCGCTCAAAAGTACGCGATAGCTGAAACGCATAAGTGTATGGATTATTGGAAGTCGTCGGAAGTGTCACATTGCTGGCGGCCACCCCGAAATCGGGATTGAGACGCGTAGCTGCCTGAATCTCGAGTGCCTTCACGGAGTAAAGGTTCTGGCGCGACGCAAGCAGCGTAGGATTCTGCTGCTTGGCAAGAGCGACCGCCTCATCCATGGTGAGTGCCGGACCCGCAGCCGGCGTCACCTGGGCCACGCACACAAGGCTCGCAGACAGGAAGGCCATCGCCAAAAAAGCTTTGCGTGCAGGGTTGGTCAGACGAGGTGCGCTTTCCGGCCAGAGCTTATGCAGAATCATTCTCTCCAAGGATTACAGGTCCATCATAAATATTCAGTAAGTAGAACCAGGCTCGCGACAGGTTAGACGGTTGCTGGCTTGCGTTGGACGCCGGTAGATCTGCTGGAAGCCCCACACTGAGCAATCATTCGGCAGATCGGAGATCGCTCAGCCTAGTGGGCACCGGCGGGCGCGCGGCCCGGTTTCACCTTGCGGAAGGTCCAGACCAGCAGAACGCAGAAAAAGCCCAGCAGCGCGGTCCACCGGAAAACATCGACGAAGGCCCACAGCAGCGCCTGGCTGCCCAGCTGCTGGTAGATCTGGCCCCGCGCGGCAGCCATGGCGTTTGCCTTGCCTGCCTGGTGACCCAGGTAGCTCTGCAGTTGCTGCATCCGGTGCTCATAGGCATAGCCTGCTGCAGGCAGATAGTTGAGCATCTGGTTCTGGTGGTACGCCGAGCGTCGGGTCAGTTCCGTCTGCGCGAGCGAGATCCCAATCGAGCCGCCGATATTGCGCACCAGGTTGAAAATGCCGCTGGCATTGCCGATCTGTTCGTTCGTCAGGGTGCCGTATGCCTGTGTCGTGATCGGCACAAAGACGAAGCTGAGGGCGAATCCTGACGCGATAATGGGCCAGATCAGCGTGGTCGGACTGATTGATAGATCGATATTCGCGAAGACGAGCGAGCAGATGGCGAATCCGGCAAAGCCCAGCGAAAGCAGGATGCGCGGGTCAATCTTGTTGCCCAGATAAGCGATCACCGGCATGCCGAGAATCGACCCGATGCCGCGCGGACCCACCACCAGGCCGGCCGCGAAGGCGGTATATCCCAGTAGCTCCTGGTAAAAGAGCGGCAGAATGGTAATTGTTGAGTACAGCGCGCAGCCAAGCATGAAAATCAGGCCGCAACCCACAGCGAAGTTCCGGTTCTTCAAAACGCGCAGATCGACTAGCGGATTCTTGGTTGTGAACGAGCGGTAAAGAAATGCCACCAATCCTGTGACCAGAAAGAACGCGACCCAGCGAAGCCAGTGCGCGCCCAGCCAGTCATCTTCCTGACCCTTGTCGAGCAGAACCTGCAGGCAGCCCGTCCACACGGCGAGCAGTCCGAATCCAATGCCATCGAACGGCCGCACCCTGGCGTTCTTGATATACGGCGGATCGTGCACGAAGCGATTGATCATAAAAATCGCAAGCACGCCGATCGGTATGTTGATGTAGAACGCATAGCGCCAGCTATAGCTGTCCGTCAGCCAGCCTCCGAGGGTCGGCCCAAGCACTGGTGCGACGACAATGCCGAAAGCGAAGAACGCCATCGCGGCCCCGCGCTTCGCAGGTGGAAAGCTCTCCAGCAGGATCGACTGTGAGAGCGGCTGCAGCGCTCCGCCGCCTGCTCCCTGGATGACCCGTGCGATGAGCATGATGCCCAGCGATGGCGCTGCACCGCAGAAGAAGGACGCCACGGTGAAGATGGCGATACAGGTGACGAGGAAGCGCTTGCGTCCGAATTTGAGGGCGCACCAGTTGGACGTCGGCAGGATGACGGCGTTCGCCACCAGATAGCTGGTGAGGACCCAGGTTGCCTGGTCATTCGAAGCGGACAGGCTGCCTGCAATATACGGGAGTGCGACGGACGCGATGGCGGTGTCGAGCACCTCCATGAACGTGGCGAGCATAACCGAAACAGCGATAATCCAGGGATTGACCCCCGCGTTCTGTGCAGTCTGGGGGCCGGAACTTTCTGGCATGACTTAGATCAAATCTCCTGTTGGAAGCGACTGTTTCCGCCATGGACTGCGTGTCCACGTGGCGATCTCGAACTCACATCCGTTGACAACTCGTCGATGAGTCGGCTCCCGTTTTCGACCATCCAACACGGTCGCCGGTCTTTTAAATGAATAAGTTGCAACCATTCTAGCTGCTGAGCGCAAACTTTCGCCCACAGATTCCGCGCCGTATGCGCATGGGAGGATTGTCGCATTCGAGATCTAGCATCCTAATGCCACCTTCTGCATCAGATATGTTGACAACAAGTCACTCAAGTGCGATGCTTGTTAAATCGCAGACGAGTTACGCGGGAGCGCACAACACATGGCAAAGATTATTGGAATTGATTTGGGAACCACCAACTCGGTGGTAGCAGTGATGGAAGGCGGAGAGCCGAAGGTCATCGCAAACGAAGAAGGCGGTCGTACGACCCCATCCATCGTTGCTTTTACGAAGAGCGGCGAGCGACTGGTTGGCCAGGTGGCCAAGCGTCAGGCGATTACCAACCCGGAGAACACCGTCTACTCGATCAAGCGGTTCATGGGCCGTCGTTCGAATGAAGTGAATGACGAGATGAAGATGGTGCCCTACAAGGTCAAGCCGCGGGGCGACCACATCGTCGTCGAAGCTCAGGGTAAGGACTACACCGCCCCGGAAATCTCGGCGATGATCCTGCAGAAACTCAAGAAGGCAGCCGAAGACTATCTCGGCACTACGGTCACCGAAGCAGTCATCACCGTTCCGGCCTATTTTAACGACGCACAGCGCCAGGCGACCAAGGATGCAGGGCGGATTGCCGGTCTGGACGTCAAGCGTATCGTCAACGAGCCGACAGCTGCAGCACTGGCCTACGGTCTCGACAAGAAGAAGGACGAGACGATTGCCGTTTATGACTTTGGCGGCGGTACGTTCGACGTATCGATACTTGAAGTGGGCGAAGGCGTGATCGAGGTCAAGTCGACCAACGGCGATACTCACCTGGGCGGCGACAATATCGACCAGCGCATCGTCGAATGGCTCATTGACGAGTTCAAGAAGGACGAGGGTCTGGACCTGCGCGCCAAGGGCAACGAAATGGCCCTGCAGCGTTTGAAGGATGCCGCGGAAAAGGCCAAGATCGAGCTTTCGACCACGGTCGAAACCGAGATCAACCTGCCCTTCGTGACAGCAGACGCAACCGGACCGAAGCACCTGGTTAAGAAGCTGACGCGTGCCAAGCTCGAGCAACTGGTCGATGACCTCCTGCAGCGCTCGATCGAGCCCTGCAAGAAAGCTCTGGCCGATGCGGGCATCGACGCCAGCAAGATTGACGAGGTGGTCCTGGTCGGCGGTCAGACGCGTATGCCGAAGATCCAGGAACTGGTGAAGGAGCTGTTCAAGCGCGAGCCGCATCGCGGTGTGAACCCCGATGAAGTAGTGGCGATCGGTGCAGCAATCCAGGCCGGTGTACTTGCCGGTGAAGTGAAGGACCTGCTGCTGCTCGACGTGACACCTCTGACGCTTTCTATTGAAACGCTCGGTGGAGTTGCCACTTCGATGATTCCGCGCAACACGACCATTCCGACCAAGAAGACGGAAACCTTCTCGACGGCTGCGGATTCGCAGACCGAGGTTGAGGTGCACGTCCTCCAGGGCGAGCGGCCGATGGCGGCGCAGAACCGTACGCTGGGCAAGTTCAAGCTGAGCGGCATTCCGATGGCGCCGCGCGGTGTTCCGCAGATTGAAGTGACGTTCGACATCGATGCCAACGGCATCCTGAACGTGACGGCGAAGGACACGGCGACCAGCAAGGATCAGAAGATTACCATCACGTCGTCTTCAGGTCTTAGCAAGGAGGAAGTGGACCGGATGGCCAAGGAAGCCGATGCGCACGCATCGGAAGACAAGGCCAAGCGTGATGAAATCGAGGCGCGGAATGCTCTCGACAACATGACGTACAACGTCGAGAAGATGCTCAAGGAGAGCGGCGACAAGGTCTCCGGCACCGATCGGACAGATGTCGAAACGGCCCTGGCCGAATCGAAGAAGACCCTCGAAGGCACTCCGACGCCGGCCGAACTGAATGCTTCCCGCGAGAAGCTGACGGCTGCCTCACATAAGCTGGCGGAGGCGATGTACAAGGCAGGCTCCTCCTCTGCACCGACGGATGGTGCGGCAGCTGCCTCGGGCACTGCGTCCGAACCGGAAGCGAAGAAGGACGAAGGCGTCATCGACGCCGAGTACGTCGACGTGGACGAAAAGAAGTAAGTACGCCGGGTGAACACACTGAGGGCGCCCGCAAGTTGGGCGCCCTTCGTGTATGCGGTTGAAACAGAGTTGCGGGCCCAGCATCGAAAGTGCACAAACCGGGTCTAAGTAAGCAGGCAGTCGGGGGAGGATGATATGGAAAAGGAAACGGTTTGGATGGCGGAGCAGTTTCGAGCGGGACAGACGCTGAACAAGATTACGTTCGACACGAAAGAAGAAGCTGAACAGTTTGCGCGCAAGATGGGTCATCTCGAGCCCGACCTGTTCTGGAAAATCGAAGCAATCCCCGTAAAAATGGTCTGGAACTGAACCCGCCGTTCGGGCGTAAGCGGCTTTGCCGCTTATGCTTGCGCGCTCGATCGTTGAGTTGGGCGCTTGGCTGGAGGCGCTTCGCGCTGGTTGAGAGTTGTGGGATTCGCAGTTGGTCCTAAATGTGGTGCCCCAGGTCTTGCTTGTGGGACTTGGGTTATTCAGAAGTGGATCAAGGAGCAAGGATTGCCTGAAGGGAACGAGGTCCATCGGTTCGCGGAGCGGCATGCGAAGGCATTTGCGGGGAAGACTGTTCATGTTGACTCACCCAATGGACGCTTTTCAGACGCAGCGATGCTCGATGGCCGCAAGCTCAAGCGCGTCGACGTGATAGGCAAGCACCTCGGTTACGTATTCGGCAAAGACCTGACACTGCACGTGCACCTTGGCCGTTTCGGAGACTTCACCGAGGGCCGCTTGCCGCTCCCGGAAGTGAAAGGTGTGCTGCGTTTTCGCATGTGGACGACGAAGGATTTTTTGGAGTTGCGCGGGGCCACGGATGTTTCGGTCTACTCCGATGAGAAGTGGCAGTCGCTGCTGGGCCGGTTGGGACCCGACCCGCTGCGCAAAGGCGACGATCCTACTCCGGCATTCGCTGTCATCCGGGAGCGGAAGACGCCGATCGGCGCACTGCTGATGGACCAGTCGGTGATGGCGGGGATCGGGAACATCTATCGGGCGGAACTGTTGTACAGGGCGCGGATCAATCCGCATCGACCGGGAAATGAAGTTGACGAAAAGGCTCTGAAAGCAATCTGGAAAGACGCCGTAGCGCTGATGCCGGATGGCATGGTGGACCGGCGCATTGTGACGACCCGGCCGAAAGACCGGCCGCACAACAAGGGGTCAGCGGAGGACAGTGAAGTGCATTACGTGTACCACCGCACGGGAAAGCCCTGCTGGCTATGCGGGACCAAGATTGAGCGTGGGGAAATGGCAGGACGGACCGTCTACTGGTGCCCGGAATGTCAGAAAGACTGAATCTTTCGACTGACGAGAGGCGCGATTACGCCTCATGTGCATGGTAGGCTTGCCGAAATGTAACCTAGCACTCGACCACGACAGACGACGGCAGTAAGCGGGGATGGAATTGGCTTGGGATCATTTATACGAACGGTACGCTGCAAGCTGATGGGACGCTAAGCGAATATGGCATCGACACAGACGAAAGACTATTACGGGTTACTGGGCGTCAAGAAGACGGCGACTTCCGATGAGATCCGGAAGGCGTTCCGGAAGATGGCGCGCAAATATCACCCGGATGTAAATCCGAATGACAAAAAGGCCGAGGAAAAGTTCAAGGAAATCTCCGAAGCGAATGATGTTTTGAGCGACGAGAAAAAGCGGAAGATCTTCGATCAATTCGGCTTTTACTCTGACCAGATCGATCCTGCACAGGCCGAAGCAGCGGCTCGTGGCGGCTACGGTCCTCGCCCGGGACGCGGCGGCGCTCCGGAGCAGGGCGTGCCGTTTGATTTCGGCGGCTTTGACTTCTCGGACTTTGCGGAACAGCAGCGGCGCGGCGGTCCCGCGACCTCCGCCGGGCAGGGACCGGGCTCTGCGGGATGGGGTGGTTTCAAGGACATCTTCTCCGGCATGTTCTCCGGCGGTGGTGCGGCCCGTGGGCCACAGCAGCAGGGGCCGGTAGCTGGCTCTGATCTCGAATACCAGATCAACATCGATTTCTGGGCGGGCATTGAAGGCGGCGTGACGAAGCTGCAGATTACACGCCAGGAGACTTGCCCCACATGCAAGGGCCGCGCGGCCAGCGGCGGCGTGATGACCTGTCCCGAGTGTCACGGGTCAGGGCAGGTGACGCAAATGGGCGGCCGGATGAAGTTCAATATCCAGTGTCCGCGCTGTGGTGGTTCGGGCAAGGTGCAGGATTCCTGCAACACCTGTCACGGCCAGGGGACTGTCCCGAAACAGGAGACAGTCGAGGTACGCATCAAAGCCGGCACGCGGGATGGACAGCGCATCCGGCTGGCGGGCAAGGGGAATGCCGGGGCCGGCGGCGGTGCCGCAGGCGACCTGTACCTGATCGTCAAGATCGGGACGCACCCCGTATTTACGCGTGTCGGGGACGACATACAGCTGAGTGTGCCCGTAGGGATT
>CAZZZL010000050.1:0-15364 GCA_964658655.1 uncultured Acetobacteraceae bacterium | reverse complement strand
GTCACGATCATGGAAGCGGCGCTGGGCGCGAAGATTGATGTGCCGACGATCGACGGCCGGGCCCAGTTGCGCATCCCGCCGGGGACGCAGAGCGGCCAGAAGCTGCGCATGCGTGAGAAGGGCGTCATGTCCGCGAACAAGGAGGGGTCTCGTGGCGACCAGATCGTTACCGTTGAGATCGCCGTACCGCAGCTGAAAGATGAGCGGTCGAAAGAGATTCTCCGTGAGCTGGCAAAGCTGAACCCGGAAGACCCGCGCGAGGCCATGTGGGCAAAGATCTAAGCGAAACCGATGCGGACCTGAAGCTGCTGCTTAAGGAGATTATGCCGGTCACGCAGGCAGGTCTGGAAAAGCAGAGTGCGTTCATGCCCCTGGGTGCACTCGTGGAGCGCGATGGGACTATACGCCGCATCGCTTTCGAGGTGGATCCGGCGGCGCCGGTAAAAGACACCCTTGACCGGTTACGCGCATTGCTGCGCCACGAGGTTCAGACCGGGACCGTTCGTTCGGCCGCCGTCGCAGCAGATGTGAAGATCTGGCGTCGCGCCGATGGAGACGAAGCATCGAATGCCGTTTCGGTCCACGTGGAGCACCAAAGTGGATATTGCGTTGACCTGCTGATTCCGTACAAAGTACGCAAGGGGCTTATCAGCAGGATTACCTCGAAGCCGCAGGTGATGTTTCGCAAGATGGTCGCGCAGGAAAGCCAGCCGCTGTTCTGGGCTGCGCAGTCTTAAGAACGGGACGCAGAAGCGCTCATATGCCAACGAAACGTAAATCGAAGGGTGCCTACATGATCTCGGCGGTAGCCGAGATGTATGAGATTCATCCGCAGACTCTGCGTCTCTACGAACGCGAGGGCCTTTTAAAACCCTCGCGCACAGAAGGCAATACGCGCCTGTATACCGACGAGGACCTGGAGCGGCTGGAGTTCATTCTGAACCTCGCGCGCGACCTGGGCGTCAACATTGCCGGCATCGCCATCATTCTGCAGATGCGTGAACGCATGGAGGAGATGAATGTACAGATGCAGAGCTTCGTCGATTATGTGCGTACCGAGATGCTGTCGCAGATGCAGAGCGGCTTCCGCGGCGGCATGCCGGGAAGTGATTCTGCCATGGTGCCCCTGCGCAGGGCAATGATGGTGCCCGGCAAAATGATACGGCCGGAGCGCAAGCGTTGAAGTGTGCACCGCAGCAACAAATAACTTCCGATCAGATTGCCTTGGAGTAGTCTGAACCTGGACGATTTCTACTAATTTGCATATATCTCTGCTCCAACATGTGCTTCTGGGCCTGGGAATCTTCGGGCTGATCACCTCTACCGTCTATGGCGGAATGGTGGCGTGGGCTGCATACAGGTTTGTGCGCGAGGGCTGCCTTGCGTGCAGTGAGGGACGTTGCGCCGTCCCCCCACCCGTCAGCATTTTAAAGCCGCTGCATGGCGCAGAACCAAATCTTGCGGCGCACCTCGAAAGCTTCTTCAGCCAGGAGTACCCCGAGTTCGAGCTGCTGTTCTGTGCACGCTCGCCTGATGATGCCGGCCTCAACATTGCGCGCGCTGTCGCGGTGCGTCATCCCCACGTGCAGGCCCGTTTCTTCACCAGCGGGGAGCCGCCATTCGCCAACGCCAAAGTCGCCTCACTTGAAGTGATGTGTAGCGCCGCCCGTCACGACTTATTGATTGTCAGTGACAGCGACGTGCACGTTACACCGGCCTATCTCCGCGCAGTCGTCGTGCCATTTGCCGATCCGGGTGTCGGTGCAGTGACCTGCCTATACCGCGGGGTGGTGACGGAGTCGGACACAACGCACCCCGGTGCCGTGACGGTCGAGAAGCCTTCCATCTGGGCGCGGCTTGAAGGCGTGGGCATGTCCATTGAAATGCCGTCCGGTGTGCTCGTCGCCCGCATGCTCGAGGGCATGCAGTTCCTGCTGGGTCCCACGATGGCGGTGCGGCGCCAGTGTGTTGATGAGATCGGGGGCTTCAAGGCCCTCGGCCAGTACTGCTCGGACGACTTCCTGCTGGGCAACTGGATTGCCGCGCGCGGCCACAAAGTCGTGCTCTCACGGCATGTGGTGGACCACGTGATCCTGAACACGGGCTTTCAGGCGTCCGTGAAGCACCAGGTGCGCTGGATGAAGTCGACCCGGTGCTCCCGGCCCAAGGGCCACTTCGGAACAATGCTGACCTTCAGCACGCCATTTGCACTTCTGGCTGCAGCAACGTGGCTGTGGATGGGTAATCCGCACGCTGCACTGTGGGCGCTGGGCTGGGGGATTGGCAGCCGGGTCCTGCTGGCTGGAGTGGTCGGCGGCATGGTCGTGAATGAGCGCGACCTGCTCCGGACGATGCTCCTCCACCCGATCCGCGATCTGATGGGCTTCGGCTACTGGGCCGCGAGTTATACGAACAACCGCATCCTGTGGCGCGGCGAAGAGTACGAACTGCTGCCGGGCGGAGCGATGCGACCGGTACACACAGCGCTGGTTTGTGCGCCCACCAACTCGACACGCGAAGCCGCACTGACGAAGTGACCTGCCGCACCGAAATCTCGAACGCGCTTTTTTGTTAAGGAAAGCGACGCCAATTGTCGACGCTCCGCGGTCAGCTATTCGAAGGCGGGCTGTACCAGCACCTGCCGCGATTCGGTTACGGGTTTACGCAGACCCGGTCCCCGTAATTCCACGTCCAGGCTGTGCGTCCCCGCAAGGATTCCAGTAAGTGGAAGTACCGCCGAGGCGAGCAGTCCCGATTGCGAATCGATGGTAAAAGGTATCTGCTGCTGCGACTCAATACTGCCGGCATTTGAGCGCAAGAGGAATGTAGCCGTCCAGTTCTCAGGCCGGTTCTTCTCTGTTTTCCCATTCGGATAAATACGCACGAGGGCATGCAGTGTATCGGTTGCTGCATACGAATCAGTAGGCTCAGGCTTGATGCGGCAGCTCGTTAGCTGTAGCGGGTCCACCTTGAATTGCAGAGGCTCGATCTTCTTCTGGGCAGCTGTCGATCTGTGCAGCAAGCCACTCGCGGGTTGCTGCAGATCGCACGACTTGCTTAGGACAAGACTGCTGACAGACACCGCCGGCTGGCGAGGATAGGTGACGCGAATGTCCCGTTGCGCCGACGCAAGGATTCGCCCCTGTGCATCGGCAACCGCAATCCGCCACGCGTAATTACCCGGCCGGAGCAGTCCATCGCGCTCCCAGAAGACGCTGCGCGCCTCCCATGTTGAATCGAGTTGGCGCTCGAGTACTGTCGTAGACAAATCCTTGTCGATCACCGATTCGACGATGAATATCTTCGTGGGTCGAGGCCCATGACCGGTCCAGGTGATGAGGCAGCTCATGGGGAGAACCGCTTCGAGACCCGAGTGTCCGGGAAAGTAATCAACATGCTGTGCAATGGCAAAGTCGGGCGACGACACGGGCCTGGACATGCCGGCGAGCACGTCATGCGCAGTCTTCTGTGAAGCACGATTCTGCTCCGAATTCTGCACGGAAAGCACCGGCTCGATATCGAGAATCGCAGCATGAAGTGCAGGTTGCTTCAACCCGACCTCCACCTGCGGGACACCGATGTCCTGATCTTCAGGGGTCATGTCGAACTGCAATACGGTGGCACCATCAATGTCCTGCTGCATCTGTGTTGCGAGGGTCGCGATGGAGTTGGAGAAACCTCCGAGGGTGGCGTCGGCAATTTGCATCATCTGCGAAGTCTGCGCCGCTGCCTGTGCCAGCGCAGCCGTCTGTGCCTGCGGAATCACCTGGTTGCCGGACGGCAAGGTACCGTTCAGCTGCTGCATGTTGGGAACATAGTGGACAAGGCCGCCCAGGCCTGCAGCGTCCCCTCCGGGAAGAATCGGTTCTGGCCCACCGACGTTGGCAATGTACATCTGTGCGCCGATCTGCTGGGCAATCGGCATCAGCTGCAGAGGGCCATCGTTCGCGAGAATGATGTCGGCCCCTCGCACCGGGGCCGCGTCTCTGTAGGTCGGCTCGGGGAGCGGATTCATGGCAAGAATCAGGCGTGCTCCGGGCAGTCGCTGCATCTCGCTGATAGCGATGTTTGCCTTGTTCAGCCATCCGCCGTCCCAGGCCTGACCCCGGGGGGTCAGGTTGAAGTTTGCAACCGAGATTGTCTGTTTAGTGGTACGGATTGCTTCGAGATTTTGCAGGAGGGTCGCGCGGTCGTTCGTGAAGCTCAGGAATGTACCATTTGCATCAATGATGCCGACTTTCCATGGCAGGGTCGTTGCGCCGGAACCACTGGCATTGGCGAAGTAGCGAAGGCACTGCTGCACAGCCAGGTAATGAATCGTCGGCTGGTTAGGCGGAAAGACCAGCATGACGAGCGGCGGGTTGCTGGATGCACTCGCGCCGGGCTGCTTCACGAGATGCGCCTTGCGAATACTGCCGTTGACTGCTATCTGGAAGGCCGCAGGGTCGGAGACGGGGACGCGATTGCCATGCTTGTCGACCACGCGCACAGACACATTTGCATGCTCAGCCTTCTCAAAATCATTGCGTCGCAGCAGGTCGAGTTCCCGGAAGAATACCTCGTGCTTCGCCGCAGCGGTTGTCTGCTCTATCGGCGAAGAAGCGGGAAGTGATTGTGGTTCTGCCAGACTCGTAGGCATGGCAGGTTGCTGCGAGGTGGCCCGGTTGGGCAGGAACATCATCGCTGGCAGCGCAACAGTACACACGAGAGACGTCAGGCGCGGGCTTCCCATATGCATTCCCCGGTTTCCCGCAATTGTACTCGCTGAAGAAGACTGCGGAGAGGCCGGGAGCTTTTGGGGGACTGCCTACTTGCGCCGCGAGGGATCGCGTTCCTGCCAGAGCTTGAAACCGCCACGAAACGCATTGTCATTGGAACCACGCTGGATATGGCGTGGCAGTTTTTTTAGCAGCTTGGCCTGGCCTCCTCCAAGCACAACCGAATCGGTGCGCAGTGCAGCGTGAAGGATTTCTATGACTTCGTAGGTGGTCTTGCGCCACTTCTTTTTGCCCATGCGCTGCAGACCGCGCAGACCGACGTAGTCTTCATAGGTGCGGCCCTTTTTGTAGGGCAGGTGAGCCAGTTCCATGGGTTGCACAATGCCATCGATGACCATGGCGGACCCGAGACCTGTTCCCAGTCCCAGGAAGAGCAGGCGACCCCCGTGGTAACTCCCAAGGGCCTGCATGGCGGCGTCGTTCAGCATACGCACCGGTTTCCCAAACGACGTTTCATAGGGAAAGTCGACCCAGCCCGGGCCTAGATTGTGAGGATCTAGGACTGGCGTGTCGTTCACGACCGGTCCGGGATAGCCGATGGCGATGCGATCGTACCTCCAGTGTTCAGCTGCCTTGAGCACGGAGGCGGTCATGATTTCCGGGGTCATGAACGACCCGGAGTCAATCTTGATGGGGTTCTTTTCGCCCTCTGCAAGAACCTTGACGTGGGTACCACCTATATCAATCGCGAGAGTCGGCATGCGTGCTCCTGTCTGCGTTTCTCAAAGAAAACTGCCTTAGGCTAAGGTGCATCCGCTGGCGTGCGGTTGCCTGTTTTACTGCACGAGAGGTCGATCTGTATACAGAGTTTTATCGGCCAGTTGCCGGATCGCGATAAGCGGGTGTCCCCGCAGCAGGCTTGCGACATGGTCGTGGTCGTCACCGGTTACAACCAGGTAGTGGCGCACGCCGTTGCCCCAAACCTGGACCAGCCCGGAGTCGTTCAGAAAGATGTGGGGTGCATCGGGATACCACGAACCCCAGATCATGGAAGATGTGCGTCCATTGATCAGCAGCGCCTGCCGCTGCGTGTAGAAAATGACAGAGGACGCATTGGCCTGGTCGCCATAAATCATCAGTTGGGCATCCCCTTTCAAGGCGGGATTCCGCGTGGCGTCACCCGAGATCCGATTGATCGTGTCGGCAAGGGGACGCGAGCCCAGCATGCCCCCGAATCGCACGAGCGCGATGTGCGCGGCAATCAGGAAAAGGGCTGAAGTGAGCGCGACGCTAACGGTAGCGTTCAGATGCAAGCCACGTCGACGGTAGCCCAGTGCCAAGCCGGGTCCGATGAGCAGCGTCAGTGCCGCAAGGATTGCGGGCAGGCGCAGTCCCGCAAACGAGGGCCCCGTCAGGTCGAAGATATGCGACATCGAAAGCGAGTACCCGCCTATTCCCCGGTGTGCCAGGGCAGCGCCGACGTCGGGAGTAAACGGTAGCTGCCGCGAGGTCCACAGGCCATAAGCAAGTGCAACGGCGACAAGCACACCGACCACCGCGAGAAGAGTGTGGACCCCCAGCAGGGAGTCGCCGGTCTTCTTTCGCAGATCAGGGTCAGGCTCCTCCGCGTTGCGCTCGTAGCCAGCGACGACGGCGGCGGTAAGCATCAGCAGTGCGAACCAGGCAGGGAACGTGTAGTACTCCTGGTTGGTCGAAATGGAGAAGAAGATAAGGATGAACCCGGCGTAGAGCGAGAGCAGCCAGATCGTCTTTTTGCGGAACTCCTCACGCGCAATCGCCGGCAATGCGGAATGGCTGCGCATTCCGGCGAACCATGTCGCCCGCGCTCTCCACACATGGCTGAAGACAAGTGGCACGTAGATGCTCCAGGGAAAAAGCCAGACGAGATGACCGAGCCAGAACACCCACGCAGCCTGCTTGTTGTAGTCGTGCGGATAGCGATGTCCAAGGAAACGGAGGACATGCTCATTGATGAAGTAGAAGTAGAAAAATCCGTGGACCCCGGCAGCCGAAGGCACGTTGCCGACAGGGTGGCCATGGTCGGCGTTGTGCAGTCCTGCGAGGATATGCCACGGCGCGGCGATAAGCAGAAACAGCGCGATACCGGTGAACGGCCTGAGGCGGCGCCACAAACGCCAGTCTCCTGTGAGCAGAAGGTAGGGCACAACTGCGGCGCCGAAGAAGACAGGGGCGATGAGCCCCTTCGTCAACAGGGCCAGCGCCAGTGCGGCCCACATGGTGTAAATCTTTGCCGGCCGATTGTCCTCGAGCCCTGTAAGGAAACAGTAGAGTGCAAGCGCCAATAGAAAGCTGAGGATTGCCTCAGGTATAAGGAATCGTGTGTACAGGAAAATGCCGAGTGTCGAGACAATCGCGAGCGCGGCATAGAAAGCTGCGCGATCCTCGAACGCACGTCGCGTCCACCGCCAGACTACGATCGCCAGCCCGAGCACTGCGAGCGTAAGCGGCAGGTGTGTTGCGAACACATTAAAGCCGAAAACCCGGTAGTCAACGGAGATCAGCCAGTAAGGCAATGGAGGCTTTTCAAGATAACGAATGCCGTTGACGTACATGGTGACGTAGTCGCTGCTGAGCACCATGTGCTGCGCGGCCTGCGCATGGGTAGCGTCGACATCATCTTCGAGTGGTGGCGCAAACAGCGATGCAAAGTGTACCGCGAAAAAAACGATGAGAATGAACAGCCATGCGCTTCGCGGATTTGCAGCAAGGCGGGTGTCGTTGGCGTGTGGCGTGAGAGTAGAAGTCTGCATGGTTGACGCGGAATCTTCAGGATAGCAGTCCTGGTGTCGCGGGCCACGGGGTCATCTGCAGTCCAGCGAGCAGTGGTGTATCTTCTCCCAAGATGATGCAAGCGCGTTTGGGAAGTTTCGATTGATGCAGAGATTGGCAGGGACTTGTTTTTCTTCGGGTGAGTCGCACCAGTGGCGCAGGGGCGCGTCCTCGCCAAGGATCCACTCGTGATCGGACCCGTGTATGCGGCCATCGACCTCGGGTCCAACAGTTGCCGCCTGAAGATCGCGCGGGTCCAACAGCATTCGCTCAAAGTGCTGCACGAGGACCGCGAGGTCACGCGCCTGGGCAAGAGCGTTTTTGAAAGCGGGCTGGTGTCGCCGGAAGCCATGGCGAACACCCTTGCCGCGTTGAAGCGATTTCGCAAGGCTACCCAGCAATACAGTGTCGATCAGGTGCGGGCGGTAGCGACAGCAGCCCTCCGCGATGCGCGCAATGCGTCAGCATTTATCGCGTGGGTCAAGGCAGAGACAGGCTGGGACCTGGAAGTCATCTCCGGTCTGGAAGAGGCCCGCCTCATCCATCGCGGGGTCATGCAGGACCCTGCAGCCCAGGGTCGGTGCCTCTTGATCGATGTAGGCGGCGGTAGTTGCGAAATCACGGTCTCTGATCGCAAACGGATCAAGGAAACCATCAGCCTGCCGCTCGGTGCAGTGCGCCTGACGCAGGAGTTTCTGCAGAGCGATCCGCCGACTGCCGAGGACGTGGCGCGTATGCAGCGTTTTATCGCGCGTGAGTTGCAGCGCGCGGAAAAGAAGCTTGGCCCGGTGAGGGTGACGACCGTGATCGGGACCTCAGGTACAGCCGCGGCCCTGGCCCAGGCCAGCGACAGTGTCGATGAAATACGCGTGTCTGCAAAGGGGTCCACTCCGAAGGCAGGCCCGGGGAAAACAGTGGCCGGTCGCGCAAAGCCCGTTACTGACAATGCCCCCGGAGCCTTTTCTATCGTCGCGGCTGCGGTCGACGTGCGCAAGCTGGCGAAGAAGCTGACGAAGATGCCGCTTGGCGCGCGCAATGCTGTTCCCGGAGTAGGGCCGCGCCGGTCGGAGATTATCGTGGCGGGCGCGCACGTGTACTCGGCCATCCTCGATCATTTCGGATTGCCCGGCTTCCGCTATTCGGAGATGGGCCTACGCGATGGGGTGCTGTCCCAGATGCTGGCGGAGCGGGATGTGCGCGCGGCGACCCATCTCGAGTTCGAGCGTGAACGCTGGGAAAGCGTGGTAGCGACCTGCCATCGCTATAACGTGGACCTGAAGCAGGCAGAGCCGGTCAAGCAGCATGCGTTGCAATTATTCCGCGACCTGGCCGCGGTGCATCAACTGCCGCAGGAGTATGCACACTGGCTCTCCGCCGCGGCGATGATGCGCGATGTTGGTAAATTTCTGAATTATCAGGGGCACCACCGGCACACTCAGTACATCATCGCCAACTCGGAACTCTACAGCTTCACGCCGCAGCAGAGGGCCCTGGTGTCGGCTATTGCGCGATACCTGGGAAAGTCGCGGCTGCAGCCGGATGACCGTGCCATGCGCGTGATTCCGCCGCAGGAGCATGCCAATGTGCAGCGGGCTGTAGTGCTGCTCCGGCTTGCTGTGGCGTTGAACCAGGACCGGGCGAGCGACCTGCTGAAGGTGATGGTCCGCGTTTATCCGAAGAGGGTGCTGTTCGAACTTCACCCCGGTCGGACCGGGGCTGAACTGGAGTTGTGGTCCCTGCGGAAGGAAGCGGACTATTTTCGCGAAGTCTTCCGGCGGGACTTCTTGGCGACACTCATATAGATCTGGCGCAGGATGCGTGGTTCCACCAGTGAGACCAGTTGACCAGGCTTTCGCGTGCAGTCGACCCGCGCAATGGAGCCTTTGCGCATGCGGAGATTCGGTCTCCCGCTGCCGGTAATAATCGAACCTAAAAACTGTGTCAGGTTCGGATTGTGTCCGACAATCAGAACACTTTCATAGGCCTGCAGACTGGCAACCAGCCTTTGAAATGCGTCGGTGGTGGCGCTGGGGGCCAGTGCGTCTGAGAGCTGAATTGTCGATTCATAGCCAAGTTCGGTGCCGACGAGCGAAGCTGTCTGCAGGGCGCGTTTGAGCGGGCTCGATACAATCACGTCCACTGAAACGCGTAACGCGTTTAGGTAGCTGCCGACGAGGATGCATTGCTGCTTGCCTTCCTTATCGAGGGGACGCTTCTTATCAAGCAGAGGATTGGGGCGTTTTTCGCCTGCCGAGGCGTGTCGCAATACGTACAGATTCATGCAACCTATATATTCTTCTAAAATTCATCATTCGTACACCACCCGTCGTGGGGATGCCATTGCATCCTGCTATGTGACCGGCAGTGGCGTTGGAAACGGACTGAGCGGCTCAGGATCCGGGTCAGGCTTGGGTTCCGGTTCGCGAGTGGGATCCGGGTCAGGATAGGGATCCGGATTAAAGCCGGGATCAGGTCCGGTGCCCGGCAGCACATCAGGGCCAATGCCCATATTAAAGTTTTTGTTTAGAGACATACTGAGTGGGAACCACCAGGGCCGCCACACGTTGCCCAGGCGTCATCTTTTCGATGCGACGCTGCGATGCCATCGCTCGCTGCGCAGAATCCCGCCCAGAAAAATCGAGCTGTCCCGGAGGATGAAGCCAGCCTGTTCGAGGAGGGGTGCGTAGGCAGGGAGCCTTTGCACGTGCAGACCAGTGAGCACGCGGAAGGCGAGGTAGAGAGCGCGGATGAGCAGGCGTCCAGCCCACCGTTTCGCGCCGCGGGCGGGGATCGCAAACTCGGAAACTACCCAGGTGGATCGTGATGAGAAGCTGGGCTGCAAGCGGTTGATGAGGCAGACGATATCCTGTTCGGTCAGGCAGTCGAGGAAAAAGTGGGTGGTCACAAGGTCGAAGCTTCGGCCGGGTGCCGGCTGGTAAGTGCGGATATCGGCACACACGAAATTCACCTCGGCTGCAGCTGGCACGCGGGTCCCGGCCAATGTGAGCATAGCCTCAGATGTATCGACAACCTCAGCGTGCAATCCACGATTGATGGCCAGAAGCCGAGCGAGAAAGCGGCCGTCTCCGTCTCCTAGAATGAGTGCCGTTTTCGCGCTAACCAGGTGGGGAAGCTGGGCAAATCTGCAGCGCTCGAGCAGTCGCCCGAACGTGGCGTACTCAAGCCAGCGGTAGGGCCGGGCGACGGTATCGAAGTCCGCAGGCGTAGATTGCATTATTGGGTGCCCGTGCTATCCCAGGTGCAGGTGGTGTGCCAGTACGCCAAGGATCGGGAGCAGCAGGGTGGGGGACAGCAGTACAGCGTCTGCGGCGGCCCGGAGACGCAACGGGTTCAGCTCCCGATTGTGCCGGTGCAGCCAGGTAAGCGCACCGCAGCTGAGAGCTAAAACCGGGTAGAGGGCAATAAGACCAACGTAGCTTCGACCACGCGCACACGCGAGAAGCAGGGCCATCGCGACTACGGCAACGCCGCCGATGCTTCCGGCCACGGTCCTGAAATGCCGGCCGACCCACTGGGTGCTGCGGGGCAGCATCGCAAAACCTTCCCCCGTGGCTTCCCACCACTCAATGGCGACGCAGTTGATCCAGCAAAGCGCGGCAAACAAACACAGAAGGGGTAGCAGAAATGGCCGGGCCAATGGGTCCCTCGACCACGTCGGGATACCGCAGGCAGCCGAAAAGATTATGCCGACAATCATCTCCTTCGGGAGCCTGACATGCGCGCGCGCAAACCAGCCGAGAGGGAAGTGAACGCAAAACAGGTAGACGAGCGAGCATCCCGCGAGCACGAGATCTTCGCGCAATGGCGCAGCCTCAAGTCGTGTCGCAACCAGCCAGGCAAGTAAAGGCACAATAGCCGCAGCGACCGCGAGAAAAATGCCGCGATGGCGCTGGTGGAAGTGATGGCGCAGCTGCAGTGACCCGGGGTGCGCGGGCCGTTGCGCGTCGAGCAGGCGGTCCGCGACATACAGCAGCCAGGTCGCCAGCGCCAGCATGAGCGGTCCAAGAAAAGGGAGTTGCACATGAAGTGCCGCAGCGAAACTGATCGTCCACACCACAGCGACGGTAGGAGCGTCGAGCGACAGCAGGTGCCAGTAGTCGAGGATATTGCCAAAGAAGAGAAGGGTCGTCCGACGCTCGCGTTCGCGGTTGGCGGAGAGTCTTGTAGGCGAAATGGTCGACGCGGCCACTGCCTCAAGTGTACGGCCCGCAGCGGAGGCGTTGTTGATCCGGTACCGGGCCCGCATCAATCATTCGCCAAACGGACGTCCTTCGACCGACGCAGGATGGCAAATTCCAGGGGCGTTTGAGGCGTAACTGACGCACTAGGGAGCCGACGAGCCTGAGTCCTCTTGGGATGGTGGCTTGGCCGTCTCCGCGGCGGGCGCCTGCGCGGTCGGGCGTGCGCTGGTCGTTATGCTTTTTTCCTGAGACCGGGGTGTCACGGTGGGCCCTAAGGATTTCCTGGGGGACGCCGGGTCCGGTCGAGGGCCCGCGGTTTTCCCTTCGGCCAGCTGCAGGAAGTATCCCTGGGCGCTAAAGGCCTTGGAGCCGGCAGCAGGCTTCACGTACGCGTAGTCACCATCAGGACCCAGCTGACGGGCCTTGCAGGTGTCGGCCAGATAGCTGTCAAGAATCTCATTGCGGATGCGGTGGCAGAGTTCCGGATCGCGCACCGGAAAGATTGTCTCGCAGCGCTCGTAGAGATTGCGTGGCATCCAGTCTGCGCTGCCACAATAAATCTCCTGCTGACCGCCATTCGCAAAGCAGAAAATGCGGCTGTGTTCGAGGAAGCGACCCACCACCGAGATGACGCGGATATTTTCGCTCAGGCTCTTCACGCCAGGGCGCAGCGCACAGATGCCGCGAACGATCAGGTCAATCTTTACGCCGGCTTTCGAGGCTGCATATAGGCCCTCGATCAGGGTCTGGTCGAGCAGCGAATTCATCTTCGCAATGATGTGGGCCGGCCGGCCATCGCGGGCGTGGCGGGTCTCGCGCTGGATCATCTTCAAGAGGTCTTCTGCGAGCGATACCGGCGCAATCATCAGCGGCAGGTAGTTGTCCGACTCCGCGTGGGCAGTCAGGTAATTGAAGACGTGCTGGACGGCCTCCGTGATCGACGGGTTCGCTGTGAGAAAGCTCAGATCGGTGTAGAAGCGGGCAGTCGTCGGATTGTAGTTGCCGGTCCCGAGGTGCGCATAGCGGCGGGTCACGCCATCCTCATCACGTCGCACGATGAGAGCCAGTTTGCAATGTGTCTTGAGGCCGACGATACCGTGGAACACCTGGACCCCTGCGTCTTCCAGATTGCGGGCCCAGCGGATATTCGACGCCTCATCAAAGCGCGCCATCAGTTCGACGACCACCGTCACTTCCTTGCTCTGCGCGGCTTCGATCAGGGCCTCGAACATGGGCGAATCCGCGCTGGTGCGGTAGAGGGTTTGTCGCATGGAGACAACGCTCGGATCTTCGGCGCCCGAAATAATGAAGGAGGCGACACCGTCGTAGGAATCGAACGGGTGATGCAGCAGGATGTCGTGCTTGCGGATCTCTTCAAAGAGGTTTGAGGACTCGCGTGAAAGCCGCAGTTCGCGCGGCGTGAAGGGGGCGAACTTGAGGTCGTTCCGAGGGGTCGCACCGTAGAGATTCATCAACCGCGAAAGGTTCACCGGGCCGTCTGTGCGAAAGACCTGCTGCTCGTCGAGTTCGAAGTTCATACGCAGCCGCTCGATGATTTCGGGATCGGTAGTGTGCTCGATCTCGAGCCGTACTGCGTCCCCTTTACGCCGGTTGTGCAACTCTGTGCGAACACTTTCGAGCAGCGAGCGCGACTCTTCTTCCTGCAGATAGAGGTTGCTGTTGCGGGTGACGCGAAAGGCGCCCTTGCTCAGGACTTCATACCCGCGGTACATCTTGTCGGCGTGATGGGAAATCAGGTCGTGCAGGAAGATGTAGTCGTGGGTGCCCGAGGACGACGGCACGGAGACCAGGCGGGGCAGCGCGCGCGGCACCGTCACGACGCCGAGCACTGTTCCGGCCGCTCCCTTGCGCTTGACGCGCAAAAGCATTGCAAGGCACAGAGCCTTATTCAGTACGCGCGGGAAGGGGTGCGCCGGGTCGATCGTAATGGGGGTCAGTAAAGGATCGACCTCGCGCTGATAAAACTCGCTTGCATGACTGCGGGCCTGGGTGTCGAGTTCGTCCCAGCCAAGGACGCGGATCCCCGCCTGGTGTAGCAGTGGACGAAGCTGCTTGTTCCAACAGCGGTATTGCGACTCGACAAAGCGATGGATTTCGGCAGCGTCGTCATCAAGAGTTTGTTCCGGAGTGCGGCCATCGGGACCCGCTTCCTTGTAGCCGTCTTCTATACGCTGCAGCAGGCCGGCGACGCGGATTTCCACAAACTCATCGAGATTGCTGGCAGTGATCGAAAGGAACTTGACCCGCTCCAGTAAGGGATTGGTGGGGTCTTCGGCTTCCTGTAGCACGCGCCCATTGAAACGCATCCACGACTGGTCCCGGTTAAAAAAGAGCTGGGAGCGGGGAATGGCGGTGGGTGCCTTGGCGGGTGTGGTCTTCGATCGATTGGCCGTTTTACGGGTCTGTTTTGTTCTGGTCGTCATAATTTTCATGCCATCGAGATTCTAAGAGGGCCTCTCCATTGGTACACCGAAGGGATGCAACATTGGATGAAATCCCGGCGAAAACAGAAGCCGGGACTGCTATTCCAACATCTATCCGGCAGGGACGTCAGAATTCGGCGCAGGCCGACGCACCGACTGCCAGGCGACCACTCAAAGCCGGACAAGCGACCTTACCGGGCCGTCCCGGCGCCGGGCGCGCCAGCTATACGTCATCGGGCTACACTACTAACAGTCAGGAGATCGCCATGGCAAACACATTGGATAGGGAAAGAAGTCCGATCGCTGGAGAACCTAACAGTGGGGACGCTGTTCTTGAATTGTTTCAGACGGCAGCGCTGCTCCTTGGAGATCAGCAGGAGGCAATCACTACAGTCGAGAAGGCAGTTGCCAGCGCCCAACTCGATCCCTGTGCAGAGCCTGATCAGGCCTTGGTCGAAAGCCGTGAGATTGCAGTAAAGCTTGCACTGGCGCGTGCTGTTGAATTAAATCCTGCAGCGTTCGACCCTGCAAATGTTTCTTCCGGTCCAAATGTCTGCTTCGACACGGATGATCTGGAGTCGACCGGTGTCAGCGCGGACCAGTTGGCACAGCTTGTGTCAGGCCCGGCGCGCAACCAGCTGCGGGACTGGCTGGAACATCTGCAGCCTGAGGCGCGGGTTATCTTTGTGCTGCGCGCAATGCTTGGCAAAGACAGTGAAGAAGTGGCGCAGTCCTTACAGCGTTCAGGAGCGGGCCCAGGCTGGGCCGCGGCTCAGGTGGGCCAGGTGTTCCGCGGGGCCCTCTGCTCGCTTGCCGGTTCGCTGGCACACGCACCGACACATTCCTAGTCGAAGGCCGCTTTCATATTCGCAACGATGGGTCCGTCCCGGGAAGTGCAGTTGCCTTGATGTCCCCTTCGGCCTCCTGGGGGCAGGCAGGCCACCACTCAGCCCTTCCGCATAAGTTTTGAGCCCCTTGTTTTTTTGAAGTCTTTTCAATCATTTGGGCATCAAAGAGCACGTACCAGCGGCAGATAGAACAGCTGTTGAAGGACAGGTAACGGAGTGAAGCAAGTGTTTCCGGCGAAGATCTGCGAAGGACGATGGACAGCGTCAGCACTCCTGGCGCTGGCGATCACGCTTTCCGCCATGCCACTGGCGGCCCAGAGCAATTCCGCAAATTCCGGAAG
>CAZZZL010000049.1:0-31847 GCA_964658655.1 uncultured Acetobacteraceae bacterium | reverse complement strand
GCGGATCAGGGGTCGCGGGCGTGATGCCGGCCGCGCGCAGGGCCGCGGAGTTGGCGACTGCGATGTGGCCGTCCGTACGTTCGAAGAAAGCCGGGTGGCCGCCGGTAATGGCGTCGAGGTCTTTGCTGGTGGGAAGAGTCTTGTCTGCCCATTTCGTGTGGTCCCATCCCCCGCCCAGCAGCCAGGTGCTCGCGTTGTGCTCTTGTCCCGCTCTCTCAGCATCCTGGTGGATACCGCCCAGTTGTGATCTCTGCAGGAACTGTGCGATGCGCTCCTTCATCTCGGCAAGCGAGGCGGTCCCGTCCAGGTCGACTGCAAGCTTCTGCTGGCCTGCGCCGGCGAGGTGGGTGTGGGCGTCGTTCAGGCCGGGCAGCACAAAGGCATCCTGCAGATCGACCACGGCGGTCTGCGGGCCCTTCAAAGCCAGGATGGTGGAGTCGCTGCCGATGGCCGTCACCAGGCCGTCACGCACGGCGATGGCTGTCACATGGCGAGGCACAGGCCCGGAGAGCCCTTCGCCTGTCAGTATGTAACCGTCGTAGAAAATGGTGTCGGGACTTTGTGGGTGAGCGAGTGGTGCAGCCAGCGCGAGCAGGAACAGTGGGAGAAAACGGTGCATGGAGAGAGTCTATTGCAGCGTGTCGCTGCGGCCATCCGGCTTTTCACGCAAAGCTGCGTCAGGCCAGCGGGCCAGCGTCGTCCGCAAGGGAGACATCCTGCGCCGCCGCCAGCAGCAACAGCAGCAGCCGCTTCAGGGCGAGCTCGCGGTTCGTCGCGTCGAACCACTCTCCCCGTGTGTGAATGCCGCCGCCGTTGCCGCCGGCCCCAAGGCTGAGCGCCGGAATGCCGAGGGACAGCGGGATATTCGCGTCCGTTGATGCCAGGCGAAGCTGCGTCTTCAAGCCCAGGTGACGATCGACGGCGCGCAGTGCTTCGAGCAGGGGTGCGTCGGTGGCCAGTCTGCCTGCCGGTCGATGACCGATGCGCTCGATGGTGAACTTCAACGCGGCCTTCGGTTTCTGATGAAAGGGCCGGTTGTTCGACCGATCGACCGCCTTCTCGACTGCGCGTCGCAACTCGGCTTCAAGGCGGGAAAGTTCTCCCCCGTCCGTGCTGCGCAGGTCAAAGCGGGCGGCGGCTGATTCCGGCACTGCATTCACTGCACTGCCGCCTTCGATGGTCCCGACATTCAATGTCGTGCGCGGAGACATCGGCAGTTGCAGCCTTGAGAGCTCTGCTATCGCTTCCGACAGAACTGCGATGGGATTGGGTGCTTCGGCATCACTCCATGAATGGCCGCCGGGGCCTTCAAGGGTGACGAGGAAACGCAGGCTGCCCAACGCCTCGGTCACCGCGATTTCGTCGCCGGCTCCGTCCAGCACCAGGTGCGCAGCGATGCGCCCGCTCCACAGTGAATGCTTATAGAGATAGCGAGTGCCGCGTAAATCGCCCTCACCTTCTTCGCCGACATTACCGGCAAAAACAATCGGACAGGCTGGCTCGATCTCAGCCGATCTGAGCGCTGCGGCGAGTGAAAGCATGCCGATGACGCCGGCCGCATTGTCGCAGGCGCCAGGCGCCGTAAGCCTGCGATGCTCAAGCTGGGGGGCTATCGAGGTCCCGGCGGGAAAGACGGTATCCAGATGTGCTGAGACCAGGAGAACGGGCTGGCGGTTGAACACAGGATCATTTGCGACCGGCGCGTCCGCCTCAACGGCAGCCGCGATGTTGCGGCCGCCGGCAAGGATGCCGACGGCGTTTCCTGCTCCATCGATGTGCACATCACTCAGCCCGAGTGCTTCAAAGTGTTCGGCTACCCAGTTGGCGCGCTCGGCTTCTCCGAATGGCGGAGCAGGAATGGAGACCATCTCGCGCTGCCAGTCCATCAACCTGCCATCATTTAAATGGAACCAGCGAAAC
The DNA here is from genome assembly GCA_964658655.1 of uncultured Acetobacteraceae bacterium. Lineage (GTDB taxonomy): Bacteria > Acidobacteriota > Terriglobia > Terriglobales > Acidobacteriaceae. The sequence continues at coordinate 29,927 of CAZZZL010000049.1, read as the reverse complement.
GCCTGGTGCGTGCGCCGGTCGGCGGCAAGCCGGTTGATGCGTGCGTAGAGCGTTTCCGGGAGGGTAGTCAGCATCGTTGCGGCGGATAGGCCTAAAGCATTATGTCAGTTTGCCGGATGATTCCGTCGAAAGGTCGGACTTTGCCGACGGCCTATAGTCGACATGGTGGAGAAACAGTCCCCTTGCCGGCGCGGTGCGTCCCGCTGCCGAGCGGTCACGTGCGGCAAGGATGGCAGGTATCGCATGCGGCTCCCGCTCACCCCATCCGGCTTCCAGAAAGGTACCGACCAGGTTGCGCACCATGTGGTGCAGGAAGCCGCTGCCGTTCACCCGGTAGATCAGCAGCCCGTCGGGGCCGGCTGACCAGCTGGACGCGTGAATTGTCCTGACATTGCTCGGTGCCTCTTCCTGATTCTCAGAAGCAATCCTCTGCGAGCGGTCCGGATCTTTGGCGGCGAACGATGTGAAGTCATGCTCGCCGACGACGCTGGCCGCAGACTCCTGAAGCGCCGGCAGGTCCAGCGGCCGTTCAACAGCGTAGACAAAGCGGGCCTGCCACGGCGGACAGATCGTTCCGGCGAACGGATCGGCCACCACCACGCGGTACTCATACATCTTGGCGACGGCACTATGCCGCGCGTGAAACTCGGGGTGAACGACCTCGGCAGAGAGCACGCGGATCGCAGCCGGCAATGTCCGGTTCAGTGCGCGAACCAGGTTCGCTGCGGGAATACGCGCGGCGAGGCAGACGGATGCGACCTGCGCCAGCGCGTGAACGCCGGCATCTGTCCTGCCCGAACCCTGCGGAAGAACTGTCTCGCCGGTGACGCGATGAATTGCCTGCGCGAGCTCACCCTGGAGAGTGGTCGACTTCGGCTGCACCTGCCAGCCGTGAAAATCGGTGCCGTCATAGGCAAGGATCAGTCTCCAGTTTTTTGAGCGCGGATCGCCGTCCCCGTCCGGAACTGACACCGTGTCTGGAAGATTTCTCACATGGGAAGTGTAAGACACGCAAGCGGATAGGGGTCGCTGCGGTATACTCGCACGAAACCGCAGGGACTGGAATCTGCTGAAGCGGGGAACGAAGCCGGGCTTCTTCCCGTACTTAAAGCTTGCACGCATGATTGCTCGTGCGGATCTCTGCTACGGGGCTAGAAACCACGCATGAAGTTACAGTCTGCCACCGCTATCGCCTGCCTGCTGATGTCGCAGGCGCTTCCCGTTGCCTTACCGTTTGCAGAAGCCCAGGCGCAAGCGCTGTCGAATGCATCGCCGACCATGGCGAACCCGACTGCGGGACTGCCGTCAGAGCCAACTCCTGTTCCGACCAATCTTGGCCGGGAGTTCCCCGGCGATCGCGACTATTCCAAGCCGAACCGGCCCCTGCCCAAAGTCTGGGAGCCGTACGTGTCCGTCAAAGTGCCGCCGCCGCGTGTCACCAATTCGCCGAAGCTGGGCGATCTGATCAAGGACGGCAAGCTCTACCTGTCACTGAGCGACGCGATCCTTCTGGCTCTCGAAAATAACTACGATATAGCGATCGCCCGCTACAACCTTGACATTGCCGACACGGACATCCTGCGCGCCAAATCCGGTACGCCATCCATCCTTGGCGTTCAATCGGGCCTGGTGACGGGAACTACGGGAGGCAGCAGTTCGACCCTGAGTTCAGGGGGTGGACCTGGCGGAACGTCCGCAGGCGCGAGCGGCGCTGCCGGTGGCACAGCAGGCCTGACGACAGCTTCGCTGGGAGCGACCACCGAACAACTTGATCCTGTCATCACGGGCACAGTTCAACTGGAGCGTACTCTCCAGCCGCAGAGCACGACATTTCTTACGGGTCAATCGACGCTGAATTCGAATACCGATGAGTACAACTTCGGCTACCAGCAGGGATTTCTAACCGGTACAGGTTTGAACGTAACGTTCAACAACACCCGGCAGACCAGCAACAGCGTCGTCAACAGTTTCAGTCCGACCTTATCGTCTTCCTTTAAAGCGCAACTGACACAACACCTTTTGCAGGGTTTCGGCCCAGGCGTGAATGGCCGCTTCATCGCGCAGGCCAAGAATGACCGCCGCATCACCGATTCAGCTTTCCGCCTGCAACTGCTATACACCATCAACCAGGTAGAGAATATTTATTGGGCGCTGGTGAGTTCGTATGAAGATGTGCAGTCGAAACAGCGTGCTGTCGACCAGTCCACGCAGGTTGCCGCTGATGACCGGAAACAGCTGCAAATCGGTACACTCGCACCGCTCGATGTCCTGAACGCCGACAATACTGTCGCCACCGACAAGCAGGGCCTCATTACTTCGCAGACAAACCTGCAATACCAGCAGCTTGTGATGAAGCAGGCGATTGCGCGTAACCTGAACGATCCGGCGGTCATTAGCGCGCCCGTCATTCCGACCGACCGCGTTTCCCTGATTGAAACTCCAGAAGAGCAGAAATCCGCAGACGATCTGGTGGCCGAGGCCTATGCGAACCGGCCGGAAATCGAGCAGTCGATTCTCAATTTGAAGAACGCACAGTTGACCATCAAGGGTGTCAAGAACGGCCTGCTGCCGACTGTCGATCTTTACGCGTATTACAGCGGCAATGCTGTTGGCGGCGCCGTGAGCCCTTACTGCAGTCCGACCTACTTCGGCGCTGAAGCCTGCCAGGTCAAGCCTGTTGGTTATTCCAGCGTTTTCCAGAACCTGTTCAACAGCAGCGGGCCGGACAAGGCTGTCGGCGTGAATCTGAACATTCCCCTGCGCAACCGCGAGGCGCAGGCCGCTGAATCGCGCTCGCTGATTGAGTATCGCCAGGACCAGATGAAGCTCGAACAGCAGTATGTGCAGATTCGCATCCAGGTCATCAATAAGCAGTACGCCCTGACGAACGATCGCGCTGCCGTGCAGGCTGCCCTGGCAACGCGGGACTACAACCGGCAGGCGTTGAGTGCAGAGGAAAAGAAGTTCCACCTTGGCGCGTCTACGAGTGCAGCCGTTCTCTCGCAGCAGCGCTCACTCGCCGCAGCCGAGAACACGGTCATTTCCGATCTCGCGACGTACGCGATCGACCGCGCCAGCCTGGAACAGATTCTCGCGAACACGCTGGAGAAATATGGCATCAGCACGGCAGACGCTGTGGGTGGAAAGATGAATACAGCGCCGATCATTCCGGGTCTCGAGCCTGCTCCCAAGGCTCCGGAAGCAGCAGTGCCGGAGCAGCAGCAGCAGTTGGAGAAAACTGGGGAAGCACCGGCGACTCCCCCGGCGGTGATGCCGCCACCGCCGCAGAATTAAAAAAAGTGGCGCCTACTCAGGGCGCCACTGTTGACCTGAAAAATCCCGACGGTAGCTACCGGACAGCTACGCGTTCCAGCAGTTCGAAAAACTCCGGGAACGAGATGGCTGCTGCTTCGGCACCATGTATCTGGGATTCGCCTTCTGCCTTCAGCGCCGCCACTGCGAAGGCCATGGCGATTCGGTGATCGCCGCCGCTTTTGATGACGGCTCCATGCAGATGCTGGCCACCAGGGACGTCCAAACCGTCCTCGAACTCCTCTACCTGCGCGCCCATCGCTTTCAGGTTCTGCACCACCAGCGCGATCCTGTCCGACTCCTTAACGCGCAGCTCCTTGGCATCGCGGATGCGGATGCCGCCGCGTGTGTAGGGTGCAATCGCGGCGAGTACCGGGAGTTCGTCAATCAGCTGGGCCGCCAGCCCACCGCTGATGACTGTCGAGCCAAGGCCTTCTTTTGGAGCTTGCAGTTGAACAGTGCCGATCAGCTCGCCATTCTGCTCTTCCAGGTCGAGAACGCTGGTGCGGGCGCCGAGGGATCCGAGCACATCCAGGAGCGAGGCCCGCGTCGGGTTCAGCCCCAGTGCGTCGAAGACCAGGCTTGAATCCGGAAACAGAGCAGAGGCACACAGGAAGAAAGCTGCCGACGAAATATCGCCTGGAATGACTGCGTCGATTGCCTTGAGCTTCTGGCCGCCATCAATCGAAACAAAGCCTGTCCCGCGATGCAGTTGTGCGCCGAAAGCCTGCAATGCCAGTTCGCCATGGTCGCGTGTGCGGACAGTCTCATGAAGGGTCGTTTCACCATCCGCCTGCAGACCGGCAAACAACACGGCCGTCTTCACCTGCGCACTCGGGATCGGGGTCGCGTAGTCAATGCCGCGCAGTTTACCGCCGCGGATCATTACAGGTGCGTGCCCGTCTGTGAGCTCGATCGACGCTCCCATCTCGGCCAGCGGCTTACGCACTCGCTCCATCGGACGGCGCGAAAGGGAAGCATCGCCGATCAGTGTGTAGGTGTCTTTCTGCGCCGCGAGCAGCCCGCTCAGCATGCGCATGGTCGACCCGGAGTTGCCGCAATCGAGCGGTGAGGTTGCTGGCTTGAAGTGTCCGCCGCAACCAGTGATGCTCACGCTCCTGTCGTTGCGTTCGACCTTCGCGCCGAGTGCTTCCGCGCAGCCCAGGCTGCTGACGCAGTCCGCGCCGGTCGAGAAGTTTATGAAGTGCGAGGTGCCTTCAGCGATCGCCGCCAGCATTGCATAGCGATGAGAGATGCTCTTATCGCCGGGCAGCCGCAGGCTGCCCATCAGGCTCTGTGCCGGGCGGATGGTCTGGGTCGTTTGCAGTGCAGGGTCTTCCACGTGTGACAATTCTGGCTCCAAAATGAAAAGGTGTCTTCATGGTAAATGCGGGATCGTAAATGCACGCTCTGAAGCGCGTCATGAGAGCAGGCCTACTGCGCAGCGCGGACTTTCAGAACGACAACGGTCTCATCATCAAATCGCTCGATGCCGCCCTGAAATTGCCCGATCTCATGAAGAATTGCGTCCGCGATCTCGCCGGCCGATTCATGCAAATGCAGCTTCACCAGTTCGCTCAGCCGCTGTGTGCCGAACATCTCCGCGGCAGCATTCTGTGCATCGACGATGCCATCGCTGAAGAAAATAATCGCGTCGCCGGGCCGCGTCGAGAGCGTGAATTCTTCATAGCTGACACTCGGAAAGAGCCCCAGGGGAAATCCTTCTGCCTCGATTGTCTCGACCTCGCCGGCGCGACAGAAGAGCGGCTGCACGGCGCCCGCATTCGCGATCTGCAGGGTCTGATTTTCGTCATTCCAGACGGCGTACAGCATGGTGATGTATTGCGCGTCGACCCGCCGCTCCTGCAGTGAATCATTGAGCAGCGTCAGCATCTCGGCGGGTGACGGACACTGGGGCGCGCCGGCCCGCATAATGCCGCTCACCAGCGCCGAGTAAAGTGCTGCAGGCGTGGCTTTTCCACTCGCGTCGCCAAGTGCAATGCCGGTGCGCTCGCGATCGTATTTCAGGAAATCATAGAGGTCGCCGCCAATGGTGCGTGCCGGCAGAAAACGTGTCGCAAACTCGGCATGAGGATGCTGCGGTTTTTTCTGTGGCAACAGGCGCAGCTGCACCTCGCGCGCCATGGCGAGATCGTGCTCCAGCCGTTGCTCCTGCTGCGCCAGCCGCTGATAAAGCCGCGCATTTTCGATACTGATGGCAACGGTCGCAGCCATAGTCATCATGACGCGTTCATGCTCTTCGTTGAAATAGTTGGGCTTGGTGTGTTCGAGGTCAAGCACACCCACCACGCGGTTCTTGTAGATGAGCGGTACGACCATCTCCGACCGCGTTTCAGCGTTCACCATGTGGTAGCGTTCGTCGCGGCGAACATCCGGAATGTTGACCAGCATGCGCTCGCGCACAGCTCGTCCTACGAGTCCCTGCGAAAGCGGCACACGAATCGTCGATTCGAACTTCTCTCCGAACCGAACGGAGAAGCGCAGATCGAGCATCTGCTCGACGTCATCGACCAGCAAAATGGAGAACATCTGGTAGTCGATCAGGCGGCGAAGCAGCTGGCTCAGCCTTTCAAAGAGCAGGTCAAGATCAAGAATCGATGTCAAGTCGCGACTGATCTCGTTGAGGACCTCAAGCATCTGCGCCTGGCGCGAGACACGCGTATACAGCCGCGCATTTTCGATAGCGACGGCGACCCGTGATGCAGTGAGTTCGAGCAATCGCATGTGCTCGATCTGAAAGAATCCGACCTGCTCGCTTTCAATATCGATGACGCCGATCAACTTACTTTTGAAAACCAGCGGAACCGCCAGTTCGGATCGCACTTCCGGATTGGCGGGGACGTAGTTCGGCTCGGTCCGGACATCGTTGACCAGAACGGACTGCTTCAGCTGCGCGGCCCGTCCAACGATACCCTGGCCCAGGCGGATCCGTTTACGTTGCACATCCTCGTTGTGGCCGATCTGGAAGCGCATCCTCAAGTCGTTCGTGCGCTCATTCAACAGCAGGATGCCGAAGATCTTGTAGTCGATGACGACGCGGACCAGTTCGGCCGTGCGGTGCATCAGGGCCTGCAGGTCGAGAGTGCTGTTGAGCGCATTCGCCAGCCGCATGAGGAATTCAATCTGAATTGGATCTGACTGGACGCGCACAGTAGGCGCGGGAGCATTTGAAGCCGGGCGATAGTCACCCTCGAACCCGCCACCCTGCTCGTTATCGGGCAGACTGGCAGGTCCGGCTGCGCGGCTTGCGCCTGCGCTTCGTTCGCCGTCCTCGACAGGTTTCTTCATGCAGCAATCGAGCCATCATAGATCAGTTTGCGATGTGCTGTGGCATTTCGGAGACACTTCCTGTCGTCGCCAGGGCAGGGAACTGCTGACGTCCTTGACAAGCGACGCGGCGTGGCACCGTCGGCGGACCCATTACCAGAAGTCAGGCGCGGGTACGAGCCAGTTCCGAGAGGATCTTGACGCCGGCACTGGCGCCGATGCGGTTCGCCCCGGCTTCGAGCATGGTGCGCGCATCCGCCAGGGTGCGGATGCCTCCCGAGGCCTTGACGCCGCACTGGCTGCCGGCAACGCCGCGCATGAGTGCGACATCTTCTGCAGTTGCGCCGCTGGTTGAGAAACCGGTGCTCGTCTTGAGAAAGTCCGCACCTGCCGTGGTAGCCATCAGTGAGGCGCGCAGCTTTTCTTCGAGGCTTAGCAGGCAAGTCTCGAGGATCACCTTCAGAATGCCGCCTGTGCCATGTACGACCTCCGCGACTGAGCGGATATCCTGGTCGACCTGTGCGTACAGGCCTGAGCGCAGCATGCCGATGTTCAGCACCATGTCAACCTCGTGCGCGCCAAGCTTGGCCATTTCCAGCGCCTCTTCGCGCTTGCTGGCGGTGGTCGTCGCACCCAGCGGGAAGCCGATGACCACGCCGACGGGCACACCACTGCCCGAGAGGACGGAGTAGGCAAGCGGTACCCAGCAGGGATTCACCATGGCGCACGCAAAACGGTGACGCGCGGCCTCCTCGCACAGCTTGATCACATCCTTGTTCGTGGCTTCGGGTTTCAGGATCGTGTGGTCGATCACTGCTGCCAGGTTCTGTTCGCTGCTGAGTGCATGCGCCGCAAATGTGGCGCTATTGAAAGTATCCCGTGTTGCATGTGTATCAGTTATGAGTACTGACATCTTTAAAACTCCTTGCTCGGTTGAACGTACTTCAACTACTTATGATGCTCGGCATCGATCTTCGCCACTGCCGATGCGGGCAGGATGCGGATATCGGGCAGGTTACGAAAATGCTCGGCGTAATCCATGCCATAGCCGACCACGAAATGGTCTTCGATGGGAAATCCGACATAATCGGCGTCCACATGCTCCTTGCGGCCCGCAGGCTTGTCAAGCAGGGCGGCGACCCTGAGCGACCTTGGTCTATGTCCGCGGAAATGCCGATGGAGAAACTTGAGTGTCAGCCCGCTGTCGAGAATATCTTCGACGAGAATGATGTTCCGGTCTTCCACCGAATGGTCGAGGTCCTTGATCAGCTGCACGGCGCCGCTGGATTTGGTGGAACTCCGATAGCTTGAGACTGCAACGAAATCGAAGGTGCAGGTCACATCGATCTGCCGGGCGAGGTCGGCGAGGAAGATGGCTGCGCCTTTCAGTACGCCCACCAGGACGACATTTTGCCCGGCATAGTCCCTGCTGATGGCGGCCCCTAACTCGGCAACCTTTGCTGCGATCTGCTCGCTGCTGAACAGCAGGGGGTAAGACGAAGCTTCGTTCATCATCCAGGCAGCTATTATCTCCAAGTCAACCGGCAGCGTCCGGCCGCCTTTCAAGACGATATACTCAAATCTGACCGCAGCCCATGCATCCTTATCTCCATTTCGGACGTTTCACGATCGGTACCTTCGGACTGCTGCTATGGCTCGCAGCCGTGGCTGCCGGTTACGTGCTCTATCACAATTTTCGCCGCTTCCGTGTTGACGCGGATGCCGTCTCGATTGTCGCGTTTGTCACGGTCATCGGCGTTATCGGTGCCAAGCTGTGGCATGTGCTCGAAGAGCCGCACCTGCTGCTGAGCGATCCCGCCGGCATGCTCTTCGACCGTGCTGGTTTCGCCTGGTATGGCGGCCTGATCGCCGGCATCGTCGTACTGCTGTGGCAGGGAAGAGTTGCCGGTACCGGCGCTCTTGGCATGCTTGACCTGGCGTCGCCCTCCGCGGCCGTCGGCTACGGAGTTGGCCGTATCGGCTGCCTGATTTCCGGCGATGGCGACTACGGCAAGCCGACCAGTCTGCCCTGGGGCATGAGCTTTCCACATGGCCTGGTCCCGACCGTGGAACGCGTACATCCGACGCCGATCTACGAATTTCTCGCTGCAATGCTGGTCGCCGCCATCCTATGGCAGTTTGCCGGGAAGCGCAGCGGGCGCCGCGTGGGCGAAGTCACCGGCCTCTACCTGGTGCTTTCCGGCATTGCGCGTTTCCTGGTGGAGTACATCCGGATCAATCCGCCGATCTACCACGGACTGACTAACGCGCAGGTAGCCAGCATCGGCACCATGATTGCCGGGATCGCGCTGTTTACCTGGGCGCGCAATCGATCGACTGTCGGGACCCTGCCGGGCGGCGGCATCCCGGTCAGTGCTCACACTTCTTAGGCGCGATAGTTTCAACCTCCTGCCTGCCATGCGACCCCGCGAGTTTTTCATTGTCGTCCAGCGCGACGGCGCGATACAGTCGGGATCGGGGTTATCTCGATGAAAATAGCCGTGCTGATCGCACGCATCTTGCTGGGTCTGGGATTCGTCTTTTTCGGATTGAACGGCTTCCTGCAGTTTCTGCATATGCCGATGCCCGACGGACCGGCCGGGCAGTTTATGGGAGCCATGATGGCTTCGCATTACTACCTGCCCATCGCGGCCTTTCAGGTCATCGGCGGCGCGCTCCTGCTTAGCGGATTCTACGTTCCCCTCGGTCTCGCGATTCTCGGACCGATCCTGGTCAATATCCTGATCTTCCACGCAACCATGGCGCCGTCTGGCCTTCCGGCCGCCCTGGTCTGGACGATTCTCTGGTTCGTCGTATTCGCAGGATATCGCCAGGCCTTCGCCGGGATACTGGCGCAGAAGGCCCCGCTTACCTAGAGGCGCTTGAGATATTCCTTGGCCTGCTCTATCTCCGGGAACAGTTTTTCTTCCATCTGAAAGGCGCGGGGATGCACACAGCGCCTGCCGCCTTTCACCTTCACCGGATGCTTTAGGTGAAGCATCTCGTGATAGACGAGATATTCCACAGCAAAACGCGGTGTGTTCTTACGATCGAAGACGCGGCTGACCACGATCGTGTTGTGAGCTGGATCGTAGTGGCCCAGGCTGCGCTTGGCAAGGGTACTGCTCCACGTTAATTCCGGCCGACCAAGCAGGCCGAAAAAGAACCGCCGGTTCAGCGTGTCGAAGACTTCCTCCAGGTTGTAATGCTCGCCCTGCGGCCCGATCATTTTTTTGCGACCGCGGGTCTGCCGAACGAGTTCCGTCTGCCGAACAACACTCTCGCTCGAGGTGAAGCGGCGGTAGCGCGCCGTCTGCGCAGGATCGAGTGGCTTCTTGTACATCTTCGCGACGAGGATATGAGCGATCGCCCGCAGAACATTTTCGGGCGCGCCTTCAAGCAGGTCGGACAGGCTGACGTGGATCTCACCTTCACGCAGACGAATCGTGGTGTTCAGGCTGGTAAAGCGTCGAAAGCGGATGTGGAATGGAGGCATCGGCGCACGAGGTCGCAGCGCTCGATACTCTTCTTCAAAAATGGTGCGCAGTAAGGAAACCACTCGGCCAAGCGTAGCAGAATTTCTAGCGCAGATGAGGGGTTCGCGCTAACCGGAAACCATGTGGCCGATGCCGTGGAACAGCAGCCACAAGCCGAGAATCGCCAACAGTGGCGTAACCAGCAGGCGGGCAACGGGGTGGTCCAGTGCCTTCACGTTGCCCAGGGCCACAGCCACAGCGGCTAATACCGCGACAGCTGCGAGGCCGAAGGCGACCAGGTCCATCATGATGTGCAGCAACTCTTCCATGGCTGATTCACCCGTCTATCGTTCAGTGCGGTCGCCGGCTTTGGGTGCCTTGTGTGTCGCGAAATACGTATCCTGCGCGGTCAACACCTTCTGCGCAAGCTCGGTAGTACTGTCGGCTGTATCGAGTGCCGTTTTGCGGGCAAAATCGTAGTCTGCTGACGCCTTCGGCTCCTGCAGGACTGTCCTCCACTTGCCTGAATGATCGACCAGTTCTTTGAGCGCTTTCCGCATATCGGCATGCTCTTCAGAGTAGGTTTCGAGGTTGTCCTGCAGTTCATCCGACAGCCGCGTAAACTCCTCCATCAGGTTATGCAGCCGGGCGTTGCTTGAGATGGGAGGCTTCGTGTTCGAAGCAATCTTGTGAATATCCTGTGCCCGGTCGTCAATGAACTTCATGTACAGCTTGATGCGCTGGGCAGGCTGATCGCCGGTGTCCCGAACCTGTTCGACCTGGTCGTTGGTGAGCGGATCTTTGGTAGTTTGGGCGGCCAGTGAAACAGACAATAAGACAGCTACGACGAGGGCCAGAGCCGGCAGACCTGTCCTTTTAAATGTGTCAGAAACTGAATGGAGCCGAACCCGCCAGTAGTTCATCGACCACAGGATAACTGATGACGCGGTGTTACGGGCAAATGGTTGCGCGGCTGAGCAGGGGAAGGCTAGTGTTTGAAGACCTGCATCATCAGCTCATTCTGGACTTGGTCCAGCTGCTTGAGCGTGGATTCGAGGACAGGCCTGTCCTCGAGCGCGGACGAGTGCAGTATTTCGTTGAGGCGAAATGCCGTATGCTCCATAAGAATCTGCGCATTCTTGAGCTTCTTGGTGTCATTCGCCACGCCCATGTGGATCTTCTGCGCATACTCATGGACGTCCGTCAGAGTCTGGTGCGCGTCATTGCCGGCAGTCATCTGGCGGCCGGCGAGCTCGGTCATTTCGTGAACGAGTTCAGCGTAGAGAAAGCACTGATCCTTGGCAGCGGCGTTATGTGCCTTGGAAACAAGCGCGGAAAGACTGTTCGGGTCGGGCACGCGTTCATCGATCGCATAGGCACTGTGCAGGCTGACGAGCAGGAACGGAGCGAGCAGGACACCTGTCGGGATGGGCATTCTTACGAAACGCATAGGCACCTCACTGGTCGTTGCCAGCTTCCGGTTGCGTCGTTCGTTAATGTGCCTGACCGAGAGCGACAAGCCTGTGCTTTGCCTGCCATTCCTGGTCGGGGAATTTGCCGTTGGCGCTATCCAGAAATTTCTGGTAGTACTGCGCCGCAAGCTTGGCCTGATGCAGATTATCGTACGAAATTGCCCAAAGGAACAGCGTTGTTGCTGTGTCCCCTGCAACTTTTGATCGCATGGCAAGCGCCTTCAGCGTTTGTGCGTCCAGATGCTGCTGAGAGTCTGCATAGGCAAGACCGTTCCAGGCGTCCACGTCACCGCTGTTGAGGGCAGTAGCATGTTCGAATACCGTCGCTGCCTCGGCAAATCTCTGCTCGTAGATCAAGGATTTGCCCTCTTCATCCAGTAGATCGGCGTCATTGGGCCTGGACTTTAACAATATTGCCAGTAGCGGCTCGGCTTTCTGCGGAGTGTGCGCCGCCAGGTACGCATCGGCCAGCATCTCGCTCACATGCGTATCCGTTGGCAGCTTGGTGTGCAGGGTTTCCAGCGATGTGATTGATTCTTCCGGCTTTCCCTCAGCTGCCAGCAGGGAAGCCATCTGCATATTCAGGCCCGGATCATCGGGAATGCGTTTGAGCGCTGCCTCCAGCAGCGGCCGCGCGTCGTCATACTTCTTCTGCTGCACCAGGATATGCGCCAGCCCTGCCAGCCCTTCGACTGAATCCGGCTCGCGTGCAATGAGGCGGCGATACGCCGCTTCCTCCGTCTCGACGTCACCACTGGCCGCGGCTATGCGTGCCGTCAACAACAGATCGCCCACGGTTTCCGGGGAGATCTTGAGCGCGGCCAGAAGGGCCTGTTTGGATCCCGCCGGATCTGTTGAAAGATCAAGTTGCGCCAACGCCCGGTAAGCCTGACCCTGCGCAGAGGGATTAGGCGCCGCCGGCTGCCTCTCCGTCGCGGCCTGAAGCTGTTTTCGTGCGGCGACAAGGTCGCCCTGCCTGGCGAGCAAAAGACCCAGCGCCAGGCGGGCTTCAAACTGTTGGGGGTCCGCTGCTATCGCTTTCCGGTAGCTGGCTGCCGCGGCATCGTCCTGACTGGTCTGCTCGTCGAGAAACCCAAGGTCGAAATCAGCGCGCGCGTCGTGGGGATTGGCTTCGAGGTAGTGCAGCAGCGATGGCTTCGCGGCGTCATACTGTTTGGCGTCGAGCTGGTCCTCAATCGCCGCCAGCGCCGGCGGAATGGTTCCGGCCTTGGCCGTCTGCGTGGGTGCCGGGGTGTCCGGTGATTGCGTGCCGGGAGGGAGAGCCTGCTGCGCACCGAGCGGCAGGGTTACGGCAAATAACAGAAGCAGTTTCCGCATCAGGCCGTCACTTCCACGCGCGTGTCGAGCGGCTGATTTTTGTTGCTAAGCACCCGCGCCAGCCACTCTCCCGTGTGCGAACCTTCGGCCTTCGCGATTTCCTCCGGCGTACCGACAGCGACCACGCGGCCGCCGCCCGATCCACCCTCCGGTCCCATGTCGATGATCCAGTCTGCTGACTTGATGACGTCGAGATTGTGCTCGATCACCACCAGCGAGCCACCCGCTTCAATCAGCCGTCGAAACGCCGCCAGAAGCTTGCCGACGTCGTCGAAATGCAGCCCGGTGGTCGGCTCATCGAGAATGTAGAGCACCCTCGACTTGGCCTTGGGCGAGCCCGGCTTCGCGGCAGTATTCGCGCGGCCATTGGCCAGATGAGCCGCCAGCTTCACGCGCTGTGCTTCACCACCAGAAAGGGTCGTTGCCGACTGGCCGAGGCGAACGTAGCTGAGGCCGACTTCGTCCAGCACGGCCAGCTTGTCGAGAATCTTCGGGTGGCCCGCGAAGAAGCGCAGACCCTCTTTGACTGACATCGTCAGAACTTCGTAAATGCTCTTGCCCTTGTATTTGATCTCGAGCGTGCTCGCCTTGTAACGGGTGCCGCCGCATTCTTCGCAGGGTAATTCGACGTCGGCAAGGAACTGCATTTCGACGGTGACCGTGCCGTCACCCTGACACACATCGCAGCGGCCGCCGGGCACGTTGAAGCTGAAATGACCGGGGCCGTAGCGCCGCCGCTGTGCTTCCGGCTGCGCTGCGAAAAGCTCGCGGATGGCATCGAAGGCCTTGATATATGTGACGGGATTCGACCGAGGCGTGCGACCGATCGGCGCCTGGTCGACCAGGACGATGTCGTTCAACCGGTCGGCTCCGCGAATTTCCTTGTAGGTGCCGACCGGGTCGCCGCCCTCGCTCTGACCAAGCTCATTCGAGACTGCTTTGAACAGCACATCATGCACCAGCGACGACTTGCCTGACCCTGACACGCCCGTGATGCACACCAGCATACCCAGAGGTATCTCGACGTCAACACCCTTCAGGTTATGTTCGCGCGCCCCTTTCAGGACTAACACTTCTTTGGTGCGTTCGCGCCGCTTCGTCGGCACCGGAATGGTAAGCGCGCCGCTGAGATATTTGCCGGTGAGCGAATCGGGATTCTGCTCGACCTCTGCAACCGTTCCTGCAGCGAGGAGCTTGCCGCCGTACTCACCTGCGCCTGGGCCCAGATCCATCAGGTAATCGGCCGATCGCAGGACATCAGGATCATGTTCGACGACAAGGATGGTGTTGCCCAGGTCACGCAGTTCTTCAAGGATGCGGATCAGCTTTGCGGTGTCGCGTGTGTGAAGGCCGATTGATGGTTCGTCAAGTACATACAGCGCTCCCACAAGCCGCGAACCGAGCGATGTCGCCAATTGAATGCGCTGGGCTTCGCCGCCAGAAAGGGTCGATGCAAGACGATCGAGTGTGAGGTAGTCAAGCCCGACAGCATCGAGGAAGCTGAGCCGCTGATGGACTTCATGCAGGATGCTGCCGGCAATCTCATGCTGCTCCGGCGTCAGTTTCAGCTCGGAGAAGAAGCGATGTGCCGCAGTGATAGTCAGCGACGCCGCCTCGCAGATACTGACCGCGGCCTCGCCCGTGCCCAGTCGCACAGCGCGCGCTTCTGCACGCAGCCGCTGGCCTTTGCACTCAGGACAGGTCGCATAGCCGCGATACTTGCTCAGCATCACCCGGACATGCAGCTTGTATTTCTTGCGTTCCATGAGCGCAAAGAAGCCATGCACGCCGGCAAAGCTTCCGTGACCATTGAGGATGAAGGACTGATCGCCCGGCTCCATCTCCAGCCATGGAACGTCGATAGGAATATTGTGCAGCTTGGCAACGCGCTTCAGTTCAGTCTGGTAGGGCGTGTACTTCGGCCGCGTCCACGGATCGATGGCGCCCTGGGCGAGCGTTTTCGTTTTGTCCGGGATGATGAGGTTCAGATCGAAATCGATCGTGTTGCCAAAACCCTGGCAGCGTGGACAGGCGCCGAACGGATTGTTGAACGAGAACAGGCGTGGCTCCGGTTCACGGTAGACCCGATGGCAGGCATTGCATTCATACTCGCGGCTGTAGCGTATGCGCTGGCGCGGCTTTCCGTCGTCATCGCGGGGTACAACTTCGAAGACAATCTCACCACGCTCGCGATAGCCAATTTCCACTGCGTCGACGATGCGCGCGCGGTTCTCCGGCGACACAGCGATGCGATCCACTAGCACGTAGACCGGGTTTGTATCCGGGCTGCTGAAGTCGACTTCAATTAAGGACTCCGGTGAAGAAAACTCGTAAATCCGGCCATTTTGATAGAGCCGATTGAAACCGCGCTTCCGCAGTTCTCCGAGCCGCTCTTTCAAGGAGTCGGACAGAACAAACCCTTCGCTCGCCAGCTTTGCTTTGGAAGTCTTTGCCGCTGCTTTTGCCGGGACCTTCTTCGTAGCCCGCTTTTTCACGACAGGCTGCGGATGATCGTCGACAGTTGCATCGGCAGAGCTGAGCGGCTGACGCGGTTCGACCGGAAAGATCGCATGCAGCCGTGTGCCGTCACCAAGCGACAGAATGCGCTCGGCAATTTCGTCCACCGAATCCCGCCGCACAAGTCCGTCGCAAACGATGCAGTGCATGGTGCCACAGCGGGCATAGAGCAGGCGCATGTAGTCGTAGATTTCGGTTGCCGTCGCGACCGTGGAGCGGGGATTGCGTGTCTGGTTCTTCTGCTTGATGGCGATGGCCGGGGCCAAGCCGTCGATCAGGTCGACATCAGGCTTCTCGATTCGTTCCAGAAACTGGCGCGCGTAAGCCGACAGCGATTCGACATAGCGCCGCTGACCTTCCGCATAGATCGTATCGAACGCCAGCGATGACTTGCCCGAACCGGAGACGCCAGAGACGACCGTCAGCTTGCCGTGCGGAATCTCGCAGTCAACGTTCTTGAGGTTGTGTGTCCGCGCCCCGCGGATAATGATGCTGTCAGTCAAAGTCGCTCCAAACTTCCATTATAAGAGGCGCGGGAGATCGCTCTGGAAGATCGCCAAGACTTTGACTCAGTTGAGCAGGCGGGCTTTCTGGCCCTGCTTTGTGAGCAGGGCAACAGCTTTCTTATCGAGGGAAAAAAAGGTTTCGCCGGCCAGCCAGGTCCCCTCGTAGGCGATCAATCCGTCTGCAAAGTCACCGCCTGCGTTGAGGATCGCCATCGCCGCTTCAATAGCAGGACGGTCCGCCGCCACATTGCCGACGTTGAGCAGCGCCTGGATGGCGGCAGAAATATCCGTGAGTGGAAAGCGATACACGCTGCGCAGCACCCAGACAAACTCGCATAGGCAGGGAAGTGTGATGGCAATGGTTTCCGCCTCTTTGAGCAGCTTGGCTGCGGCACTGGCCTGCTTTTTGTCATCCTGGACAACCGCCCGGATCAGAATGTTGGTGTCGACGGTGATTTTCATTGCTAACGGTCTTTCGCTCTACCTGCCCATCCATCCGCGGCAGCCTGGCTGATCTCGTCGAGGCTCGCCGTCTTCTTTCTTTTGCCCGCCAGAAGTCCTAGGAACCCGTCGATGGTGCTGGAAGGTCGTTGAGCTCTGAGGGTGATGCGACCGCCGGGGAGCTTATCGAACACGATCTTCTGTCCCGGCTCGATGCCGAGATGTTGCAATACTTCCTTGCGGAAGGTGACCTGACCCCGGGCGGTGACAGACAGCTCTCTCATGATTTGATTGTAATGCAAATTTGCCTTATTGATAAGCCGGAAAACTCAATGCTTGATCGATATCTCCTCTTGAGCCGACCAGTCGATCAGGCCAGCCCTGAATCGCTCGTACAAGCTCCAACCGGGAGCGGACGCCGTGTGGATTTCAATCGGGAATACAGGTTCGCTCCTGACGAGCGCCAAGTTGAGAAGCGCGAGAAACTCATCCTCGGAATTCGTACAGAAAGTCCACTCAAGAAGATCCTCCCCAGTGGAGACGAGGGCCAGAATTGCCAAGTCATCCGAGCAGCAAGCTGAAACCAACGCGTCCTCCATCATGTTCATTCGCTGGTAATCGATCCGGTTCGGGAGTTCATTTTCTGACTTGTATTTCCAGGCCAGGATAACTCGATCAGGCTTGGACGACCGATCAAGTGCCGGGCTAAATTCTTTCGGGAACCGCCACAGAATCACGCGCCCATTTGTGGCATGATGAGCTGTCGCCGTAGCCCACACTAGAACTGACTTTCGATCCTCATCAGAGATGCCTGCTCCAGGCTTAATTTGTCCTGGCGCTACGAAACGCATCGAGCATTAGCAAAATCCCGCCGACAACGATCGATGAATCGGCCACGTTGAAATCGGGCCAGTGGTAGTGCCAGCTTCCCCAGTGCAACTGCACATAAAGGAAATCGATCACGTAACCGTAGTGGATGCGATCGAATGAATTGCCGATCGCTCCTCCGAGGATCAGCGCTAAAGCGATAGAGGCGGGGGTGATTCGTCGTCCTAGCCGCATCAGGAAGACAAAGACCAGCACAGCTGCCAGCAGGGAGAATCCGACCAGAAACCAGCGGACACGTTGGGGTGACGCTGAGTCCCCGAAGAGCGAAAACGCCGCGCCGCTGTTATAGACATGCGACAGCCGAAAGGTGTGCGGGATAATCGTGATGCCGCCGCCGAGGAGAATATGTTTTTCAACCCAGCGTTTTGTCAGCCGGTCCGTCCAGAGGATCAATGTCGAAAGGGCGAGCAGCCAGCCGCGCCAGTCTCGCCGTCGGCCCGTCGCCTGCACCAACGGAGTTGCTTCCTGCACCTCGAAAGACATCAGGCCGCTTCTCCCTGGTCTTCGAGCGGCGGAAACCCGATGGCATCGAGCGCAATCGCACACCGGTCGCAGACTGTTGCCCAGCGCTGATCGTCACCCACATGCAGGGAATAGTTCCAACAGCGATCGCACTTGATGCCGTCAGCCGGCAGCGTTTCTGCGGTCACTTCAGTTTTGTTCGAACGCGCGAGTTCGACCTGCGAAACATTGAAGAGCTCCTTCAGACAGCTGTGGTATTTCTGCGCCAGTGTGAACTGCTGCTCTGGCAACTCGAGCCTCATCTTCGCTTCAAGGGCCTTGCCGATGCGGCCATCCTTGCGCGACGCTTCGAGGCTCTTCATCGCCACATCGCGAATGACCAGCAACTCCGCCCACTCTGCGGCGAGCTTAGTCGTATCCTCTGCGACAAGTACATCCGGCTTCAGGAAATGCGCCAGGTGCACGCTGCTCTCACGTTCGCCGGTTCCGGGGAGATAGCCCCAGATCTCTTCTGCCGTGAAGCTAAGAATTGGCGCGACCAGGCGCACGAGTTGCTCCGTTATCGTCCACAACACGGTCTGTGCCGAGCGGCGTGCAGGGTCACGCGGCGCGAAGGTATACATGCGGTCTTTCAGTACGTCGAGATAGAGCGAGCTTAAATCGACGATGCAGAACTCGTTGACCGCCTGGTAGACGCGATGAAATTCAAACTCGTCGTACCACTGCGTGACCTTCTCGGTTAACTCGCGCAGACGCACCAGCATGTACTGGTCGATGGGCTGCAACTGCGTCCATCCAACTGCGTGTTCCTTCGGTTCGAAGCCCGCGATATTGCCAAGCAGAAAACGGAAGGTATTCCGCAGCTTGCGATAGTTATCGGCCACACGCTGCATCAGGTTTTCACTTGCAGCCACGTCTTCGCGAAAGTCGACCGACGCAACCCACAGCCGCACGATTTCGCCGCCGAGACGCTTCGCCACATCTACCGGATCGACACCATTGCCAAGCGACTTCGAAAAGGCGCGGCCCTGTTCATCGAGCGTCCATCCTGAAGTCGCTACCGTCTTGTACGGTGCTGCGCCGCGGATGGCGACCGACGTTAGCAGGGAGGAGTGGAACCAGCCGCGATGCTGATCTCCGCCCTCGGTGTAGAGATCAGCCGGCCAGTGCAGCTCTGGGTCGGTTTCGAGCACGGCATGCCAGCTTGCGCCCGACTCGAACCATACGTCGACGATGTCCATTTCTTTGCGGAACTCGCCGTGGCCACACGAAGGACATGTCAGACCGGCAGGCAAAAGTGCTGCGGCTTCGTGGACGTACCACGCGTCCGCACTCTCCTTCGCGAAGAGTTCGACAATGCTGCGATTGACTGCCGCGTCTTTCAACGGCTTCTGACATTTCTGGCAGAGGAAAACGGCTATCGGCACACCCCAGATTCTCTGGCGTGAAATGCACCAGTCCGGCCGCGTCGCGATCATGTTCGAGATGCGCTCCTCGCCCCATGACGGATCCCACTTCACCTGTTTGATGGCGTCAAGCGCAAGCTGGCGAAAGGTCGTGTCCGTACCAGCGGCCGTCTTCATCGGCGTCTCCATGCCGATGAACCACTGCTCGGTTGCGCGAAAGATCACCGGGTTATGACAGCGCCAGCAGTGCGGATACGAATGATAGATATCATTGCGACCCATCAGCACGCCGTGGGCTTTGAGCAGCTCGATGATCGGCTCATTCGCTTTGAACACTGTCAGCCCATCGTACTCGGGCAGACCGTTCTGGATGCGTCCTGCATTGTCGACGTTGCAGGTCTGGTCGAGCCCATAGCGAACGCCGGTATAGAAGTCATCCGCGCCATGCGCCGGTGCTGTGTGGACAGCGCCGGTGCCCTGGTCGGCGGTGACATAGTCGGCATTCACGCCAAGAATCTCGCGATCGAGAAAGGGATGATGGAAGGTCGCGCGATCGAGAGCCGAGCCCTTGAAGCGCGCAACTTCCTGTGCGCCTTCAAGGCCACAAGCGGCCTTCACGGATTCAGCCAGAGCCTCGGCCGCGAGATAGACGTTCCCGTCCGTATTTTCTAGAGCGACATACTCAAACTCCGATTGGAATGCGATTGCGAGTGACGCTGGGAGCGTCCAGGGAGTCGTCGTCCATATGATCGCGAAGACCTCACGGTCCTTTAACTTCTGGTCGAGAGCCTCTCCAGGCGAGGTCAGCTTGTAACGCACATACACGCTGGGCGAGGTATGCATTTCATACTCGACCTCAGCTTCAGCCAGCGCAGTCCTGTCGTGGATGCACCAGTAAACCGGCTTCAACCCCTTGTACACGAAATCTTTCTCAAAGAACTCGTAGAAGGTCTCGACGATCTTCGACTCGTACTGCTTCGACATCGTGAGATACGGGTCATTCCAGCGGCCGAAGACGGCGATGCGCTCGAACTGTGACTTCTGCAGGTTTACGTACTTCTGTGCATATTCACGGCAGGCGCGGCGCACAGCGATCGCCGGCATCTCGAGCTTCTTGCGGCCGAGCTGTTCGTCGACCTTGATTTCGATCGGCAGGCCATGGCAATCCCATCCCGGTACATAAGGCGCGTCGTAGCCAGCCATGGTTTTTGACTTCACCACAAAGTCTTTCAGGCTCTTGTTCAGCGCGTGACCCAGGTGGATCGGGCCGTTCGCGTAGGGAGGACCATCATGCAGGATGTATTTCGGCGCACCGGCGCGGGCGGCGCGAATCTGGCCATAAATATCGTTTTTCGTCCACGCTTCCAGGCGGGCCGGTTCGTTCTGCGGCAGGTTGGCCTTCATAGGAAAGCTGGTTTGTGGTAGCGAAAGGGTCGCCTTGAGTTCCGGCGGAGCGGCCATTGTTTCTCCCTGCTTTTCTTCGTCGCGGTTTAGCCGGGACGGGTGTCGAATGTTGTGTTTAGGCTGAGCCTTCATTGTAGCCGCGTAGCCGGCCGTTCATGGAATCGAGACGAAACCGGTTCCTCGCGAGACAATCCTCACTCATTCGCGTCTATACCTTTGTCGACCGGGCTTGTCCGACCTCTCCTTCCAGTGACGAAAGTTCCGGCTACAGTTTCTGATATAGCAACACAAGTTTTCTTCCAAAAACGAGACAGCGAGACAGCCCTCGTCCATAATAAGGAGATACCAGCGGGTCGCCGTCGTGGCTCATGCCGGTGAGAAGTGAATATGGCGAATCAGGTATTGACACCTCCGGAGTTGGAACCCAGGGACCAGGCGAGGGAAGCGCGCATCGACAGGGATCCGTTCAGCACCAATGAGATTGTCGACGAACCGGTCTGGAAGGCCATCCTCGGCAACGTTCGCGACCTTTTCCACAAAGAGGAATTGCCGCCGCTCGAACTAACCTCGACCCCGATTCCGGTCAAGGATCCGTTCGCGGTCAAGCGGGATCCCGTCTCCTCCGGTGTTTCGATTGGCGTCCACGTACTCATCATCGCGCTGATTGCCTGGTTTCTGTACATGGCCCACCTCCACCTGAAGCCGATCAAGCCGGCTGTGGTAACAGCGGTTGACGTGCCGCAGTTTCTTCCGATCGCGCCGCAGAAGGATGTAAGCGGCGGCGGTGGTGGTGGCGGCTCGCATGATATTCTGCAGACCCCCAAAGGCAAGCTGCCTAAGTTCGATAAGAATCCGATTATTCCGCCACAGGTCATCAAGAACATCAATCCTAAGCTTGCAGTCGATCCGGCCATCAATGTGCCGAAAGACCTGGTGACGAACAACAATTTGCCCGACCTCGGCAACCCAAAGAGCAACATCACCGGCCCGCAGTCGAATGGCACGGGCACTGGTGGCGGCATGGGCAGCGGTTCGGGTGGCGGTGTTGGCTCCGGCACCGGCAATGGCTATGGCCCCGGACAGGGCGGCGGCACCGGTGGTGGTCTTTACCATGTGGGCGGTGGCGTCGGCGCGCCCCAGTTGATCTATTCTGTCGATCCCGAGTTCTCAGACGAAGCCCGTCGCGCCAAGTATCAGGGCGTGTGCCTAGTGCAGATCGTGGTAGACGCGCAAGGAAACGTTCAGCGTGCGAAGGTACTGCGCGCACTGGGCATGGGTTTGGATGAGAAGGCGATTGAAGCCGTTAAGCAGTATCGCTTCAAGCCCGCGATGCTCCAAGGGAAGCCTGTCCCGGTTGAAGTAAACGTAGAAGTCAATTTCCGCATTTACTAACCATTCAGCAACTCCAGGAGACCGTTCCTCACGGCCGCGGCGGGTTGTCTCGCCGGATCATCAATTCGGTATAGTGAATCCATGACACAGATGGACGTGAAATTCCGCTACGAGCAGCACCCGAGCGAAGCCTCGATGGTCGCGCTAGGCAAGTTGAAAGAGGTTTACGGCATCCGGCGGGTCCTGATCGATGAGGAGTGGAAAGTCATCACCATCGAATATGACGCGACCCGTTTAAGTGTGCCGGTGGTCGAGCAGTTGCTGCGTCGCGGTGGCATCGATGTGGTCGAGCGCCTGCCCCTGGTTCCGCCGCAGC
Organism: uncultured Acetobacteraceae bacterium; assembly: GCA_964658655.1. Taxonomy (GTDB): domain Bacteria; phylum Acidobacteriota; class Terriglobia; order Terriglobales; family Acidobacteriaceae. The sequence goes on along the minus strand of CAZZZL010000049.1, from coordinate 7,709 downwards.
CGGAAGGCGAAACCGTTCCAGCGGTCGCACCCGCAAAGTAACTCATCCAGCCAGTATTCAAGCCGTGAGGTCAGCTTACTTTGTCGGGGTCCATGGGATCCGCAGGCAATCTGCTGGCCGACGCGAGCCCATTGCAGCCAGTCGTCGCAGGCCTGCCGGCTGCAGGTTGTCCTGTCGATACGAGTGACCGAGGTAAAGACGCTGGGACTGTCGCTGCTGCCCGGCAGTGGTTCCCTTGCGGAAATGGTAGCCGCGCAGAGCAGGATGGTCAGAGTCGTAGAGTTGCCGATACTTCCGATTCTCCTCGACATAGACTACAAGTCTTTTATGAACAGCGTCCGTCGGCTTATAGCCTTTGCGTGGGACAGATGCCACGCTGGTAATGTTGAGATAAGCAGATCAATGCGTTGAACAGGGTGAAGATTGCCAGAGTGTTACGGCGCCTTGGAGATTTGGGCTACGTTTGGTATTCTCAGAGAGTTGCACGATGCGCCCATAGCTCAGCTGGATAGAGCGATTGACTACGAATCAATAGGCCGGAGGTTCGACTCCTTCTGGGCGCACCATCCTCCCCTATCTCTGAACTTCCCCTCCGAAACATCACCTTACAGTCGAAATCTGAGCGTTTGCGTGTCGTAAGCCGGCTTGAGTACGGGGTCTATGGACGCGCAACTGTATCCCATCTCCAAACGTTTGCCATAGTCCCGAAAATGCACAGCGTGGCGCATAACGGGTCATACTGCACACCAATGCAGATTGTCGTGCCGGGCGGGAGAGATTTTCCGATACTCTGGGTTAGATCTGAAGTAAGGGTGTCGTTCCACCAAGCACACAAGCCAGGATGTCTCCTGTTCGTAGCGCTCAATATGGCTCAGCAGAAAAGCAGCAACCAACTTGTTCCATGCGCAGTCTATCTCACTGAATGTTAGGATTAGCCGCGGTCGAAGGCGTTAAGTCATTTCTATGGAAATGGTTACAGGGGCGAGGAGGGATGCGACGGTGATTCGTTGGGGAGTGATCGGAGCAGGTGACGCTGCGCAGCGGTTCGCTCAAGGGTTGACGCAGGTCCCGGAGGCACGCCTGTTCTCAGTGTGGACTCGCCGCTTCTCGGCCGCGCAGGAGTTCGCGGCAGTATATGGACCAGCTCCGCACGACTCCCTCCGCTCGCTGCTCGCCTCTCCGATCGATGCTGTCTACATCGGCACCCACCCGGACAGCCACCGGTCGTATGCGCTCCAGGCCATCGCTGCAGGAAAGCATATTCTTTGTGAAAAGCCGTCCATGCTCAATGAAAAAGAGCTGGATGAGGTGCTGCGCGCGGCGCGCAAGCAAGGCCTGTTGTTCATGGAAGCGATGAAGCCCCCGTTCTTCCCGCTTTATCGCAGACTTCGCGAACACCTGGAGCATGATCCGATCGGCCAGGTCGGCTTTGTCCGCGCCGGGTCATCGCTCGCTGACATCCCCTTCGACCACCCGCTGTACAACATTGAGCTGGGCGGTGGCAGCCTGCTAGGCATCGCCCCCTACGAGGCCTTCCTGGCTCTCGACTGGCTTGGTCGAGTGGAAAGCGTAGACACAATCGGATGCCTGGGCCCAACCGGTATCGACATCTTTGCCAGCATGCAGACGAAACACGAGCATGGCATTGCCCAACTCTATTCAGGCCTTGGGCTGCACGGCCATGGCGACGCGCTGCTGGCAGGTACGCTGGGAAATGTCGCTATCCCCGCCAAATGGTGGAATCCCTCAAGTGCGACTATTCGTTATCTTGACGGACGCATCGTCGAACTCGAAGAGCCGATAGTTTCGAGCGGTTTCAATTATGAAACGGAACACTTTTGCGAGCTATTGCGCGAAGGTCGCAGGGAAAGTCCCGTGATGACGCATGATATGTCGCGCCAGATGATGCGTATTCTTGATCGCGCCCGCTGCAGTATCGGCCTGGTCTATCCGCAGGAACAGGAAGCCGCCGTGAAGGCATGATCCGGACTACAAGTGGGACAGGTAGTTGACGATCTCGGGGGTGGTCCAATCCTGCGCGTTGACAAACTTGCGCCGGATGACGCCGTTGCGGTCAATCACGTAGCTTTCGGGAAATAGATTCGTGCCATAGAGGGCGTTCACATGGCGGCCCGTGTCCTCAACCGTCAGCAGGTTCAGCGGATGCAGCTGGAGGAAATGACGGTAGGCTTCGGGGTCCTCATCGACTGAGACGGCGATCACCACGACCTGCGGCAACTCCTGGTGCAGTGCCTGCAGCGAAGGTAATTCCGCGATACAGGGCGCACACCAAGTGGCCCAAAAATTAAGCAGGACGATCTTGCCGCGATAGTCGGCAAGGTGGACGGATTGGGTGCCGTCACTGACGGTAAAGTCGGGCGCGGGCTTGCCCATGGCGCGCGGGTGATCTCCACGGTCACAGCCGGCAATGGTGACGAGTGAAAGCAGCAGGAAGGCGGTGCGGATGAACGGACGGGTCACAACCTCCATTCTAAACAGCGTCGCCAGGTGGAAATAAAAGCCATGTTGCTGTGGCGACAGTTTATAGACTGCGGCGTTCGTTCCATGAGTGCGAGCAGGCGTTAAAAGCGCGGAGTCTTTCGGCCGCCGGTATCATCGAACAGGACAAGAAAACATGATTTTACTGACCCGCAAGGCTGATTTTTCTGCTGCTCACTTTTACTGGAACGAGACATGGTCACCTGAAGAGAATGCGCGTGTATTTGGCAAATGCGCGAACCGCAATGGCCACGGCCACAACTACACGCTCGAGGTGACTGTTTCCGGCGAAGTGGACCCGGTGACCGGCTTCGTTGTCGACCTGAAGAAGCTGAAGGACGTAATGAATGCCGAGGTCGTCGATGTTTACGATCACCGGCACCTGAATCTGGAGATTCCCGAGTTTCGCCACCGCATGCCGACCGCCGAGAACATGGCAGTCAGCATCTGGGAGCGTCTTGAGCAGGCGGTGCTAACGCAACTACCCGGAGCACGGCTGCAGCGTGTCCGCGTCTATGAGATGGCAGACCTTTTTGCTGATTACTACGGACACGGTGGTCCGGCCGGGGTGCGGGCATGAAACCGGATAATGACTCGCCCCTCGTCCATTTTTCGCGGCGATATCACTTCAGCTCATCGCATCGCCTTCACGTTGAAGCAATGACCGACGAACAGAACCAGCAGGCTTTCGGAAAGTGCAACAATCCGCATGGTCATGGTCACAACTATGTGCTGGAGTTAACGGTCAGCGGGCCGGTCAACGCCGAGACCGGCATGGTACTGAACATGGTTGACCTCGATGATCTGGTGAAGGAACGCGTCATCAGTCGCTTCGATCTCGAGAATCTCAACTGCGATCCCGTGTTTGCGACGAGTGTGCCTTCAACAGAAAATCTTTGTCGCGCCGCGTGGGAGTTGCTGCAGGACGCTTCATTCGGCACTGCCCGGCTTGAGCGGCTTCGCATTGAAGAAACGTCGAACAACTCGTTCGAGTACGAAGGCGAATTCACAAGTCAATCTATGGGACGTTCAAAGTGAAGATGCCGGGTGGGAGAGCTGCTATGGCCATACATGAGACCACGATCGAAAACACGCAAGTAAAGACGCAAGCCGCAAAGAACGGCGCATCGCTGCACAAAGAGACGACTGTCGCGCTCACCACGGGAGCCGATCTTTCACACGTGACTACGCAGGAAATGTATGCTGAACTGCTCCGGCGGTTCGATGAAGACCCCACGCGGGATGGTCTGCTCAAGACTCCGGAGCGCGTCGAAAAATCGATGGCGTATCTTACGCGCGGCTATAAGCAGAACCCGACGAAAATCCTTACCGACGCACTGTTCGACGTGGACTACGACGAGATGGTGATCGTCAAGGACATCGAAATGTTCTCGCTGTGCGAGCATCACATGCTGCCGTTCTTCGGTAAGGTGCATGTTGCCTACATTCCAAATGGCAAAGTCATCGGATTGAGCAAAATACCTCGACTGGTAGATGTCTTTTCCCATCGACTGCAGGTGCAGGAGCGGATGACGCGGCAGATCGCTGAAGCGATCGAAGACGCCATACATCCGCGGGGCGTCGGCGTAGTGATTGAAGCGCGACATTTGTGCATGATGATGCGCGGCGTTGAAAAGCAGCACTCGTCGACGGTAACGTCAGCTATGCTGGGTATTTTTCAGGAACAGACGACCCGGGGAGAGTTTCTTTCTCTGGTCCGCGAGCGCAGCCATAATGGGTTCTGACGCTTGAATGGTTTATTGATTATCGACAAGCCTGCAGGCATCACTTCACATGATGTCGTGCACAAGGTGCGACGCATTGTGGGGGAGCAGCAGGTAGGCCACCTCGGTACGCTCGATCCCATGGCCACGGGCGTGCTCCCTCTGCTGCTAGGCAAGTGGACGCGGCTGGCACAGTTTTTTGGAAAGCTTGAAAAGTCTTACACCGGCAGCATCCGTTTCGGATTTGCGACTGATACTTACGATGCTGAAGGTGAAATGGTTGGCGCACAGGTTTCGACCAACCTCGATGGGGGCGAAATCGAGCGCCTGGCACAGAGTTTTGTCGGAACGATCGAACAGACGCCGCCGATGTACAGCGCCAAGAAAGTGCAGGGGAAAGCCGCGTATGCATTGGCCCGCGCGGGCAAGTCGCCGGTCATGCGTGCTGTGCCGGTTACTGTTCACAATCTGACGATCAACGGCGTCCACGGAGAATGTGCGGACTTTGCCGTGACCCTTTCGGCTGGCGGCTATGTCCGTTCCCTGGCGCATGACCTGGGTCAGAAGCTAGGCTGTGGCGCACATCTCGCGAGTTTGCGCCGCGTATCAGCCGGAAGCTTTACCGTCGAACAGGCGTTCACTCTCGAAGCCCTGGCGAAGCTGGTCGATGCGGGCGGGTTATCCACTTTCATGCCGCACCCGCGCATGCTGCTGCCTGACATGCCGGCAACAACAGCAGATACCCATACAGCGACACGCATTCGCAACGGCAATGCCGCGAACCTGCCTGAGTTTTCCAGCGCCGAACTTGTGAAGATATTTGCCGGCAGAGACGAACTGCTTGGCATCGGTAAGCGCATCGCCGGCACGCTCTTTCAACCGGTCGTTGTGCTCGGCTAGCTTTGACTATTTCTGCCTGTGCAGCAAGGGAAGCAGCAGTGGTAAAAGATTGTCGGCGACAGTTTTATTCCCGCTGGCCGTCGCGTGGATGCCATCGGCCTGCATAGCGCCGGGAACACCGTAGACGCCCTTGAGCAGAAAGGGTAGCAGCGGCGCATGAAACTGTTTCGCCAGCAGTGTGTAGGTGTCGTTGAACTGCTGAATGTAATCGGGCCCGTAATTCGGAGGCAGGGTGATACCACCAAGAACTATCTTTGCACCGGAGCTTTGTAGGGCCTTAACGATGGTCGAAAGGTTGTCGCGCGTCGTGGTGATGGGCAGGCCGCGCAGCCCATCGTTTCCACCGAAGGCCACGATGACCACTTGCGGATGCAGCGCCAGGATAGAGGGCAGCCGCTCGACACCATCCTTGGTGGTGTTGCCGCTAACGCCCTGGTTGAGGACCCGATAGTGATAGCCTCGGGCATCCAGGTCGCGCTGCAGGTTGTCAGGATAGCTCTCGCCGGGATTGGTTCCGTAGCCGGCGGTGAGCGAATCGCCGAAGGCCACGATGACCGGCCGCTTGTCGCTTACCGTAGTGCCGTCTGCACGAGGCGCGGCTGAAACACTTGGCGCAGCAGCACCGTCTGCGACTGGTGAGGCCATGGAAGTATCTGCTGCAGGAGCATCGCTTTTCGGAGCGTTCGAATGGCATCCTGAAAGGGCCACTCCAAGCAGCGGGATGAAAAGGCCGATACGCTTCACAGGTCAACTTTAGCAAAAATAGAAGCTGCAATTGGCGGTACAGGCAATCCGGGAGACACATGATTGAAGTTCGGGGAGTGCGCAAGTCCATTCGCAACGGCAGTCGCACGGTAGACATTTTGAAGGGTATCGATATATCCATTCCGGGCGGCCAGTTCGTCGCCATCATGGGCGCGTCCGGCAGCGGAAAGAGCACCCTGCTTGGCCTGCTTGCCGGTCTCGACGCTCCGACTTCAGGTGAGGTGCTGCTCGATGGCATCGACATCAGTCACCTGGAAGAAGACAGGCTGGCAGAGATTCGCGGCAGGAAACTCGGATTTGTTTTTCAGTCCTATCAACTGATCCCGACACTAACCGCCCTTGAGAATGTTCTGCTCCCACATGAACTGAATGCCCACGGCGATGGCAAACCGCAGGCTCGCTCATTACTGACGCAGGTAGGCCTCGGCGATCGGATGACGCACTATCCCGTCCAGCTTTCAGGAGGAGAGCAGCAGCGCGTGGCGCTCGCCCGCGCCTTCATGCTCGACCCGCCGATCGTGCTGGCAGATGAGCCCACCGGCAACCTCGACTCGGTGAACGGGCAGCATGTGCTTGACCTGTTGCTTGGCCGCAATCGCGATGCCCACACGACGCTGGTGATGGTGACGCATGATCCGCAGGTTGCTGCACTAGCGAATCGTCGAATAGTTTTGCGTGATGGCACAGTCGTTGCCGACGAGATGCAATCGTGAGCGACATTCCCGTAACAACCACGAAGCCAGCGCTTGGATGGGCGACGGCAGCGCGCATTGCCTGGCGCGAACTGCGTGCCTCCTACGCCAAGTTTCTCTTCGTCATCCTCTCTGTTGCCATCGGCGTTGCGGCGCTGACCGGCGTGCGTGGATTGAGTGAAGCCTTCACGCGTACGCTCAGTACGCAGGCCAGAAGCATCATGGCCGGCGACCTGTCGGCACGCCTGTTTCGCCAGTTGACGCCGAAAGAATCGCAGCAGCTGGATGCATTGAGCGGGCAGGGCGTGCAGCGTACAGATGCGACCGAGCTGGTCTCGATGGCCTCCAGTGCAAACGATCCGGTGCCGCTGCTGGTCTCCTTGAAAGCCGTTGATCCTGCCGCTTATCCCTATTACGGATCTGTCCTGATCGACCCAATCGGAAATTTTCATACTGTGCTGACAGACCAGACTGTCATCGTCGGCCCCGACCTTCTCTTCCGCCTTCACCTGCATACAGGCGACACACTCAAGATCGGCAGGGACACGTTCACGATTGCGGCAACTGTCACGCGCGAGCCTGACCGCATGTCATCGACCATGGGCCTGGGCCCGCGGGTATTCATCACCCGCCATGCGCTCGAAACGTCCGGGCTGCTGCAGCAGGGAAGCCGCGCCGGCGAGCGCTTCCTGTTTCACCTGGACCCGAAGGCGCCGAACGTCGAGAAAATTCGTGCCAGGCTTGAGGGCATCATTCCCGAAGCACAAATCGCCGATTATCGACAGGCTAACCCCGGCCTGACGCGCGGCCTCGACCAGGCAACCGGCATTCTCAGCATGATCTGCCTGGTCGCGATGGTACTCGGCGCGATCGGCGTCGCGATGGCCATGCGTGCCCATCTCGCGCAGCGCATGGATATTCTCGCCGTCATGAAATCAATCGGCGCGCGTTCCTCAGACATTCTGCGCATCTACCTTTTGCAGACCACGCTTCTCGGACTTGCCGGTGGACTGCTGGGCGTCGTGCTTGGCATTGGTGTCGAGAAGCTGCTGCCCCAGGTGCTCGGCATGCTGTTGCCGATCACGGTCGCCACTGCCATCCCCTACAAAGCTGGAGCAGCCGGACTGCT
>CAZZZL010000048.1:0-33973 GCA_964658655.1 uncultured Acetobacteraceae bacterium | reverse complement strand
ACAAAAACGCCCGGCAGGCTTATCCACCGGGCGTTGAACGGTTGTCTAGCTCAGAGCTGACTAGCTTTTCGTTTTCGCAGCTTCGTCTTCTACGAGCTTCCACTCATTCGCGTCGATTTTGACATCAGACGCAGCTACGTTTTCTTCAAGATGCTGCAGGGATGACGTGCCTGGGATCGGCAGGATGACCGGCGAACGCTGCAGCAGCCAAGCCAGCGAAAGCTGCGAGACGGTGACGCTGTGCTTTTTCGCAATGGCATCGAGCGGGCCACCGGGACGGGCCAGTTTTCCGGCGGCGACGGGGAACCACGGAATAAAGGCGAGGTTGTTCTGCTCGCAGGATTTCAAAGTGTCTTCATGCTGCCGATCGCCGATGTTGTACATGTTCTGGACGCTGACGATGTCGACGACCTTGCGCGCCTGCTCGATCTCTTTCGGCTTCACTTCCGAAAGGCCGACATGGCGAATCTTACCCTGTTCCTGGAGCTTCTTGATGATGCCAAGCGACTCCTCGACCGGTACCTTGGGGTCGATCCGATGAAGCTGCCACAGGTCAATGCGTTCCAGCTTCAGGCGGCGGAGCGACATTTCCACTTCCTGATGCAGATATTCAGGCCGACCCAGTGGTGGCCACTGATTCGGGCCAGTGCGAAGCAGACCACCTTTGGTCGCAATCACCAGGTCCTTTGGGTAGGGATGAAGGGCTTCTGCGATTAACTCTTCGCTGACGTAGGGGCCGTAGGAGTCTGCGGTGTCGATGAAATTCACGCCGAGGTCAAGCAGGTGCTTGAGCACTTTGATCGCTTCATCCTTACTTTTCGGCGGACCCCAGATCCCTTCGCCGGTGAGACGCATCGCTCCATAGCCGAGACGGTTTACCTGGAGATCGCCGCCGATTTTGAATGTTCCGCTTGCTTTCGCGCTGATAGTTGTTGCTGATGATGTTGTCATAACACTTCTTGAGATGCAGGTGGATGCCGCAGGGACTCCAGGTGAACACGGCGAGAGGACTTTTGGCGGCTATCCTGAAGCTCGATGCCTGCCTCCGGGAGACCTGCGAGATCAACCACCGAGCGCCTGCACGGTCTGGATACACTGCGGGCGCTGGCGATCCTGGTGGTTATGGTCTTTCACCTGCATGGTTATCTGCCATCTTTCTGGAGCGCGGTCGGCAATGCGGGATGGATGGGCGTCGATATGTTCTTTGTGCTGAGCGGCTTCCTCATTGGATCGCAGTTGCTCCGGCCCTATCTGCGGGGCGGAAAGGTCGCGCTGACAGATTTCTATATCCGCCGGGCCTTCCGAATCCTGCCGGCTTACCTGGTCGTTCTGTTGCTCTATTTCGCGGTGCCGGCATGGCGTGAGTCACCGGGAATTTCGCCGCCCTGGATGTTCCTGACCTTCACCCAGAACTTTTTCATCGATTACTCGGTGCACAAGGCCTTTTCCTTTGCATGGTCGCTTTGCGTGGAGGAGCATTTCTACCTTGTGCTGCCGGTACTGGTGCTGCTTCTCATGAAGCGGCCATCCTTCCGCAAGACGATAACTCTCCTCGCTATGATTGCGGTAGCGGGCATCGCGGTCCGCGCCTACGTACTCTTTCACGTTCTTCGGCCGGTATCAGGGACCGACGAATTCGGCTTGGCCTACCTCGAGCAGATTTACTATCCGCCGTACACGCGGCTCGATGGGCTGCTGGTCGGGGTCAGCCTGGCGTTGATGAAAGTCTTTCGGCCGGCCTGGTGGGCAGCTGTGGCGGCCAGGGGTCACGCAACCACGCTGAGCGGCATAGCGCTCCTTGGTGCCGCGATCTGGCTCTTTCAGGACCGATTTACGTCTGCGACTGGTGTTTCGGCATGGGGAACGGTCGTCGGTTTCCCTATCCTCTCGGCGGGGCTGGGATTGCTGCTCCTTTCAAGCGTGAGCCGCGACGGCTTTCTCAGCAGGGTCCGCGTGCCGGGGGCAAGGACCGTCGCCGCGTTAGCGTTCAGCCTCTACCTGACCCACAAGGAGATCGTGCACCTCGATCGGCTCATGATGCCGAGTATTGCCCGCGACACCGGACTTGTCGCAACGTGTGTGTATGCAGTCTCCTGCGTCTCCGGCGCGGCGTTGCTGTATGTTTGCGTCGAGCGGCCTTTCATGTTGCTTCGAGATCGAATAGTGTCAACCTGCTAGCTGCGCCCTGCGTGATAAGGGTTTGGCTTTCCCGCAGTATGAACTGCCATGCGGGATTCCCTACATGAATCTCAGGGGCCGCTTCCCGTCTTGGCAACCGCTCCGCATTGATTCCCGAATCGGGAAAAAAATACTCAACTATGTAAAATATTTACGAAGAAGCCGTGATGCCCGTTGTAGTCTGCAGTTAGACGGTAGTGCGGCCGTAGGGAACACCCGGGGAAGTCTGTATGTTGGAGCCGATCGCGAGGAAGGTATACAGAGGAGCGATCGGTCTGATGCGCGATCTGCTGAACGAGCGCCGATTTCACCGTTTTGACGCCGAACCGGTCTACAGCGGGATTTACCCAAGCCACGAAGCAGCCATCCAGGCCATCCCCCACGGCGCTCCGATCGGGTTCGACGATGCCACGATCCCTGCCTTTTACAGGGACCACCATTTCGTACTTAATCAGCACGATTACCCGGTACTGTTCTGGCTGGCGAGGGCCTTCCGCCCGGGCTGTGCCGTTCTTGATTTTGGCGGAGGCCTTGGACAGTGCTGGTACTCGTACGAGCCATACCTGCCCATGCTCGATCAGGGACGATGGATCGTCTTCGACCTTCCCGCCTTTGTTGACCAGGGCAGAGATATGGCTAAACAGGCCGGCGCCGACTTGCTCTTTACCAGCGACCTTCAGAGTGCCGGGGAGGCCAGCATTTTCCTGAGCAATGGCGCTCTTCAGTATATGCCAGAAGATCTTCCCGGCCTGCTGGCCAAACTACCGAAAGCACCGGACCATATCCTGATCAACCGTGTGCCGATGTACGACGGTGAGGCTTACTACACCATTCAGCGCACCCGGCATAATTCCTATTCGCCCTATCGCGTGATGAACCGTGAGGAATTTCGACAGGGCATGCGCCTGCTCGGTTATCGGGAGCAGGATAGCTGGGAGGTTTCACGGAGCCTCCATGTGAACTTTGAACCCGCCAGGGATGTTCACAAGTATCACGGCTTCTACTTTCAGAAGCACCAGGGACGCAGCACAGATGGCGCGCCGGCTGCGCAGAAGGGCCCATTGGTTCGCACACTTACGCACTGACGGCCGTCGGCAAAAATGGACGCATTCAGCTTTCTTTATGATGAGGTGACCGCACCTCTCATTACTGGAACGCACCCATGCTCCCGATTCTTGATGTTGTCGAAACACGCGTACTTGGCGCGCTGCTGGAAAAAAGCATTACGACGCCCGAATATTATCCCCTTTCGCTAAATGCACTGGTCAACGCATGCAATCAGAAATCAAATCGCGAACCGGTGATGGTGCTTGACGAGAACTCCGTACGGGATGCGGGCAGCGCACTGGGTCACAAGGGGCTTGTAGCGTTCCTGAGGGACTCCCGCGCGACGAAATACGAGCATCGTCTGCCCGAAGTATTGAACCTAGGCCGGCGCGAGGAAGCTGTTCTGTGCGAGCTGCTGCTGCGCGGCCCGCAGACTCCCGGCGAACTGCGCGGTCGCACCGAACGTCTGCACGCGATGGACGAGATTGCGGATGTGCAGTCCACTCTGCAGAAGATGATGGAGCGGCATCCTGCACTGGTCGCCCCGTTGCCTCGCCAGCCTGGCACCAAGGAAATTCGCTATGCGCACCTGCTGAGCGGGGAGCCTGCGCTTGCGGAACCGCCTTCGCTGTCCGCCTCCACGCCAAGGTCGTCATCCGGAAACACTGCAGAGTCCAGCGCCCTGAAGGAGCAGGTTGCTGCACTCGAAGAAACTGTTGCCACGCTTCGCCGACAGGTGGAAGATCTTCATGGGAAAGTCGACCACCTGCTGCAGCAGCTGGCGTAGCACGGTGCAAGCCCTGACGGAACCGCAGGGAATGCCGACGCGTACATGCATGCAGCAGTCGAAGTAACAGACCCCTTCCATGGGGCCGGGGAGTGGAGATGACACAGCCATTTGTTTTGAATCTGCCGCCGATGACCGATCAGCAGCGAGCAGCCTATTTTGCCAGCTACCAGGTTTCGGCCAAGAGCGAAGTCGTCGGCGTGCTGCTGGCCATATTCCTCGGCGGCTTTGGCGCTCACCATTTCTATATGCGGCGCACGGGTCTGGGTGTTCTCTACGCTATCTTTTCTGTCACCGGCATTCCATTTTTGATCGCATTCATCGAAGCGTTTTTCATGCCTGGGCGGGTACGCCAGTTCAACGCTGAGTTATCGGCCTACATTGCAGCAACGATCACCGGTCCGCAGCCGTTCCCCGGTGCCCTGAACGGAACCTATACTTCGCTACCCATGCCTACGCTTTACTGCCCCAGTTGCGGTACGGCTACAGTTGGAGGCGTACGTTTCTGCAGCCGCTGCGGGACTTCCATGTCCCAACCCGTGGAAAGCGGACAGGTCGCAGGCTGATCAGCCATCGATGACTGCTGTCGGCTTGTAATGACCGCCGACCACGCCGCATACTGGCGAGCATGGATGCAGAACAGGCGCGCAGCTTTCTTCGCAAGCTTCCGCACACGGAAGAGACGCTGCAGTGGGGTGCGAACCTGGTGTACTGGGCGGGCGACAAAGCTATCGGCGGCAAGATGTTTGCGCTGCTTAACCTGGACGAGGATCGCGACCCGGACAAGCTAACCCCTGTCATCATGTTTTACGCAGGGCCAGAGCGCTATCCCGAACTGCTCGAGACGGAGGGCGTGATTCCGGCGCCTTACATGGCGCGCATCTATTGGGTGGCCTTGACCCACTGGAATGTTTTTCGCCGGTCCGAATTTGAAGCTCTGCTTCGCGACGCCAATGAGGGTGTGTACAGTCGGTTGCCGAACAGAGTTCGCGCGACACTCGATCTACCGGTCGCCGAGCGTGAAAGGCTGGTCGTCGCGCGCCGGAAAGTGCTCGATGCGCGAGCATCTGCAAATAAAAAAGGCAGGGCCAAAAAGCGCGTGGCGACGAAGACAGGTCCCGGCAGCACCTAGAACGGGACGGCACTCGCAACCCCAATTGGTCGCACGCACAGTTGCGTAAGGGTGAGGAGCTGCCCCGGCGTTGCCTTTTCGCACAGAACATGAAACGGTGCCGGTGCGTGAATGGCGCCGGCGCTGCGCTACATATTCGTGTGGCCTGCTCGCATGTCCTCATTGAAGGCAGGCTTGGTAGCGGCCATCGCTTCATCGAGCTTGTGGCGATAGATTTCCGCATGCTCAGTAAGTTTGGGAGTCGCGGCAGCAAATTCCGGATCTGCCGCAGTCTTCAGCAGGCCGGCGGCAGCCTGCTGTTGTACGTCCTTCATCATCTCTTCAACGGTCGTATTCAGGTACTGCGCGTCGCGGGGATCAGCCATCCATACCGGCTCATTATTCCCAAGAACAGATGAAAGCCAGTACGCCTTCAGTGCGATGAACTCACGCCGCTGTGCTTCCGTCGTATCGGCAAAGATGAATTTCTTCTGCCAGCGGCTGTAGTAACGCGTGGTCACGGGGACAGGCTGACGGTTGCCGGACTTCAGCAATTCCAACTGGCCCTGGTCGAGCGTCTTGCGGATGGCGTTGTAGATGAAGCCTTCCGCAAAAGGCTGTTCAGGGGCAGCCACGATCTCGTTGAAAGTGACAGTCAGAGCGGCGGAAATTTTCGCATGCAGCGGCGAATCCGTACCGTCTTCGAGACCGACGGTGCCATGGACCAGCATGGTGTCCGCGCCGGACGTCGAGAGATGCAGCGGCCACTTGAAATCCTTGATGGAAATCGGCAGACCTGCCAGCGTCACGTAGGCCTCGGGCCGCGGATTGCGCAGGCGCTTGGCTGCTTCGGCTAGATGACTGACGAGTCCCTCCTGCATCTGGGCCGCCGCAATCTGAAAGCTCTCACTGAGCTCCATGGTCAGCGTGTGCTGCTGCGTCGCATCGCTCGTAGTACCGAAGCGATAGATATAGGTCGGCCGTCCGAGTGAATCGGTGCCCTGTGCTTCATTGAGGATGGCGAGGCCGGCAGTTTTGGCCGCCTGCGTGAAAAATGGCGTGGTTGAGTCAGTGATGGTCATTGCAGTGGTTTCCAGCATTTATTGTAGCGGCATCATGGCGAAGATGCCCTGCGGACTGGCCCATGCACATGGTTGGGTCGGTCAGGCCATCCTTTCCTCGGGAATCGAGCGCAAATTTCCAGCGTGGAGTAGCGAGGGTTCGACGAGGACGTCCTCGCCATGATGAGTGGAACGATCGCGTTCCAGCCCGGCAGGTAGCCGGTCATACCAGGGACGTAGATGAGTGGACTGTTCTTCAGTCGTTTCAGATGGTCTGTGGGCCCGGATGCGCCCTGCCTGCAGCGCTGCGGCCCGCAGACGGCAGGCCTCGGCCCGGTCTTCCTGTCCGAGTAGCAAGAGCACGTCGCCCAGGCGATTGAGCAGCTGCGGCGACTGCGGCTTCAACTGGATAGCACGCCGATAGGCGTCGGCAGCCCATGCGTAGCGTCCCTCCGCGTAGAGGGTCTCAGCCAGTGCAGCTTGGAAGATCGACCTGTTTCCATCGGCAGCGACGGCAGACTGGTAGGCAGCCCTTGCGCCGACCAGATCGTTTGCGTTGCGAAGAATCTCTCCAAGACCGAAGTGGGCGGCGGCGCATGCAGGGTCGATGGCAAGCGCACGTTGATAGCAGGAGGCGGCCAAGGCGTCATTGCCGCCATCACGCTTGATAGCTCTCAGAACATCGCCCACCTGTACATAGCGAAGGGGATTCTCCGGCTCGAGCGCGAGGACTCGCCAATAGCACTGCAGCGCCGCGGCCCGCCGATCTGCCTTCATCAGCGCCTCGGCAAGTGCCAGGTGCATGTGCGCGGCCTTCGGACGATTGCGTGCAGCGGCACGAAAAAGTTCAACCGCTGTTTGCCGATCGCCATCTGCGGCGGCGATCATGCCCAGCAGAAAGAGTGAATCGGCGTGGTCTGGATCGATGTTTAATATCTCGCGATACAGAGCCGATGCTTCCTGCAGTGCACGCCGGTCGTGATGCTCCAGTGCCACATGCAGGGTGATGGCGATCGTGTCTTTGGCGGTCAGCGTTCTCGGGCGGGTTGTGGACATCGGGCGAAATCTCCTGCACCCAACCTATGCGAGAAATCAGCCTGCTCGACCACTTTCGCTCAACGGTTTTGCGGCGATTCCTGTTGTGGAACGACGTCACCGAAATGAACCTGGCCAGTAATAAGTGCATAATTCCCCTATTGCGTTTCTTGATTTTCCGCGCGATGCGCGATTCGAGACTGAAGAGGACCAATCACAGGCATGCCGAAAATCACAAGGGGCCACACGACGGGCGCGCGCGCGAACGCAGTTGAGGGTGCACCGCACAAGGCAAAGCAGGCAGCGCAGCAAGGCGTTATTCCTTTCCTGCTGGCGGGCGAGCCGAGGGAGTCCGCGCATGCTATTGAGATCTGTTCGCCCTTTGATCAGCATGTGATCGGACGGGTCTGCCAGGCGAATGAAGCGGATGCAGACGAAGCACTCGGCGCGGCGGCCCGTGCATTTCAGGCGACGCGCAAGCTTACCTCAGCGCGTCGATCGGAAATCTGTGCGGCGGTTGCTGACCGCATCCAGGTGGAGCATCAGGACATTGCGAAGGGAATTGCGCTTGAAGCGGGAAAGCCGATTGCTGATGCGACACGCGAGGTATCGCGCGCCATCGACACCTTCCGCATTGCGGCAGAGGAAGCGAAGCGGATTGGCGGTAGTGTGCAGCCGCTGGACTGGCCATCTGCGGGCGAGTCCTCCGCGACGCAGCGGACGGGGATTGGCCGACGCTTTCCAATCGGGCCGATTATCGGCATCACGCCATTCAATTTTCCGCTGAACCTGGTAGCGCACAAGGTTGCTCCGGCGGTTGCGTCGGGCAATCCCATCATCATTAAACCCGCGCCGCAGACGCCGCTAACGGCGCTGCGACTGGGGCAGATCCTGGTCGATGCCGGATGGCCGGCGGGTGCGATCAGTGTGCTGCCGTGTGCGAATGAAGTAGCGGCCAAGCTCGTCACCGATGACCGTCCGAGGATGCTGTCGTTCACTGGGAGCGCCACCATTGGATGGGCATTGAAAGGGCAGGCCGGCCGGAAGCGCGTGACCCTGGAACTCGGCGGCAATGCAGCGGTTCTCGTTCATGAAGATGCGGACCTTGACCTGGCCGCGCTGCGCATTGTGGGCGGCGGCTTCAGTTATGCCGGGCAGAGCTGCATCTCGGTGCAGCGCGTGTTCATTCACAAGACGCGCTGGCAGACGCTGGCGCAGAAGATTACGGCCGCGGTCGAGACGCTTGTAACCGGTGATCCGATGGACGAGGAGACGCAGGTGGGGCCGATGATTTCAGAAGCCGCCGCTATGCGTGCTGAAACATGGATCAACGAAGCTATCGCCGACGGCGCGCACCTGCTTACCGGCGGCGAGCGCAAGGGCGCAGTGCTGCAGCCGACCGTGATTGCCAAGCCGCCGGCTGCTTCGAAGATCTATCGCGAAGAAGCGTTCGCCCCGCTGATTACGATCACTCCATATGAAACTTTCGAAGACGGAATCGCCCTGGTGAATGCTTCGCGCTATGGATTGCAGGCGGCCGTGTTCACGCGCGACTTTGGCCGCATCATGCAGGCATGGCGCGAGCTGGAGGTGGGCGCTGTGCTGGTGAATGAATCGACGTCGTGGCGTGCTGACCAGATGCCTTACGGCGGCGTGAAAGACTCAGGCCTGGGCCGCGAGGGCGTGAGGTCTGCGATCGAAGAGATGACGGACGAGCGGTTGTTGATCGCGGATATGTAAAGATCACCCCTGGCGCGCTGCAAGAACAACGCCCGTGCATTCGCCGAAGCCGATGCGTACTGCGCCTTCACGAGCACAGAAGGCGCGCAGCGTCACTTCATCGCCGTCTTCAAGGAAGCCCCGCTGCTCACCGGTCGGCAGAGTCAGCGGCTTCGCGCCGCGCTCAGTAAGTTCAAGCAGGCAGCCGCGTGCAGTGTCTTCCGGTCCGGATACAGTGCCGGTTGCATATAAATCTCCAGAATGAAGGGCGCAGCCATTGCTGGTGTGGTGCGTCAACATCTGGCCGATTGTCCAATAGAGGTCACGCGTATTGCTGGTCGAAAGCACAATGCCTTCCGCTCCTGCTTTCTTCATCGCAGCGGTCTTCAATCGCATTTCCAACTGCAGATCGAGGCCGCCCTGCTGCTGGTCATCGTCTCCTCGCAGATAGGCGAGCGGCTTTGGGTCGTCGCTTTCTCTCACGCGCGATGGTACGCGAAAAGGTGCCAGGGCATCCAGCGAGACCACCCAGGGCGAGATGCTGGTTGCAAAACTTTTTGCGAGGAACGGGCCCAGCGGTTGATATTCCCACGACTGGATGTCGCGCGCCGACCAGTCGTTCAGCAGGCAGCAGCCGAAGATATGATCCGCCGCATGGTCGATGGTCACAGGCTCGCCCTGCTCGTTTTCAGTTCCAACAAATACGCCGAGCTCCACTTCGTAATCGAGCATGCGGGTTGGAAGGAATGCCGGTACTTCTGCCTGCGCGTCCGTCAGCACCTGCCCGTACGGCCTGCGCACCGGGGTGCCGCTAACGACCAGCGAAGATGCGCGGCCATGGTAGCCGATCGGTACGTGTTTGTAGTTCGGCAGTAGCGGGCGCTCGGGCCGAAAGAGTTTTCCGGCGCGCGTCGCATGGTCGATGGACGCGTAGAAATCGGTGTAATCGCCGACAGTCGCAGGCATGAGCATCGTCACGTCGCTGTATTGGAATAGGTAGGGCGTGATGCGCTCCTGCAGTGCGGGATCGATATCTACGCTCAGGAGTGTGGAGAGCCGTCGCCGCAGTTCCGCAGAACGCGCGGGACCCAGGGACATCAGGCGATTCAGCGTCTCCTGGCGGCAGGCCTGTGCCGTCTCTGTCGCCAGGCCGGCGAGCAGACCCTCGTCCGCAATGCCATGCACATCCAGGACACTGTCCCCAATGGCCACCCCAATGCAAACGCACTGGGCGTGCCGGTCGCGAAAGACACCGAAGGGCAGATTCTGGATGGGAAAATCGGTCGCGCCATCGTTGGCTGAGGTGACCCAGCTACGCAGCGCGGGGTCGCAGGTATCTTTGAGCGAATCGATAATCGGCACAGACATTGGGTTATTTACCTGCGGCCGGGTCAAAGCGCTTCTTCAAGCCCTGCCAGCATTCGAAATAATCGCGCTGCAGGCTTTCTGTTTCGAGCGCGAACTTGGTGGTTTCGAGCACGAATCGCGTCTCGAACATGAAGGCTAGGGTGTCGGCCAGGTAGTGCGGCTTCAACTCTGCCTGGGTGGCACGGTCATAGGTCTCAGCGTCGGGGCCGTGCCCGCTCATGCTGTTGTGCAGGCTCATGCCGCCGGGCAGAAAGCCCTCGGCCTTGGCGTCATACTGGCCGAAGATCAGGCCCATGCACTCGTTCATGACGTTGCGATGGAACCATGGCGGACGGAAAGTATGTTCGGCCACCATCCAGCGCGGCGGAAAGATGACGAAGTCGATGTTCGCTGTTCCCTGAATCTCCGATGGAGCTGTCAGCACTGTGTAGATCGATGGATCAGGATGATCGAAGCTGACGGAGTTGATGCAATTAAAGTTCGCGAGATCATACTTGTACGGCGCGTAGTTTCCATGCCAGCCCACGATATTCAATGGCGAATGATCGATGGCAGAGGACCATAGCCTGCCGCCGTATTTCGCAATGACCTGGAAGTCCTGATCGACGTCTTCATAGGCAGCGACCGGGGTCAGAAAGTCGCGCGGATTGGCCAGGCCATTCGCGCCGATAGGGCCAAGATCAGGCAGCCGCAATGGCTGGCCGTAATTCTCGCAGATGTAGCCGCGCGCGTCGGCGTCCTGCAACTCTACGCGGAACTTCAGGCCGCGCGGCAGGACACAGATCTCGCCCGGTTTCAGTGAAATGCGGCCGAGCTCGGTGAAGAAAAGCAGCCGGCCCTGTTGCGGAACGACAAGCATTTCGCCGTCCGCATTCCAGAAAAAACTTTCGGTCATCGAGCGATTCGCACGATAGATATGTACGGCGGCACCTGTCTGCTGGGCTGCGTTGCCGTTGCCGGCGAGAGTGGTGAGACCGGCGATGAAATCGGTGGGCTTGGATGGGATGGCGAGGGGGTTCCAGCGCAACTGGTTCGGCGTGGCGGCAGCATCAGCGCACGGCCAGCTCCGCAGCAGGCCGGCGGCTATTTCCTGGTAGGGCTTGTGCACGGTCGAGGGACGTGTGCGATAGCACCAAGTCCGGCGATTCGCGCCGCGCGGCGCTGTAAATGCGCTGCCGCTGAACTGCTCTGTATAGAGACCGAGCGGATGACGCTGCGGCGAATTTTGTCCCTGCGGCAATGCGCCGGCGATCGCCTCGGTAGCGAATTCGTTGCCAAATCCAGACTGGTATTGCTCGTCTGCCATAGAACCCCCATCATGCTCGACGCCCGCAAAAGCTTGGCGGCGTCGAGAACAGACGAGAGTACCGCAAACGTGCAACGACTGTCTTCGCGGGTTCGACAATCGAGCGCGAAGTCGTATGCTACGGATATCCATGCGCAGACTGATCACCGGACATTCGCTAGTTCTGCAGACGCCTGAAGGCCCATCGCTGATTGAGCGACCGGCCATGCTGGTTGAGGATGGCATCCTTCACAGCATCGCTACACGCGAAGCAGCGAGCCTGCCCGCGCACGATGTCCACGATGACTATGCAGACGCCACCCTGACGCCTTCGTTCTTCGACATTCATATACACGGCGCGGTGGGCCGCGATGTGATGGACGGCACGCCTGAGGCCCTGTCTGCTATCGGCCGCTTTCTTGCGACCCGCGGTGTCGGTGCGTACCTGCCGACAACGGTAACGGCTCCCAAGGACGCCACGCTGCGTGCGCTGGCCGGCATCGCGAAATACATAGGCGGAAAGCATGATGAGCTACCCGGCGCACAGCCACTCGGCATTCATCTCGAAGGGCCGTTTATCTCGCATGCCAAGCGTGGAGTGCATCCGCCTGACCTGATCCAGCCGCCGTCTATCCCGCTCTTCGACAGCTTCTGGGAAGCGGCGGAAGGAAAGATCCGGCTGATTACGATTGCGCCGGAGATTGCGGGCGCAGTGGACTTGATCGAGCATGTGACGAAGCTTGGTGTGCGCGTGTCGCTGGGCCACTCGAATGCCAATACGGAAGAGGCGAAACGAGGTCTGCAGGCGGGTGCCGTCAGTGCAACACATACGTTTAACGCCATGCGCGCGCTCGATCATCGCGACCCTGGCATTCTCGGCACAGTGCTGGATACAGATGCGCTCTATGCCGAGTTGATTTGCGACGGCATTCACGTGCACCCGGCGCTGGTGCGGCTTTTCTGGAAGGCCAAGGGCAGGGACCGGGCCATTCTTGTGACGGATGGCATGAGCGCGACCGGCATGCCGGAGGGCGAGTATCTGCTGGGCGGCATGAATGTGACGGTGAAGGATGGGCGCTGCATGCATGACGGCGTGCTGGCCGGCAGTGTACTGACGCTCGATCGAGCCGTGCGGAATTTTCGGGTGTTCACTTCAGCATCGCTGGGCGATACGCTGCGGCTGGTCACGGCGAATCCTGCAGCGCTTACCGGCTTCGCGGTCGACGATGGAACGCTCGCGGTGGGACGTCCGGCCAACATTACCGTGTTGACGAACTCCGGTGAAGTGGCTGCGATCTACCTGCGTGGGCGCAAGGCGGAATAGTCTCATCAACGCTCGTTGACACGAATTGCGACAGGGATGCGGTAAGCTCAGTGGGCCGCTCTTTCGTCTGCAGGCCGGTGCATCCAACTGACTGCCGGGAATGAACTCCGGCCAGGAGAGAAACATATGCAAGCTCGACAGAGAATTTTCCGCAGCGCACTCTTGCTGCCCGCATTACTCGCCATGCCGGCACTCACGCACTCGGCATTCGGGCAGAAGATGCAGCCGGTCATCGTGACTATAAAAACCGCGCAGGGTCAGGATGCTGGGACGATTACGCTCAAGCAGGCCAAGGATGGCGTAAAAGTCAGCGCAAAGCTGATGAACCTGCCGCCGGGCGAGCACGGCATCCACGTGCACCAGAAGCCGGCGTGCGATGGACCGGATTTCAAGTCAGCCGGACCACACTTTAACCCTGACAGCAAGCAGCATGGCAGCAAGAACCCGGCCGGCCCGCATGCCGGCGATATGCCGGTGAACCTGACCATCGGCGCTGACGGCAAGGGTAAGGCTGACTTTGTGGCGACGGGCATTTCGCTAGCACCCGATGCGCCAAACTCGATCCTTGCCAACGGCGGTACGTCGATCATCATTCACGCAAAAGCGGACGACATGATGACAGATCCGTCGGGCAACTCGGGCGATCGAATTGCCTGCGGTGTGGTGCCGGTGGCCATGGGCGGCATGAAGATGTAGTTGGCTGACTCGGCGCATAAAAGTGGCGCAGGGCCGCGCCGCGCAACTCCTTAACTGAACAAGTGTTCAATCAAGTGGAATGAATACCAGGCATCCCGCGCAGCAGGTTTGAAGCGCGGGATGTTGTACGACGGGAGGGCGTTATGAAACACACATTTGCAGTTTTACTGGCAGCACCGCTGGTACTTTCACTGATGTCGATTCCCGCTCTCGCGCAGCAGCACGGCGGCCCGCAGGGTGGTGGACACGTGAACATGGGCGGACATGTCGGAGGCGGCTTCGTCCCGCAGCGCGGACCTGGCCCGGAGCCTTTCCATGGGCAGGGCGCACAGCGGCCGGGCAACGATGGCGGACATGGAAACTTCAGTGACCGGCCTGGCCATCCAGATGCTCCGCATGTCCATGACAACGGACAGTGGATTGGACACCAGGGTGGCGATGCGCACTATCACCTCGATCATGCGTGGGAGCACGGGCGATTCCCGGGAAACTTCGGCCCCCGGTGGGTCTACAGGCTTGGTGGTGGCGGCCGCGATCGCTTTTTCTTCAACGGCTTTTATTTCGGCGTAGCACCGTATGACTACGCCTATGTGGACGGCTGGAACTGGGATGCGGACGATGTGATCATCTACGACGATCCGAACGATCCCGGCTGGTATCTCGCCTATAACCCGAGGCTCGGTACCTATGTGCATGTGCAGTATCTCGGGCAGTAACGGGAGCCAAGACACGACGGCAGCAGCGGATCAGTCGCTGCTGCCGTTTTTTTATGCGGATGTTTTAACTGCCGGGGTTGCCCTTGACGCCTTTCGGGCCTGAGTCGATGCACTTGTCCGAGACGCGCACCGGGTTTGCTACCTGGCCGGTGGCGGCGCGGGTAAAGCTGCGATAGAGCCGGTTTACATCGACTTCGCCCTTCTTGAACTGGCCGCTGACGGCCTGGTGCATGGCGGACAGCAGCTCCGAGCGCAACTCATTCAAGACTCTGTCGATGTAGATATACGGCATGCGTTGCCCTCATTCCTCCGCGTTGGCGACGGCTGCCATTGTCTCAACGCAGCCGTGTACCTGTAACGATACATGGCGGTTAATGGCGCGGGCGATTGCGGGCAAAACGGATGGCACTTTCGAGCAGAATGGCAGCAAGTCCGCCGAGCAGCATCAGGGCAGGGAGCCACTGCGCGAGATGCAGGCGCGGCACCTCAACGACTGCGAACCATGTAAGGCCGAGCCACGCAAGGATAGAGAGCGTAAACCAGATGTCATCGACAAAAAGCCCGTAGATTTCGCGTAGAACTGTCCTGATCCAGCTCATTTGAACTCCGCAGTTTGCGGCCTGGCGGAAGCGCGGCACAGTTGGACAGTCGCGACTGCCACCAGCAGGTAGCCGGCGACCAGCGCTGCGATGGCCCAGTCAGCGCCGGGCCAGGCGAGACCGATTCCTTCGCCAACCCAGAACGTGCCAAAAGCGGAGAGCAATCCGCCGACGATGAATTTCAGTGTATTTTCCGGCACACGCGCGAGCGGCCGATGCACAGCAAAGCCCAGGGCCGTTACAACTACCAGCGCAGCGAGTGCGCCGAGGCTGGCCGGCAAAAACAGCCCAGGACCGCCGGCGCCGATGGCGATCACGATGAAAATAACCTCCGTTCCCTCGAGCATGGTGATCTGGAAGGACGCACCGAAGGCGACCTTGTCCCAGCCCTTCGCAGGCTGCGATCCCTGCATGGCCCTGGCATTCTTAGCGAAGGCTGCGGTCTCATCATGTAGAGGGATGAAGCCGGCTGCGCGCAGGATCGCCTTGCGCAGCCAGCGCAGACCGAAGAGCAGCAGCAGCGCGCCGATCACACACTGCAGTACGTGCAGCGGAACCTGTGTGAGCGCGCGGCCGAGAGCAGCGACGATGGCCAGCAGCACGGCAAGGGCAACGGCAACGCCCGCCAGTGCACTCCGCCAGCCGCGCGGCCCACGTACACTGCCGACTGCCAATACCACGGTGAGCGCTTCCACGCACTCCACCAGCGACGCGAGAAACGCGGCCAGGATCGACGGAAAAGCATGTGACCAACTGGAATTCATAAGTGCCTGCACGTATCTCTGAGATGCTTGTACGATCCGATCAGCGAACAGGTAGTCTTAAACATGGCGTTCGCCTGAAAGACTTTTAACGATGCAGCTTGGCAATCCGCTCCCTGTCGTCCTTGGCATAAGTTTAATGGCAGGATTCTGCGGATACTTATCCCGCCATATCGCAATACTGGATGATGTTTCCGCCGCTCATGCGAAGACATTGTCAATCGATGGATTGCGCGGCATCCTCGCTTCGGCGGTTTTTTTCCACCATGCCTCGATCTCTTACACATTTTTCAGGACGGGGCGATGGGACCGTCCTGAATCCAGCTTTTATAACCAGCTCGGGCCATCAGCAGTAACGATGTTCTTCTTCATCAGCGGATTTCTCTTCTGGCGAAAAATGCTAAAGGACCCTGCGAGCGTGAATATCCGCCGCCTTATTCCCAATCGGGCGCGGCGTATTCTGCCGGCGTATCTTCTGGCGATTCTGATTTTTTATATCGTCATAGCATTTATGAGCCATTTTCAGCTGCGAGAGCCAGCAGGCCTGGCGGCGGAGGAGTTGATTTCGTGGTTGCTTGCGGGGTTTCCTTATCTCGGTGGTCCTCGAACAAACGGGTTCAATCCTATCTTCTTGACCGGCGGCATTTTCTGGACGCTTGAGATGGAATGGCTTTTCTATTTCCTGCTGCCGTTCCTTGCCTGGTTTCGAACCGGTCGAAAATTAGTGCTCTGTGTTCTAGCCGCCCTGGTCGCCAGTTTCCTCATTCCTCGTGTACCAGTCAGCGGTTTCTACCTGGTCAGCGGCGCTGACACCATGCACAACTTTACGCATCTGTTTTGGGCCGGTTTCGTATTTGGGATGCTGGCTGCGTATGGCAACCGCGGTGAACTGGTTGATCGGATCCTGGTTTCCCCCTGGATGACGCCAGTCGCGCTAGTTTTACTGATGCTGCAGATCCGGTATGTGCCTGCTGGCTACAACGACCTTGAACCGTGGCTGCTGGCACCGATTTTCTTCATGATTGTTGCCGGAAACAACTTCATGGGACTTTTGTCGAGCAGGGCATTCCGAGCACTGGGAACCGTGAGCTACAGTATGTATGTTCTCCATGGGCTTTTGCTGCACCTTCTGCTTCTGCTGCTGAACCACTATCATCCGATTAGTTCTATCAGCCCGCTCCCCTATTGGGTTTGCATGATCGCCTTCGGACTGTTGATCACGTTTTGCGCGACCATTAGCTTTCGATTTGTCGAAAAACCTTTCTTCGTGCGCCGATCCGCCTGATCGCGCTGTCGAAACTCCGTACACTGGATCTGAATGAAAAAGCAGGCCATCATTATTGGCGCCGGACCGGCCGGCCTGACGGCAGCGCTCGAGTTTCTGCGAAAGTCCGAGATTGAACCTATCGTTCTCGAAGCAAGTGAGGAGATAGGCGGCATCTCGCGCACCATCCGCTACAAGGGCAACCGCATGGATATCGGCGGCCACCGCTTCTTTTCGAAGTCGGACCGCGTGATGCAGTGGTGGATGGAGCTTCTGCCGCCTGCGCTGGACGAGGCCGCAAAAGACGGCAGCCACCACGTCATCTCCTACCAGAACCAGCAGCGTGAGTTGAACGTCAAGCATGCGCCTGATTTGGACAGCGACCTGGTGATGCTGGTGCGG
The DNA here is from genome assembly GCA_964658655.1 of uncultured Acetobacteraceae bacterium. Taxonomy (GTDB): domain Bacteria; phylum Acidobacteriota; class Terriglobia; order Terriglobales; family Acidobacteriaceae. Next base: position 16,620 of record CAZZZL010000048.1, on the reverse strand, counting down.
CCGCGCCAGAGCCGCATCTATTTTCTGCGCCGCTTCTTTGCCTACCCTGTCACGCTTACGCCGGATACGATTCGCGGGCTCGGCATCCTGCGCACCATGCGCATCGGGCTCAGTTATCTGTGGACGAAATTCCACCAGCGCAAGCCGGAACGCTCGCTCGAAGACTTCATGATCAACCGCTTTGGCGTGCAGCTGTATCTCACATTCTTCAAGTCGTATACGGAGAAGGTGTGGGGTGTGCGCTGCGATGAACTCAGTGCTGAATGGGGCGCGCAACGCATCAAGGGCTTGTCGCTTTCAAGTGCCGTCGCGCATTTCTTCAAAACTCTTTTCAGAAAAAGAAAGAGTGTCGGCGACATAGCGCAGAAGGGAACTGAAACCTCGCTTATCGAACAGTTTCTTTATCCGAAATATGGGCCGGGCCAGTTGTGGGAACATGTTGCGAGCCTCGTCCGGCAGAAGGGCGGCCAGGTGCTGACAGGCTGGCGCGTGGAGACGATCGAAACCTACGGCAAGAGCATTGTCGCCGTGCAGGCCCGCAATGCTGCCGGCGAACTGCGGCGTTTTGCCGGTGATTATTTCTTCTCGACGATGCCGGTGAAGGAGTTGGTGAAGGCACTCGATGTGCCTGCTCCGGCAAATGTCCGGGAGGTGGCGGAAGGGCTCGCGTATCGCGATTTCATCACCGTAGGCCTGCTTGCCGACAAGCTTGCCGTGACGGAACCCGACGGCGCGCCGCTGAAAGATACATGGATCTACATCCAGGAGCCAGATGTGCTACTGGGGCGGTTACAGATCTTCAATAACTGGAGTCCGTACATGGTTGCCGACCCGTCGAAGGTCTGGATTGGCCTGGAATACTTCTGCTACGACACGGACACCTTGTGGAAGATGCCAGACGAGGAACTAATCCGGTTCGCGACTGCTGAAGTGGCAAAGATCGGCCTGCTTCATGCGAACGATGTGCATGATGGCCACGTGGTGCGCGTGCCAAAAACGTACCCCGCGTACTACGGAACGTACGCGCGCTTTGATGAAGTGCGCGAATATCTAGACGGCTACGAAAACCTGTTCCTGGTGGGCCGCAACGGTATGCACAAGTACAACAACCAGGACCACTCCATGCTGACCGCCATGACAGCTGTCGATAACATCATCGCCGGCCACGTGGACAAGGCCTCCTTGTGGGAGATCAATACCGAGCAGGAATATCACGAGGAGAAATCGCAGGAGCAGGCAGAGGAAAAAGTCAGTGAACCTGCTTGAATTTTCGCTGCTGATGTTCGGTACTTCGGTTGTCGCCGGACTGCTCGGCGCTTTGACCGGCCTGGGCGGCGGCGTGGTGCTGGTGCCCGTGCTCACTATGCTGTTCAAGATCGATATCCGGTACGCTATCGGCGCTTCACTCATCTCCGTGATCGCTACATCGAGTGGAGCCGCCGCGGCCTATGTGCGCGAGGGATTTTCGAACATTCGCGTCGGCATGTTTCTCGAGATCGCGACGACGCTCGGCGCTATCTTCGGTGCGTACCTCGCCGCTAAAGTTTCGACACACGCCATCGGTATCACCTTCGGCATCGTGCTGCTTTACTCTGCGTATCTCGGCTTTCGTACCAAGCACGCGAGCGGCTCCGATATACCGGACGCCCTTGGTACACGCCTGCGCTTGAGCGGGGTTGATCCTGAAGACGGCAAGGCTTATACCGCTCAGCATGTGCCGGCAGGTTTCGCGATTATGGGCCTGGCCGGCACACTCTCGGGACTGCTCGGGATCGGCTCCGGCGCGGTGAAAGTGCTGGCGATGGACCAGGCGATGCGCCTGCCCTTCAAGGTCTCTACCACGACCAGCAATTTCATGATCGGCGTGACTGCGGCGGCCAGCGCCGGAATCTACCTGGGCCGCGGGTATATTGATCCAGGGCTGGCCATGCCGGTCATGCTCGGGGTGCTGGCCGGCTCTCTGCTTGGTGCCAAACTGCTGGTGAAAGCGCGGGTCGCCACGCTACGCATTGTCTTTGCACTGGTGATCGCGGCGCTTGGCATGGAAATGATCTATAGCAGCATCATGGGGAAGCTTTGATGGACACGCGGGCGGACGGGCTGGACTTCGCGGAGTTCCGGCATAAGAACGACCAGCGCCTTGAAGCGGTTATTGGCCAGATGCTGCGTGTTGGCGTCACCCTCTCGGCGCTGGTCATGCTCGCCGGTGGTGTGCTTTATCTCCGGCACCCTGGCGTTCTGGCACCGGATTACACCCATTTCCATTCCGCTCCTGCCGAGGCTCTAAGTATCCGCGGCACCTTTGCTGGAGTTGCCCGGGGATCCAGCCTGAGCATCATTCAGTTCGGCATCCTGCTGCTGATTGCCACACCGGTCGTTCGCGTAGTATTCGCGCTGGTCGGCTTCCTGCAGGAAAGGGACCGGCTGTATACGGTGGTCAGCGTTGTAGTGCTGGCAATCCTGCTGTTCAGCCTGATCCACAGCCGATAATTTGAAGTCAGCCGGTCAAAAACTGCTGCGTAAGAACAACTGCAGCTGTACCCTTTCCATGCACTGGAACGTCCAATGCGCAGGTGCATCCGAGTGCTTCCCCGGGCTCGTACACTTAAGAGTGGGATAAGGAGGCGGATCATGTTTAATTCCGACCTTGAACAACAGAAATCGAATACCTTGACGACCCGGCGGTCGCTCCTGCTTTCAGGAACGGCGATCCTCGGCGGACTGGCGCTCTGGACAAAGTTTGGTGTTCACCCGGTACAGGCTGACGTGAAGATGCCGACGCCTGGCGTGGTCACGGTCGTCACCTTCGACGACAAAGGCAAGAAGATTGGCAAGCAGCAGCTTCCGAAAGTCATCAAGACTGACGCGGACTGGCGCAAGCAGCTGCCGGAAAATTCATACCAGATTACGCGCCATGCCGACACGGAGATGGCCTACACCGGTGCGACGTGGAACCTGCATGACAAGGGGCTGTTCCGCTGCATCTGCTGCGATACGGCGCTCTTCCGGTCGGACACGAAATTTGATTCCGGCACGGGTTGGCCGAGCTTCTGGGCGCCCATCGCAGAAGAGAATGTTTTTGTGAAGAAGGACAGCAGTTTCGGCATGGACCGTGATGAAGTTGCCTGCAGACTTTGCGAGGCGCACCTGGGCCATGTTTTCAATGACGGACCTCCGCCAACCGGCCTGCGCTACTGCATGAATTCCGGCGCGATGAAGTTTGTCAAACTGGCTTGACGTTGATAGTTCACGATTCGATCTGCCAGGCGAAGGCCGCAGATAGAAAGACAGGAATGGCATTATGAATATGCTTTCAAGGAAAATCGCTTCTTCGCTGGCAGCTGCCGCGTGCATGATCGGCATGGCTGCCTGCAATGTCGCCAGCGCCGCTACCGTACTGCCGAACGCTACAGTCGATGAGCCGGTGGCCAAGGCTCCTGCACAGGAGACGATGGTGCTGGCCGGCGGATGCTTCTGGGGTGTGCAGGCAGTGTTCGAGCACACCAAGGGTGTGAAGAAGGCGGTCAACGGCTACTCCGGCGGCGACGCACGCACGGCGGATTACGAGACGGTCAGCACTGGCACAACCGGCCATGCTGAATCCGTCAAGGTGACGTATGACCCGTCGCAGGTCACCTACGGGCAACTGCTCAAGGTCTTCTTTACGGTCGCGCTCGATCCGACGCAGGTGAATGCACAGGGTCCTGACGAAGGTACGCAATACCGGTCGGTGCTGTTCTATGCGACGCCGGAGCAGCAGAAGATCGCTACGGCCTATATCGCACAGCTGAATAGCGCGAAGGTGTTCTCGAAGCCGATCGCAACACAGGTGGTGCCGCTCAAGGCCTTTTATCCGGCCGAGGCGTACCACCAGGACTATGCGGAGATCCATCCGAGCAACATGTACATCATGATCAACGACGCACCGAAGGTCGTCGCGCTCAAGAAGCAGATGCCGGATATGTACGTGAAGAATGCTGTGACGGTCGCCGCGAAATAACCGTTTCGCGGAAGGCGCAGCCCACCCTTATCGATGAGGGTGGGCTTTTTTATTTCGTCGCCGCCGGGATCATGTGGATGGTGTGAAGCCAGGTCTCGACCAGCGTGGGCCAGTGGGTGATCGGCATCTCGGTTGGGCGCAGGCCGTAGCCGTGGCCGCCCTGCGCATAGATATGCAGTTCGGCCGGCACCTTCACCTGCTTGAGCGCCTGGAAGTAGACCAGCGCGTTTTCTTCGTGAACCGGATCATCCTCGGCCTGCAGCAGGAAGGTCGGCGGCGTGTGCATGTCGGGCTGGACGCCGGGTGAGAGCTTGTCAAGAGCCGGCGGCATGGCCAGGTAACCGGGATAGATGATGACTGCGAAATCCGGCCGGGCGCTGAGCGTATCAGCCGCGTCGATCGCTTTGTAGGTCTGCTGCTCGGCATGGATGCTGACGACCACACCCAGGTGTCCTCCGGCCGAAAAGCCAAGGACGCCGACACGTTTCTGGTCGATGCCCCAGTCGGTGGCGTGTTGCCGCGTGATACGAATCGCCCGCTGCGCGTCCTGCAGATCTTCCAGCTTCTCCGGGTAGCGTCCGCCATTCTCGCCGGAGATGGGCACACGGTATTTCACCAACACACAGCTGGTGCCGATGGAGTTGAGCCAGGTGCAGACCTCGCTGCCCTCAAGATCATAGGCGAGAATCTGGTAGCCGCCGCCGGGGAAGACCACGACGGCTGAACCATTGCTCCTGCCTGAAGGCTTGTAGAGAGCCAGCGTTGGCTGACTGACATTGCCCAGTCGAATGACAGGGCGGCCGGCGATCAGGTTGTCGGTCGGCCTGGTGGCGTCATGTTCCGGCCCGGAGATGGGCGCGGCTGGCCCGGTCCCGCCTATTACTTCGGGTACACCCTTTGGCCAGAGAGGAATGGTTACGGACTGGGCTGCAAGCATTCCGCTCAAACCCGTGACAAATGCAAGGAACATGACAATGGCGCGCACCGCACCAGCATACTCGTGTTTCACCAGAAGTAATATCCGGGTCACCATGTAACCAGTGGGCGAGCGGGAGTGATCCAGAACGGGCCACTCTCGTACCTTTAGGCAGTGAAAAGGTCTTGCTGGGGCAGTGGAAATACGCCACTATGGATTCAGACCAGCCGCCTCCAAGCGGAGAAAGTACTGGTCGGCGCATATTGCGATGCGCTGTTTTTTGAAGGGCCAGGATGCCCAGGTACATGGACTTCGCCCACGCAGGTTAGCAGGCAACGATCCGGGTCACCAATGACTCTTAGGTCGTAGCCCCTACACTCGCTCTCGAAACTGCCGCACTGTTTCAGCACCCGGAAAGGGGTTGTTCTATGGAAAACTCTGCTCGCTATACCCTTCAGTTACGCTTCGTGGCTGATACTTCTGACAGTTCCTACCTTGATCACCAGTTGGAAATCCTCGCACAGCCTGTCCAGATTGGACAGCCGTTCCAGGGCCGATTTCGCCTCTGGGAACCAATTTTCGAGGAAATCTGCTCGATGATGCGGTCATCCGCCTTTCATCGCAAGGCCATTCAGCGCACGCTGGCAGCCGGGCTAGCCGCTGACCTGATCAACCGCGAAACAGGCAGCAAGCACATTTTTACCGCAGAGGAACTGGCTGCGCTCAGCCTGACGCCGACGTTCGATGAACACGCGACTGACCTGAGCACGGCAGCCTGACCTCACATGCCTGAAGGCAGCGCACCGTCGCGCTGCCCGCACTGTTTTCTTCTACCTGCCCGACTTCTCTGCCGCCAGTGCCTTCTGACCCGGCGCGTCTTTTCCCAGGTACATTTCGAATTGCGCCAGGATGCGTTCGTACAGGTGCGTTCGTGCTTCCAGGCCCGCGATCGAGTGCGTCTTTCGCGGATAGAGCTGCAGATCATACGGAATGTCCGCGTCGATCAACTTCTGGATGTACTGGATCGAGTTGGCCATGTGCACATTGTCGTCGCCCGTCCCATGTACCAGCAGCAGACGTCCCTTTAGATCCTTCGCGCTGCTGACGACCGAATCGTCGCGGTAGCCGTCCGGGTTTTCCGAGGGCAGTCCCATGTATCGCTCGGTGTAGATGGAGTCGTAGTTGCGCCAGTCCGTGACCGGCGCAACCGAAACGCCGGCGCTGAAGCGGTCCGAATGGGACATGGCATACAGCGTAAACGTGCCACCCCAGCTCCAGCCCCACCAGCCCAGCTGGTTGGCGTCCAGTTCCTTGTGCGTGGCCAGCACCTGGTCGACTGCTGCGAGCTGGTCCTGCAGCTGGACGGGGCCAAAGTTGTGATAAGCCGCCTGCGCAAAGTCGCGGCCACGGCCGCCCATCCCGCGGTTGTCGACATGCAGGACAGCATAGCCGTGCTGCGCCAGGACCTCATCGAACAGCAGTCCGCGCCCATTCCAGCTGTTCTTAACCACCTGGGCGTGCGGTCCGCCGTAGGGGTTCACGATGAGCGGAATACTGTTTTTCTTCTCTTTACCCGCAGGCAGTACTAGGCTGCCGTACAGTGTCGTTTTGCCGTCGGCTGCCTTCAGCTCGAGAGCTTCCGGAGGATTCAGGTCATAGGCTGCGACGCTGGGCGAAGTCCAGAACGTGTCGCAGTTATCTTCATTGCGGCAGACACTCACCGTCGGCGGCGTGACGCTGGCAGACATTTCATCCGAGTAGAACTTCGCGTTTGGCGACATCACCACCGCATGCTGGCCCGGCTGCTTCGTCACCTGGCGGCGGTCCGAACCATCCAGCTTCACTGACCACAACTGCTGCTCGCGTGGATCGCCTTCGTCCGACAGGAAGTAGACCTTCTGTCCCGGCACGTCGATACCCTTGACGCTTTCGACCTCGAACTCTCCGCTGGTCAGCTGCTTATCGAGCTTCGCTTCGGAGTTGAGCGGGGACCGTTCGTCATAGTCGTATTTGTAGATGTGGGTATGACCGTCGCGCCAGCTGGTCCAGAGAAAGTTCTCGCCATTGAAGGTGACGTCGTAATCCTCATCTAGAAACTTTTCGTCTGCTTCCGCCAAGCCCTGTTTGACCATGCCGTTGGCAATGTCGGCAAAGTATAGCGTCCGGTGCTTGTGGTCGCGGGTCAGGGTCTCGATCCAGACGGTTTTCTGGTTCAGCCATCCGAAGCGCGGGATGTAGTCATTGCCTACGTCGAGCGGTACCTTGATCCACATGGTCTTGCCGCTGCCTGCATTCACAATGCCGACGCGGACTACGGGATTCGGATCGCCGGGCTGCGGATAGCGCTGTTGATCGACAGTCGCGTGGGTAGGAATCCAGTCGGTGATGGGATAGCTTGGGACGGCATTCTCATACATCTGGAGGTAGGCGATGCTCTTTGAATCCGGCGACCAGAAGTAGTTGCTGCGCACGTCCAGCTCTTCTTCGTAGACCCAGTCGACCTGGCCGTTCAGCACCGTCTCCTCTTTACTGGTGGTCAGCGCAAATGCGGGAATCTGCGGCTCCTGCAGATGGCGAACATACAGGTTGCGGTCACGAATGTAGCTCAGCAGCCTGCCATCAGGCGAAAACTTGGGATCGTCACCGCTGCCGGCACCGGTCTGCGCGACCTCGATGGCCGTGCCATTCGCCAGAGTGTAGTACCAGAGCTGGCCGTTGGAGTTGAAGAGGATGTGTTTGGAATCGGGCACCCAGATATAACTGGCCTGCCCATAGCGGGCCCGATGGTCCTGATCGACTTCGGTGCCGCTTTTGGCCGTGAGGGCGGAAAGCTTCGCCCTGCTGACGAGCACGGAGCGCTGGCCGGTGGCGCCGATCACCTCCATCAAGTCACCGGAGCTGTCCAGGTAGGTCAGGCGCGTGCCGTCGGGACTCCACACCAGCCCATCGGGTGGAGCGGTCGTGATGCCGCCGGTCGCGAAGATGTCGGGAATGGTCAGCGTCTTGTGTGCCGGCGCTTTGTTCGCAGCCTGCAGCAATGGCGTCGCGGTGATGGCAAGCATGATGGAGACGGCAACAGATTTCAAGGAAAGGGAAGCAGACACGCAGGCAATCTCCAGGTAAGGAAACTCAGGGCGAAGGGCAATCTTGGCAAGTTTACAGTAGCCGCGATGTCATGGTCTGCATTGCGCCGCGTGCTATTCTCCCTGCTACAAGAGAAGGGTCGGTGCCCATGGAACCAACCGTCGAAACGCTCATCTGCCTCTCGCAGGTGGATGAAGAAATTCTCAAAGCTACAGCGGAGCTGGCAGCCCTGCCGCGCCGGATAGCCGACCTCGAAGAGCGTCTGCAGAAACGGCAGAAGGAAGCGGCTGCCGCTGAACTGAAAGTGCGCGAAGAAGAAGCCACACGGCGACGCCTGGAAAGCGATTTGAAAGATCAGCAGGCGCGGATCGAAAAGTTCAAGGCGCAATCGAGCAGTGTCAAAAACAACGAGCAGTTTCATGCATTGCAGCATGAGATCGGCTTTGCCGAAGCGGAGATCCGCCGGATTGAAGACGCCGAGCTGGCGTACATGGAGCGCGCCGAAGCTGCCGATGCCGCGCTGAAGGCAGCGCATACCCAGGTGGCCGCGCAACAGGCGCAGCTGGACGCAGATCGCCGGCAGGTGGCCGTGCTGATCGCCGAAAAGAAGGTGGAGTTGTCCGGCATGAGGCAGGAGCAGGCGACTCTTCGCGCTGCCATGGATCCGGATGTGCTAAACACCTACGATCGCGTCGCGGCCTCGAAGAAAACGGGATCGTCGCGGGCTACGCATCAGAAATGCTCCGCCTGCCAGATGCAGTTGCGGGCACAGGCATGGAACAACGTGCGCTCGGGTGCGTTGCTGACCTGCGAAAGCTGTGGGCGCCTGCTCTACTTCAACGCCAAACTGGAACCGCAGAGTGAGGGTGGCAGCGGCGGCCTCTCGCGTTCGGCCTGATATTTTCGCATAAAAAGGCGGCCCTCAGCGAAGGGCCGCCTTTCTCAATTCGAGCGTGTTTACTGCTTGAGGGTGGCGCCACCAGCATTCAGTGTTTCAGAAGGCGGCCGTGTGGTGGTCTTGGGAGTCGACAGCTGGGAAGGCACTCCCTGGCCGTTGACGCGCGCGCCGTTGCTGACGGGGCGTACGGTCGACATGGCCTGCGACGCCTGCATCTGGTGCATGGTCACAATGATGGCAACAGCCGGCACATCGCCGCTGCAGCGATAGCTGTGCGGGGTAGTTGCGTCAAAATAGACGCCGTCGCCCGGTCCCATCAGGTCCCGCTTTTCGGAGTGGCGGATCTCGAGTTCGCCCTGCAGGACATACAGGAATTCGAATCCGGTATGTACATGCGGACGGACTTCGTGGCCTTCCTTCAACGGCACAAACTCGGCGTAATACGGGTCGAGTTGCCGATCGGGAACCATGTAGCCGAGACTCTCGAAGAAATAGGTGGGGTCATCCACGCCGGTTTGCGGAAGACGCACACGCTCCTTCTTGCGGTGAATGCGGAAGATGGTCTGCGGTTCCGACTCGAAGAAGTACGAAAGGTCCTTGCTGAAAACCATGGCAATGCGCGCCAGGTTGCGGAGGGTGGGAACGACCCGTCCCGTCTCCAGTTGTGAAAGGAAGCTGGCGGAAAGGCCAGTGTGCCGTCCCAGCTCTACCAATCCCATGGATTTTTTCAGCCGCAAACGCTTGATCCGCTCGCCGATGTGCTTCTCTGAAATAACCGCTTCCGCGCTTGCCTGGTCGACCTCGGTCGGAGCCGTCTCCGCCGCTTTTTGTGCTTCCAGTTCCATTTGAACTCTCCTCGTTTTCTCTGCGGGGCCCCGATCTCATGCCCGGATCACGTTTCTCTCTTCGTGTCTGCTAATAGATGCATCATGCTCACAAAGTGTTTCTCGCATCAACATTTTTTTTGATGCTGTCATGTTCAATACACAGTTTTGTTGTCTTTTGGATAGATGCTTGAATATGCCTTCGCAACACGTCCTTGTCTCTGGAAGTACCGGTCTTATCGGCAAATCACTCCTCCGGCATATGTCGCCGGAGTATCAGCCGATCTCTCTCATTCGATCCGCCCCGGAGGGCGAAACCCCCGCTGCCGGTACAGCAGTACGATGGCAGCCGGAGCATCCAGAACAGCCGCTCGCGAGCGACGCAGATCTTGCGTATTTCGAAGGCTGTGCTGCCGCCGTGCATCTGGCGGGTGCAAACCTCTCCAGCCACCGCTGGACGTCTGCTTATAAAAAGACGATTCGAGACAGCAGGATAGACTCATCACGCGCCCTGGTTTCAATCCTTTCCCGCCTGCAGACTCCGCCTAAGGTACTGGTATGCGCGAGTGCCATTGGCATATACGGTGATCGCGGCGATGAAGTCCTGACCGAAGACTCGGCGCACGGCACCGGTTTCCTGCCGGAGATCTGTGAAGAGTGGGAGGCAGCGCCGGACGCCGTGAAGGGCTTTGGCATCCGCGTGGTCCACCTGCGTTTTGGAGTGGTGCTGGCGCCGGACGGAGGCGCCATGGCACAGCTGCTGCCTGTCTTCAAAGCGGCGCTGGGCGGGCGCCTCGGTGATGGTCGCCAGTACATGAGCTGGGTCACGTTGACGGACGTGGTCCGCGCGATTACGTTCGCCATCGCCAACGAGCAGGCGTCAGGCCCGTTGAACGTGGTTACGCCGAATCCGATCACGAATACGGAATTTACCCGCGCCCTAGCGAACGAAGTGCATCGGCCAGCGCCGTGGATGGTGCCGGCATTCGCACTGAAGCTGGCTTTCGGGCAGATGGCGGAGGATACCCTGCTGTCGAGCAGCCGGGTGCTGCCGGCGCGTCTTCAGGCCCTGGGCTTCAATTTTCTCGAACCTACGATAGGCCCGGCTCTCCACGCGATGCTTTACAAGTGAGCGGTTGGGAAGGTGTTGCAGTCGGCCATCCGGCGGTTCCCCGCTCTGCTAGGCTGGATACCGGATGGCTTACGCTGAACACCGGCTGGCAGATACCAGTCGCCGCAACTGCTTCTCACGAACGATGTGCCGTACCCCATGGTTCCTGGCTGGATTCACCTGTCTGCTCTGGCTGACGGGATGCGGCGAACCCGGCTCCCCGCAGCCTCCATCCTTGAACCTGCCGGTACCGGTGCGCAACCTGACTGCTCAACGAACCGGCGATACCATCCATCTTTCGTGGACGACAACAGATCGCACGACTGACCATACAAAGCCTGCCGGGACGATCACCACGCGCATTTGCCGGGTACAGGGCGCGTCGTCCAAAGGACTGCCCAATACCACGGCTTCCAGCCCGGCAGCGGCTGGTCCCGGCACGAATCCCGGGGTGCCCGCGCTTTGCGAACGCGTCGCCGACGAGCGCAATCCTCTGGGTGTCACGTCGACGTATGACGACATTCTGCCGGTCACGATGACCTCCGGCGAGCCTTCGTTGCTGACGTACTACGTGGAACTGATCAACCACGCGCAGAAGTCTGCCGGTGGCTCCAATGCTGCCTACTCTGCCGAGGGAGCAGATCTGCCGGCCCTCACTGGTCTGAAGGCCAGCCTGCGTGCCGAGGGCGTCGTGCTGCATTGGGACGCCGCCAGCGGTCCGGCCTGCGCTCGCTGCAAGGTCAGGATTGAACGACTGCTGACCTCAGAGCCAACGGCCAGGCCGGCGAAGAGCCAGACACGCGGGAAAAATCCGCTGGGTGCCACGGCACCATCGCCACGGCAGACACTGGAACTGGTGGAGCAGCCGCAGGCTGAAGCCCTCGACCGCACAGCAGCCTTTGGCCAGACCTACGAATACCGGGCCCGCAGGATCGAAAACGTCATGCTCGACGGACACGCTCTGGAGATTTTCGGCGAGCAAAGCCCTGCGATCACGCTGGAAACGCGCGACATCTTTCCGCCCGCCGTTCCGCAGGACCTGGCAGCTGCGGCCGACTCGCGTTCGAAGGCCATCGACCTCTCATGGACAGCTGATACCGAACCCGACCTGGCCGGCTATATCGTTTACCGGAAGACTGCTGAGAGCATAGAACAGCCGCAGCGTGTGTCCGGTACAGCGCCTTTGCCGGCTCCGGCGTTCCACGACACGCAGGTACAGCCGGGCACGAAATACGCGTACAGCGTGAGTGCGGTCGACCAGTCCGGCAACGAGAGTGGGCACTCGGTCGAGGCTCAGGAAACACTCTCGCCACCCCAATAAGTCGCGATGACAGGAGTAAACATGCGTTATTGCCGCATAAAGACCGATTTCGGACCAAAGTTCGCCGGCATTGAGAATCGCAACGGCGACGACTGGCTTACCGGCATACTGCGGGACGACCATTTTCCGGAAGCAGGAACGCCCGGCGGCGGCGAGAATCTGTTTTTCGAGCCATTACCCTTTGCCCAGGCGAAGCTCGCCTGCCCCGTTCTGCCGTCGAAGATTGTCTGCGTAGGACGCAACTATCGCGAGCACGCTGCGGAACTCGGCAATGATGTGCCGAAGGAGCCGCTGCTGTTCCTCAAGCCACCTTCTTCACTATTGGAGCCAGGGGGAATCATCCGCTATCCAAAGCTTTCGAGCCGCGTGGATTTCGAGGGCGAACTTGGGATTGTGATCGGCCGCCGCGCGCGCCATATCGGGCTTGATGAAGATGTGCGCAGCTATATCCGTGGCTACACCATCGTGAATGATGTCACGGCGCGGGACCTGCAGAAGTCCGACGGCCAGTGGACGCGGGGTAAGGGCTTTGACACGTTCTGCCCGGTCGGCCCGCTCGTTACGAATGAAATCGATCCGATTTCGAACGGAATTGACCTTGAAACTCACCTGAATGGCGCTCAGAAACAGGCTGGCAACACACGCGACTTTATCTTCAGTATTCCCGAGTTGTTGCGCTACATCTCAGCTTTCCTGACGCTGGAACCGGGCGACCTGATTCCCACCGGCACCCCAGCGGGCGTGGCTCCCATGCAGCCGGGTGATACGGTGACGGTCTCGATTGCGGGTATCGGCGCGCTGAACAATCCCGTGGCTGCAGAAACAGTTTGAAAGGCTCTGCCACCCCGCTCGTACCGGGCGCATCGAATAAGGAGTGCCGAGTGTTGCAAGGCAAGTTGATAAGATAAACACAAGATTGAAAGAGGAGTCGTCGATGGCTAAGAATCTGCTCGAACAACTGAAGGAAGTAACCAAGGTCGTGGCTGACTCTGGAGACTTTGATTCCATTAAAGAGTTCAAGCCACAGGACTCCACTACGAACCCTTCGCTGATCACCGCGGCCGCACAGATGCCGGCTTACAGCTCGATCGTCGATGACGTGTTGAAAGAGGCCCGTCAGAAATCAGGTGAGGCAGCTTCAGACAAGGACGTCGCCAAGGAAGCTTTTAAGACGCTGGCTGTTGCGTTCGGCAAGAAGATCCTGGCCATTGTGCCCGGACGCGTTTCGACCGAAGTCGATGCGCGCCTGTCCTATGACACAGAGAAGACGCTGGCCGAGGCCCGCGCCATCATCAAGCAGTATGACGATGCAGGTATTTCGCGCGATCGTGTGCTGGTAAAGATTGCATCGACCTGGGAAGGCATCAAGGCTGCCGAGGTTCTGGAGCAGGAGGGCATTCACTGCAACCTGACCCTGCTGTTCGGACTGCATCAGGCGATTGCCTGCGCAGAGGCGAAGGTCACGCTGATCTCGCCGTTCGTCGGACGCATTCTTGACTGGTACAAGAAGGACACAGGCAAGGACTACAAGGGCGCCGAAGATCCAGGCGTACAGTCGGTCACGACCATCTACAACTACTACAAGAAGTTTGATTACAAGACGCAGGTAATGGGCGCCAGCTTCCGCAACATCGGTGAGATCACAGAGCTTGCCGGCTGCGATCTGCTGACCATTTCGCCCAAGCTGCTGGAAGAGTTGAACAAGACTGAAGCACCTTTGCCACGCAAGCTTGACCCGGCAAATGCGAAGAATCTCAATATCGAGAAGAAGCACATCGACAAGGAGACCTTCGAAAAAATGCATGCGGAAGATCGCATGGCACACGACAAGTTGAAGGAAGGTATTGAAGGTTTCTCAGAAGCTTTGGAGAACCTCGAGAAGCTGCTGGAGAAGCGGCTGGCGGAGATAGGCGCAAACGAACCGAAAACAGTGGGCGCTCACTAGACCATTGCTGTTTTAAAACAACGGGCAGCCTTCGGGCTGCCCGTTTTATTTGCGGCGGTGTTCATTATGGGAAGATTCGCAGTCGGGAATCCCGTCTGCTAACAAAAAGCCGCAGGTACATCTTTCGATATTCACCATTCATCAGACTTTCACGATACATTCAACAGCAACACCCGCATGTTCGCATGTGGCGGACGGCCCGGTAGAAGGCAAGAGGCCATCCGCTGAAGCACTTCAACCCCGAAAGTCTTACCGGAGGTGAATGTGATTCCGCAGCAACACTCTTTGCGTCACTTGTTCCACGGCCTGGTCGACGAATGCTATGGCAACCAACTCGGCATGGACGACCCGGAAATCTCTGCGTATGTTGCCGATCTGCTGACGGACTTCTCCGAATCGAACCGGATCTACGCGCTACGCGATGAGAGTGGGAAACCGCTGCAGCGCATCAGCGAGATGCTGACCGCTTCCGACCCGGTGCACGGTACGGCTGCGTCCTTCGACGCCGAGCGCGAAGCTCGCAAACATATCGGGAACTATGCGCTGTTCTTCACCGGCATGTATCCGCGTAGCCAGCCGGAAAACTTTCTCAACCTGATCGAAACGGGCAAGGAGAGCTTTTATATCGTCTCGTCTTTCAACCTCTTCGAGTACGCGCGTGAGGCTGCTTTGTTCGAGCGTCTGGCAGAGAAGTTCGAGACCTGTGTCCATGGCATCAACCTGGTGCGCGGCGAGTTGGATAAGCTGCACGCTTTTCCAATCTCGGAGACGAAACCTCAACAACGCCTCATGTAGGATTTGCCATCCAGGCGCCTATGCCTTCGGCGTTAGAGATATGCTCCCGTTGCTCGCACCCTGTCGTGCGACTGCCGGGTTTCTGTTTCAAGACGTGTAGGCGGTGAATCAAAGCCTACGCGCCCATAGGACGGGCACAGCAGTCTTTGCTTACTCTGCCACCTTGAAGCCATCGACCCGGGCGAAAGCCAATATTTCAAATTGAAGCAGGCCGTGCAAGGTAAATGTCAGGGGACTCTCCTTCAGATAGCCATCAACGCACTCGACATCCGGATCGGTAATCCTGTTGAGACAATTCTCCGGCGAAATCAGCGTCTCGTAGCCACGCAGTGATTCCAGTTTGTACCGTCAAGCTCAAAGGATGTAGCGCGAGAGATCCTCATCCTTCACAATGGCAGCGACCATCTGCTGCACGTAGGCGGGATCGATAATGACGACCCGTTCGATGCCCTTATCGGTTTTACGCTCGACTACCGGCATGGGTACAGTCGCCCCGTTGTCGGGAATGGATGCCAGCAGATCGACTACGCCTTCAGCATTCTTACCGGCTTTGGAAAGGTCTGGCGCAAGGAAACTGATCTCGTCGAGTACGCGTTCCATGATGGTGTGCAGACGCCGTGCGCCGATGTTCTCCGTCGTTTCATTGACGCGGAAAGCAAAGCGCGCCATTTCCTCGAGTGCTTCTGGTGTGAACTCCAGCTTCAATCCCTCGGTCTCGAGCAGCGCGATGGATTGCTTGGTCAACGAGGACTTCGGCTCGGTCAGGATGCGCACGAAGTCTTCGACAGTAAGCGACTGCAACTCAACGCGAATCGGAAAACGGCCCTGCAGTTCAGGGATAAGATCGCTTGGCTTCGTCACATGGAATGCGCCGGCAGCGATGAACAGGATGTGGTCAGTCGACACCATGCCATAGCGCGTATTAACGGTAGTCCCCTCAACGATCGGGAGAATGTCGCGCTGCACGCCTTCGCGCGAAATGTCCGGGCCATGGCCGCCCTCGCGTCCGGCAATCTTATCAATTTCATCCAGGAAGACAATGCCTGCGTTCTCGACACGTTCGATGGCGACGCGCGTCACCTGCTCCATGTCTATCAGCCGCTGTTCCTCTTCCTGCACCAGGTATTCGAAGGCCTCGGCGACCTTCATCTTGCGCTTCTTGGTGCGGCCACCAAAGAGGCTTGGCAGGACATCTTTGAGATTGATGTCCATATCTTCCATGCCCTGGTTCGAGATGATTTCGAACGAAGGCGCATTGCGTTCACGCACATCGATCTCGACCGTCCGCTCATCGAGACGGCCCTCTCGAAATTGCGAACGCAATTTCTCGCGTGTCCGCTGATGGCTCTCTGCGCTGGCTGGCGGAGGCACGAGTGATAACTGCGCATCCTCTACCGCCGGTGCGGGAGCAGTCGTTGATGCCACGGGAGGCACGACTGTCGCTGATGGTGGAGGCAGAAGAAGATCGAGCAGGCGCTCCTCGGCATTGAGCTCGGCCTTGTCCTCGACCTCTTCCAGCTTCTCTTCGCGCACCATGTCGATGGCGATCTCGGTCAGGTCGCGCACGATTGATTCGACGTCGCGTCCGACATAGCCGACCTCGGTAAACTTCGAAGCCTCCACCTTCAAAAAAGGTGAGTTGGTCAGCTTGGCAAGGCGACGCGCTATCTCGGTTTTACCCACGCCCGTCGGGCCGATCATGATGATGTTCTTCGGCATGATGTCT
>CAZZZL010000047.1:0-34909 GCA_964658655.1 uncultured Acetobacteraceae bacterium | reverse complement strand
CGAAATTCCCATTGCAGGATGATGCGTTTGTGATTGTCGGCGTCATTGACGACCTGCCGAACTTCGTCAATTACAGCGAAAAGTATCCGGGGATATTTATCCCATATTCCCTTTCTCCTTTTGCGAACGTATTGATTGTGTCGACGGCGATGCCTGCCGAGAATCTGCTGAACACTGTGCGGGAAACTGTCTACTCGATCGATAAGAATCAACCGATCGTCAACGCGAATACGCTGCGGCAGATGCTGGATATGTACGGCTATGCCGGGCCCCGCTTTGCACTGGCGCTCTTCGGCGCATTCGCTGCTGCTGCGCTGGTGCTCTGCTTTGTGGGTATTTATGGCGTGCTGTCCTTTGTGACGTCGCAGCGTTCGCAGGAGATTGGTATCCGGATGGCTCTGGGCGCCAGCCGGCGCAACGTGATGTGGTTGGTTCTGCGGCATGCGTTTGTGCTGTCGTCCATCGGTGTTGCGGTGGGCCTGCCGATTGCTTTGGCGGCAGGAAGGTTTGCGCGCGGCGAGTTGGTTCATATTTCGGCGTACGATCCGATCGCCCTGCTCGCGGCGATCGGCCTGCTGCCGCTGCTTGCCCTGGCGGGCACGTGGCTGCCGGCCAGACGGGCCGCTGCGATTGATCCGATTCATTCGCTGCGGGCTAATTAGCCAATGGTCAGTAGAGTCTTGGCTGCTCTACTCGTAACGGAGAGCTTCGGCGGGTAGAACTCTTGCGGCGGAACTCGAAGGATAGAGGGTTGCGAGCAGCGAGATGCCAAGCGAGACCGCGGCGACGATCAATGCGTCACTCAGTCGGGGCGCGAAGGGAAGATAATCAATCGAATAGACTTCGGCCGAGAGAGGGAAGTGGTAGCGGCCGCCAAGCAGTGAGAGTCCATAGCCCAGCACCAGCCCGATCACAGTACCGACGACGCTGATCAACAGTCCCTGCAGCAGAAAGATCAGCCGGACCTGTTCACGCCGGACGCCGAAGGACATCAGCACGGCAATATCGCGGGTCTTCTCCATCACCATCATGGTGAGAGCGATCAGGATATTCAGGGCTGCGACGCAGACGATCAGGCCGATCACGATGAAGGTCACATACTGTTCAAGCTTCAGCGCGCGGAAGAGCTCGCGATTCTGTTCCATCCAGTTCGTGGTCAGGAAGCCGGGTCCGGCGGCTTTCTCGATCTCGCGGCCAATCACATCTGCGTGATAGAGATCATCAACTTTGAAGGCGAGTACGGAGACGACATCGGGCTCGCTGAAGAGCCGCTGCGCGTCTCCGAGCCGCATAAAGGCGAGCGCGTCGTCGTATTGGTAGAAGCCGGAGTGGAAGATGCCGGCAACCTGGAAGCGTTGGAATTTCGGGATGAGCCCTAAGGGGGTCAGGTCACCTTGTGGACTCGTCACCAATACTGTGTCGCCCACTTTGGCTTCGATGGAATCGGCGAGATCGTAGCCGAGTACGATTGGTGGTGCAGCAGCATTCAAGCCGAGTTGTGGACCGAGCGCAGCGTTGTCGCTTTGCGTCGGCTCGAGTGAAGCGGCGCTGCCGAGCGTGACCTTGTCTAACAGGTCGCTGACGGTCCGCTGATAGCGCGGGATAATTCCTTCTATGAGGACGCCGCCGGAGCGCGGGCCCTTCGATATCAGCACCTGCCCATAGAGGCCCGGGGCCACGGCCTTGACGTGGGGTAGAGCGACCATGCGATCGACGAGCGGCCGCCAGTCACGGATGCCATCACTGGCAACGCGTTCCAACTGGACATGGGCGGTCGATGCCAGCAGCCGGTCCTGCAGGTCTCGCTGCATGCCATTGGTGATGGCCAGCGCGATGATGAGCGACGCCACGCCTGCTGCGACGCCGGCGACCGATATTGCCGTGATGACGCCAACGACGGCCTGCCGGCGCTTGGCCCGCAGGTACCGAGCGGCAATGAAGAGTTCGAACCTCATCGGCTCTAGTGGACCACAGTCTTGGCGGCCGTTACATTGCCGTAGTGGTCGTAGATGCGCACGGTGACGACATGCTCCCTGGATTTCTCGGTACGCGCGCTTTCGTCTTCATCCTTCGACGAGGCTTCAGGCGATGGTACAGTGACGGTTACGTCATAGCGCTCGTCCTTAGAATCAGACAGTTTGCCGTCAGGTTCGAGATAGATCCAGCGCCCGGCGTCGACTGAGTATTCGGCACGGTCGATGGTCGACATGGCGTCCTTCGCGTCGAGTGCCAGGTGAATTTTCGCGCCTGAGGCCTGCGCTGTCATTGCGGAAATGACAGGCGGTGTCGTGTCGATGATGAAGCGATCACTGATGCGGTAGCCAGCTTTCGCCTCGCCTTCGACATGCGATGGCTGATCGCTCGCGACGACCTTCAACCGGTATATGCCGTCGGGCAGATGGATGGCGTCGAAAGTGGTGAAGCGCTCGCGGGTGCGGTCGCGAAGCAGCAGCCACTCATGATCGTCTTCACCTTTGAAATAAATCTTGAAGGTAAGCTCGTCTCCGTTGTCGTCGTGCGCTGCCCAGCGTGCCGTGACGGCTGTCCGGTCTTTGAAAGCCGGCAGCGGGCCGTTCGGACCTTCGGGATTGAGGTTGATGAAGTTATTGTTCTGCTGCGATGGAAAGGTTATTTGTATCTGCTGTGGTTGTGGTTGCTGGAGGGCCTGGGTATTGACGCGGGCGCCGGGTGCGACGACGATCTCATCGACGACGGGCGCCACATTAACCGGCAGATAGTGGAAGCCGACGGAGTTTACGCGACCGGTATTCCTGTGCAGTACGACCTTCCACTGCAGGAAGCGTCCGGATGCGAGTGAGGCGCTTTGGGGCGTGACTTTCTGCCAGTCACCCCAGCCGCGCACCGGGTTTTCGATATTGCCGGTACGCGCGAATAGCTCATAGCGATTACCGCCTGAGTCTTCTGTCTGAGGCTTGCCGAACTGCGAGAAAAAGCCTGCGTCAAAGACAGAGCTTTCATACATGCTGTCGGCTTTGGTGTCATCATTGTTGAGCAGCAACACCTTGCCACCATTGCTTGCGCCGAGGTAAAAGCCGTCGCTCGCGGACGCAAAGGCTGTTACCTGTGATGCTTCCACGTGCGCGATGTCCGCGAAGCTGCCGTCCTGCTGCACGCGGTATACATGCCCACGATTGCCGGTGGCCGCATACAGGCCCTGTGGCGTCGATGAGAGAGCGTAAATCACATCTTCGCGCGCAGTCCACACCTTGCGCGGCGCGCCCTGCCGGTTGATCTCGTAAACCTCCGAGCCGTCCGGGATGAGCCCGTTGGAACTGGACGCCTGGATTGAACCTGGCTGCACGATCGTAATCGTAGCCGTAACCATTGCGTTTCCCTGTACAGGCAGCGGCGGCAGGCTGTTCTTGTTTTTCTCGCCTACTGCCGCGATGTAAAGCATGCCATCTGTGGATTCGCTGAGTGACGTGATCTCTGCTTTCGGCGCGTCGTAAATCACCAGGCCTTTGCCGTTGCGGTCGATGCGGTAGACCAGGCCACCGCTATCGGTGCCTGCAATCAGCGAGCCGTCTTTTTCAAACAGCAGGCAGCGGACATGCTGCTCATCGGTCGAAAAGAATTTTTCCGGCTTCGCGCCTGGGTTGGTCGCTACCCGGTAAATGGCAGCGGGCGCGCCGGTCGCAATGTACAGGCGTCCTTCGGCGTCGAAGGCGAGATCCCACACGTACTTCGGACGAACCTCAGGCTTGCTTTCCGAAGTCGCCGGGTCAAAGACGACCTCGGCCTTGCTCTCATCAAGGCTCGTCTGGCCAGGCTTCAGACGATAGACTTTTCCGCCTGGCAGGGTCGCTGCATAAATCGATCCATCCGGACCGACGCGCACTACCTGTACGGATACATCCTTGCTCTCGAGCAGCGTCGTCTGTTTGCCGTCGGCGCTCAGCTGGACGACGCGCGCGGGCGAACCGGTCCCGGCGTAGACATTGCCTTTTTTGTCGGCAGCGATGGCCCACACGTAGGTGGTGCCTGTCGCTGCGAGTTCCTTGAGGGAGGGGCCGGCTTCGAGGTAGCCCTGGCTCGAAATCGCGACGCCCTTCGGCGTGCCTTTTTCGAATTCGTCATAGTGCGACTGACTCCAGAGCCGCGTGCCCTGTGCATGGAGACCTGTGCCCGACACCAGGATCGGCAGCACGATCAGCGATAAGAGATGTGTCAAACATCTGCGCGTGTTTCGAGCGCGCAGCAAACCTGCAGAGCGAATCTGGCTCACCTATTCGACCTCGATTGTCACTACTTGTTGTCCGGTAACCATGCCATTCAGTGGCACGGTGGAAGCGAGAATGGCCGACTCACCGTTAAGGGTCAACCGGTGGCTGTTGCGCATCGGCTCCATCACATTCACCATGGAAATCGGCAGCGTACCGAGTGTCCTGCCATCGACAATCGCCTGTGCGCCTGGTGTCAGGATGGTGGCGTATACGGCGTCATTCGTATGCGCTGCATTCAACTGGGCAATGGTCGCATTTTCATCAAGGCCGGTCTGCAGCAGGAGCGATGGCGCCTGCAGCATGCGATCCAGTTCCGCAGCACCGCTCAGCACGACACGCACCGGCCCTGATGGCATGGCAGTCGGCAGCATTACGGGAACCTGCACATGCCTAGGGGCCTGCTGATAGGGACGCAGCACAGTATCGATCATTACCGTATCGCCGGCGTGCGCGGAAGGCCGAGTGGTAGCGGCGGATTCTATCTCCATGCTGTTATTGCCGGAGATCGCATCGATGTGCAGATTGACGCTTTCGATCTTGAGAGTGCGCGCCCGGTTCGCATAGACCCGGCTGAAGCGGTCGCCCAGGGCGATGACTGCGCCGATCGCGGATGGCATCAATTCGGTGGGCGCGGCGAGGGAATCGAGAGCCACTTCCTGGTCAGTGCTTGTGCGAATACTGCCGCGGATCCGGTAGCTCATTTCGACGCCGTATTTATTGTTTTCAAGCAGTGCCTGGTAAGTCGAGAGGAGAACCAGCAATGGGGTCATCTGCGGATCGTCGATAACGCCGAAATGAAGTGTCTCGGGGTGTTGGCCGGCGCTGTTCGCGTTGCTGACACTCAAGGTCACCGGGATGAGCTTCGCTTTTTCGCCGAGTGTGCCGCGGATGGCGGAAGCCCTGTCCTGGTTGAACGCCCCGGCAAGTTCGGTGGTGTTGATGATCTTGAAAGCGTTCAAGGGCGAGGCGAGGGTGGCGACCACTTCAGCCTTGGTCATCGGCATGGATACGCCGCCGGACTGCGAGATCGGATGGCCGCAGGCAAGAAGTTGTTTGGGATCGATATAGGTGACGGTGCAGGTCGCCGCCATCTCCAGGTCGCCCGTCACCATGAGCGCACTGACGGCAGAGCCCGGCACAAGCGGTTCAGGCTGATTCGTGTCAGGGGCGCCGCCGCCAACGCCGTCGATGGCAGTAAGGCCGACGGCAGCGAGGCGGTCCTTGAAAGGCCTTAGCGCTTCCGGGCTGAAGCCGCTCAGGCTCAAGGGAGTTTCTATCGGATGAATATCCAGATTGGTGTCGGCGCTGTCTAATTTTTGCAGACTGGCCGTCTGCATCATTGGCTCAGCGGCATCGCCGACAATGTCGCGTACGTCCAGCATCTGTGCGATCGGGGTGATGCCGGCAATGGGCTCCTTGCTGAACTGGCCGATGCGGTACGAGAGCGCGCCCAACAGTTTTCCGTCGATATAGACCGGGCTGCCGCTCATTCCGGCGACGACCCCGGTGTACTCCGGCTTGGTGCCCTGGAGACGGGCCAGGATCATGTCGCGGTGGGGCCCCAGGGCATTGCGCAGGACGCCAAGAATCTCCACCTGCATGGCCTCGGGCTGCGTGCCCTCGAAGACCGTCCAGGCAACGCCATGGAGCCCACGGTGGACCTGCGCCAGGGGAAAGTACCCGTCGGGGCTGGTGGGCGACAGGGTTGGCGCCTGCTGGCCGCCTGGCAGCATCTGGCTGCTTGGCGCCACCTGGCCGCTCGCTATGGAAGCCGCTGCTGCAACCGAAAAAATGACCGAGAACCAAGTCGAAGCTTCAAAGCGTGTGGGCACGTCTCTTAGACTAACAATTGAGAGTCATCGACGCCCGGCTGCTGCAAATCTGTTTGACGTGAGCGCGGTGGCCGGATGGAAAGATTCGGCGATTTTGTCGCCTGTCGCCATGGGTCTCATGTAGTTTGAGGATTGTATGCAGTCTCTGTCCCGATCGTCTTCGCCTGCCATGCCTGCCGGAACGACTTTCCGCTCGCTCATTTCTGCCACGCTTCTGTCGGTTGCTTTCATGGCGACGGCAGGAGCAAAAGCGCAGCAGACCACGCCTCCAGCGCCGGCGCCGAACAAGCAAGCGCCGAACCAGCAGAATGTCCCGCCGGCCCCGCAGCCCGACACTTCCGATCAAGGCCCGGCGGACACGAATGGCGCGATTGTCATCCCCAAGAAGAACCCGGATAACGCGCCGCCTCCACCGCCGCCGCCTTCTGAGCCGAAGGTCAAGAACCCGGCTGGTCTTGAGAACTTTTCGCTCCGCGTCGATGTGCCGGTGGTAAATGTCGATGTAGGCGTGCTGCTTGAAAAGACACACCAGTTTGTGCCCAACCTGAAGCAGGAAAATTTCCGCATCTTTGAGGATGGGCAGCCGCAGAAGCTGGTGAGCTTTGGCCGCATTGAAGCGCCAATCACCGCTGTCCTGCTGTGCGAATTTGCTTCGACGAATTACTACTTCATTTATGACATGCGCAATGCCGCTTATTCCTTTGCGCAGCAGCTGCGGCCGGATGATTACGTGGCCGTCGTCACGTATGACATGCATACGCAGATTCTGACTGACTTTACGCAGGATAAGCGGGTGGTGATGCAGTCGCTGAACCAGTTGATGATTCCGGGTTTTCGCGAGACGAACGAGTTCGACGCGCTCTACGAAACACTCGATCGACTGACCCGCATCGAGGGACGCAAGTACATCATCCTGGTCTCATCCGGGATCGATACATTTTCGAAGATCAACCTCGACAAGATTCTGCAGAAGATCAAGACTACGCCGAATGTCACGATCTTCACGGTCGGCACCGGCGGCGCGGCACGCATTACCGGGAACGCGCGGCAGGGCGGGATGTTCGGGCCGAAGGGGATCGATTATCTGCAGGCTGACAACGAGCTGAATACCTTCGCGCGCATGACGGGCGGGCAATCCTTCTTTCCGCGCTTCGAAGCCGAGATGCCCGAGATCTTTCAGCAGATCAATGCATCGATCCGGAACCAGTACGCTCTTGCGTATTCGCCGACCAATCCGCGGTCTGATGGCACGTACCGGAAGATCCGTGTTGAGCTGGTGGATGGCGAAGGAAAGCCGCTGCAGATGCAGGACGAAAAACATCACAATCTGAAGTACGAGATTGTGGCCCGTGATGGGTATCGCGCCAAAAAGGAAGTCGAATAGTTTTGACGACGGGCGGGGCAGGCGGCTGTACGTACGTCCTGCTGGCCGGGCTGCCGGGGACGGGGAAGTCGACCCTGGCGAAAGCGCTGGGTGCCCGTTTGCATCAGTTAAACGCGACTGCGGTAATCCTGAATAAGGATGATGTACGGGCGGCGCTTTTTCCCGGCACGGCAACCGACTTTTCCGAAAAACAGAACGCCTTATGTATGGACGCGATGCTCAGTGCCGCAGACTACCTCAGGCGTAAAGCGGACGGTCCGCGCTTTATCTTTTTCGATGGCCGCACATTTTCACATACTGCGCAGATCGAGCGCGTCATTGAGACGGCAGAAGCCGGCGATGTGCGCAGTGAATGGCGCATCGTTTACCTGTTCTGCTCGGATGAGGCGGCCGAGCGCAGGCTTGGTTCAGGGGAAGCGCATCCCGCTGCGGATCGGAATTTCGAGTTATATCTGTCGATGAAAGAGAGATTCGAGCCGATCGTTCGACCGCATCTCGCACTGGATACGACGCTGCCGCTGGACCGGTCAGTGGAGGCCGGCATGAGCTTTTTGGGTTTCGGCAACGCTTCAACGATTGACTGACCGTCTCGCCATGTCCGCAGAACCCGCATCTCATTTTTCGTACGTTACGAAAACAGGAGTGAATCATGGACAAGTTCGCGATATGGGCCCAGATGGAAGCCAAGCCTGGTAAAGAAGCAGAGGTAGAAGCGTTCTTGAAGTCCGCGCAACCGATGGCTGAAGCGGAAGCCGGCACAACAACCTGGTATGCGTTGAAGATTGGTCCGTCGAAGTTCGGAATTTTCGATACATTTGCTGACGAGGATGCGCGCAAGGCTCACCTCAGCGGCGACATCGCCAAGGCCCTTTTCGCCAAGGCAAAAGACCTGTTTGTAAAGGAGCCAGAGGTGGATACGCCGACGATTCTTGCGGCCAAGGCGCCCGGCGCGTAGCTGACTGTGTATCGAGAGCCCTCATGGCTACAGTAGCCATGAGGGTTTTTTCATGCGCACTGTGAATATCGCGAGGCGCGCAGCCTGCTTCATACCTATCCCCTTCGTGCTGCTGGCAGTCTTCAACTTTCCGCTGCGATGGTCGGGTGTCGAGGCAAGCCACAGGGTCGCACGTTTATCTGCAGCGATGCTCGCCTAAGTGAAGCGGCTAGGCAGGTGGGATTCTCTGTACTGCAGCCGCAATAATCTAGCCGAATAGAAACTCCTTCGTTCTTAGCTCCTTGATGACATCGCGGAGCTTCGCTGCGCGTTCGAACTCGAACTTCTTCGCTGCTTCGCGCATCTCTGTTTCGAGCTTTGCGACGAAATCTTCGAGGTCATGTTGATCCTTGAACTCGGGAATCTCCTGTTCCTGCTCGGTCATGTCGGCGTATTCGGCCTTAAGTATCTGTGCCAGTGCCATATCGGTTGGACGGATTATCGACGTCGGGGTAATGCCGTGTTCGGTGTTGTGCGCTTCCTGCACGGCGCGACGGCGTTCGGTCTCATCGATAGCACGGCGCATGGAATCGGTGATGGTGTCGGCGTACAGGATAGCGCGGCCATTGACGTTACGTGCGGCTCGGCCCATGGTCTGAATCAGCGAGCCCTGTGAACGCAGGAAGCCTTCTTTGTCGGCGTCAAGGATTGCGACGAGCGATACTTCCGGCAAGTCGAGCCCTTCGCGCAGCAGGTTAATGCCGATCAGCACGTCGTACTCGCCCTTGCGCAGATCACGCAAGAGCCGCACGCGTTCCAGCGTTTCAATTTCGGAATGCATGTAGCGGCACTTCACGCCGACCTCGGTGTAATAGCCAGCGAGATCTTCGGACATGCGCTTGGTGAGTGTCGTTACGAGGACGCGTTCGTTCTTCGCGATGCGGTCGCGAATTTCTGCGAGCAGATCATCGATCTGGCCGCGGATGGGCCGGATCTCGACGATCGGATCGAGCAGGCCGGTTGGACGAATGATCTGTTCGACGACTACGCCCGCCGACTTGGTAAGTTCGTATGGCCCTGGCGTGGCCGAAACATAGATCAGCTGATTCGTCCGAGCTTCAAATTCCTCGAACCTGAGCGGCCGGTTGTCAGTCGCGGAGGGCAGGCGAAAGCCGTAGTCAACCAGGTTCTGTTTACGCGAACGGTCGCCATGCCACATGCCATGCAGCTGCGGGAGCGTGGCGTGGCTCTCGTCGATGAAGACAAGGAAGTCGCGCGGAAAATAGTCGAGTAAAGTTGGAGGCGGTTCACCCGGCAAGCGTCCGGAAAAATGGCGCGAGTAATTTTCGATGCCGTGGCAGTAGCCGACAGATTTGATCATCTCCAGGTCGAAGCGCGTGCGCTGATGAATTCTCTGCGCTTCGACCATGCGGCCCTGACTCTCCAGTTCCTTCTCCCATGCCTCGAGTTCTTCGAGGATGGAATCCATGGCCGTCTTTTTGCGCTCGGGCTGCACGACGTAATGGCTTTTCGGGTAGATCGGCAGGCGCGCGTACTTCTGCTTCACTGTGCCGAAAAGAGGGTCGATCTGGGACAGGCCATCGATTTCATCGCCAAACAATTCGATCCGATAAGCCATTTCGTCGTAGGTTGGAAAGACTTCGATCACATCGCCGCGCACGCGGAAAGTGCCGCGACGGAAATCGGCTTCGTTGCGCTCATAGAGAATTTCGACAAGGCGCCTGGTGATGTCTTCGCGCCGGATGCGCTGGCCCTTTTCAAGCATCAGCAGCATGCCGAAGTAGGCCTCCGGCGAGCCCAGACCGTAGATGCAGCTTACAGATGAAACGATGATGGCGTCCCGTCGTTCGAAGAGTGAACGAGTTGCCGAGAGGCGCAGCTTGTCCAACTCTTCGTTGATGGTCGCTTCTTTTTCAATGTAGAGATCGCCGGCAGGTATGTAGGCTTCCGGCTGGTAGTAGTCGTAGTAGGAAACAAAGTATTCGACCGCGTTGTTCGGGAAGAATTGCTTGAACTCGTGGAAGAGTTGCGCGGCCAGGGTCTTGTTATGGGCCAGGATCAAGGCCGGCCGGTTCAGTTCCTGGATCACCTTCGCCATGGTGAAAGTTTTGCCGGAACCGGTGACGCCGAGCAGGGCCTGGTGCTGTTCGCCCGCGGCGATGCCATCGACGAGTTCGCCAATGGCCCGTCCCTGGTCGCCCTGCGGCTGATAGTCGCTGATTAATTGAAAGTCCGTCATCGCAATCTCTTTATCGTACAAGGCGACGCGACAACGGGTGTTGGCAGGGCAAACAGGCGCGTGCACCAGACCAGCGATTATGTTTCAGAGGTGAAGCCGCTCTTAGCGGGCCGGGGGGATGTAATAGTGAGGGACGCGCCGGCGGACAATGGCCGAGATGCCCCAGATGATTGCACCGATGATCAACAGCGGAATGGCGAAGATGATCGCGGGAAAAATAACTTCGCTCTGACTGGTCCGCGCGTCACTACTTTTCCGCAAGGATCCGCCGAAGATCACCAGGTCACCATCGACGCTGGCGCCATCATCGAGCGTTACATTGCCACCGAAAGAGACCAGGCTGCCATGCACTTGCTGATTGGTGCGGACGCCGCCAAAAAACGAAACGACATCGCCCCTGATGGTGCCGTGAGATTCGACGGAACAGAAGAAGCAGACGGCGTCACCGATGGTCTCGCCGTCACCAACGACGATACGATCGCCGAAGCTGACGCGGTCACGATCTTCCGCTGCCGCATGCAAAGTGGAAGCTGTAAATGCGGCTATCAGAATCGCGATACCGATGATTGTATTGAACGCGGATTGCCTCGAGCGCATGGAGTCTCCTTCCATCGGGATACGAACAGGTTTGTGCATCAGTTCCATTTTTGAATGACGAAACTTGCGCACGCAGACAGCTTACAGCAGGGCAGCGGCCCAGTCGTGCGGAGAGTCCACAAGGCAATCGGGCATGGCGTATTCGAGAGTGTGTGGCGAGAGTCCAAACTTGCAGCCGAGGGCCCAGGCGCCAGCGTTGCGAGCAGTCAATATGTCGACATCGGTATCGCCGATCATCAGTGTCTCCTCGGCCTGCACGCCTGCCTCGGCGATAAGCGCCAGTAGTCCTTCGGGGTCCGGTTTCTTCGTTGAAAAACTGTTGCCGCCATATATCTGAAAAAAATAAGGCTTCAACAGAAGTGCGTCGCAAATCTCCCGTGATGGGTTCTCCGGCTTGTTGGACAACACGGCCATCTGCAGACCCGTCCCATATCGCAGGCGTAATTGTTCAAGTACTGAGAACACGCCGTCGTAGACGTAGGTGTGGTCGAGTTTGTGTTCGCGATAGTAGTCGAGGAAGTACTCGACAGCTTGGTAGACGAAGCCTTCATCAACCGGGTCGCCGAGCGAGCGGCGCACCAGCATGGTGGCACCGTCTCCGATAAAGCTGGCGATCACATCTTCAGGAAGTGCTGCGCGTTTGAAATGACGCAGCATGGCGTTGATGGAGGAAGTGAGGTCGGCGCGCGAATCGATCAGTGTGCCGTCGAGGTCAAACACGAGGAGCTTGAGCTTGTCTTTGGGAATGGAACGGGCAATATGCAGCACACTTCCAGTGTACCGGCTTGCCCGTCCCTGGAGGTTAGTGAATGCGGACGTCGCCGGACCCGGTTTCTGCCTTGATGGTCGGGCCGCCACCGTTGATGTCGCCGGTAACGTGATGCTTATCCAGGCTGCCATGCATGGTGATGCCCTGCGCGGTGGTGATGGACCCGGAACCTGATTCCGCATCGAGCGTCGCGGGTGCACTACCGATGCCGAGCTCGATGGAGCCAGAGCCGGTGTCGAGCTTCCAGTTGTTCCCCGGCCTGCCCGTGACCTTGATGTCGCCAGAGCCGGTTTCTGCTTTTAGCCGGCCGTCGATGTTGTCGAGGCGGATGGTGCCGGAGCCGGTCTCGGCTGTCACAGCGCCGCTTTTCGAGAAGGCAACATGGATGTCGCCTGAGCCAGTTTCAAGGGCGGAATCGCCGGTGACATTGTTAGCTTCAATCTCACCGGAACCCGTCTCAAGCTTGTTGGCCACGACACCGGAAACCTTGATGTCGCCAGAGCCGGTGCTGGCTTTCCACTGTGACGAGTAGGGCGCGGTAATTTCATAATCGATAGCGACATGGCGGTAAGGGCCGTCATTGCGATTGCCGATGCGCAGGTTGTTGCCCGAGATATCGATCGGAGGATTCGCTTCGACCTGCTTCACGTCGTCGTCCGAACCGTTGCCCATCCAGCCGTGGTTGGCATGCACGTGGCCGATGATGTGTACTTCGTTTCCTGAGCCGGGAATGATGTGGATGAATCCTGATCCGGTGGACACTGTGGCCGTCAGGTTGGCACTGGCCGGGACAGTTTTTTCAAAGCGACCCTCGGCGGCAAACATCGCGGTCGACATCATGGCAGGCACCATCAGCACGCCTGTCGTCTTGGCAAACCTACGCATCTTGTTATTCAGCTTATTCATCGTTCATCCTCCATTGCCATTGCTGGCCGCCTGCAAATATTACTGCGCCAGGACTACTTTGTCTCCAGCTTTCAGACCGGCAAGTATCTCTGTTTTGCTTCCATTGGAGATGCCTGCCGTAACATCCACTCGCCGCATGCCATCCTTGGCTTTCGCGTCGGGGACATTTACAAATGCTTTTCGCTGCTGGTCGTAGCTGATGGCCTGCTCCGGGACAACCAGCGCGTTTTTATGCTCAAGGTTGATGATCTCGGCATTGGCTGTCATGTTCGCCTTGATCTCGCCATTCGGATTGTCGATGGAAACACGCACGGAGAACGTAGTGACATTATCTTTTTCGACGCCGAGGGGAGCGATACGCGTCACCTTGCCATTGAAAACCCGGTCCTTGAAAGATTCGATGCGAATGCGCGCCGGTTGTCCCATGTAGACGGCAGCTATGTCGGCTTCATCGACTTTTCCGTCGACGTAAACCTGCTTGATATCGCCGAGCGTCATCACCTTGGTTGCTCCTGAACCGAGTACGAGGATCGAGCTGACGGCGTCGCCGAGTTCGACGTCGCGCGACAGGATGACACCGTCCATCGGCGAGGTAAGCGTCGTGTAACTAAGCTGCTCTTCAAGCTGCTTCAGGCTGGCCTTGCTCTGCGCAACCTGCGCTTCGGCCTGGCTCAGCTTGGCGTTGTCGACAGCAATTTCTGCCTGCGCGACGTGCTGTTTATTCAGCATGGAAAGATAATCGCGGTTGGCGTTGTCCAGTGCCTGCTGGGAAACGATCCCGTCTTTCATCATTTCCTGGTTGCGATCGAGCGTGGTTTTGTACATGGGCAGGTCGGGCGCCTGCGCGTCTACTTTGTCATGCTGAATGCTAGCGGATGCCGACTTTACATTTGCCTCGGCAGCCAGCAATTGTGCGCGTTGCGCGTCGACCTGCGCTTCGATCTCCTGGCGGTCGAGAACTGCGAGCACCTGGCCCTTTTGTACCTTGGCGTTCACGTCGACCAATAATTTCTCGACGATGCCGCTGGCTTTTGATTTCAATTCGACCTTGGTGATCGGCTCCACCTTGCCGGTGGCGACGACACTCTTAGCAATGTCGGACCGGGTCACATCGGCCAGACGGCTGGGATCGATTTTGGTGCCGCTGCCATGAGCGATCTTTGCTGCGACCACTGCGATCACGACCACGACCGCGAGGATCGATCCCCACATGAGCCAACGCTTCTTCTTCCGCTGTGCCGCCACTTGATACTCCCTTGGCCCTTAAAAGCTATCCCGTCAAACCTGAGCTTACGGGGCCAGCACTGTCGTCTGCAGAGCATGTACGCAGGCAGGCTTCCGCAAGTTCCCGGTCATGCAGAATCCCAAACTGTATTGAAACTTTCGGCCGTCCCGCTTCACTATGACAGTTGGATGGTTGCACGCCTGGAACCACTCGTCATTTTCTACGTACTTGATTTGATAGACGTTTTCTGTCGCAAGCGTGCGGTGCCGTGTCCATATCAGGACACGGCGTCCGCAAATGGACATTCACCAGCGATCGGCAACAGCCTTTGCATGCGCCAATCGGCAATAAAATGCGTGTAAAAGGTGCGACGCGCGGTTTACAGGACTGGAAGATCGCGTGCAGTCTTAACGCGGGGTAAACAATGAACGGTACCGCCACGTTAAAGCAGTTTGAATCTTTCCGGCTGGATCGGTCGAACGAATGTCTCTGGCTCAATGCAACACAGTTGCCGTTGCCGCCCAAGCCGTTCGCCGTGCTGCGTTACCTGGTAGAAAATCCGGCGCGCCTGGTGACGCACGATGAACTGCTCGATGCGCTTTGGCCGGAAACTTATGTGCAGCCCCAGGTGCTTCGTACTTACATCCTTGAGCTGCGCAAGGTACTCGGCGACGATGCGGGACAGCCACGATTTATCCAGACGCTGCCCAAGCGCGGCTACTGTTTTGTGGCCACGGTCACGGACGTGCCGGCTCAGGGATGCACTGCGCTGGGGGTTGCAGCGAATTCTGCGCTCGCGTCAGGCCTGGTTGGCCGTGAGCAGGAGCTATTGCGGCTCTCGGCAGAGATCGATCAGTTGTCGCAGTCGCAGAGGCGGATTGTTTTCATAACCGGAGAGGCGGGAATTGGCAAGAGCGCGCTGGTAGATACGTTCAGCCAGCGGGCGACATCTTCTACAACGCTCAGCATCGCGCGAGGACAGTGCGTGGAAGGCTTTGGCGCGAAGGAAGAGTATTACCCGGTGATGGAAGCTCTGGACCAGCTTTGCATGTCGCCTGCAGGCAGCCGCGCGTGCGAGGTGCTGCTGGCGATGGCGCCGGCATGGATGGCCCGGTCAAGGCACATATCATTGCCGCAGGCGAATGGATCTGTGCCTGTCGAGCGGATGCCCGGCGACCTCTGCGCGGCGCTTGAAGCCCTTTCGGCAGAGCATTCGCTGGTGCTCATTTTTGAAGACATCAACTGGGCGGATGAAGGGACGCTGCAGCTCATCTCTGCGCTGGCCCGCCGACGGGCTGCCGCCAAGCTGATGGTGCTGGCGACGTATCGGCCGCAGGCTGTTCCTGCTGAGCATCCTTTGCGAGCGTTGAAGCAGGATTTGCAGATGCGGCACCTGTGTATGGAGATAGCGTTGCAGCCGCTGGCCAAGGAGAATGTCCGCGAGCTGCTGGCCAGGCAGTTGCAGGAGAAGACGCTGCCACCCGGGCTCACGAGTTTTGTGCACCAGTATTCGGAGGGCAATCCGCTGTTCGCGATAGCACTGCTTGAGCACCTGCTCGCGGAACGCTGCATCGTGTGTGAACCGTCCGAAGGTACGCGCGTGTGGAAGCAGCGCACCTCGTTCCAGGAAATGGAAGACCGCGTGCCGACTGGTCTTGCGCAGATGATCGAACTTGAAATTGCCTGCCTTTCTTCGGAGGAACAGCGCCTGCTCGAAGCCGGCAGCCTGGTAGGGATCGCTTTTCCCGTTTGGGCAGCGGCCGCTGCCTTGGACAAAGATGCAGAGCAGTTGGAAGAAGCGTACGACGCGCTCGCACATAAGCTTTATTTTCTGGACCAGGCAGGGCAGGACGAACTGCCTCACGGCATGCGATCGGCGTTCTATGTCTTTGCGCATGGACTTTATCGCGATGTGCTTTACCGCAGGCAGCCGGCAACACGACGCGCCCGATGGCATACGAGGATCGCCGAGAGGCTTGGCGAATTGTTCCGTGACGATCGCTCGAACGTGGCGCGTGAAATTGCGTTCCATTATGAAGCTGCAGCGGACTGGCAGCGTGCGATCGGCGCATTGCGTTCCGCCGCTCTCCAGGCCCGGCAGCGACAGGCATTTGCGGAAGCTGTCGACCTGCTCGAGCACACTCAGCGACTCGCAGAAAATCTTCCTCCCGCAGAGCGTGAACGGGCAGGGCAGGATATCCGCAGCGAGATGTTGAGTGTCCGCGAAGTACTGAGCGGGGCAGGGAATACGGGAGTGATGCAGACCGTTTAGAAAGCTTCACGTTTTCTGGACGGGAACTTGACACATTTAATTTGGCCGATCATTAGTGTGGTTTCCAGAGGCAGGAGGAATCACACAATGCGCAACATTCTCGGTACGATCGTCATGATGTCAGCCGTCGCAGCAACCACATTCGCAGCCAATGCTGCCACGTCAGAAAAAAGGTTTGAAGTTCCGTTCAACTTCACAGTCGGCGGACAAAACTGGCCAGCCGGTACGTATCTTCTCGATAAAAACGGTACAACTTACAGCGCTCATCTGCAGAGCATGGATGCAAAAAAGAATCTTGCGTTGACATTGAGCCCCGGCGATCCAGCGCCAAACGATACACGTGCGATTCTGACGTTTGCGGAAGACAACCAGAATCACGAATTGAAGTCGGTTCAATTCGGATCGATGGTCGGGGCTTTGCGTCAATCCCAGAGTCGGCAGCATGAACAACGGACGATCCGCACGGTGCAGGGTCAGTAATTACGCGGAACAGCAGGTGGCGCGGCGCCAAAGATGAGATTCACGCCGCGCGAGCAAACGGGCCATCCCGATCGGATGGCCCGTTTGCTCGTCTGCAGTTAAATCCCAGGTCATTCAGGTATGCAGACCCTGCGCCAGCGACTGCCGTGATGCATCGGCTATTGGTATAACTGTCTGTACAGATGCTCAAGTGGCTGCTCTTCCGCGCGGTTGCGATTGCTGTCCTCATCCTCGCCAATGGTTTCTTCGTGGCGGCGGAGTTTGCGATGGTCAGCATCCGCGAGACGCAGGTGGACCAGCTCATCGCGCTTAATCGCAGCGGCGCACGGACGGTTCGACGTCTGCAGGACCATCTCGACGACTTTCTTCCCGCCGTACAGCTCGGTGTGACGCTTTGCAGCCTTGCCCTTGGCTGGATCGGCGAGCCGGCGATCGCACCTGTGCTCGAGCCCTTCTTCATGCGGCTGCCGCAAGGCATTTTCTATGCGCACCTCACCGCCGCCACGCTGGCGTTCGTTGCCATCACCTATCTTCATGTGCTGCTTGGCGAGCTCGTTCCGAAGTCTCTGGCCCTGCGCAAGGTGGAAGAGATGGCGCTGGCGGTTGCCGGGCCGATGGACCTGTTCATCACGCTTACGCGCCCCGGCGTCAGTGTCATGAATCGATCGGCAGCGAGTGTGCTGCGGCTGTTCAATGCGCCACTCATCCGCGAGGGAACGGCGCACTCGCCCGAGGAGATCAAGCTCATCGCAACGACCACGCGCCGCATGGGGCTGCTTCCTGAATTCCAGGAGGCGCTGATTCATCGCGCAGTGGAAGCGAACGATCTGTCGACGCGCGAGATCATGGTCCCGCGCCAGCGTATTTTTTCGCTGCCTGCGGATACGCTCATCGAAGA
This sequence comes from uncultured Acetobacteraceae bacterium, assembly GCA_964658655.1. GTDB lineage: Bacteria > Acidobacteriota > Terriglobia > Terriglobales > Acidobacteriaceae. Next base: position 17,108 of record CAZZZL010000047.1, on the reverse strand, counting down.
TGCGAGCGCCCGTATTGTCGAAGAGCAGCATTCCCGCGTGCCTGTTTATGATCCGGCGCGCGGGCCCGAGCATATTGTCGGCGTCGCGTATTCAAAGGATCTTTCGCGGCTGATGCACTTCCGCATCGCGTCTCGTTTCCCCCGCGCGCAGTCGCCGTTCGGTGATCTGACGCTGGGACAAATCATGCGGGATGTGCTGTTCGTTCCGGAAACCAAGCCGGTGCTTGATTTGCTGCAGGAGTTCAAATACCGCCGCCGCCATCTTGCCGTAGTGGTCGACGAATACGGATCGACCGTCGGCCTGGTGACTGTTGAAGACGCACTCGAACAGCTGGTCGGCGAAATGGAAGATGAATTCGACGTAGGTCCGCGGCTTGCGCTGATGAGCGGCGATGATGCGTTCATCTTTGACGGCAGCGTTCATCTGCGTGACCTCGAAACGCAGATGCAATGGGACCTGCCGCGCGATGGCGGCGTCGAAACGCTGGCGGGCTTCGTGCTCACACGGCTCGGCAAAATCCCTGACGAGGGTGATTTCTTGGATTACAGCGGCCGACGGTTTACCGTAGTCGAAATGGCCGGCCATCGCATCAGCAAACTTCGTGTTGCTCCTGTTCCACCCATGCGGCCTCTGCCGACGCGCAGTCTTGGGAATGCGTCAGCCCTGCTGAGGGCGCCTATGAATGCGGAGCCTCGCAGTTCGACGTCGGACACCAGCCAGCCGGGAGAAGCCTCCTGAACCGCATCCCGCTTCGGCCCCTGATGAAACGCCTGCTGTATACCGTGCCGGTCCTGTGGCTGGTGGTGACGCTCGTTTTTCTGCTCATCCACATCGTGCCGGGCGATCCGGTGGAACAGATGCTCGGCGAAGGTGCGTCGGCTACGGATCTCGCTACGCTGCGCCATCAATACGGGCTCGACCGGCCGCTCAGCGAGCAGTATTTTCATTACTGGCGCGGCGTGCTCCATGGTGATCTCGGCCACTCGCTCAGGCTGAACGATTCGGTGACGCACCTGGTGCTGCAGCGCTATCCCTATACTCTCGAACTCACATTGGCTGCGTTGATTTTTGCGTTGCTGCTCGCCATACCCGCCGGCATTGTTGCTGCGCTGAACAGGGGCAGGACCCGAGACAACGTCGTCGGCGTGGTGAGTTTGTTCGGGCTCTCATTTCCATCGTTTGCGCTGGGGCCGATAGCGATTCTGCTGGTGTCGATCAAGCTGGGCTGGCTGCCGGTTTCGGGAGCAGGCACGCCTGATCACCTGATCCTGCCCGCGCTCACCATGGGGTCTGCGCTGGCTGCGATTCTTACACGCATGGTCCGGACAGCGATGCTGGAAGAACTGGGTCAGGACTACATACGCACCGCGCGCGCGAAGGGTTTGTCCGAGCGGACTGTACTGTATCGCCATGCATTGCGCAATGCGATGATTCCCATTATCACGCTCGTCGGTCTGCAGTTCGGCGCGTTGCTTGCCGGGGCCATTGTGACGGAGACGATTTTCGCGTGGCCGGGCCTGGGCCGACTTACTGTCTCGGCAATCTCGAACCGCGACTATGCGCTGGTCCAGGGCTGTATTCTCGCGGTCGGCCTGACGTATGTACTGGTGAATCTCGCCACCGATACGCTGTATGCGGTCTTGAATCCTCGCATCCGCGAATAATCGGGCGGTCGAGATACCGTAAACTGTCTGCGTTGTTTATTTCTGCGATGAGATTGATGATGACGCCTGCAGATTTCCGCCTCATCTGCCTGTCCATGGAGGGAGCCGAGGAAAGTTCCCACATGGGCGCTGCAGACTTTCGTGTTGGTGGCCGCATTTTTGCCACGCTCGCATCGCAGGCGCAGGGCTATGGGAACCTGATGCTGTCGCCTGAACTGCAGGCCGGCTTCGTCGAAGAGGCTCCCGAATTATTTCTGCCGGTCAAAGGCGGATGGGGGAGTATGGGAGCAACGCACATCCGTCTTGCCGTCTCGAACGAAGAAGCGCTAAGGGGCGCGATCCACAGCGCATGGAAACTGCGGGTCGAAAAAAACAAGGAATCGACTGCGAAGAAGTCGGTACCGCGAACACGCAAGCGGCCAGTGAAGTAAGGCTGCACAGGCCATTCGCGACGTATATATAAGCGTGTCTATTACTTACCCAGCCCGTCATCCTTGTGATAGTTCGGATAAGGCGGTACCGGGATTGCGGGGATCGGGTGAGCTTTCAATTCATCCAGCACAATCTGTACCGCGCGCTCCATCTGCGGATCGTGCCCGGCAGCGACATCTTTAGGATCGTCCTCGACTTCGACGTCGGGCGCAATGCCGTGGTTCTCCACTTCGAACTCGCCGTGCAAGCCATACAACGCGGTTCGCGGCGCCATCACATAGCCGCCATCGAGCAGGGGAGGGAAGCCACCGATGCCGACCAGTCCGCCCCAGGTGCGTGTGCCGACCAGTGTGCCGATTTTCGCATTGTGGAAAAGCCACGGCATTGCATCGCCGCCTGAGCCGGCATTCTGATTGATGAGCATCGCCTTAGGCCCGAAGATCGCTCCGGTCGGCTCGGTGGTCCGCAGGCCTTGCCGCGATTCGTATGCGAGGATTGGCTGCCGCTTCAGCACGTCGACCACATAATCGGCAATGTCGCCGCCTTCGTTGTAACGCTCGTCGATCACGACTGCTTTCTTGTCTGTCTGCGCAAAGAAGTAGCGGTTGAAACTGTCGAAGCCTGAGCCGCCCGTATTCGGCATGTAGACATAGGCGACCTGCCCATTCGACAGCGCGTCGACCTTCTTGATGTTGCCTTCGATCCATTCCTGGCTGCGCATTGCGGTCTCACTTGCCGTGGGTACGACGAGGGCTGTACGTGACGATGAGCCATCCGGATTGGGACCGACGGTGATGGTGGTCTGCTTACCGGCAAGGCCGTCAAAGGCAGCGTAGAGATTGTCGCCGGCGTGTATCTGGACACCATTCACGGCCAGCAGGTAATCACCTTCATGTACGTTGACACCTGGCTGTGTGAGCGGCGAATAGAGCGTAGGGTTCCAGTTGCCACCGCTTACGATATGCGCAAACCGGTAGCGATCATGCTCGATGACGTAATTGGCTCCGAGCAGGCCGGCCTTAGGTGCGTCGTCTGGATGATATGGGCCACCAACGAACATATGACCCACAGTGATTTCGCCGAGCATCTCTGTTTGCAGATAGGTGAGGTCGCTGCGTGTGCTGAGTCCGTCGACGAAGGGTTCATATTTTGCAGTGATCTTTTTGAGGTCGAGCCCGTGGAAGCCGGGATCATAGAAGAACTCGCGCTCGATTCTCCAGGTCTCTGCATACATCTGCTTCCATTCCGCCCGCGGATCCACTTTCGCCTGCATGCCGTCGATGTGCAGGGCCTTGCCCGGCGTGCCGTCAGCTGCCTCGGGTTTCAGATCGCTCTGCGCGGCGATAAACCAGCCATCGCCTTTCTTGTAAAGAAGCTTGTCGCCGTCGAACGAGGTTGTCACATGCGCGGCGCCGTGAAGGACGTCTTCGGTTTTGCGCTTTTCGAGGTCGAAGCGCCACACTGAACGAAGGCTTCCTGAACCATCTCCCTGCGAAGGATTCGCGGCCTCGCCTGACTCGCCGAGGATCAGGATGCCCGTCTTGCCTGCGCTGAGCGAGGTGTAATTGCGCGCAGGGATTGGCAGGGCAAGAATGCGCTGCTGGATACCTTCGAGGTCGATTTTGACTACAGGCAGTTTGTCTTTGTCTTTATCCTTATCCCTGGCGTCGTCTTTCTTCGTGTCATCCTTTTTCGCGTCATCTGCTTTCTTGTCGTCCGTCTTGTCTGTATCTTTTTTGTCTTTGTCGGCTTTGTCTTTCTCGTCATCGCTTTCCGGCGGGATCGGCGAAGGCAGATCTTTCGACAGCACGGCCACATAGACATTGGCGGTGGTCGTACGGTTCAGACTTCCCAATCCGAAGCCGTCGATCGCCGGACCAATGTCAGTGCTGGCGGTGAAAAAAATGTATTTGCCGCTGGCGTCGAATACAGGGTTGGTTACGTTACTCATGCCGTCTGTAAGTTGCGTGCTCTTGCCAGATTCGACCGAGTAGAGAAACGCCGCGTTCTCGAGGCTGGGCAGCGAACGTGCGTAAAGGATCCATTTCGCATCGGGCGAAAAGCTTGCACTGAATCCGGCAGGCCCGAAGCCTTCGCGGAGATCCGCATCGACCTTCACCGGCGTGCCGCCGTCAGCATTCACGACCCAGAGGTTAAGCCGCTTGTCAGAGAAGACAATCTTCTTCGAATCCGGCGACCAGCGCGGTGAATAGTAATAGGTCGGCCCTTCCTTATCCGCAAGGCTAACGTCGATGACCTTTGGTGCGGCGAGTCCATCCTGGTCTTTCAAATACAGCTTGTATTCGCCGGTCGCATCGCTGAAATAGGCGACCTTTTTGCCGTCTGGAGACCAGGCTGGTTCGCGTTCTGCCGAAGTCGAAGTATTCGTAAGATTGCGGACATCGCCTTTCTCTGCGGGCACAGTGAAGATATCTCCATGCGCTTCAAATACAGCGCGGGCGCCGGTCGGCGAGATGCTGGCATTCTGAATTTCGTCTCCGCCAATTTTGGCGATGTGCGGTTCGAGTGCCGGAAGATCGCCGTCGGTGTTGATGGTCACTACGTGGTCGCTGCCGCCGGCCACGTCATAGAGGTGAATGACGCCGAACTGTTCATACGCGATGCTGCTGCCGCGACCTGTGAGACTTTTCAGGTCAAGCCCGTGATTCTTGAAGAGCTCTTTGACTTCCTTTGTCTTCGTGTCGTAGCTGAAGAGCGTCACCTTACTGTCGCGGTCCGACAGAAAATAAACCGCATCGCCAAGCCAGACGGGGTTCGTATCATTCGAGTTTTCGCGCGGGACTTTTACCTGGTCGAGCGTGTTGAGATCGATGAGCAGGACGGGCTGGGTCTGGCCACCGTGGTAACGCTTCCACGCCGGCTCCCACTGCGTCCAGGGACTGTAGGCAAGGTGCGTGCCATCGGGGGCCATGGAACCGTAGCTGGCTGATGGCAAGGGGAGTCGTTCCGGCAATCCTGTTCCGTTGGCATGGACGCGAAACAGCTGCAGGTAAGAGCGAACCGAATTCTGAGAACTCGCGATGAGAAGGTCCTTGCCATCGGGCGTCCAGCCAACAACCTCCTGGCCTTGCGGCGAGTATGTAATGCGCTTTGCCATGCCGCCCGATGCGGGGATGGTGTACGCCGTCTCGACGCCGCCGGTGCGCGCGGTGTAGGCAATCGTTCTGCCGTCGGGTGAGAAATATGGAGCGCCATCGACATTGCCGGTGGACGTCAAACGCCTCGCGCTGCCGCCTTCCTTCGGCACGGTCCAGACATCGTCCGCGTACCGAAAAGCTATCTCGGAATCAGACAGCGACGGGGAGCGAAACAGGTGTGGAGTTTGTGCGGAAACAACAGACGGCAGGCCGGTCAAGCCGGCGACAGAGAGCAAGGCAAAAGCAATTGGGCGCATGAATTTCCTGATAAATGAATTGCGTGCATTCTACCCTGCAGGAAACGCAAAGACTGTCGCATTCGTTTCATAAATCTGCGAATAGTCAGGTATTGGGGAACGCGCGCGCATGGTCTGCCGATGCTTGTCTGCCTGAGCTGCCTTACTGCGAACTATGCGATCAGCGGAATGATGGAAGGCACGAGCGTGCCACCGCTAACGACGACTTTGGCCAGCGTTACAGGCAGCTGGAATCGTCGCGGGCCGGCGCTGCCCGGATTGAGATACAGCACCTCCTTACGCCACTCAGCGAGCGGCTTGTGCGAGTGCCCGCTGATAACTGCGGCAAAGCCTGCCGCGCCGGGATCGAGATCAAGTTGTTTGCCGTCATGCAGTATGTAGAAGGTGAATCCGCCCAGATCTACTACCTCGGTCGGCGGCAGAAATGCGCAGGGACCGTGCTCGTCGATGTTGCCGCGGATCGCTGTCACGGGTGCGATTCTTTGCAAATGCTGCAGGATGTGGGGATCACCTACATCACCGGCGTGAAGAATATGATCGACGCCCGCGAGCGCGGCCAGTGCCTCTGTGCGCAGCAATCCATGCGTGTCTGATATCACGCCGATGATCAACCGGTGGCTCCAGTCTGCCAGTACCTGACGCGGCGTTCTAGAGGCCGACGGCAAGGCGTGTTTTTGGATCCAGATAATCGCGCAGGGCGTCGCCCAGGAAGTTGAAGGACAGAACGCAAAGCATCACAGCGATGGCTGGAAAGACGACGATGTGCGGCGAGTCAAACAAATGCGGTCGCGCATCGTTCAACATGCTGCCCCAGCTTGCGGCTGGTGCTGGAATGCCGAGACCGAGAAAGCTCAGCGTCGCCTCTGCCAGGACTGCTCCGGCCATGCCGATGGCGGCCTGCACCAGGATCGGCTGGACAATATTGGGCAGAATATGTCGCCCGAAGATGCGCAGGTCATTGGCGCCTAGGGCGCGCGCGGCTTCGACAAACTCTTTCTCACGCACGTTCAACACCTGGGCACGGACCAGCCTTGCATAGCCGACCCAACCGCCGATAGATAGTGCCAGGACGAGATTGACCAGGCCTGGTCCGAGGAACGCGACGAAGGCGATCGCCAGCAGGATGCCCGGGAGAGCCATGAACGCATTCATCAAAAAAACGTTGAGCACGGTATCGACTACTCCGCCGTAGTAGCCTGCGAGTCCGCCGAGAATGAGGCCGGTGCCGAGCGAAAGGGCGACAACGCTTACGGCGACCTCGAGAGAAATTCTCGCGCCATAGACGATCCGGGAATAGATATCGCGCCCCAACTCGTCGGTTCCAAACCAATGACTGTGCGACGGCGCCGCAAGCCGCTGCGTCAGATCGATGGCGGCCGGATCATACGAGGCAATCAGCGGCGCAAACACCGCGAGGATGATGAACAGTACCAGCAGCACAATGCCGATGACGGTCAGCGGCTGGCGGCGCATACGGGCCAGAATCTCCATGCCCACATGATCGCACGACTGCTGCGCGAGCATTACCATTGGTAAAGAAGTAGACGCAGGAGCGCGTATTTTTCTGCGACTCGGTGTCTCTGCAAGCGAGGACACAAAGCATGCATCGCCTGTTCAGAATGTTCGTCCCTGCTGTTGCGCTGTTCGGCGCGCTGGTCGTGATAAACGTCGCAAAGGCGCAGGATGATGACCCATCCGTTCCGACGTCGCAGGAACAGGAGCTTCTTGACCTGACGAACCTCGCGCGTGCCGACCAGGGGCTCGGACCGCTGAAGTGGGACGCGAGCCTGGCCGCAGCCGCAGCGCAGCACAACCAGCTCATGAGGGGACAGGCGGACCTTTCGCATCAATATCCGGGAGAGCCTGCGCTGGTAGATCGCGCGGCCCAGGCAGGGGCACATTTTTCATCGGTTGCTGAGAATCTCGCGATCGGGCCGAGTCCTGGTGCGATTGAGCGGCAGTGGCTGCAGTCGGTTCCGCATCGCGCCAATATTTATGATCCGCGCATGGATTCAATCGGCATCAGCCTGATTCGCCGCGGCGGCGATTACCTGGCGACAGAAGACTTCGCCCATGCCGTGACCAGCGTCAGTCCTGAACAGGCAGAGGGCCAGGTCGCGGCGCTGCTGCAGAAGCAGGGACTCGCGGTCAGTCACGATCCGAAATTTATCCAAGATGCACGCGAGACCTGCGAGATGAATACCGGCTCGGCGGGTGGCACGCAGCCGCGTTTCATTATGCGGTGGGAGAGCTCGTCGCTGGCCCAGCTTCCTGATCAGCTCACGCAGCATACGGCCGGCGGACAGTTCAGGACTGCGGCCGTCGGCTCATGCACGAGTTCACATCCGCAGCAGGGATTCACTACGTATCGCGTAGCCGTGCTGCTCTACTAGGCTGCGTCCTTTTGACGGCTCGCTCTGGGATTACGGGACCCGCGAAACTGCCTGCGCTTCTGCTCTAATGGTCAACATGCCTGCAACAGAATCAGCGATGGGAGCAAAGGATCAATACAGCCGCAGGCTGAGCGAGCTCGAGCAGTCGAAGCAGCAGCTGAAACGGCGCGACCGGATGTTCATCGCAGCCAAGCTGATGATCGGATTGCTCCTGATCGCACTGGGCATCTGGCTGGCGAAATACTATGCCGAACGGATCGCTTTTCTGCTGTTCCCAATAGCAGTACTGGTCGGTCTATTTGTGTTGCATGAGCGAGTGCTCGCTGCGCTGCGCAGGAATAGAAGTCTGGCCGCGAGCTACGAACACGGCATGGCCCGGCTGGAAGATCGATGGGCGGGTATGGGGCCGACGGGCGAGCAATATCTGCAGAAGGTCACCGGCAGTCTGATCCATCCCGATCCGGATGCGCATCCTTACGCTCGAGATCTCGATCTCTTCGGCAACGGTGGACTGTATCAGTATCTCTGCACGGCGCGGACTCACGTGGGCCGCGACACGCTTGCATCCTGGCTGCTCGCGCCGGCTGCGGTTGCCGAGATTCATGCGCGACAGGAGGCGGTCAAGGAGCTTACGCCGGCTCTCGAATTTCGCGAGCAGCTCGCACTCGCTGCATCTGCACTCGAAGATAAAAGTGTCCGCACAGGCAAGGCTCCTGGCTCGCTGGCGGATTGGAGCGAGGCCACGGCGGGGCCGGACCGCAGTCTGCGTTTTCCCGCAGTCGTCATTGCACTGCTATGGATTGCTGCTGTTATTGTCTGGCAGGTTGATCCGCATGTGAATGGTCACCCATTCGAGTGGGTCGCCGTCGCCATTCTCGCCAGCTTTCTGACGGTTGGCTTTGGCTCGCGTTCGCGGAGTGTGGTGCCGGAGTCGGCGGCTGCCATCGAAGGGGCGACAGCAGATCTCGATGTGCTGGAAAAAGTCTTTCAGGCGATAGAGCTGCAGCGGTTTTCAAGTCCTAAACTGCAATCGTTACAGAATAAGTTACAGAAGGATATGGTGATTCCGTCGAAGGCGATCGCGAGTCTTATCCGGCGGATCGACTGGCTGTCGTCCGCCGATAACTGGTTCGTCAAAATTCTAGACCGGTTCATCCACTGGCGCCTGTTATCGGTGATTGTGATTGAAGACTGGCGGCGGGTGCACGGCGCCGCCGTCCGGAGCTGGCTCGATTCCATTGGGGAGATCGAAGCGCTTACAGCGTTCGCCACGTATGCCTATGAAAATCCGCTGGACGCTTTCCCTGCGCTGATTGAAGGGGCGGCATCGCCGTACTTTGAGGCTGCGGATTTCGCGCATCCGTTGCTGCCCCGCAGTCGCTCCATCACCAACAGCTTGAGGCTGGACAGGCAGCGGCAGCTTATCGTCATCAGCGGGCCGAATATGGCAGGCAAGTCGACGTTCATCCGCAGCGTTGGCATCAATGTCGTGCTTGCTCTGGCGGGTGCGCCGGTACGCGCGAGCATTATGCGTCTTTCGCCTCTTTGTGTAGCTGCGTCGATCTGCATTCTTGATTCGCTGCAGGGAGGGTTGTCCCGCTTCTATGCAGAGATCGTTCGTTTGAAGCATATCGATACGCTAAGCCGACAGTCGACGCCTGTTCTTTTCCTGCTGGATGAACTGCTTTCCGGGACCAACTCGCATGACCGGCGGATCGGCACTGAATCGATGGTGCGGAGCCTGGTGGAGCGAGGATCCATCGGTCTTGTCACGACACATGATCTTGCACTGGCGGAGATCGCGACCAGCATGGGCGAGCGCGCGGCCAATTTCCATTTTGAAGACCGCTATGAAAATGGTGAACTGCACTTCGAGTACAAATTGACACCCGGTATCGTGCAGACAAGTAACGCGCTGCAACTGATGCGCTCCATCGGTCTCGATGTCTAGCTGTCGCTAATTTCATGCGGACAAAATGTGATTTGCACCGGAGAAGAGCAGTCCGTAGTGTCAGCACATGCCGCCGTTTCTTGAACAGATCGCAAAGGCCCGTCCGACGAAGAAAGATGTCAACGCGCGCCGATGGATTTACCTGCCCTACGATCGTCTGACTGACCGCACTGGCCCGCTGTCGACGATCCCGGCCGCGGATGCAGGATTGATCCTGGTCGAATCCGCCGCCAAGGGTCATCGCCGCCCGTACCACAAAAAGAAGATAGCCCTGCTGTTGGCAAATGAGCGACATTTCGCGCTGGAGCAGGCAGCGCGTGGCGTCGCCATCTTATATGCCACTGAGACAGGCACACATGGTGATGGGCTGCTGAAACTGCAGGCCGAGTTCGATCTTCCGTCCATTACATGCATGCAGCCAGCCGAGCGCGAACTTCGAATGGACCTGGCAGCGGCGCGGGCCAGGGGTCTGCGCCTGGAGGAGGTCGCTGATACTACCTGGCTCTCGACCGAGGACGATTTCGACAGCGTCTTCAAGCTCAGAAAGAAAGATGGCCGGTACGAACTGCCGCGGGCTTTTGTGATGGACCGCTTTTATCGGCATATGCGCCAGAAGACGAATGTGCTGATGGCCCATGGCAAGCCGGTTGGTGGCAATTTTTCCTTCGATGCAGAGAACCGCCAGACTTATAAAGGCCAGGTGCCGGTCCCGGAGCGGCCGGTGTATGCGCCTGACGCTGTTACGCAGGAAGTCCTCGATCTGGTCGAGCGGGAGTATCCGGACACATTCGGCACTCTGGACGGGTTTGATTTTCCAGTGACGGCGAAAGACTGCCGGGCCTTCTGGAAGTTCGCATTGAAGAAGCTTCTACCGACATTCGGTCCCTATGAAGATGCTATGCGTGACGATCAGCTTGACCTCTTCCACAGCAAGACCTCGGCACTGGTCAATCTGAGCCGCATTCTCCCGTCGGATCTGGTGGATGATACGGCGGCAGCATACGCAGCCGGTGGAATCCCGCTCGCTTCGGCTGAGGGATTCATCCGCCAGGTGATCGGCTGGAGGGAGTTCATGCGGCACATCCACCGGGTAACGGACGGGTACCGCCATCTGCCTGCTACGAATCCTGTCTTTCACGAAAAGAACAAGGGCAACGACGGTGCCAGCCCATCAGCCCTTCATGCAACACGGGCGCTGCCCGCCGCGTACTGGGGTGTGAAGAGCGGGCTGCACTGCCTGGATACGGTGGTCGGCCAGGTGATGCAGGAAGGCTGGTCGCACCACATCACGCGGCTGATGGTCCTCAGCAACCTGGCGACGCTTTGCGGTTACTCGCCTCGGGAGCTGACGGACTGGTTCTGGTTTGGCTACGTTGATGCATATGACTGGGTGGTCGAGCCGAACGTTCTTGGCATGAGCACGTATGGTGACGGAGGGTTGACGGCGACCAAGCCTTATGTGAGCGGCGCGGCGTATATCAATCGCATGAGCAATTATTGCGGACACTGCCAGTACGATCCGAAGAAGTCGACCGGGCCGGGTTCCTGTCCGTTCACTGCGCTTTACTGGACATTTCTGGAGCGCAACGAAGATGTACTGGGCAGGAATATACGGCTGGCCATGCCGTATAACACGCTACGAAAAAAATCCGCTGCCGAGCGAAAAGCGTTGCGCGAGCGTGCCGATGAAGCGATCGGGGCACTCGATGCGCAGCCACGACCCGGGTACTGACGGTTCTGTTGCCGGGTAGGGGTTCTGCTGAAAGTAACCTCTACCTCATTGAAGCCTTCCGCGCCGCTGCCGATACACGTTTCATGGATGCAGCACAGGAGAGTCGACGGACCAGGCAGGGGCTCGGCTCGGCATCCCTGAGCCCGCCAGCCGCGGGCGCCCCGGCAACTTCCGGGTCGAGGCCCAACAGCGACATTCCTCCCGGTCAATTCATGGGTCCTGTTGCCGCGCTGGTTGTGGCAAAAACCCAGCCTGACACTTCTCGCAGACGGGCCGAAGCCAGCCAGCTGATTCTTGAGGCGGCCGGAGAGGGCATTTATGGCATTGACTGCGATGGTCTGACGATCTTTGCCAACCCCGCTGCCGAAGCGCTGACCGGTTGGAATGCGGGCGAACTGATCGGCAGGCCACAGCACGCCACCATTCACCATTCGCACGCCGATGGCACCAACTATGCCGTTGAGTCCTGCCCGATCTACGGGGCTCTGCGCGACGGGGTAGTCCATCATAGTGACACGGAGGTGTTCTGGCGCAAGGACGGCACCAGTTTTCCGGTGGCCTACACCAGTACGCCGATCCTGCGCGACGGAAGACCTGACGGGGCAGTGGTGGTTTTTCAGGACGTCACGCGGCGCAAGCGCAGGGAAGCCTGGGAGATCGAGAAGAGTGCAGTCTTTGCCGCCATCACCAGCCACCAGGATCTCGACACGACGCTCGCGATGATTACGGCAGCCGCGGCGCAGTTGCTGCCAGAGTTCGCGATCGCGATGCATCGCCAGGCCGGCAGCAGCCTGCGTCTGGCCGCGCAGGACGGCCTGCCGGACGATCTGCGGCTTCTGCTTGCCAACGTCATGGCAGCCGACAAGGCCATGGCCTGCGCGCGCGCCGCAACATCGGGCACGACCACTGCCTGTGCCCATGGCCCGCTTGCCAAGTGCAGGGAGCTGGACGAATCGATATTCAACCACTTGATCGCGATCCCGCTGCTGTCGGCGGGCGGCAAGGTTCTTGGAGTCGTCACATTCCTCAGCCTGCATCCGGAGGCCGGCAAGACCTCGCAACAGGTTGCCGTGAACAGTGTCTGCGACCTGGCGCGCCTGGCTATCGAGCACCAGCTGCTGCACGCAGAACTGCTGCGCCAGTCTCAGCACGACCATCTGACCGGTCTGCCGAACCGCCTGCTGTTTGAGGATCGTCTCTCCCGGGCGCTGGTGAACGCGCGCCGGCACGCTACGCTGCTCGCTGTCTGCCATCTGGATCTTGACCACTTCAAGCAGATCAACGAGACTCTCGGCCACCATGTAGGCGACACAGTGCTGCGGCACGTCGCGCATCTTCTCCGGGACATTTTGAAAGAGATCGATACAGTCGGCCGGCAGAGCGGCGACGAATTTATCCTGATTCTCTCCGACCTGAAGTCGGAAGAAGAGGCTGACGCTATCTGCGAGCGGATACTGACGAGTCTTCGTGTGCCGTTCGAAGCCGGGCAACAGACGCTTACCCTGGCTGCCAGCATCGGCCGCAGTATGTATCCGGCCAATGGCGATAGTGTTACGGCACTCCTGCAGGAGGCGGACCTGGCCCTGTACGCCGCGAAATACTGTGGAGGAAACCGGCTGCAGGTTTTCAATGAAACGCTTGGTGGACGCATTCAGAAAGACATCGAGCTCCAGTGGGAGCTGCGCTCGGCACTGGAGCGTGAGCAGCTACACGTGGTCTACCAGCCGCTCTTCAATACGCTCGGACGCCTGGTAGCCTTTGAGGCGCTGCTGCGCTGGGCGCATCCCCGCCTCGGCACCGTCAGCCCGGATGTCTTTATCCCGATCGCCGAAAAAACCGGCATCATCATCCCGATTGGCGAGTGGGTGCTCACGACGGCGTGCCGGGAGGCGAAAGGCTGGAATACCTGTCCTGACAGCCCGGTCCGCATCTCGGTGAATGTCTCGGCCGTCCAGCTGGGCCGGCCCGACTTTACTGCGATGATCGCGCGTGCGCTCGAGCAGACCGGTCTCTCCGCGGAATTGCTTGACCTTGAGATTACGGAGACCTCGCTGGTCGCCGATGCCGGGTCCGCCTCCAATCGGCTGCGGGAGCTGCGGACACTGGGTATTCACATTTCGATGGACGATTTCGGATGTGGCCACTCCAGTTTCAGCAACCTGCAGAACCTGCCCATTGACACAATCAAGATCGATCGTTCGTTCATTGCTCCACTGGATGGTACGGAGAAAAAGTCTGCCATTATTCGCACGATTTTTGCGCTCGCGCAACAGCTGGGACTGAAGACGGTTGCAGAGGGTGTGGAGACGATAGCGCAGATGGAAGAGCTGCAGACCACGGACTGCAGCCTGGTGCAGGGCTTTCTGCTCTCCCGCCCGTTAGCGGCTGAGGCTGCGCGCCTTCTCGTATTGGAAGGGGGCATATCTCCTTCAAGAAAATCAGTTGGCGCCTCAATCGTCTGACCGGCCGCTGAGTCGGCGCGATTCGTTCGCAATCATTTTGCGCTTGTCTTCCTGCGACACCGCGGTAGGCTGGAGTTCATCGGGATCATCGTCGATCGCCTGGACAGACTACGGCCCAAAGCAGGGAGAGAGAGGGATGCCATGCGGGTAAGCTTCGCCAGTCTTGTATTCGTCGCCAGCGTCTTTTTTTCATATGCGGCTGGAGGGGCGGCGAACATTCCGAAACCAGCGACCCCGCCGGCTGACTGGGACCGCACCGGCGCTGCACGCTACCTGGATGCGCGTGAGACCTGGTGGATGAGCTGGCCAACCGCGCGGCGCGACCAGGATACAGCCTGTATCTCATGCCATACCGCCGTCCCCTATGCCATGGCACGCCCGGCCCTGCGGCAGTCACTGGGTGAAAGCGCGCCCTCGGCAACTGAACAGCAGATGCTCGGCTACGTAGTGAAGAGGGTCAATCTGCGGGCCGAGGTCAAACCGTTCTACAGCGATCAGGAGATGGGTCCGAAGAAGACGATTGAGTCGCGCGGGACCGAGGCCGTGCTCAACGCGCTCGTGCTTGCGCGTTACGACAATCAGCAGGGCCACCTGCATCCTGCGACAAAACTGGCTTTCAGCAACATGTGGAGCACCCAGCGCGGGTACGAGGCCGGGGCAGACGAAGCGGGCTCGTGGAACTGGCTCAATTTTCACAACGCTCCATGGGAATCCGATGAATCCCACTATTACGGCGCAATCCTGGCAGCGATTGCGGTCGGCATGGCACCGGATCATTATGCGATCGACACCAACATTCAGCCACAGTTGCAAATGCTCCGCGGCTACCTTACGCGCAACTATGAAGCGCAGCCCCTGCTGAATCGCGTGGTACTTCTATGGGCATCGACACGCCTGCCTGGATTGCTCTCGAACGAACAGCGGACAGCGCTGCTCGCCGAGATCGGCAACCATCAGCGCGCCGATGGCGGGTGGAGCCTGACAACTCTCGGCGCATGGAAACGCGAAGATCACACGCCACTGGATGAGCGGAGCGATGGCTACTCGACCGGGCTCATCGTTTACGCACTCGAGCAGGTCAAGTCTTCAAAAGAGGAAGTTTCTCCGCTATCCACTCGCGACGACGTCGTTATGGACCGAGGTGTTGCGTGGCTTCGCGCGCACCAGGACAAAGCCGAAGGGCTCTGGCCGGCCTATTCACTGAACAAGCAGCGCGATGCTGCTACAGATATCGGCCACTTTATGAGTGACGCCGCGACCAGCTATTCTGTCATGGCGCTCACCGCGGCGCACCCGTGACTATGGCTTGATGGTTCGACCGCATCTCTTTCAAATGTGGATCAGGCAGAAGGGTCGCCTACGCGAGTGAGCGAGCGTAGCAGCCAAGTCCTTTTACACTGAAAGTTGCGACCCTGCCATAAAATCGACACCATCTTTTGTGGCATTACCTGCGCACGGAACTGACTGTAGTATTCGACCTTAAGCTGCGTGGAATGTAAGATTTAGCTGAGAAATGCCCGCGACTCGACAGTTTGTCCGATTTGCAAAATTTTGGAGTGCGGAAGGCAGCCACCTCTCGCCGGAGACAGTACAGACAGAATGTTCGACGCAATCATTGTGGGAGCAGGTTTAGCGGGACTCAGTTGTGCCGTTCGCATGGAAGCAGCCGGAGCCAGTGTCTGCCTTCTTGAGATGGAAGACGCGCCGGGCGGGCGCATTCGGACGGACGTCGTCGACGGCTTTCGTCTTGACCGGGGATTCCAGATCCTGCTGACAGGATACCCGGCGCTGGACGAAGTGATCGACCTGAAAGGCCTGCGCCTTAAGACATTTTCCAACGGTGCCCTCGTCCGGCACGGCGGCCGGTATCATCACTTCGCTGACCCGTTCCGCGGGTCGATGGCTGCGGCCATCGGCCTGGCTTTCGACGGGATCGTCCCATTCAAAGACAAGCTGTTGATTGCCAAACTTCGCAGCCACGTCAAGAAGGAAACTGTCGCTGATCTCTTTACCCGCGACGAAACCACCACGCGGGAGCATCTCGCAGCCTTCGGGTTCAGTGCGCAGATGATCGAGCGATTTTTCGAACCATTCTTTGCCGGTGTTTTTCTTGAGCGTGAACTCGTTACATCAAGCCGGTTCTTCGAATTCCTGTTTCGCATGTTCGCGTTCGGTGATGCAGCTGTGCCGGAAAACGGGATGGAGATGATTCCGCGACAGCTTGCTGTGCGTTTGAAGGCCGGAACCCTGCAGCTCAAGACTGAGGTGAAGCGCCTGCGCCGCGAACGCAATGGCTTTGTCACCGAACTGCGGGATGGGCGAACGATCAACGCACGGACCGTGGTGCTTGCGCTGCCTGATCCCCAGGTGCGCGAGCTGCTCAATGGCATGAGCGGGCGCGCGAAACTTGGCCGGGATGTCCAGTGGAATCGCACCACGACGTTCTATTATTCCTCGCACCGCACACCGATCGCCGACCCGATCCTGATCCTGAATGGGGAAGGACCGAAGGCCGGCCCTGTCAACAACGCGGTCGTGATGAGCCAGGTCAGTCCTGCCTACGCGCCGCCGGGAGCGCACCTGGTCGCCGCAAGCGTGGTCGGCCAAGCGCCTGAAGCACAGTCGACCATGGAGAAGCTGGAGGCGGAAGTGCGCGAACACCTGGCGAACTGGTTTGGCCCCGATGTCTCTCGATGGGAAGTGCTTGGCGGCTATCCGATCACGAAGGCGCTGCCACTCTGCCGTTCAGCGATGTGGGAGCAGAGCGCTGTGCGGCTGACTGACGGCGTTTTTGTCTGCGGCGACTATCGGGAACTGCCGTCGATACAGGGAGCACTCTCGTCCGGCAAGCGTGCCGCGGAGGCCACGCTGCGCCAGCTTCGCTGATCGCCGGTGTGCCGAGAGGCATGCGAGCGCTCGGAAGCGAACCATTTTTGACGGCTCAAAGCACCGCTTGGTATAGTCAGTGGAGAGCTTCTAAAGCTCTTCCCACCGCCAGCATGTTCCTCAGTAGCTCAATGGCAGAGCATTCGACTGTTAATCGAAGGGTTGTAGGTTC
>CAZZZL010000046.1:0-35083 GCA_964658655.1 uncultured Acetobacteraceae bacterium | reverse complement strand
GATTTTTGGTTCCTTTGCTAGTCCCGTACTTCAGTTCACAGTACTTGCAGATGGCCCAGTCTAATTCAGCGTCATCTTGATTTAAGGAAATGAACAACAATGGAACAGGGAACAGTTAAGTGGTTCAATGATGCAAAGGGTTTTGGTTTTCTGAGCCGCGAGAACGGTGAGGATGTATTCGTCCACCACACGGCCATTCAGTCAAACGGCTTCCGCACACTGCAGGAAGGCCAGCGCGTTCAGTTCAATGTCACCAAAGGCCCCAAGGGCTGGCAGGCAGAGAACGTTCAGGCTCTCTAGTCTGAACCGCACCACCTCAAAGGGACGGCTTCGGCCGTCCCTTTCGCTTTGCCCCTAACCAGACGCGAACCGGGATCACGCCTGGCGTAACTGCCGCGCCTCCGGCATCGCCTGACGCAGGCTCTCGGACGCATGCGGCAGCACCAGCCGGAAGCAGTTATGCCGGCTCTCTTCGCACAGCGTCAACGTCCCGCCGTGGTCCTGCGCTATCGCCCGTGAAAGGCTCAGACCCAGCCCCATGCCCAGGTCCAGCTCCCGCGTGCTGAAGAAGGGCTCCATCAGGTGCATTCGCGTCTCTTGCTCCATGCACTCGCCGCTGTCTGTAATCTCCAGCTGAATACTCCCATCATGGACCGACCCGCTGATGGCGATCCAACGCTCCGTCGTTCCCGCCAGCACCACCGCGTCAAATGCGTTGTTCAGCAGATTCGTAATGATCTGTCCGATCTGCATCTCGCGGCAAAGCATCGGAGGCATGTCTTTCTCCAGTTCCAGTCGAACAGCGATGCGATGGCGCTGGAACCTCGTCTTCAGCAGCCCGATACTTTCATCCACCAGGTCATAAATGGACGCCAGTTCCATATGATCGCGGCTGCCTTCACGCGCGAAACCCCGCAGGTTGCGCAGGATACGCGTTGCCCGGTCCGCCGTCCGCACGATGCCATCGCATGCCGTCTGTACTTCAGTCGGCGGCAGCGGTTGCGACGACGCGGCACAGTCGCGCAGGTGGCTGGCCTTGGCATGGATCAGCGCGATCGGACTGCTGATCTCATGCGCGAGCGCAGCAGACATATGGCGTAGCGCGCGCAGTTCGGCAGCCAGTGTCTTCTCGGCGGAGAGCGTCCTCGCGCTTGCTTCCAAAGCAAGCTGCTCAGCTAGCCGTCGCTCTGTCAGGTCGCGTGTGACCTTGGCGAAGCCCACCAGTTTCTGACGGTCATCCCGTACCGGCGTGATGATGACATTTGCCCAGAAGCGCGATCCATCCTTGCGGATTCTCCATCCCTCTGCTTCAAAGCGCCCCTTCTCGATGGCAGTAACAAGCTCCAGCCGCGGCACATCCTGTTCCACTAAATCCATGGGATAGAAAACAGAAAAATGCTGGCCAATAATTTCATCGGCGCGATACTGCTTGATCCGCTCCGCTCCAAGATTCCACGTGGATACATAACCGTCCAGATCGAGCATGAAAATCGCATAGTCGATGACTGCTTCGACCATGATGCGGAAAGTTGCGTCTGTCCTGAAGTTCTCCAAATGTTTTCTCGTAGGGGACGAATCTGTCGTCCTTTCAGATGTCATTCCGGTGCCTCATGCTGCACACGCTCGTCCTGGCGATGGATACAATTTCGCGTCACTGCCGGCGCAGTCGTCTGTACGATATTCGTCGGGGGTAGCGTTCAGGTGCGCAGCTGGGAAGTGCAAGGGCCGGATGTGTTTCCGTCTGGTTTTGCATCAGTATAAGACACCGTGCCCGTTCAACCATGCATAACTTTGCAATGAACGGGCTTTCTACGCGGCAGCGTCCGCTGTAATTTTGGCGGAGCATGACGAATCAGTTATGCAGCATCGCCGCTGTAACTTATAGCACCTTTGGAATCAACACTGTGTCATCCAGGCTGGTCCACACGTACAGCAAGCACACTCCCCTGCAGTGCGCAGTGCGGATGGCTAAGGGGTGGCTGCAGCCTTGGCCGCTTGCGCATCCGCCTTCCGCTGCGCCTTGGCAGCCTTCTTCGCCTGCTTGGTCTTCGACGCTTTCTTCTCAGCCTTATCAGCTTTCTTCTGCGCTTTCTCAGCCTTCTTTTCCTGCTTCAATTGCTGAGATGAGGCCACAGTATCCCTCTGTGCGTCCTGCGCCTGTGCAATGCCGTTTCCCGTGCAGGCAATCGTCAGAATTCCGATGGCGATCAGTCGTTGCATGTTCATGATCGAAGTCCCCCAACTCTAGATGTCCTTCGTGTTAGACGTCTGTTCAGCTCTGAACGCAACGCAATACCAAAGTAGGCACCGGCATGCATCACGCTGCGGTTCACACCACGATGCTTTCGCGATACTCACCGAAGACGCTCCGCATGGCATTCGCAATCTCTCCCACCGTTGCATAACTTTCCACTGCAGTCAGAATCGCCGGCATCAGGTTGCCGCCTTCGCGCGCAGTCTCCGTCACACGGCGGATGGAACTCTGCCACGCATCCGCATTCCGCTTCAGTCGCAGGGCCTGCAGACGCTCCACCTGGCGCCGTTCGAGCGCAGGATCGATCTGCTGCATTGGCACACCGGGCTCGTGGTCGCGCGCAAATTTGTTCACGCCCACCACCACCTGCGCGCCGCTTTCAACTGCGCGCTGATAATCGTAAGCCGCATTCTGTATCTCACTCTGCACCCACCCGCGTTCGATAGCGCGCAGCATGCCGCCGAGGCCTTCAATGCGATCGAAATAGGTCTGCACCTCGCGCTCGAGTCGCAGCGTAAGACTTTCAACTGCGTACGAACCGGCAAAGGGATCCACGATGCCGGTTACACCGCTCTCATGCGCAAGAATCTGCTGTGTACGCAGCGCAATACGCGCCGCCTCTTCCGTCGGCAGAGCCAGCGCCTCATCGTATCCATTGGTGTGCAGAGATTGCGTGCCGCCCAGCACCGCGGACATGGCCTGGATTGCCGTACGCACAATATTGTTTTCCGGCTGCTGTGCCGTCAGTGTCGAGCCGGCAGTCTGTGTATGAAAACGCAGCATCCACGACTTCGGATTCTTCGCCTGGAATTTTTCCCGCATCACGCGTGCCCAGATCTTGCGCGCCGCACGGAACTTGGCAATCTCTTCCAGAAAGTCGTTGTGCGCATTGAAGAAGAAAGACAGCCGCGGCGCAAAGCTGTCGACGTCAAGCCCCTCTGCCACCGCTGCTTCGACATATGCAATGCCGTTCGCCAGCGTAAATGCAATCTCCTGCGCCGCTGTCGATCCTGCCTCGCGCATGTGATAGCCGGAGATGGAAATCGTATTCCACTCCGGCACCTCGGTCCGAGCCCACGCAAACATGTCCGTGATGATGCGCATTGCGTGCCGGATGGGATAAATATACGTCCCGCGCGCAATGTATTCCTTCAGCACATCATTCTGTACCGTGCCCGAGAGTTTGGACACGTCCGCACCGGAACGCCGCGCTGTTGCCACGTAGAGTGCCAGCAGAATACTTGCCGTCGCATTGATCGTCATTGAGGTCGAAGTGCGATCGAGCGGGATCCCGTCGAACAAACGCTCCATGTCTTCGAGCGAATCAATCGCCACGCCGACTTTTCCCACCTCGCCCAGCGACATAGGATCGTCCGAGTCATAGCCGATCTGGGTCGGCAGATCGAACGCGACCGAAAGCCCCGCCGTCCCGTTCGCCAGCAGAAATTTGTAGCGCCGGTTCGACTCCTCGGCATCCCCCATGCCGGCGTACTGGCGCATCGTCCACAACCGCCCCCGATACATCGACGGCTGAATACCCCGCGTAAACGGATACTCCCCCGGCCTGCCCAGGTCGCGCGCTTCGTCGAAACCGGCCTCCGTCAGGTCCGCCTGGGTATAGATCGGCTTGTCCTCGGAGCTCATGCCACCCGCCCCGGCACCGCGGGCCGCCTCACCAACTGCGCCATCAACGCCCCGCCAGCTTCTGCTGGCGCGACTTTTTCCTCGCCCGCAGGAATGAGCTGGCGGAGAAGTAAAGGAACAGCAGCGTCAGCGCCCCGTACAGCATGAATTTCTGGTGCAGCGGTCCCACCGCATACTGCGCCCGCAGCACGTACATATTCTGCGCGAAGAACGCAGCGAAAAGCGCGAAGAAGCAGCCTGTTATCTCCAGCCAAAGCACATTGCCCGCATGGACAACCGGCCCGAAAAATGACTGCTTGAAACTCCTGCTCCCACGGCTTATGCCCTGGCTCAACTCCCGGCTGCGCTGCTTCAACTCGGCCGGTGATGGCATCACCACACCCTGACGGGGAGATTCCGTTCGCTGGCCTGCTGCCGGGGCCGCCGGTTGCTGCGCCGCCCGCTCGGCAGATTTCCGCGCTGCCTCCGCTGCTCGTTCACGGGCAATATTGCCCGCGATCCTCACACCCATCCCGACTTTTCGACCGAACGAATTAGGTTCCATGCATTCCCGTTGGCAACACCAAAGAATAGCAGCGCTACGAAAAAGTTTCTCCCCGCCTCCTGCACCACATTGCAGCTACCGCACATCAGAAGTAAGGTAAAGAGATCAGTCGCACGGCTGCTTTTCATCTCATTTGCGCCGTAACAGGCACTCAGTTCGAGGATGTTAACCAGTCCGTGCCGGATTCGCCGGAGGGATTCACATTGGACAAGCGTATGAAAAAGCTCATTCAGCAGCTCGGCGAAGCCATCCATGAGTCAGTTTCAGAATCAGAACAGATCGCTGGCGTTGTACAGGACATCAGGCGTCACGGCTTCGACGTACTACTGATGCTCGAAGCCACCATTGGCCTGAATGAAGTTGAGCAGCAACCCGCCACTCTCCCCGGTGCATCGAAGCCCGATGTTACAGGTCAACTGGGTACCCCGGCAGATGCTTCAGGTTTTACCTCGCAAGACGTTAACTTCCTGCGCTCACTGCGCATCTCCATGCAGGACGACGAAGAGCCTTCGCAGGAGCAGGATGCACAGGACGGCGACATCCAGGGTCTCGAAGACGGCGCTTAATCGCCCGCTGTATCTCTCGCTCTTAAAACCACGCCATTCACCGTGATACGATGTGCCGGTTCTGAGTGGCGTGCTTTTTTTGCGCCCAAGTGTTGACCCCTTACCCAACAAACGCGCCCGGAGCGCAGAGAAGGCTAGACACCATGATCGGGATGAAAGATACCCTGGGAGTACTACTGGCTGGCGGCGCCGGCGAACGACTCTTTCCGCTTACCCGCGACCGCGCCAAACCCGCCGTCCCCTTCGGCGGTCAATACCGCATCATCGACATCACCCTTTCGAACTGCATCAACTCCGGCCTGCGTCGCGTCTATATCCTCACCCAGTACAAAGCTCTCTCCCTCAATCGCCACATCCGAGAAGGCTGGAGTGGCGCCGTCGCTCAGGAACTCGGTGAGTTCATCGAAATCCTTCCCCCCATGCAGCGCGTCAGCGCCAACTGGTACATGGGTACCGCCGACGCCGTCTACCAGAACATCTACTCCATCGGCTCCGAGCAGCCCAAGCACGTCATCATCCTGTCCGGCGATCACATCTACAAGATGGATTACAGCCGTATGCTGCAGCACCACAACGACGTCGGTGCCGATGTCACCCTGGCCACGCTCCCCATCGATCCATCAGAAGTCTCCCGCTTCGGCGTTGTCGAAGTCGCGAAAAATGGAGACGTCGTCGGCTTCGACGAAAAGCCGAAAGAGACCAAGCTGCGTTCGCCCTTCAACCCTTCCATGGTCGACGCCTCCATGGGCATCTACATCTTCAATACAGACGTCCTGCTTCCCGCCCTCATGAAGGACGCTGAAGATCCCGACTCCAAGCACGACTTCGGCCACAACATCCTGCCCAGCATCCTCGGCAAGTACAAGATGACGGCCTACAACTTCGTCGACGAGAACAAGAAGCAGGCGCTCTACTGGCGTGACGTCGGCACCCTCGACGCTTACTATGACTCCAACATGGACCTGGTCAACGTCTCGCCGGTCTTCAACCTCTATGACAACGCCTGGCCCATGCGCACGCGCCAGCGGCAGTATCCGCCGGCCAAGTTTGTTTTTGGGGAACCCGGCCGTACCGGCATGGCCATCAGCTCTGTCATCTCGCAGGGCTGCATCATCTCCGGCGCCACTGTCCGCAACAGCATTCTTTCGCAGGACGTCCGCGTCAATTCCTACGCCGACATTGATTCGAGCATCATCTTCACCCACACCAACATCGGCCGTCACTGCCGCATCCGGCGAGCGATCATCGATCGCGACGTCCACCTGCCCGAAGGCACCGTCATCGGCTACGACCCCGAGCAGGACAAGAAGAATTACTTCGTCACGCCCTCCGGCCTCACCATCGTCACCCGCGATCTCTCGCTCTACGAAAGCCCGCAGGTACGAGGCCAGATGCCTCCCTCCTGATCAGCAGATCAGCATTAGCAGATCAGCGCGGAACCGCCCAGTGCTGGGGCCGCCAACGGCCTCTTTCGGCGGCCATCATCCAACGTGTTTCATCAAGGATGGTGGCTGACCGCTGCCCTTCTTGGCGCGTCCCGCTGCCGTAATCCTTCCTCTGGCATTGCGACCTTTCCGATCAACCCGGAGCAGGCACGTTTCCAAAAACTCCATCTTTCCTCGTCCCCAGGATTTTGAGAACGACTCGGCCTGTTCACATCAGGTGAGTTCACGAGTCGATTCGTGACGATATGCTGACTTATCGTTTCCGATTCGAGCCGGAGCGGGGCAATTCGGGAAGTTTTTCTTTGTGGCTTATCAGGCGAGATATGATTGGCTTGGCATGCGACTAAACCGATGGAAGATAGGTCTTTTGATCGGCTGGACAGGGTTCGCGACCGGCATCTCCTTCTTGTTTTTTGCCATCGGCTTCGCCGCTTATGAGGGCTGGTTCCTGAAGCAAAGTTCAGTGACCCAAGGCATCGTTATCGCAAACGTGCAAATTGAAACCATAGCGAATCCACAGACTGCCGGACCTGCGCAGCGTTCATTTTGTCCGCAGTTTCAATACAAGACTCCAGATGGAGTTTCTCACGTACAGACCAGTTCGGCATGCTCCAATCCTCCAAGTTTCTCAGTGGGCGACCGGGTGGGGATCAACTACTTGAGATCGAATCCAACAAATGGGCAAATAGATTCTTTCGGCGCTAAGTGGGGCTTTGTGCTCGTGTTTGGAATAGCTGCACTCGTGCTTACGCCCATCGGGATTGTGGTCCTAACACGCATGCGCTTGCGAGGCCAGTCGCTTGATCTTCTTAAATTCTGGACCTGAGTTCGCGAGGCTCGACAGTATGCGGCAGAACACCCAGAGAGCATCTAGTCCGGTGCAAAACCGCAGCTGAACGTACTTCTCCTGTTGATCGTGATAAACGCTCTTCACGCTAGTCAACCGTTGCTGACCACAAGCCGACTTATCTGTACAAATCCTGCATCGGTAAGTGCATCGGCGATATAGCAATCGTTGACAACCGGCGTATATCTTGGGAAGAGGGATCGCCTTCAAACCCTGATCTTCCCAGAAATGTAATTCCGTCAGCAATGTAGGATCGCTGAATGACAGCTCGCGGACAGTTTGACCTGGTCGGACACAGCCTCATCAAGTACGAGGAGATATCGCTCCCGTCTTTTCCAGATGTCAGCAACTGGATATTGGCTCCCGAAGATCCTGAAGAGGAATGGGCTCGATCTCTTATGCAACTGATTGGAGATTGGCGCGCCACTTTACGTAGTACATACCTAAGATGGGCGATGGCTATTAATGGTCTCTATGTCGCATCCGACAAATACAGGACTTCCAAGGATGAGAAAAAGTTCGTTGTGTCTAGTACTCGAAGCGATCAGGATGGTAGGCCTCGCCAACAGGTCATTGCGGAATTTTCGTTTGAAGAAGCCGCTGACTACCACCTGCAAATCCAACCGATGCTGTGTGCTCACGGATTCATTGATATGTATGCCGGTCTAGAGGAGATGATTTTTGCCCTTTATAGATTTTATTGGAAAGCGAACCCGGACACTTTTATCAAGGGAAACGAGTTCAAAGAGCTTCGCAAGTTGAAGATAGCTTCAATCGAGAGTAATGAAAACAAAGCTAAGTGGGAACTGGCTTTCGAGGCAAGGATCAATGAGTGGCAACGCAAGAAACTCTATGACGGCTTAGATAAGGTGTTCTTGGGCCTATGTCAGAACGCTGGTCTCAAGACTCCGGTCGCATACAACATTACGACGACACATACATGGGCTGAATCGATCGCCGGAGTTGCGTTGGTCAGAAATTTGTTAATGCACGGCGAGTCGCTTGTGCCTACCGAGCTGGAGCAGTTTTCTCAAAAACCTTGGGGATTGGGCTTTCGGTTCACCACCGGAACGCCTCTACGGCTTGGACTGTTCGAGATACAAGTACTGGAGAATTTCTGCGATCAACTGTTGACAGGCGTGAACTTGGCGTTAGTCGAAAGAGCCTGCCCTTCTCTTAAGAAATCAGCTTCAAAACGTAAGAAGGATGGTAACTGAAGTCTTGTTGGAGGAATTCCTTGCGACCTGTGAGCTGATCTTGGCCTGGCGACAAGAGGCCAGTGCACTCAACGAGTTTGGCTTAGTCCTCACAAACGCATTTCACGACAATCAGCGACGCGGCCAGCTCGCAGACGGGGCCTAGTGGCAGACTTTCGCGCTTAGGAGTGAACTCTAGATCGCTGGACTCGGCAGCAAAGCCTATGCTTCCATGTGTGATGGAGGTTCGATGAAGAGTGCAGTCATAGTGTTTGTGTTCATGCTGCTCGTGAGCCAAGGAAGCGTGAGAAAGCTGGACGCCCAGACGAGCGAAATGCAAGCTGATCGCATGCATCGCGATATGGAAATTTATTGGCCGGCCGCTTACGATCCCTCAGTCGCTCCCGTGTTCTCTCACAATGAACTGCTGATCCATGCAGATTGCCACCGCACCTTTGCTCGGCTCTCCGATGCCACTGATTGGCCAAGCTGGCTCGTAATCGTCAAGGATGTCGCCAACGAGACGCCTCAGAAAACGGGCAAGGGCGCTCTCTACCGTCTGAAGATCTTCAACAGCCCAATTCAGACCCGCATCGCAGAGTTTGAGGCAGACCAGCGTATCAGCTGGATTCCGTTTGGTGCGGATGAAACAGAGACTCGTCATGGTCATTACCACGCCTGGCGCTTCGTCCCCCAAGCCGGAAATTGCCTCGTCATTACGGAAGAGACAGGCATTGGGCCCGGGGATCGCAAGGACCCGACCTCTGGCAGTCATCTCATGCATAAAGCGCATGAACTCTGGCTAGACAGCCTTCGCTACATCAGCGAACCGTAGATGAGCAGAATCTAAAGCCTTGTCGCCCAAGTACCCATAGACGCGCTTCTCATAAGAGACCATTGGCAGGGCCGGCGCGTCGTATTTCCTGAACGTGCGCCTGCTCCTAAAATCCCTTGCTTCCGCAATTTGCTCGTAACCGGGCTCAATGAATGTCTTGCTCTGATCGACGTCCTGGTGTTGACTGCCAGGAGCACGAGTCCTGCTGTTGCGATCAGTCGGATCGACGCGATGAAACCCCCGGGCGCCATGACCTTCAATATCGAGAGACGCCGATACATCGCGCCAGGCCTATCTGCCCTGGAAGTGCACCGGCACATCGATCGAGAATTCCTGCTTGTTGCCTTCACACGTGCCCGGCTGAAAGGTCCACGTCTTCACGAGCTGGACTGCCTCTTCATCCAGATCTCCCCGGACCGGCTTGATCACTGCAGCGTGGCCCACCGTCCCGTCCGCGCGAACATGGGTCCGCACATCCACTGTAACGACCGGTGCATTGATCCCGCCCACCGCCGCCGGTTGCGGAGATTTCAGCGGAACCGGCATCGCGTAAGCACTGCAGTAAAACGCATGGTGCCAATCCTCGGGAGCGACGAACGCATCGTCAGGCCGTGCATCGAGAAGCGTCCACTTAACGGTCGCGTCGATCACGAGACTGTTCTTCTCCTGATATCTGAAATGAGCAGGGAGAAGCGCGCCCTTCACTGGTTCATAGCTGAGTGCCTCAAAGCCTCGCTCACGATCATGCCACTCAACAACAGTTCCATTTTCCTTGGACAGGCAGATATCGCCCGGATTGTGGTCCTCACCGCGCACGGTTACGAATTGAATACAGGTGGAAGGCCTGCCCATAGTCTGCGCGTCTTCAATCGACGTGATGACATCCGTTGCGTCAAAGCGAATCGGCATGTAGGGCACAAACTCGAAAATCTTCCGGATCGGGTACGGAACATCCACCCATTGGCCATTGGTCGCCACCTGCGCCTGCTCCTGTATCCGCGACATCCGGTAATCGCCAAACACGACATCTTCCCGCAGCGCGTGGTCGACACTGCGAATACGTGTGTACGATCCCTCCCTGGACAGGCCATCGTTCCCGGAAACAGAGAACGCCACTTCCGTGCGGACGTTGATGGGCGTCGCAAACCTGCTGGCAATCAGCGCACGATTCATCAGGTGCTCCGCGCGACTCCGCAGATCCATATCCTCGCCGCCAGCTGATACATACGTAACCAGAACAAGCAGAAACGCCGCAGCAACTTTCATATGCCCCGCATTCTATTCCGTCCGCAGCAAATGGGAACAGGGATAAATGACCAGACTTGTACGGCGCCTTATCGTCAGAACGAACAGTCGCGGCGGGGCAGCTCGATTTTCATTAGTTGTGTCGCCCTTTAGATCTATCGCCGTCCTGAGCAACAGATGCGTCGAACAGCCATGTAAGGGCGATGGCCATGGTGAGCCTGCACCTGATCCACCAGGAGGCTTATTGCCAGCAGCCTTGCAGAACCGTTTACGTTTTGCCAGTCGGTTTCGCGGAGTTTCCTAGCCTGAAGTTGTCCCTCTGGGCTCTTCGTCCAGAATTTTGAAGGTCCCGATGGCGGCGAGTGCTAACAGCATGATGTAACGACACGTTCATCACTGCGACATTGACCTGGAAAATCCTTCAGAGAGTTCACTCGCGGATTGTGACTGTCGTAGTAAACCTCCACAGTTTGTCCGAAGGTCACGCTACGGGCATTCTCAGCTTTCATGCGATTTTTGTTCGAAGCCGAACATCAACAGCGACGGTCACACGACGCTCACTGCCATCCTCAGTTAGCCCGCCGACGGCACCACCAACCCCAGGACTCTCGGCGAGAGCCGGGACAGCAGGACTGCCAAAGCCTCCGCCTCCGAAGCCAAAGTATTTGCCCGATTCATTCCTGTCACGAACAAATGCATCTTCGCTCGCGTCGCGGCAACATAGAAACTGGCACGCCCCGCAACATCAGTCGGAAAACTATCGACGCCGAGCAGGAAAACGATCGGGCAGTCATAACCCTTCGCTGCTTTTACGCTTGCCAGCGTGAGCTCGCCTTCCTCGAAAATAAATTCCCGCTTTTCTGTCCTTCGCGACGGGCCAAAAGGCAACCTGATCCGGTGAACATAGGTGGATCGCTTGCAGATCGACTCAGCCGCATCCCGATATTCCTCAGGATTGCGCGCCACCAACAGGATGTCGCTCGGACGAACTTTTTCTATCTCAATCAGGTGGAGAATCTTCTCGACCACCCACTCCTTCTCCTGTGGACGCGTGTCACTAAGCGCGACCTCGGGCAGCGGCCCCTCACGCTCGGCAAACTTGACTTCCCACCGGTCCGGCAATTCTGTCACCAGTCCGTCCTTCTTCAACTCGTTCACATCCGAGAACCGTCGAGTCATAGCTCTCGTCCTGGACTCGCTGCCGAGCAGCACGTTAAAAGCAAACTCGACAATCTGCCGGGTGTTCCGGAAGCAGGTCCGCATCACCTCCGATCTCCCTCTCACCTCTATACCCAGGTGACTCCAGGTGGGTCGCGGCAGTCCATAAAGATTTTGTGCATCGTCGTAGAAGATGATCAGGTTCTTCTCGCCTGTCTTCGGATGGATACGCAACAGCTTGTTCAGCGCAATAAATTCCTCATCGAAAAGATCCTGCCCTTCGTCGACGTAAATTGCGTCGTACTGCAGCGATCGGAGCGCCTCGGGATCGCTCTGCGCAAGGGCATCCAGTTGTGCGCAATAGTGCGCCGCGATCTGTCGCTGTCTTGGATTGGCAGGCAAATCTGCGTAGTCCTCATAGCGCTGATATTGCAATGTGTCTCGCAGATGAAAGAACAGCCCGTTCACGTAGAAGATATCCATGCAATCAGGTGGGTTACAGCTGGTAAGTCTTCGGAATGAATCATCGAAGTTCATTCTGAGCAACGGAACCAGCGACTGGTTGAAACAGATAACGGCGAATCGTTTAGGCCGCACATCAACCGAAGTCTCAATTAACTGCAGTTGCTTGCTGTTGAGCAGCCGATCAACCAGGTTGACCAGGATTCCGATGAGTACCGCCGTCTTTCCACTGCCTGCCACCCCACGAATCAGTTGAGGTCGTCCGTCAAACTCAGTCTCGATCAACTCCTGCTGCTTCGCAGACAATCTCTTATGTTGCAACTCAAGAGTGTCAATTTCATCGCCGAGTTTACTCGACTGCTCTTCTTCAACTCGCCCTGACCGCCTTTTTCGCACCCACGTGGAGCCTAAAGCGACACGCACATGGTCGAGTTGTTCGAGACCGAACGGGACCCGCCGGCCAGCCTTTGATTTGACCAGAGTTGCAAGCCTGTTGCGGAGTAACACTGGCTCTGCAATATCTTCCGCAAAGACGACTTCAGCATTGTGAAGAGCGTACTCAAATCCTCGCTCCGCCCACTCCCCACGAGAAATATTCGGAAAGGCAACGACGCATATAAAAAAAGGTATACGGGTGTCCGAAAGTCGCCTGCGTCTGACGCCAGCCCTGGTTGCATGTTGAAGTTGCCGTGCCGCGTCATTTACTTGCTGCCACGGATCCTTTGCTTCCTCAATGCCGCCAACATGGCGATAGATCGTCCCCGCCTCAATCCCATCAATTTGCCGGAGACTCCAGCTCTTGACTTCGACGAGCAGTGCTCCCAACTCGGGATGAAGGACAAGCGCATCTGTCGGCCGTGCGTTCTCGTTCGATCGACGGTCTGGCGTACGCGGTTCGGCGAAAAGAAACGCGGCAGGGTCTTGCCCAAAGCCCTGCAGGAGAGCAATCATGACACGGGCATGAGCCTCATTGCTGACAAGCCCAGCAGAATCGAAAGTCATCTTCGCGTCCCGCGCAAGATCGGTCTGCCAGACCATCATTTTTTCAGGGCACCGTCGATCAATATCGTACTCTGCAGAAATACTGCAGTTGGCTGGCGCGGCTTCACTGGGCCACCTGCAACGCACTACAATCGTTTCAGCACTTACGCCATGAAGACCCTCAACGCCGCTGATCTCTCTCCACAGGAAAATTACAAGCTGCTCGCCGGCACCATCCTGCCGCGCCCCATTGCCTTCGTCTCCACACAGGACCAGCAAGGCATCCGCAATCTCGCTCCGTTCAGTTTCTTTACCGTGGCTAGCGCCAATCCGCCCATCGTCGTCTTTTGTCCCATGGTGCGCCCTCCGAATGAAAAGCAGCTGCCTTTTACCAAGGACACGCTCAGCAACATCGCGGCCACCAGGGAATTCGTAGTCAACATCGTGTCAGAAGACTTCGTCGACAAGATGAACCAGGCCGCGGCTGAAGTCCCATCGAATGTAGATGAATGGGAACTCTCCGGGTTGACGCCGGTCGCGAGCGAACTCGTGCAGCCGCCGCGCGTGGCCGAATCGCGGATGCAGATGGAATGCCGCCTGCTCCAGCTCGTCGTCGCCAGCGACAAGCCGCTTGGAGGGACACTGGTCCTGGGTGAAGTCCTGCGCTTTCACGTTGCCGAAGCCATCATTGATGACCGCTATACCATCGACCCCGACAAGCTCCATGCAGTCGGCCGCATGGCCGGCGCCAGCTACATCCGGACCACCGACCGCTTCGACCTCGAGCGGCCGAAGTGATGTCTTCCTCCTTAGTGTAGGGACCAGCGCTTATCGCTCCATCTCTTTTCTCGCCAACTGTCCGGTAGTCCTGGCCGCTGTCAATGTCGGCTCGTCATGAGTGTGCAGATCATCGATGCTTTGACCATTGCAACGGGCGTCGTTCGTCATCGTGTTCTGGCAAGTTGACATCCCGGCAGTACTCTGCCCGGGTCGAACGCGGGTGCCGAGCGCTGCCGGCCGTCTTCTAATAGCTTCCAGATTCGTCAATTACTCGCAGGTCAGAAGACGCGGCTCCGACCTGCATCCCGTATGGGACTACGAGGCTACCGGACGAATTCCCACTGGGTCCCCCTTGCGAGGCATGAGGCAAATAATTTCAAGCGACACAACCGGGCACGGCGAAGCTCCTGATCGTGGGACCAGCGTTAGCCTGTGCGGATCATTATCGTCCCACGGCTTCTGATGCCTGTTCCTCCGCGGCCAACCTTCCCGTTCGTGACGCCTTTGCCAAATGTGTCCGGCCGAACCATAGCCCCTCTGCCCCGAAGGACGGTTACATCCCATCCGCCTTCGCTGAGATTGAATCCCTGATATCTCGCAGTGCAATCGCGCGGCCGGCGCAGCAGCCACGAACCAAGCGCAGAATTGAGTGGGCAGCGTCGAAACATTGCGCTTATCAAAGCTGCCATAAGCGGATAACGAAAAATAGCGCCAAAAACTGGCGTTGAAATGAGCGCGAAGGCTGGCTATGAACGCGGTCAGGCGCTGCGCATCGGCAGATGCACGCATTGCGTCCGTCAGCATATAGGACGCTTGTCATTCGCCAGTCTAAAAGTGCCCGCAGTCTCCACCATCTCGCCCAACAGCCCTATACCTGCGCATGCTCAAGTTGCTGTCGCAGGCTGCCGGCGAGCTCGATCACCATCCGCAACTTCGTCGCGACCGGCGCCGTTACAGCTGGTTCGGCCAGCGCAAGCTGCGACTGCAGCAACAGTCCGGTCACGGTCGATTTCAGCTGGCTTTCCAAGGTCGATGCGGCGGCCCTCATGGCCAGTGCCTGTTCCTGTTCGCGGCGATTGAGCGCAGCCCGCACATCCCGCGCAAGTCGCGCCGTCCCTGAAAGTGCAAAATTGATCTGCAGCGGCACTGCCAGCCCGGTATACCGCCACAATATCTCGGCTCCGCGAAGATCACCTTCCGCGATCGAGTCATCGACGACCACTAGACTGTAGCTCTTCCTTTTCAGCTGTGAGATACCTTCTTTTCGACCGATCGCAACGTCCACAGTGAAGCCGAGCTGGTGGGAAAGATTGGCTGCGCAGTTCTCCGCGCCGGTCATTGAGGAAATCAACAGAATCGTCTGGCAGTTGGTCGGGCTCATGCTGGTACCTTTCTCAATACTGAATGCGTCTCTTCGAACGTTCGACCTGCGCAGTATTGCGCAACTCATGGTGCGGCTTTCTCAGTTGGAGATTCGTACCTCTTCCTTGCAATTGCAGATTCAAAGTCATGAGCCGCTTTCGCCGAGAACCTGACCCGCCGCGCCATATCTTCTTTGCAGCGTGGTCTAGTCGCCGGGATGAAGGATAAGTTCCTCGCCGATGCCGTATTCCTTCAGCTTGCGGTAAAGGGTTGTCTTCCCGATGCCGAGCAGCCGGGCCGCGCGCAGCTTATCTCCTTTCAATCTGCTAAGCGTAACCAGTATGGTGTTCTTTTCAAGCTCTGCCAGGGAGGTCACGCTGTCATCCGACGGATTGGCAAGCACATCCTTCGCTGCATCGGCGTTTGCAGCAAAACGCCGGCACTGCAGCATATGGTTCTGCAATTGCGTGGGCATATCCCGTATATGCAGGATCGGCCCGGAAGACATGGAGAAGCTGTGCTCGATGGCATTCTCGAGCTCGCGTACATTGCCCGGCCAGGTGTAGTCCACCATCGTGCGCAGTGACTCGTCGGACAACGTGAAGCTGCTGCCGCGAGCACGATTCTGCCGATCGATAAAATGCGCGGCCAGCACAGGTATGTCAAATGGCCGCTCACGCAGCGAAGGGATGCGCAGGTTGACGACATTCAGACGATAGAAAAGGTCCTTGCGGAAAGTCCCTCGCTCGACCATTGCCGCAAGGTCGCGATTCGTGGCCGCCAGGATACGGACATTGATCGGCACGCGGTGGGTGGCGCCTACCGGTCGAATCTCTTTCTCCTGGAGAGCACGTAACAGTTTTGCCTGCAGATCGAGTGGCAATTCGCCAATCTCATCGAGGAAGACGGTACCGCCTTCTGCCGTCGCCAGCAAACCGTCCTTCGATCGGACGGCACCTGTGAAAGCTCCCTTCACGTATCCAAACAGTTCGCTTTCGATCAAAGTCGGCACAAGCGAGCCGCAATCTACCGGGATAAACGGCTTGCTCGCCTTTGGTCCGTTCGTGTGAATGGAACGGGCCACCAGTTCTTTGCCGGTGCCGCTCTCGCCTAGGATCAGGACGGGATGCGTAGTCTGCGCTACCTTGGCCAAGATGCGGTAGAGCTTTTCCATCTCCGGACTGCGACCGATAATATTGCCGACGCCTTGCTGAACGCGCAGTCTTTCCCTCAGTGCCCGGCTGATGCCGGAAGCATTCTGCCGTTCCGCCACGCGTTCGAGCACCACCGTTAATTCTTCAAGCGCAAACGGCTTGGTCAGATAATCCGCTGCCCCATTGCGCATAGCCTCCACCGCGGAGTAGATCGATGCCGAGGCATGCATGATCAGCACCGAAGTTTCCGGCTGCAGAGACTTGATTTCATCCAGCAGCAGAAGACCTTCGCCCTGCGGTGACTTCAACTCCAGCAGAACAACATCGAAAGCATGATTATGTAACAGACGCCGCGCTTCTGCGGCGCTTTCAATCTGGTGAGGTACAAAGCCCATCTCTGCGGCTATCTCCGCACAGGCGGCGCGCGTTGGCGAATCCTCATCGACAACAAGAAGGTGCAGCTTGCCGGTATTCGATACCGGCGAAGTAAAGTGTGTCATGGCAAAGTTGTGGGTGTTCTTGGTTTTCTTGATAGTACGCCACAAATTTTCCTGAAGTGGGAATACTTTCATGCTGCCGTGTAATTTTTCGTAACCATGGGCAGCACAATTTCAAAACGGGAGCCTCGCTCGGGTAAACGGGAGGCATGAATGACTCCGCCGCCACCCTCCACCAGCTCGCGGACAATGCGCAGACCCAGCCCCCTGGGGCGAAAACTCATTCGTCGCCGTGAATGTTCGGCCGAAGCCTCGTTGTTACTGCTTAGTTCGAAAATACGCTCCAGCAGCGCCAGCGGAATACCCGGCCCGTTGTCCTCAACACTCAGCATTACTGCCGGCCCCACCCCCGCTGACAGCTTTGCGGGTCTTGCCGCGATCACAATCCTGCCGCCCGTCCCCATCGCTTCCGCTGCGTTGCGTACAAGGTTGATCAACACACGGGTGAAGTCTGCTCCGGCAATCATCAGCGCGCCGGTGGGAGCTGCATCGACCGCCACCTCCACGTGGACCTTGGGCCCGGCCAGCGCCGCCAGCATCTTTTGAGAAGAAAGCAGCTCGGAGGCCACATCTTCAACGCGCTTGCGACCCGGCTGTGTCTCCAGCCTCGGAGCAAGCGACGCCGTTTCATCCCGCACCAGCACCGTCAATGTCGAGGGGTCGTAGGGGGAGCGCAATTCCTGTCCCGGCAAGCCACCGCTTTCGAGCTGCAGCGCCTGCATCAGCATGCGGTCCACTAGTGTGCTGCTGCTGTCGCGCAGCAATAGCAGTTCATCGGCCAGGTGCCGGTGCTCGGCGTCCAGCACACCCGGAGCTTTC
The DNA here is from genome assembly GCA_964658655.1 of uncultured Acetobacteraceae bacterium. Taxonomy (GTDB): domain Bacteria; phylum Acidobacteriota; class Terriglobia; order Terriglobales; family Acidobacteriaceae. Next base: position 17,294 of record CAZZZL010000046.1, on the reverse strand, counting down.
AGGAGTTCGCAGTAGATATCCATGGCGGCGAGCAGGTTGCGCGCATCATGCGCCAGGCCCGCCGGGTAATTCGCGATCGAAGGGGTCACAGGGGAGGGAGGTGTCGGTAGGGTTGCTGCTTTGGTGAGGAGACTCGGAGGAAGAGTTACGTGGGTTGGTACCTGTCGCATTGGCGTGCCCCTTGTCGATCGCTGTGAATGCCAACAGCCTTCACTTGTGACCTTGCTTAATACACGCCGGACACCAATCCCTCCCTCTTTCTAACTTGTTCATTCCAAAGGGCAAATGCCGCGTCCTGCTGAACGCCCTGCCAGCGTTGAGTTCCGTTTCAGCACCCCGTAACCTCCTAAAATCGCGTAAACCTCTGCGATTGAACCCTTTACGCTCCGACCCGTCACCTTTTCCATTCCGGGACACTTCCCGAATTGAACTTCTTCTTACTCGACGTGCGGACCATGTCGTAAAACCTGGCAGCCCCTAGAATTGATCTATGACCACTCCCGCAACATCGACCGCACCATCGGTCACCGCGACCTCCTACCGCCAGAACAATCGCCTTGCCGGCGAAATGCGTACTGTCAAACTCACGCCGGACTATGTCCAGATGGCCGAGGGCTCCGTATTGATCGAGGTAGGCTACACCCGTGTGCTTTGCAATGCGACCATTGAGCAGGGCGTGCCTGCATGGCTGCGCAACAGCGGCCGCGGCTGGGTGACGGCCGAATACTCCATGCTGCCGCGGGCCACGCTGACCCGCACGCCGCGCGAGAGCGAGCGCGGCAAGATTGGCGGCAGAACCCACGAAATCCAGCGGCTCATCGGCCGTTCCCTGCGCTCCGTCATCGACATGCAGGCGCTCGGTGAACGCACCGTTGTACTCGACTGCGATGTTCTGCAGGCCGATGGCGGCACGCGTACGGCGGCCATCACGGGGGCCTGTGCCGCCCTGGCTCTGGCGCTGAATCGAATGAAAAAATCGGGTGCGCTTAAGACCTCGCCGATGGTCCAGCTGGCCGCCGCCACTTCGGTCGGCATCGTCAATGGAGAGGTTTTGCTGGATCTCGCCTATGAAGAAGATTCGCAGGCCGAGGTCGATATGAACATCGTTATGACAGCCAGCGGCGGTTTGATCGAGGTACAGGCAACTGCTGAACGCAAACCGTACTCACGAGCCCAGATGGATGAAATGCTCAACGTCGCCGAGCGCGGCATCCGCCAGCTATTTGAAGCACAGCAGGCAATCCTCGCCTTGTGAACCGCTCTTCAGCATGGAAAGGCCCCCGGCTCGCCGGTGGCCCTCCCTTACTATCGACGATCAGGCTGTCGTGTGATGTTCTGCCCATGCCTCTTGGAGCTGTCCGGCCAGTTCAGTGACAGGCGACGGCGAAGTTGCTGCCTTCACCACACGTTTACCGGCTTGCAGGGCGTCATCCCCGGTCTTGCGGAAAATCAACCATGCTACGTAAGCTGTCCCCAACGTTCCTAATGTCCATGCCAAACCACGCATACTTTCTCCCCTGTTTTCCAGGACTCTGGCAGATCGAAGATTGCGAAAAAAGCTGTCGAGCTACCCTTTTCCTTCGTCTCCGCGAATCCGCATCTCTGGCAACTTGAGATGCAATTGAACACGAAAACGGGGTATCGGCAACCACTGTTCAGGCAGAAGCAGCTGCATCACATGAGAGAATACGTTTTTGGCCGCAACACAGTGGCCGAGGTAGTTCTCGCCTTCTCATGACCATTCGCCTTTTCAATACCATGTCCGGCCAGGTGGAAGTTCTTGCGCCCGGAAGTCCGTCTGCAAACAACGGCAGCACCGCGCTTTTCGGCATGTATGCCTGCGGCCCCACCGTGTACGACTACGGCCACATCGGCAACTTTCGGACCTTCCTTCATGTCGATCTGCTGCGCCGCTTCCTCCGTCAGCAGGGCATCCCTGTCCGCCATGTCATGAACATTACCGACGTCGATGACAAGATCATCCGTAACGCTGTCGCCGCCGGTGTGCCGATCAGCCACTACACGCCGCGCTACGAGCAGGCTTTCTTCGAAGACATGGACGCGCTCAACTGCGAGCGCCCTGAGTTCGTCCCGCGCGCGACCGAGAACATCCCGGAGATGACCGCGCTCATCCAGACGCTGGCCGCAAAGGACCTGGCCTACAAGGCCGAAGACGGTTCCTGGTATTTCCGCATCGCCGGTTTTCCGGAGTACGGCAAGCTCTCCAAAAAAGATTTCGCCGGCATCCAGGATGGCGCCCGCGTTCAGGTCGACGAGTACGACAAAGACGCCGCCCGCGATTTCGCTCTCTGGAAAGCTGCCAAAGCGACCGCCGACCCCAATGAAATGCAATGGCAGACACCGATAGGCCCCGGCCGCCCCGGATGGCACATCGAGTGTTCCGCCATGGCGACCAAGTTCCTCGGCGACTCCTTCAACCTGCACGCCGGCGGCGAAGACCTCATGTTCCCGCACCACGAAAATGAGATTGCCCAGTCCGAATCAGCCTCCGGCAAAACCTTCGCGCGCCACTGGATGCATGTCCGGTTCCTGCTCGTCGAAGGCCGCAAAATGTCCAAGTCGGAAGGCAACTTCTTCACCCTTCGCGACCTGCTCCTGCGTGGCTACAAGGCTTCGGCGATCCGCTTCCTGCTGCTCTCGGTACCCTACCGTCATCAGTTAAATTTCACCTTCGATGGATTGCTTGAATCCACTTCCGCCGTCGAGCGCCTGCGCACCTTTCACCAGCGATTGCTCGAAGGCCAGTCTGCCGGCAAATGGCCGCAGGGCGAAAATGTCGAGCTGCAGCGGCAGGCCCGCCATGCCGCCGATGCCTTTACCGCCGCGCTGTCAGAGGACCTCAACACCGCCGAAGCCCGCGCCGCCATCTTCGACCTGGTCCGCCTCGCCAATGCCGCCGCCGACGCCGGCACGCTTCATGCGGCTGACGTCCCCGTCATCCTCGATACCCTCAAGCGCTTTGACCAGGTCTTCGCCGTCCTTGAAGATCGCGACGAAGCCATCACCCGCTCCGCTCTGCAGTGGGCAGAGCAGGAAGGCCGTCTCGAAGAGGCAAGCGCCGATCTCCGTGCCAGTCTCGCCCTGTCCGACGCCGAGATCGATGCACTGGTCGAAGAACGCAACCAGGCCCGCCGCACCCGCAATTTCGCCCGCGGCGACGTCATCCGCAAAGAACTCGCCGACAAAGGCGTCCTCATCGAAGACAGCAAGGAAGGCGTTCGCTGGAAGCGTAAATAACCCAGCGCGCATAGCGAATCGCGCTCCATGACGCGCATCGGCCCTCCATCCTACTTGCCGGCAGCAATCTCCTTCAGATAAGCGGCGCTCAGCGTACCCTTCGCCTTCGCCAGTGGCAGCAGCGTCGGATAAAACTGTACAAATGTCGTGTCGACCGCGGCATGGTCCTGGTGGCAGGAGTAGCAGGCCGCGTCTTTAGGAATCAGCTTCCCGGCACCACCGTCATCGAGCGAATAAAAAGCCCATCCGCCATGCGAGGCATCCTTCACATGCACTTCTGTCCCCATCTGCTCGGTGCTCTGAAAGTGGCCGGACTTGTTGATAGACGCCTTGCTCTCGGCACCCCGCACTTCCAGGACCAGCATCGTCTTGTCCGGCCAGGTACCCGTCTGCAGAAAGGCACGATACGCCTCGGGATTGACGAAGACATTGTCGAACATCGACATGTTTTCCATGCCGGCGACCCGCGGCGTGTAGCTCATGTCGAGACCACTCGTCAGGTAGATCCACTCGCGATAATCCGTCGGCGGTTTCAACCGCCCATCACTCGTATACGTGGGCACGTGGGCGGGCGTCTGGCCCGACGCCACTAACACCAGACCAACAAATACTCCAAGCAGGGAACAGGATCGCAAGCAGCACCTCGTCTGCAAATCCTATACGCCGAGCCACTATCGCCAGTTCCGAACCAACACGATGCGATGCGTACCCTGACCAACGGGAGAACCAGCACCCACGATCCGCAGGCGGCAAAGCCGCGATTCGCCGAAAGGGCAAGACTATCTGGGGATATCGTCGGAGTCGAATTTCGGTATGCCGAAGTGACCGCGCAGCTTCAGCAGGTCGACCGTACTGATGTCCCCTGCGACCGTCACCAGGTTCAGGCTTGATGGCTCCGCCAGCAGCACGGCCACCCCGGCAACATTCACGCCGTTCAAATGGACCCACAGGTCGGTGCGTGTCGGGATTGTGCTGCCCGGTGTAATCCCGGGCCTGGGCTTTTTCGACACCACGTGTTTCCAGCCCAGCGCGTCATACTGCGCTCGGATGGAGTCGACCTCTGCCAGGTCGTAAATGCCCGGCTGCGGGTAGCGATAGCTATGCACGGATACGCCGTTCAGCCGCGCAATGGCTTGGCGTGTCGGCTCATCCAAGCCCTCCAGCTTGCCTGCCAGCGCCAGCATGGACCGGTCAAATGTAAAGTCGGTATGCCACGAGGCGTTCTGCGTCAGCGAATGGAGTCCCTGTGGCACAAACTCCATCACATTGCCGCCCGGCGGCAGATCCTCCGCAATCCTGACTGGATGCTGCGGTGCATACGTCTGCGCATGCAGCGCCATAGAGCTGAAACACATGCCTGCCAGCGCAAATGCAACACGTGGCGTCGAGAGAAAACTCCGCATTTTAGGGAGAAGAGTGGGCACAGGTCTACCTCCGGCCTTCAACCATTGAGACGCATTTCCAAAACAAATGTTGCGCAAACAATCAGCAGATCCCAACCAATAGGAAAACTACCGCCGTAAACCAGCCGGCGCCAAAGCCGCGATTCGCCATCGCGCCGTGCCCTAAATGCTGTCGGCGGTGGATCGGACGCTGCCCAGTCCGATAGTCAGCATCACCACCCAGAACAGCAATTGCAGTGTGCAGGCGCCAACCATATCCAGCAGAACATCCTGCGGTCGTCCTGTGCGCCCCGGCAGGAACGTCTGGTGATACTCATCCCCGGCGGCCACAATCAGCGTACAGGCCAGCGCATACAGCACATTCTCGATGCGGAAGGTTCGTCTGTGTAGAATCTCTGCCGTCCGCCGCCAGGCGTGGTAAAACAACAGGCTCAGTGTGCCGTAGCCGATGAAGTGGCCCGTCTTGCGGATGATGTGGTGAATCGCTTCCCAGTGTTCGTTCGACTGCGGCCCGAAAAGACCTTCCCAGAGATGGCGGAGCGGACCACTGGTGTTGCCGCTCGAAAAGGTCTCGGTCGATTCGGCCATGACCACGCATACGCCCACCATCGCCGGCAGCCACGCAAGCAACAGCCGCAAAGCCCTTAGCCTGTGCCGGTGAGAATGTCTCTTAGCCATCATTTCTGCCAACGAATCCTCATCCGAAATCCCCGGTTTGCCGCCGAGGCCGGCCCAGAGTGGCTCCATGCGACCAACGGGAGCATAAGCGCGGAGCGCGTCCGCCCGTACGGCAAGTACCCGTAGGCCAAGTACCTACTCGACATGGTAGTTGGGGGCTTCGCGGGTGATGATGACGTCGTGGACGTGGCTTTCGCGCAGGCCGGCATTTGAAATGCGGACAAACCGCGCATTCTGCTGCAGTTCCGGGATCGTCGAGCAGCCGAGATATCCCATGCCTGATCGCAATCCACCAACCAGCTGGTAGACCATCGACTCAAGCGGTCCGCGGTGCGGTACACGCCCTTCGATGCCTTCCGGAACAAACTTCGCCAGGCGATTCGTGCCCTGCCGTTCACGGGCAACAACGCCCTCCATGCGGCCGCTGTCGTCAGTGAAATCGTCCTTGCCCTGGAAGTAGCGCTCGCCTGATCCCTGCGCCATTGCTGACAGCGATCCCATGCCCCGATACGCCTTGAACGACCGCCCCTGGTACAGAATCGTCTCGCCTGGACTTTCATCCACGCCGGCGAAGAGGGAACCGATCATGACCACGCTCGCGCCGGCCGCGATGGCCTTGGCCACGTCACCGGAATACTTGATGCCGCCGTCAGCAATGATCGGAATGTTGCGTTCCTTCGCCGCACGGTAGCATTCGGCAATTGCGGTAATCTGCGGCATGCCCGCGCCGGTCACCATGCGCGTCGTACAAATCGAACCTGGCCCTATACCCACCTTAACGGCATCGGCACCCGCATCTATCAATGCCTTTGCGCCTTCGTAGGTCGCCACGTTGCCGGCCAGCAACTCCACTTCAGGAAAGCGCTGCTTCACATCACGAACAGCCTGCAGCACGCGCGACGAATGCCCATGCGCCGAGTCAATAGAGATCACGTCGGCTCTTGCGCGGATCAGTTCCGCCGTGCGCTCCAGGTAGTCGCCCGTCGCGCCAATCGCTGCGCCCACACGAAGACGGCCCTGCGGGTCTTTCGCAGCATTCGGATATTTCAACTTCTTCTGAATATCCTTGACCGTGATCAGGCCTTTTAATTCGTAATCGCCATTGACCACTAATAGCTTTTCCACGCGGTGCTGGTGAAGAATATGCTCGGCTTCTTCGAGCGTCGTGCCCACCGGCACTGTGATCAGGCCGTCCTTGGTCATCACGTCGCCGACCGGAATATCCGTCCGCGTTTCGAACCGCAGATCGCGGTTCGTCAGGATGCCGACCAGCTTTTTACCCTGCGTAACCGGCACGCCGGAGATCTTGTAGCGGCGCATCACATCGAGCGCGTCCGAAATCAGTTGTTCCGGCCCGATCGTCACCGGGTCAACGATCATCCCGCTTTCCGAGCGCTTCACCTTATCCACTTCACCCGATTGCTGCTCAATCGTCAGGTTGCGATGAATGATTCCCAGTCCACCCTGCTGTGCCATGGCGATGGCCAAACGTGACTCGGTGACCGTGTCCATGGCGGCGGAAAGCAGTGGTGTGTTGATGGAAATGCGCTGGGTCAGCTGTGTCTGCGTACTGACCTGGGTTGGAACAACTTCACTGAAGGCAGGGACGAGCAGTACATCGTCAAAAGTAAGTGCTTCGGGTACGGGAAATTCAATCATGTCTTTTCAATCTCTAGTGTCTTAGGTAGATGACACCGCAAAGCTGTGCGATTCACAGCGGACCTTTGATCAGGTTGGCGCGCAATTGTCGAATGGTTGTTGTTGATTGTAGGTGGGTCGGTCCAGCAGGGCAAACCCGAATTTGGTTCAGCCCTCCAAAATTCAACCCGAAACCTTTCACCCTGAGTAGAGCGCAGCCCCTGCCTACGCATCCAGTAGGATTTGTCATTCTGTTCGAAGCGCCGCACAGTCGAATAGACCTGCTTCTTTCAGCCGAGCCACCGCCTCTACCACCAAACCAAGCCTTGTCATCTCGACCGAAGCGAAGCGCAGTGGAGAGACCTGCGTCTCCGCACCCGGCGCCACACTATCCGGGAACCGTCTGACCCGATTCCCCGTATCTACATGCATGAGAAATAAAGCGATCAACATCGCCACCTCGGTCCTGGCATGCATCCTGGCGGCAACAGGAACCGCTGTCACGCCACAGCTCGCGCACGCGGCCGAGCACGGCAGCTACGAGCGTCAGCAAGCTTTCGGCCCCGGCGGCCAGCTCGTCATTGACGCGAACGTCGCCGACCTGGCCATCCGCCGCGGCGATCCCGGCACACTGAAGCTGGTCATCGATCCGAAGGACAGCAACCAGCCTGCCGAGGCTTCCTGGGTGCGCGAATTCACTGTGTCGAAGCAATATGCAAAGGTGCAGCTGAATCTGCCGAAACACGGCAACGGCTCCCCCCACATCACTCTCTATGTTCCCGAACAGACCAGCATCCGCCTCTCCCTCGAAGTCGGCAACGTCGCAGTCGACGCGTTGAACGGCAATGTTGAAGTCGACATCGGCGTGGGCAACCTTGGCGTAGGCGCTATCGACGCCGCAAAGTATCTCGACGTGAGCGCCTCGGTCAGCATGGGCAACATTACAGACCGCGCCTTCAACATGAGTCAGTCAGGCATGTTCGGCAAGGATGCTAGCTACCACGGCAACGGCGTGTTGAAGCTCAAGGTCCACGCAAAAATCGGCAACATCGAGATCGACAAGGGCGACCCGTCCGGTCAGTGAGGCCGTCATCTGCCGAGGCGCACGGGTCCGAGACGCGGTTTGAAATTCCGATGGGCGAGGCGTATGTTTAGGGATGACAGCGAGTTTGTTCCGGCTTAAGCGTCCCGCAGCATCGGACGGGCCAGGAGAGACGAGTGGGCGAAAGCCCACTTTTTATTTGGGGCAAAATCGGTCGTAAAACAGCACATTTTCGACGCTTTTTGCGCTGAAAGTGACACGGAAAGCACGGAAAAAGGTACGAAATGGCAGTAGATTTCGAGAAATTACGAGCAGCAGCCCAGCGCGTCGCCGCCTCCCACGGCCTCGACGTGGTGGACCTCGACTTCGCCGGAGGCGGCAAATTCCGGGCTCTTCGCGTGTTCGTCGAGAAGAATGCCGAAGGCCGCGCCAAGCTTGCCGAAGCCGCAAAAGCAGCGCAGGAAGCAATGGCTGCAGGCGGCTCAAAGAAGCGCGGCGCCGAGGAAGCAGAGCGCCTGCTCGGCCGGAAATCTGCCGAAGAACCGGTAGCCGATGATCTTGCCGCACCGGTTGAAGAGGATGGCGATATCGCTGAACTCGATGACCTCGAAAGCCTTCCCAGCGCGGTCATTCGCGGCGAGCTTTCGATTGAACACTTGTCCGGGGTCACGCATGAAGATTGCGAGCAGTTCTCGCGCGATTTTGGCACACTGCTCGATGTCGAAGACCTGGTGTCGGGCACCGAATACACACTTGAAGTTTCGTCGCCTGGACTTGATCGCAAGCTAACAAACGCAGCCGATTACGAACGTTTTGTCGGCAGTCTTGTGAAGCTCCAGACCTTCGAGCCGGTGAATGGAAATCGCCACTGGAAAGGGCGCATTCTCAAGCTGGTCGAGGGAAAGCTCGAGCTGGATACATCGGAAGAAAAACGCAAAAGCAAGAAGAAAGCCGAAGCCCGCACGACCAGCGTGGAAGTGCAGATCAGCAATGTTGAGAAGGCCAACCTGGTGCCTGAGTTCTAGGTGCAGTGGCGGGCGGAGAAGAAGCAGATCCTTCGACTTCGCTCAGGATGACAAGTTCGAAAGTTTAAGGAAAAGAGAGACGGAATTATGGCGAGTCTTTTGTACCAGAACATTGAAGCATTGAGCCGCGACAAGGGCATCGATCCCAGCATCGTTGTCGGCGCTGTGGAAGACGCGATCGCACTGGCGACGCGCAAATATTACAAGACAGTTGAGAACATGCGCGCCGAGCTCGATAAAGAGAGCGGCGAAATCCGCGCCTACATTTACAAGACCGTGGTCGAGACCCCCGAGTTGGTGGAAGATCCGGTCAACCAGATCACACTGGATGAAGCGCGCGCACTAGCCCCTGAAGTGGAAGTAGGCGGCGAAATCCGCTACTACAAGCCGACCGATGTCCTGGGCCGCATTGCCGCGCAGATGGCCAAGCAGGTCATCTTCCAGAAAGTGCGTGAAGCAGAGCGCGATACTGTCTTCCTCGAATACAACCACCGCGTCGGCGAGATCATGAACGCAGTCGTGAAGCGCGTCGAGCCACAGGATGTGATCTTCGACATCGGCAAGGCCGAAGCGCGTATGCCGCGCCGCGAGCAGTCGCGTCTGGAGCAATTTGCTGTCGGCGAGCGCGTCCGCGTTGTCCTGCTGCGTGTGGACCGCGCTGCAAAGGGCCCGCAGGTCATCGTGTCTCGTGCTGTGCCGGAGCTGGTGCAGAACCTCTTCCAGAGCGAAGTGCCGGAGATTTATGACGGAACAGTGTCGGTCCGCGCCATTGCCCGCGAGGCCGGCGAGCGCACCAAGATTGCTGTGCAGTCGCGTGACAAGGACGTCGATCCGGTCGGCGCATGCGTCGGTATGAAGGGTATGCGTGTGCAGTCGATCATCCGCGAGCTGCGCGGCGAAAAGATCGACATCATCGAATACTCCGACGAGATCACGACCTTCGCCGAGAAAGCATTGCAGCCGGCGAAAGTCAGCCGCGTCAGCATTACGGATCTGGGCGACAAGCAGATTGAAGTGATCGTCGATGACTCGCAGTTGTCACTGGCCATCGGCAAGAAGGGGCAGAATGTACGGCTGGCCGCGAAGCTTCTGGGCTGGAAGATCGATATCAAGAGCGAAGAAGAGAAGCGCCAGGAAGTCGAGCACCAGATGCAGTCGATGAGCGGCGGTCCTTCGACCGCAATCGAACAGGTGACCGAACTCGGCGAGCAGATCATCCAGAAGCTTGTTGCTGCCGGTATCACGACAGTCGAAGCGCTGGCCGATATGACGCCGGAGCAGCTCGAAGAAATTCCGGGCATTGGCGAGCGCACGCTCGAGAAGATCGGCACAGCGGTCCGTCACTACTTCGGTCAATATGAGCCGGGCGAAGAGCATGCCGGCGACGCCGCTGCCGCATCTCATCCAGAAAAAGAGGGTGAGGGCGAAGTGGCGAAGACGGACAGTGACATCGAAGACCTAGGTAGCGAAGGAACTTCATTAGAACAACAGACCGGCGACACGCAGATTGCCTTCGGCGATGAGCCCGGGCACTCCGTGGCCCAGGTGCTGCGGCCAAAGACGGTCGTCGGGCTTGATGACGGCGACAGTGCGGGCGAACTGACGGAAGCCGAGGAAGAGCGGCTGGAAAACGATCCCGAACTTTCCGCGGCGGCTGACCGGGAGCGGGCATCCTCTGAAGAGGAAGAGGACGCGTTGCGGCTGGACAATGAGGAAAACAGCGAGGTGATTCCGGACAATCGCGACGGTTCCGGACGGATTGTGGACGAGATCGCTGCGCAGCGGATGGAAAAATTAACCGAGTCCGGTGAAGATGTTGGTGAGTTTGGAGTGGAAATTCTGGAGCCGGGGCGCGATGATACCAGTGCGGCCCTTCGTCGGAACCGGCCAAAAGCAGATTTAGACGGCGATCTTTCGGACAAGGTAAACCCGGACGAGAGTGAGTCAAAGCAGGAAAGCAAGGACGGCGAATAGCCCGAGGCCCTTGTTTCCCGCAGTTCCCGGTGGACTGGCTGGCGGTGCTTTCACGCCAGCCGTCCACTTCTACGCGTTTTCGGGCGATAATAGGTAGTGAGTGCGTACGATCCTGCTGACCTTTGAGGTAGTTATGCAAAGCTGAGTGTCGGTGTCGGGTAGTCGCCATAAAAGGGGCGAATGAGTAAAGTTCGAATCAATGATTTAGCGCGAGAGCTTGAAGTAAAGAGCCGGGCAATTCTCGATGTCCTTGATGATGTGGGCGTTAAAGAGAAAAAGACCCACTCCAGCTCGCTCGAAGGCGATGAGGCCGAGCGCGTGCGCCTGCACTTCCAGCGCGGCAGCCGTAGTTCGTCCAGTGCACGCCACGACAATGGAAGCGGCCACGGGGATCGTCCAAAAATAGACCTGTCCGGCGTCAAGAAACCCGGGGATGTACTGCGTGCCATCCAGGACCGGAAGGAGCAGGCCGAGCGCGATCAGCAGGCCGCCCGCCGTCCGGCACCCCCGGCACCGGCAGCTGTCAGTGCTGCCCCGCCGCCACGGCCTGTAGTTGCAGCTGCGCCGCCGGCAGGGCGTCCTACACCAACCATGGCCCCGGCCGCCGCAGCGCCTGTCAGCACCGCACCGGCACCTGCATCTGCGCCTGTCGCAGCGGCACCAGCTGCGTCTGCACCGGCTACATCCCAGCCAGGATCGCGTCCGCCAGGGTTTGTGCCCGGTGGTCAGCCGGTTTCATCCGCCCCTGCACCGCGCCGTATTGTTCCGCAGCCGCGCCAGGCACCAAACATTGTGCATGCCGCGCCGGCCATCGCCGCCAAGCCGCCATCAGGACCGGTGGTTGCGAAACCACCGGTCGCTGCCGCGGCCCCGCCCGCAGCTGCAGAAGCGTCCGCGCGCCCCGTAGTTGTGGCTGCTCCGCCTACGCCGGTCGCCGGGCCGCCGGCGCCGCAGGAGGCTGAGCAGGTTGCTGCCGCTCCCGCACCTGCTGAGACTGTCTCCGAATCGACTGCTTCGGCTGAGCCTGTTGCTGCCGTGCCAGTTGTGCCCGCACGGCGTGTTATCATGCCGCAGACAGGTCCACGGCCGGTTTACACTGCGCCGCCGCCACCTGCGCCACGGCCGGCGCCTCCAGCGTCAACATATCCGCAGTCCTCGTATCCCGGCTCGCAGCCGCGTCCCTCCAGCCCGGGTGGGCCGGGCGGCGCCGGCCTGCAGCGCGGACGGCCTATCTTTGATCGCGGCCCGCGCCCCTCGGGACCCGGCGGCGGTCCAGGCTATGGCCCGCGCCCCGGAGCGCCCGGCGGCTACAATCCAACGGGTCCTGGCGGTGCGCCTGGCGCGCGTCGCCCGATGCATCCCACGCGTTCTGCGCCAACCGGACCTCCGGGTTCGCGGCCAGGCTTTGCCCCGCGCCCGGGAGGTCCAGGCGGACGTCCAGGCTTCGGCCCACGTCCCGGCGGTCCCGGCGGCGCTCCTGGTGCCGGCGGATTATTGCCGGCCGGCGAAGCACCACGTCCGCAGCGTCCAAGCGGTCCGCCACGCGGCCGTGGGCGTCAGCAGTATCCGAAGACCAAAGAAGGTCCGATGAAGGGATTTGCGCCGCCGCCGCGTTTTGGCGGATCGCAGATCTCCATGGAGCCGTTGCCGATTACGCGCACCATCACGGTGACCGAAGGCATCAGCGTCAAGGACCTTGCTGAGAAACTGGAAGTTCGCGGCAAAGATCTGATTGCATCGTTGCTGATGCGCGGCGTCTTTGTAACCGTGAACCAGTCGCTCGATGCGGAGCTAGTGAAGGATGTCGCACGCCAGTTCGGCGCCGACACCAACGTCATCAGCTTTGAAGACGAGATGGCGAACGAGGCCCTCGAAAGCTTCATGGCCACCGACAACACGGGCGAGATTGAAGTCCCGCGGCCACCGGTTGTTACGGTCATGGGCCACGTCGATCACGGTAAAACTTCGCTGCTCGACGCCATCCGCGAAACAGAAGTAGCGGCCGGCGAAGCCGGCGGTATCACGCAGCACATCGGTGCCTATAAGGTCCGCATCACGAAGCCGGATTCGCCGGCGTTCGGCCGCGAGATCGTGTTCCTCGATACGCCTGGTCACGAAGCCTTTACCCGCATGCGTGCACGCGGCGCAAAGGTGACGGACATTGTCGTCGTCGTCGTTGCGGCCGATGACGGCGTCATGCCGCAGACGATTGAGGCCATCGATCATGCGAAGGCAGCAAACGTGCCGATCATTGTTGCAGTAAATAAGATCGACAAGCCGGATGCGCAGCCTGACCGTGTGAAACAGCAGCTCGGCGATCGCGGACTGGTTCCGGAATCGTGGGGCGGGTCGACAGTATTCGTCGACGTATCGGCGAAGAAGCGGCTCAATCTTGACCTGCTGCTTGAAATGATTACGCTGACGGCAGATATTGCCGATCTGAAAGCGTCGCCGGATCGTTCGGCGGTCGCCACAGTCATCGAAGCCAAGCTCGATCGCGGACGCGGTGTGGTCGCTTCCGTCCTCGTGCAGAACGGCACGCTGAAGTCTGGCGACAGCTTTATCGTCGGCAACACCTTCGGCAAGATTCGCGCGATGTTCGACGATCGCGGCAAGGCCATCGAAGAAGCAGGGCCATCGACACCAGTCGAGATCCTTGGACTCGAAGGTATGCCGGATGCCGGCGACACGTTCCTCGTAGTTTCGGATCGCGACAAGGCGAAGACCATCTCGACTTACCGCGCGATGAAGCAGCGTGAATCGCAGCTGGCGAAGAGTTCGCGTGTCTCTCTTGAGGGACTGGCCGAGCAGATCAAGCAGGCCGGCGTCAAGGAGCTGCCGCTCATCATCAAGGGCGACGTTACCGGTTCCGTCGAAGTACTGGCCGATTCGCTGCAGAAAATGTCGACGGAAAAAGTCCGCATTAAGGTCATCCATACCGGCGTCGGCGCCATCAACGAGAGCGACATCCTGCTCGCGTCGGCATCGAATGCGATCGTCATCGGCTTCAATGTGCGGCCTGATCGCAAGTCGGCCGAAGCAGCGGAACAGGAAGGCGTCGAGATTCGTCTGCACTCGATCATCTACGAGGTGCAGGACGAAATTCGCAAGGCGATGCTTGGACTGCTCGACCCGGTCTACAAGGAGAATTTCCTTGGACGCGCACTGGTCCAGGAAGTCTTCCGCATTCCGAAGATCGGCACGATTGCCGGTTGCCGCGTGACGGATGGCTCGATCAAACGCGATGCAGAAGTCCGCGTGATGCGTGGCGGCGAGCAGGTATTTAAGGGCAAGCTTGGTTCGCTCAAGCGCTTCAAGGACGACGCCCGCGAAGTCACCAACGGCATGGAGTGCGGTATCGGCATCAATGGCTTCAGCGACATCCAGCAGGGCGATCAGATTGAAGCCTTTGCCATGGAGCGCATTGCCGCCGAGCTGACTGCAAGCTAACTCGCAACGAAACAGAAACAGGCGCGGCTGGAGCGAAAGCTCGGCCGCGCTTTCACTTTGCAAGGAGAATGCATGGCTGCTCCTACGACCTCACCCGCGGTTGCTGAACGCCGCGAAGAACTGGAACGCTTCGAATTCATGATGGGCGCAGAGCGCGGCCGCCTGGCTGTCTCACTCGACATGCTGACCGATGCACTGATCCTCGTTGGCCAGCACGGCGTCTATTGCACGTCGACGCGCAACCCGAGCAAGCCGGCGATGGATCTGCAGATAGTGCTGGGACAGATCAATGGGGCAAAGGAACTGATCCAGTCCGCCATGACGGAGCTGGAGCGCAAACGGGATGCCGCAAAATAGTCTCCAGCTATCGTTCTGCTACAGCCATGGTTGCCAATGCCTCGTGGGCGTGTTTCAACTGGGCAAGATCGGGATCAGCGGCCGGACATTTTTTGATGAACGCCTGGTAGCCTGCGCGAGCTCCCGGCTGGTCCCCGGAGAGTTCTTTCACCCGCGCAATCCCGTACAGTTCGAACGCTGAGTCGGGCCGCTCTTTAAGCGCGGCATCATATGCCGTTCCGGCCCCGGCATAGTCTTTTGCCTTTAGCAGAGCGACTGCTTCGGTTTCGGCAACTGGCCGGATGTACATGGGCGGCTCGCGATAACCGAGTTTCTTTTCGTCGGCAACAGCATCGGCGAACAACCGTTTAGCAGCGTCGAGCTTGCCCTGGCTGGTGAGTACGCTTGCCTGCAGTTCGAGCGATGCCACGGTCAACGCATGCACCAGGGGAGCGGCGTCGGCGTCGGGCATGATGGTCGCCATCACAGGCGTGTCTTTCGGCGCCGCGGGCTTGTCATTCTTCGCATCAAGTCTTGTTTCTGCCGGTTCGCCTGCCAGATCCATCTGCTGCTGCATGCGCCAGAGGCCGGCATCCATGCGGTCGGACGCGGCGAGCGCATCCTCGGGCTGGTTGCGGTCAAGCGCACGCATGCCGGTAGCGAAGTCTTGCAGCTCCGCGTAGAGGAAGTGCAGGTTGGCCGTCCTGTCGCCGTCGCCGGGAGGTGCCTGCGCCAGCATGCTCAGCACCGCGTCCCAGTCTCCCACACGCAGCGCCACCGGAAGACGATTGCTCAGGCGCGCTACCTGGTCGCGTGCCGACCAGATGTAAAGCGTGGCAGAGAGCCGGCCGCGTGCGCCTGCAAGACGATCGGAAAGCGCGTTCGCCTCTTTCAGTTTGCCCTGCTCCATCAGGTTGGCAATGGCGTACATCATGTTATGAACATAGTTCCAGTCATCATCAGGGCTGACATGCTGCTGCTGCATGTAACGCTCATCGGCAACAGTCGAAGCAGCGAACCAGTGTTCTGCTTGGGCGTAATCTCCGATGCGGTAGTAGATGTGGCCGGGCATATGGACCATGTGCCCGGAGGTGGGTGCAAGACTTGCGAGTAGCGCCGCGCTGGTAACGGCGCGCTCAGGATGATTGCCCGGCTCCATCGCGTGGATCCAGTAATGGTTCGCCGCCGAGTCATTGGGAGCATCGCGCAGCACGCTTTCGAGGATGGCAATTGCTTCTTTCGTGCCGGGCTTCGGCTCGCCGGCATCGTCAAAGCCGTCATGGAGAGAGTTCGAAAGGAAGATGCGGGCCTGCAGGTCTTTCGGATGCTTCTTGACGAGCTTGCGCAGGATCAGGATGGTCTGCTTATCACCGTCGTCCTTCGCGACAGAAGCTGACTGCTCGGCTTCAATGTAAAGCTTTTCGGCACCGCTGACATGGCGTCCCAGCTTGACTGCCTGGGCAACGGCCTGGTTGCCGCGTTGCTTCTGATCTTTGCCGCGGAAGCCTTCAGCCTGCGCGAGACCCCACCAGCACATCGCGCAGTCTGGATCGACGCGGATCGCCTGCTCGAAAGCTTTTGCCGATTCGTAGTCCCAGAAATCATGCAGCAGGTTCAGGCCCTGATCAAACCAGATCTGCGCCTCGGGACGAGCGGTGATGTGAATATGGCTGTTGCCGATGCCGGTGAGGTGCATGGGAACGGGAAGCTGATCGGGTGGCGGGACAAGCTGCATGCCGGGCATAGCGCCGGTCATCGTCATCGGCTGTTGCGCACGCAGAGTGGCGGCTGACAGAACAACGAGCGCGAGCAGCAGGTGCGGCAAGCGACAACAGCGGGTCAACGGTGTAGCGAAGCGTGCAAGAAGCATGGCGCATTTTACGCGGAGCCCTTGATGAGTTGCCATCAGACTGTGCTTGGGTACCGGAACTTCCGTGAAGTAGCATTTTCCACGGGACTCCAGCAATTTGTTGCGATACACTCCTCCCGGACAATACCCGGAAAATTGTCTGCAAGATCAGCCGAAAAATTCGAAACATAAAGGATCCATCATGAAAGTTTCAATGAAGAAGTGGCTTCCCATTGTCTGCGCCGGCTTGTTATCCCTCAGCTCGCTTGCAGTGCCTGCCGGCGTCGCACAAAGCATGGCCAAGCAGAAGGCCGCAGATTCCATGTCCGCGAACAACACTTCGCTGGTCGACATCAATACGGCGACGAAAGACCAGCTCTCCGCACTGCCCGGCATTGGTGACGTTTACTCGCAGAAGATCATCGATGGCCGACCGTACGCTATGAAGACCGATCTCAAAACCAAGAAGATCGTTCCCGCTGCGACCTACGCGAAAATCTCCAAACTCATCATCGCTAAACAGACCAAATAGTGCTGGCCGCGCGGGCGTCGGCGCGCACCGCGCTGATGCTTCCGCTGGTCGCACTTGTTTGTGGTGTGCGAGGCGGTGGCGACTAGCCTCTGCAAAAGCGAAAGCGCCC
>CAZZZL010000045.1:0-35792 GCA_964658655.1 uncultured Acetobacteraceae bacterium | reverse complement strand
GAAGAAGTCGTAACGGGTGCGCATCTTTTCCAGAGAATGTTCGAAGCGTTCACGAGCCTCTAATGAGCGCAGATACGGCTTTTCTTCCGTAACAACTGAAGGTGATGAAGTGGAGATCGCCGGATTGTTGGAAGCGGACGAGTCCTTTCGTCATGGTTCATCGTAAGGTCTGGAACCCATGTCTCGAACGCGAGACATGGGGCACCCGCTGGTTTCCAGGTCAGCTGTTCCGTTTTGGGTATTTTATGATGGGATGAGGAGACTCATCCATGCCCGATGGCCGTTTTACTGCGCAGATTAAGGGAGACTTTGTAGTCTTTCTGATTGGCATGCGCATCAATCATTTCTTTCTGCTGCATAAGTGGATGCCGGTGGCGGCAGCGATGCCGCGCATGTTGAAGGAGCTGGCACAGCATAAGGAACTAGGACTGCTGCACGCCTATCCTTGTCGCTCCGGGCGGACATTAATGACTGTCCAATACTGGCGGTCGTTCGAACACCTCCACGCCTACGCACACATGAAGGACAGAGAACATCTGCCGGCGTGGGCGGCATTCAACCGACGGGTTGGCGGTAATGGCGCCGTTGGTATTTTTCATGAGACGTACCTGGTCAAGGCAGGCGAATACGAATCGGTCTATGCGAATATGCCGCCTTTCGGATTAGGCGTGGCCGGCACGATAGCACCTGCCATCGGACGATCAGCAACAGCGAAAGCGAGGTTGGGCCAGCTGGAAAGTTGAGCGGCTGTCCAGCCGGAGGGTAGTCAGACATCCCTGCGCCGGTGTCTGGATTGCAAGACGCAGAAGCTGATCCGCTACCGATTATCCGGCCACTGAGAGATCGGATGAGAGCACTCCGTAAGCGGTTGACCTGCCTTGCGCAATACGCCTGACTTGCGCAATAGGGGAGATAAGCAGCCACTTAGCGCGTACCCTTCCGAAGTAGAGTTTCGCCTCTAAGCCGTTAGTCATCGCGGTCGCTGCCTCAAACTCATCCCACCGGAAGTCAAAATGATGCTGTCGTTGAATGTGGCTGACAGTCTTCATCAGCCGACCGATCGGCAAGCTCCGTGCCTTGCGAAAGCGGACCCAAACTTGCGGGGCGGATCATCACCACCGTGAGCAAGCCCGGTCATACCAAGATTTTTTGGCACGGTTCAAGCCGATCCTAATCAATCGTCAGGGTAAATGTTGTTGTACTGGTGAGGTTGGCTGTGCTGTCTGTACCGGTCACTGTCAAAGTGTAGGTCCCTTTGGCTGCCTGCGCGATCGAAGTCGCACTGCTACTGCCACCACCGCAGCCAGTTATGGCGAGAAGGCCTGTTGTCAAAACCGACAATACCAGCAGAGAACTTTGCCAGCGGCTTCTTCTAAACTTGCGCATCATTGTGAGTGGAAGAAGCAGCATGCCGAGCAACGCTTCAGGGTGAAAGCCGAACATGTCAGCGCTGAAACCGCTTCGGGATGACGCGACTGCAATAGGACGCTTGCCGGCAGTCGTGCATGCGGACTCGGTGGTGTTAATGGTCAGGGTCGATGTCGCGGCAGTTGCGCCGGTAATGGTCGCGCTGCTCACGGCGAAGCATGTGTTGGTCAGCGTTGTGGGTCCAGTCACGGAGTAGGCCACGGTACCGGTATAGCCGCCGGCAGGCGTTACAGTGATCGTTGAAGTGCCACTGTTTCCCTGAGCTACCGTCACATTGGTCGCGCTCAAGGTGAAAGCCTTCGTTGTGGTCGCTGCGTTGATGGTCAACGTGCCGGTAGATGCTGCATCGATGCTGTTGCCTGAATAGACGGCGGTGATAGTGTGCGCGCCGGCCGTCGTGAAAGTTGTAGAAAACGTAGCCTGTGCGCTTGAGGCGGAGCTGGCGTCTGCGGCGAGGGTGACAGCGCTGCCGGAGTCGGCGCCATCAACGGCAAACTGTACGGTGCCGGTTGGCGCAGTGCTGCCGGTACTTGGAGAGACAGTCGCGGTGAACGTAACAGCAGTGCCGACAGTTGGCGAAGTTGTTGAGGCAGCCAAATCGGTCGTGGTGCTGATCAGTGTGGGCGCAGCTGCTGCGTTAAAGGCTGTAGCCAGTTCATTTGCATCAATGGAGCCCAGGCCGGTCACCTGGTCATATCCGGTTCCCGCAACG
This sequence comes from uncultured Acetobacteraceae bacterium, assembly GCA_964658655.1. Classification (GTDB taxonomy): domain Bacteria; phylum Acidobacteriota; class Terriglobia; order Terriglobales; family Acidobacteriaceae. The sequence continues at coordinate 33,652 of CAZZZL010000045.1, read as the reverse complement.
TAGCCGATAACGCCGCTGCTGCCGCAATCAGTCGAGCCCGCCGTGCAGGGCACTTCATTATTACCGGTCGTGATGTCGTGAAAGGCTGCAGGTGTGGACGCAGCCAGTGCATAGAGTGAAGGGTTGATATTGCCCTGTCCTGATGACCCGAGCTCCTGGTTGATGAGTGTCAGAAGGGCCGAAAAAGTGGGCGCGCCAAAGGAGGTTCCACCTGCGACGGTAGGCTGGTTGTTGCTGGCGAGAAAGCCGTTGCTGCAGCTTCCCTGCGAACAATACAGGTAGCCGTCGTGGTCTGGTGAGGCGTTCAGTGCGATGTCCGGAACATCCCGCGCGCCGTCGGCTGGCACGCCTGTGCCCGTCTGCCACGAGGGTTTGGAGAACAGAGTGCTCTTCCCCCCACCACTGGCTGACAACCCGTTGGAGGGCGTTGTCGAATCGGTGTCGTTCCATGATGTTTCAGGAATGTACGAGAGGGCCGAGCCATTTGCGCTGTTGTTGCTCGATCCCCAGTACGTGCTCGGAGAAGATACGTCACTGGAGAATTCAGTCCCGCCCACTCCCGTGACATAAGGGGAAGCCGCAGGCAGGTCAACGGCGAGGCCATCCTGCGCAGACGTCACGACCGAATTGGCATTGGCTGGCTCATCGCAGTCGGCAGCGCCGTTATCGCCAGATGCAGCAACAATAGTCTGACCCTGCGCATTGGCTTCCATAAAGGTGGACGTCAGGGTCGAGACATCGCTCTGTGAGAACGACGTTTCGCATGCGCCGTAGCTGATGCTGATGACGGGAGCCAGGTCATTCGTGACTGCGTAAATCAGTGCATCGAACACGCTGTAACTTGTGCTGTTGCCGACATACACAAAGTTGACGGAAGCAGCTTTTGCAATGGCGCCAGACCACTCTACATCGAGATCGGATTCCTCTTCATCTCCATCCTTCGTCTCCGTTGCGGTACCGGAGCTTGGCACGAGCGTCAATGTTGGATCTTTGGCTGGAAGGCCTGCGGCACTGCGAAAGGCATCGACGTCAGAAGTGAGGATTTCGCTCTGCCCGACCACCACGATGTTCTGGCCGGAACCGGTGTAGCCGGCATTGTAGAGAGCCTTTACGTCGTAAATGGTAGTGAAGTCATCGGGGGACAGGAAATGATCGCCCGTCGTGCCGTAGTTGTAGCTTGGCCTTGGTCGCAGACGCGGACGCGGTCTGAACTCGGCGAGGTTGCGCACACCGAGCGTCACATTGGCGATAGCTGATGGCAGAGATATTTCTGTCGCATTTGCGAGGTGCTCCGTCCCCTGGAACCGGTAACGATTGATTGTCGTTTGGAGCGCAGACTCCACGTGCGTTACATCACCCGAGAAGGAAACGTGCGTCGGCGAAACGCTGGTGACCGTGAGGCCCTGTGCGCTGAGCCACTGGCTGACACGATTAGTGTCCGCAGTGCTTAGACCGAAGCGGGCATTGTATTGCGCCGGCGTAAGCCACTTGTGAAAGCTAGGAGAAGCGGGACTGGCCTGGGCTGCAAGCAGCGTCTGCAAATCTGCCTGCTGCGCATCGGTCGGCTTGAAGTAGAGCGTGAGGCCGCTAAGCGTAGTGGATGGATTGGCGTGACCAAGCAGCGTGCCGGTCTGTTGTAGTGGATGCAACGTGCCTTTTATCAGCGAGCGCTGGTTCGCATCAATCGACGCAATGCGCGAAGCGGGCTGTTGCGAGAAAGCCGGCAGGTTCGGGATCTGGGCAAAAGCAATAGCCAGAACAACATACTTGCACAACAAAGACCGTCTGATGGGCACCATAAATCCTCTACTACGATTCTCATTTCGTGTTTGCTAGCTGCGCTTGTCTTGCGGGTGATGAATAGTTCAGTTGTTCGGTTCCGGTGGCAAATCGCCGGGAGGTGGACCACCAAAATGGCCATGCCTGCGCGGGTCTTCGGCCTGCAGTTTTTTCCACTGCTCCCGTGTCAGCACGCGACGCATCCCGAGCAGCATACGGGCGTTAGACTTTTCGAGTTCGGCACGGGCCTGGGCTACGCGGTCGATCTGAGCGAGTATCTTCGTTTCGTCCGGCTGGTCTGCGGAGAGTAACGGCTCCATGTTGGCCTCTTCCTTGCGCACCGCGCCAAACATGTCGGTGAGACGCGGACGATTCTCTTCGAAAATGGCTTCCATCTTTTTCTGCTGGTCGTCGGTCAGTCCGAGGTCTTTCGCGAAGGCTGAATTATTCCACCAGCGCCCCGGAAAACCCAGGTGGAAAGCGCGCTCCATGGGGGGACGCCGACCTTCCATCGGCGGGGGGCCGACCTCGTTGCCAGCGGCATTGGAGGGCGGGCCATCCTGTGCGAAGACAACAGTCGCCATGCAGGATGACAGCGCGAACGCCGCCAGCACCATCCTGAGACGCGCCCGACTAGTCTCTCTGTGCACGGCGTTTGTCTCCAGTCATCGGGACATTGGTGGTTGTACTGCTGTTGCTGGTGGAAACGAGGTGAGTCAGCGGTTCCATCGACGACGGCACATCTACGGATACTTCATCGTCGACCTGCTGCAGCAGCGCGTCGTCGCTGATCGGCGCGGCTATCTGTGCAGCCTGCTGATGAACGGGATGTGTCCGCCTGTAGGCAAAGGGGAGCAGGGCTACGAGAAAGAGCAGGATGGCCATGGCCCATGCCCAGCCGGGCATTGCAGAGTGGCGCGGAGCCGGCGCCAGCATCGTTACGGGCCGATCCGCCAGGCTTTCCGCACTCCATACATGCGCAGATTCCCGGAAAAGCGCGACGCCTCGCTCCATCCTTTGCACCTCTGCAAAACATGCCGAGCACTGAGCAAGGTGACGGACCATTTCAGGAGTGCGCTGGCCTAGAACGTACTCCTCCTGGTCCCAGGTTGATAAGTGAGTCCATTTCATCTTGTTTTCTCCATTGCGCCGCGCACTGCCGTCAGCGCCCGGTGCAGGTGACTCTTCACAGTCCCTACATTCATATCCATGGCTGTCGCAATCTCCGACAGGTCCAGTTCCTCGACAAAGCGCAGCAGGAAAACACTGCGCTGCTTGCCGGAAAGTTTTTCGACTGTATTCCAAAGTCCCTTAACCTGCTCCTTCATTAGCAGATCGGCTTCGGGCGTCAGGCCGGGCGAGCGCAGCCGATCTGCGATCTCACCTGCATCGACAGCCGATTGCGCAGCTGTCTTCCAGAACTGCATCTTCTTTGACCGCACGTGGTCGCGGATTAGATTCGTGGCGATGCGGGTCAACCAGGTGGCCACACTGCAATCCCCGCGAAACTGGCTGCGTGCATTATGGGCGCGGAGCAGGCAATCATGCGTCAGACTCTCCGCCAGGTCAGGGTCGCGCAGGGATAGCAGCGCGTAGCGATAGATCCGCGCACGGTACGTGACGAAAAGCACGTCCATATCCCCGAGTTCGGAAGCTGCTCGGTCTTGCACAGTTGAAAACGGGCCGGCGTAAATAGAGCTCTCCATTCCGCACCAATAGACGAACCTTCCCGCCCCCCAGTTTACAGGTGACGGAAATTTACGATCCGGACAGGAACGCAAACCCGGCCCTCCGGTTCACGGAGCGGGCGGTGGTCCGCCCGGCCTGTCGTGCTCGCCGCGGAAACCCCTGTCCAGTTCGTCAAACTTGATCTTTTGATCGGCAGTAAGCGTCGCGTAGAACTTAGCCTGCGCCAGGGCACGGGCCGCAGTCATTTCGCCGTTGATCTGACCGATGCTGGTAGCAGCCTGTTGGATCGTTGCCGTATCGTCGGTTTTGATTGCGGCCTGCAGGCTCTCGTGGGTAGTTCGCTCGCTGGTGCGCAGTGTGCTTTCGGTGGTCGCGGCAGCCGTAAAGATTGAAGTAGCGTTGGCTGTCTGCTGGTAATTGAGCGACAGGAGCGTAGTGAAGCGAGTGACTTCGTGCTGCGCCATTTCTTCCGGCGTGGGCGGCGTGCGTTGCGCCTGGGCCTGGAAGACCGGCAAGAGCGCCAGGCCGGGGATGAAAGCGATTGGAAATTTCAAACTGCCTCCTTGAAATGTACGGGGGTGATTGAGGGAATGCTGACTGTGTCGAGCGTTCCTCCCTGCTGCAATGGACGGAGTGCTGCGGTTTGAGGATTACGTCGGCATCCTGCTCGGCGCGGTAAACCTGCAGGTGATCCCTTCGCTCTCGCCCCCTGGGATAAGCCGGCCCCCCCCTTAGGTGTAGGCTGGCTGTCCGCTTCCGGACGATCAGTCCGATGCTGGACGTCAGCGTAGTCGGGCTGGCGCATTAACCTGTTTAGAATGAGCATCGCCGGAAGTGGGTAAGTGGTGCGCGAGGTGCACCTGCGTCTGGCGTATGGATATCGCCCGGCCGGACATTAAACGCAGGAAAAGTCGCCAACGCTGGATCCTCGCTGTCGTTGCAGTCATCGTCGTCACCGCGGCAGCCTATGCCGTTTCCCGGCTCAAGCCGGCAGCTCCGTCGGTCGAACGCAGCACTATCTGGACAGATACGGTGAAGCGAGGGTCGTTCACGCGTAATGTTCGCGGCATCGGCACACTGGTGCCTCGCGAAGACGGCATCCAGCTGATACCAGCGCAGACAGAAGCAACAGTGGTGCGCATCCGGGTGCTTCCCGGCGCCAAGGTCCAACCCGACACCATCATCATGGACCTGACCGACCCGCAGCTGGCGCAGGAACTGCTTTCCGCGCAGCTCGATTTGAAGGGCGCCGAGGTCGAATACCACAACATTCAGGCCAAGCTGCAGAGTGACCTGATGACGCAGCGTGCAGGCGCGGCCACGGTGACGGCAGACGACGAGCAGGCGCAGAAGCAGGCGCAGACAGACAAAGCCCTCTACAATCTCGGCGTCATCAGCGGCCTGACCTACAGTGCCTCGCAGGGCAAGGCGGATGAGCTGAAAACGCGTTCCGGCATCGAATCGGATCGCCTGACAGTCAACCAGAAAGCCATCGCGACGCAGCTCGAAGTGCAACAGACACTGGTCGAGAAGGACCGTGCAGTACTGGCCCTCAAACAGCGGCAGCAGGACGCGTTGCTGGTGCGCGCCGGGATCACCGGGGTGTTGAGCGAGGTCGCTCACCAGGTCGGCGAGCATGTGCTGCCGGGCGCGACTCTTGCGACCGTCGTTCAGCCCGATCGCCTTAAGGCGGCACTCAAGATTGCCGAGACGCAGGCGCGCGATATCCAGATCGGCCAACCGGCCAGCGTCGACACACACAACGGCATCATCCCGGGTAAGGTGACGAGAATCGATCCCGCGGTATTGAACGGAACGGTCACAGTTGACGTAGAACTCATTGGCGCTCTTCCACTGGGAGCACGACCAGACCTGAGCGTGGATGGAACGATTGACCTTGATCATCTGGAGAACGTGCTGTACGTCAGCCGGCCCGCCTTCGGTAATGAGAACAGCACTATCAGCCTGTTCCGGCTTACACCCGATGGCAATGGAGCAGAACGCGTCCAGGTCAAGGTTGGCCGAGCCTCCGTAAACGCTATCCAGGTGCTTGGCGGATTGAATGAAGGCGACACCGTGATTCTTTCGGATATGTCGCGCTGGGATGCAGTGGATCGAATTCGACTTAATTAGGAAAGGCGCAACGAGATGAACAATGGAAACGGGCACGACAGCCTTATTCAGATTGAAGCTATGACCAAGGTCTTCTACACCGATGAGATTGAGACCCACGCACTCTCCGGTGTTCACCTTTCCATTCATCGCGGCGATTACATCGCCATGTCCGGCCCGTCTGGTTGCGGGAAGTCGACACTGCTGTCGATCATCGGCCTGCTCGATACACCAACCGGCGGCACTTACCAGCTCAATGGCAAGCCGGTAGAGAATCTGAGCTTCGCGGAGCGCTCGCGCATCCGCAACCAGGAGATCGGTTTCATCTTTCAGAGCTTCAACCTCATCGGCGACCTGACAGTCTACGAGAATGTCGAACTGCCCCTGACCTATCGTTCCGGCATGCCGGCTGCGGAGCGCAAAACGCGCGTGCAGCAATCGCTCGAACGCGTGGGCATGGCGCACCGAATGAAGCACTATCCATCGCAGCTCTCCGGCGGTCAGCAGCAGCGTGTTGCCGTGGCGCGTGCGCTTGCAGGATCACCGTCGATACTGCTGGCTGACGAACCTACCGGTAATCTCGACTCGAAGAATGGCGAAGCCGTGATGGATCTGTTGAAGCAGCTCCATGATGAAGGCTCGACCATCTGCATGGTGACGCATGATCCGCGCTTCGCCGCGCATGCGGAGCGGCAGGTGAATCTTTTTGACGGCAAAGTTGTGAGTGAAGACGAGCTGAAACGCAAGCTGTCTGAAGTCGGCGTCTAGACAGCAATTGCGAATAGGTACGGTCCGGGAGAAATGATGCAGACAATCTGGCAGGATGTTCAATACGCATTGCGACAGCTTCGTCGAGCACCAGGGTTTATGGCGACTGCCATCCTTACCCTGGCTCTCGGCATTGGAGCGACCACTGCCATTTTTACCCTGGTCTACCAGGTCATTCTGCGTTCGATTCCCGTGGACCATCCGGAGCAGTTGTACAAGATCGGCGCCGACAATGACCAGGGAGTGAACGATAGCCTGGAGGGTGACTGGTATCTTTTCTCGGACGATTTGTACAAGTATCTCCGCGACCAGACTCCAGGAACAGCCGGCATTGCCGCGGTGCAGTCCAACACCGATACGGTCACTGCCCGCCGGCCAAACGATAACGGGCTGACCCAGTCACTGCAGTCGAAGTTTGTGTCCGGTAACTTTTTTGCTTTGCTGGGCGTAAAGCCTTATGCGGGTCGGTTACTAACCACCGACGACGATCGCAACGGAGCGCCTCCCACTGCGGTAATGAGTTATGCGATTTGGCGGACCAAGTTCGCTGCTGATCGCTCATTAATCGGCAGCACACTTATGCTGACCAGGCACCCGGTAACTATCGTTGGCATCACCAGCCCAAGCTATTTCGGCGAACGGAATACACAGAATCCGGCTGGACTGTGGATGCCCATCGCCGCCGAGCCGACCTTCGATCCGGATCGTCCAATGCTCAATTACCCATCCGAGCATTGGTTGGATCTTTTGCTTCGCGTCGACGATCCCAGCCGCGTGCCGTCGATACAGAATGCGATCCGCGGAGAGCTGCACCAGTGGATTGGCGCCCATCGCGAATACTTCCAAACAGCTACCGAAAAAGACCTCGCTCGGCAGACCACGGAGGTTGTCGAAGCACGAGGCGGCATCAATAATTTGCGCGACAAGTATGGAAGCGGTCTGACACTGTTGCAATGTGTAGCAGGATTCGTTCTGCTGATTGCCTGCGCCAACCTGGCCAACCTGATGATGGTGCGCGGTATGGCACGGCAGCAGGAACTGGCCGTGCGCAGTGCTCTCGGTGCGCCCCGCTCCAGGTTGGTGCGACAGATGTTGGTTGAGGCAATCCTGCTCTCTGTTTTTGGAGGAATCGCGGCGCTGATCGTCGCGTATGCCGGCACCCACGCCATACTCACGCTCGCCATGCACGGCGCAGAAGCAAGTCCACTGGCAGCTTCGCCATCCCTGCCGGTGCTTGGCTTTGCACTGCTGCTGTCCTTGGTGACAGGTATTGTATTCGGCATTGTGCCGGCATGGATTACCTCCCGTTCCAATCCAGTGGAAGCACTGCGCGGCGCCAATCGTAGTACTCGCGACGCCAGCGCAACACCACAAAAGGTGCTCGTCATTCTGCAGGCGGCGCTCTCACTCGCCATGCTCAGTACGGCGGGACTGCTGATTACGAGCCTCCGCAACCTGGAGCACCAGGACTTTCATTTCGAGACCGAAGGACGACTGCTGTTGTCGATCGATCTGCATGCAGCCGGTTATCAGCCCGGGCAACTGGCGGGAGTGTATCGTCAGTTCGACGACTCGATATCGCGGCTGCCCGGAGTGCAGAGTTTTGCTTATGCCACTTATGGACCTATGTCCGGCGCGAGCTGGACGAATCGAGTCTTTATTCCCGGCCAGCCAATCGAGCAGGATGGCGACTGGACTGCGGGTTACGATCTGGTCAGTCCAGCTTTCTTCGAGAGTATCGGCACGCGTGTCATTGCGGGCCGTGGCATCGAGCAGCAGGACACTACAACCAGCCGCCACGTTGCGGTCGTGAATCAGGACTTCGTCAACCGGTTCTTCGCAGGAAAAATACCGATTGGTGAACACTTCGGACCTGATCAGAGATTCATGAGCGAGTTCGAAATTGTCGGAGTAGTCGATAATGCGAAGTTTGGCGATCCCGCAAAGCCTGCTCATCCGATGTACTTCACGCCACTTACGCAGAGCATCGGCTACAGCGATTCAAAGTCAATTTCCGCTGAAGCCTTCGATCACTATCCAGGCAATATGATCGTGCACTATCGCGGTGACCCTGCAACTGTGAGCGACGCCCTGCGGCAAGCATTGAAATCGATCAACCCGGATATACCGATCCTCAGCATGCGCTCGTATCAGGATGAACTCAGCGACAACTTTACCCAGGAAGAACTCGTCGTCCGTCTCACTTCCCTCTTCGGCATGCTGGCTCTGGTGCTGGCGTCCATCGGCCTCTATGGAGTAACCGCCTACGCGGTCGCCCGTCGCACAAGTGAGATCGGCATTCGCATGGCGCTGGGCGCCAGCCGCCGAAGTGTGTTGAAAATGATTGTCGAAAATGCGCTGACACAAGCCGTCATTGGACTGGCACTGGGTCTACCGCTTGCCTATTTCGGAGAAAGCCTGGTGCGGCACACACTCTACCAGACCAGCGCATTTCAACCGGTGGTGCTGCTCAGTGTTGTCGTCTTGCTATTACTGTCAGCGACCGCCGCAGCACTGATCCCGGCACGCCGCGCCGCTTCGATCGACCCGATGAAAGCTCTTCGTACCGAGTAAACCAAGGACTGAGGATGCAGACGCTCTGGCCCAATCTTTATAACGATCTCCGCTACGCACTGCGGCAGTTACAGCGGGCTCCCGGCTTTGCCGTCACCGCTATCCTGACGCTTGCACTCGGTATCGGCGCGACGATTGGTGTGTATACCCTGGTAGATGCAGTGCTGCTTCGGCCATTACCCTATGCCGATCCGGGCCGCATCTTCGTGCTCGATGCGAAAGACAGCTTCATCAGCTACGGCAATCTCCTTGAGCTTACTCAGCGATCAGACGGACGAATCGATACGGCTGCCATTCTCTCGACGTGGTCTGCCAAGCTGGAAGCGAATGATGTTCGCGTTCCGACCACCATCGTTGAGACATCGGCGAATCTTCTTGTGTTCCTTGGCGTGCAGCCAGTCCTGGGGCGAAGCTTCCGCCCCGACGAAAACGATCCGGGAAAAAACAACGTGATGCTTCTAAGTGATCGCGCCTGGCGCAGCCTCTTCAATGCTGATCCGAATGCCCTCGGCAAGACGACCCGCATTGCCGGCGGCGGCACATACACGGTCATTGGTGTCATGCCGCGCAGCTTCGCCATGCCGATGGACGACGGTATGCAGGTCTGGACGCCGAGAGCGATTCCGCTCGCAGCACACTTCGAGATCGACGCGACTAAAGACGACGCGATGTTCGTCAATCAGGCGTTTGTGCGGCCTGCTCACGGTGTCGATTCAAATCAGACAGCATCCACTCTCAACGGCATTCAGAAATCCATTGCCTCTGAGCATCCGGCAAGTGACCTGCCGAAAGGTTTCAACACAGTTGCGTACCTCGCATCGCTCAACCGGCAAGTGAGGAAACCCCTGCTTCTATTGCTCGCTGTAGGCGGATCTTTCTGGCTGCTGGCGTCATTGAACGTTGTGAGCCTGCTTATTGCCCGCGCCACGGCACGCGAACGCGAGCTGGCAGTTCGACGTGCACTTGGTGCCAGTCGGGGCCGCCTCATTCGCCAGTCGATTGTCGAAAGCCTCGTTCTCAGCACGACAGGCAGTTTGCTCGGCATTCTGCTGGCGATAGAAACGATCAAGCTCCTGTGGCACGCCATCACACGCAGTCTGCCCTTAACGGATCGTATTCATATCGAAGCGCACGTAGTGATCGCACTCACTGGAATCGCCATCCTCACCGGGTTGCTGGTCGGTATTTTGCCGGCTCTGCGCGCGAGCAGGAACAGTCCGCAGGCTGGCCTTCGCGGAGGAGCGAACACGCTGCCGCGCATCGAACAGCACCGCACCCGATCAACACTAATAGCTGTTCAACTCATGATCACCATAGTGCTCATTGCAGGCGCTGGTCTCTTTCTGAGAACAGTCGCGGCCCTTCGAAGCGTTCCACTTGGCTTCTCGGAACAGAACGTCCTTACCGGCGGCATGCTGCATCCAATGGGTCTTCCTGTCATCAGCAAAAAGGGAGACGCGGGCATGGTGGAGCGTGTGTACGCACCATTGCTTGAAAGGCTGAATCACATGCCCGGGGTCGAATCGGCTGCGTTGAGTTCTGTGCTGCCCATGCGCTCCGATTTTCAGATCAAAGTCGATGGCTATATCGATGGAAAGAAATCTTCAGGCACCTCGCCGGTTGACGCAGTCGGTCGCGCGGCATCTTCCAGTCTTCCGAAAACGTTTGGGATTCCAATCCTGCGCGGCCGCTTCTTTTCTGATGAAGATACGTCTGCCTCGCCGCCTGTCATCGTTGTCAACCAGGCATTTGTAGACAGGTATCTGCGGAACACTGATCCACTGAACCATACCTTTGGACTGCTCGGAAGAGATGGCGTGGAATCGATGCGCATCATCGGTGTGATCGGCGATGTGAAGCAGGGCTCGGTCGATGAAGCCACGCAGCCGGAAGTCTATCTATGCCTGTCGCAGATCACCCCGGGCCGGACTTTTTACACGATGATTACCAGCCTGATGCAGGTCGGCATCCGCGCGCACATTCCTGCCCAACTGCTGCGCAAACAATTTGAGTCAGCCGTCGATCAAATCGATCCCGAAGCACAGACCATTGATGTGAAAACGGTTCGTGAAAGTGTTGAGGATTCATTCGGGAACCAAACCCTGATCGCTCACCTGCTTGGGGGTTTCTCATTGATGGCGCTTCTCATAGCGCTGGTGGGTCTTTACGGAACAGTGGCCTTCTCTGTCGCTCAACGAACGCGTGAGTTCGGTGTCCGGCTCGCTCTCGGCGCTCCACAGCAAAGCATTCGTACACTCGTGATGCAGAAAGCCATGTGGCCAGTCTTCACCGGCCTGATTGCGGGCAACATCATCCTCTGGTTTGCGACGAAGCTCGTGCGCAGCTATCTGTTTGGAATTTCCGCGCACGATTCAGCCACGCTCGTGATTGCTTCATGCACGCTGGTCGCTACAGGATTTATCGCTGCCCTCATCCCGGCGCGCCGCGCTGCTTTTACCGATCCAATGACCGCTCTTCGTACCGAGTAACAGCAAGACACGATTAAGGAATGACTATGCAGACATTCTGGCCCAACCTCTTTAATGACCTTCGCTACGCGCTCCGCCAGTTGCGCAAGTCGCCTGTCTTTGCAGCCACCGCGATCCTGACGCTCGCACTGGGGATGGGCGCGAATACGGCCATTTTTTCGCTGCTGGACCAGGCCCTGCTGCGCTCCCTGCCAGTACAGGACCCCGAGCAACTGGTCATTCTCGAAGGTACAGGCAAGGCATGGGAAGGCCACTTCAGCAACTGGGGCGGAGATGATACAGCGTACTTCTCCTACCCGATGTACCGCGACCTGCGGGATCGCAATCAGGCTTTCAGTGGTCTCATCGCAACCAGTTCATCCGAGGTAAGCCTTACCCGCGCAGGCTCATCGCAGCTGGTAAGCACTGAACTGGTCAGCGGCAATTATTTCAACCTGCTGGGTGTGCAACCGGCGGTCGGACGATTGTTCACGCAGGCTGAAGATGCACAGCCTGGCGGGAATCCGGTGGCTGTAGTGAGCTTTGATTTCTGGAAGAGCCATCTCGGCTCTGACCCGCACATTGTCGGTGAAACAGTTCTGATCAGCGGAAATTCTTTCCAGATCATCGGCGTAAGTGCTCAAGCATTTCGCAGCGCGGTGTGGGGAGAACGGCCCGGCCTTTTCGTACCCATGTCGATGGTTGGGCAGGTTGTCGATCGCCGCCCGGAACGGCTGAGCAATCACAAAGACAAGTGGTTGAATATCGTTGGCCGCTTGAAAACAGGAGAGTCGCGTGCACAGGCACAGGTGGCGATGCAACCGTTGTGGCATGCTCTGCGCGCAGATGAGCTGAAAGCCCTTGGCACCAAGTCGAAGCGCTTCACGGACGACTTCCTTACCAACAGCCGTATGCTTGTGCTGCCCGGGGCGCGCGGATTTTCCTACTCACGCGAGACGTATGAGACACCGCTGCTGGCGATCATGGCGATGGCCGCCCTGGTGTTACTGATTGCCTCGATAAATGTGGCTAGCCTTCTTCTCGTACGCTCAGCGAGCCGTGTACGTGAGTTCTCCCTGCGATTCGCGCTCGGCGCAAAGTCGCATCGCATTATGCAACAGCTGCTGCTAGAGGGATTGCTGATTGGCATAGCAGGCGGCATGACCGGCATGCTACTGGCGACCTTCGCCATCAAAGTGCTGGTACGTCAACTTGACCCGACGGGCGAATCGGCGGCTTTCGTCACCAGCGTCGATCCGCGCCTGCTGGTCTTCAACTTTGCGGTAGCTATCGTGGTGAGCGTGCTGTTCAGTCTTGCCCCGGCACTGCAGCTGCGCAAGCCAAACCTTAGTTCCATGCTTGGGCAGCGCAGCGCCACAGGAGCAGGCGGCATCCTTAACTTTCGACGAGTAGTGGTCTGCCTGCAGATTGGTCTCAGCGTTGTGCTGCTGGTCGGCGCCGGATTGTTTATCAGGACCATGAACAATCTACGCGCCGTGGACGTAGGATTCGACACCTCCCATCTAGTCGGATTTGGAATGAACCCCAAGCTTGCCGGGTATTCGCCGACGGCAATGGTCGCGCTTCCTCAACAGGTCATTGACAGGCTGAAGACGTTGCCTGGTGTTCTGTCTGTGGCTGCAACCAGCGACCCTGAGCTGCAGGGCAATGATCGCGGCGGCAATGTGACCGTCGACGGACATACACCCGCTCCTGACAGCGACGACGATGTCGAAAAAAGTTCAATCAGCGAGGACTACTTCGCAACACTGAAGATGCCGCTGCTGCTGGGCCGCTCCTTTACCGAATCTGACACGACAGGGACGCAAAAGGTCGCGGTAGTGAATGAATCATTCGCGAAACGCTTTTGCAAGGGTGTGCAGGACTGCCTGGGCCGCAACATGGCGGATGGCGGTGGAGACAAGGTGAAGCTGGACACGCAGATCGTAGGAATTGTCCGCGACGCAAAGCACACAGGCTTGCGCGATGCGCCAATCCCGACAAGGTACGTGCCGATGAAGCAGGACGAGCTCTCGCCGGAGGTGTTTTTTTATCTGCGGACCTACAGTGATCCGGTTCAGGCCTTATCAATGGTGCGGCAAACCATGCAGCAGTTCGACAGCAAACTGGCACTTGAAAAACTTGGAACCATGGATGCGCAGATCGACCAGGATCTCTCCAACGATCGGCTCGTGCTGCTTCTTGCCGTTGCGTTTGGCGCACTCGCTGCCGTGCTCGCCGGGGTAGGTCTTTACGGAGTGCTTGCCTACTCGACGGCACAGCGTACACGCGAAATCGGCATCCGCATTGCGCTCGGTTCCAGCCGGCTGGCGATCTCGCAGATCATTCTCACCGACGTGCTCAGACTGGCCGGCATTGGCATCGCCGTCGCTGTCCCAGTCGCGTATGGGCTCAGTCATTTTTTGCGGAGCCAGCTCTATGGCGTGTCGCCTGCTGACCCCGTAAGTCTGATCGCAGCCGTTCTGGTGGTTGCTGGCGTTGCGCTTGTAGCTGCACTCATTCCGGCCAGCCGCGCTGCTGCAATCGATCCCACTGAAGCTCTTCGAACGGAATAAGCATGAGCACCGCAACAAGTGTCACGGACTTATCCGGCAATGCTCTAACGCTAAGCACGATCGCTATTGCTTTCGGCCGTCCAACGAAATACGCGCGATGAAGGAAAAGACAAGATGATTGAGTTGAAAAAAATAGAACGCAGCTACAAAACAGGAGCAGCACAAACGTGGGTTCTTCGTCACATCGACCTGACCATCCGCGAAGGGGATTTTGTCACGATCATGGGACCGTCCGGTGCGGGAAAATCGTCGCTGTTGAATGTGCTGGCACTGCTGGATGACGAGTGGAAAGGCGAGTATTGGTTTGAGCATGAGGCGGTGCATGCGCTCAATCGCAAGCAGCGCGCCGAACTCGCACGCAAGCGCACTGGCATGGTCTTTCAGAGCTACCATTTGCTCGATGACCTGACCGTCGCCGAGAATATTGACCTGCCGCTTTCTTACAAGAACCTGCCGAAATCGGAGCGCCAGGCGATGGTGGCCGATATTCTTGATCGCTTTTCAATCGTCGCCAAGAAAGACCTGTATCCCAGCCAGCTTTCCGGCGGCCAGCAACAACTCGTGGGCATCGCGCGCGCAGTCGTGCATAAGCCTGCTTTGCTGCTTGCAGATGAGCCGACAGGCAACCTGCACTCTGCGCAGGCAACCGAGATCATGGAACTCTTTCGCACGCTCAACCAGCAGGGGACGACTATCGTGCAGGTGACCCACTCCGAGGTGAATGCTTCCTATGGCAATCGCCTGATTGAACTAAGGGATGGGTGGATGACGGGCAACACCGTACTGATTCCCCGCCCAAACTCTACATCAACAAGTTCGGCAGTCCCGGTATCGGAGGTAAGCACTTCGTGAATCTTCTATTCCTGCGCCGCGCCGCAGCTGTTGTACTTCTCTCCGTCTGCCCCGGCGTCATGCTTGCACAAAGCACGTCTGCGCTCCGACTGAATATCCCGCACTCGAACAATCCACTGCATGCGTATGCGCCGACAGAAGTGCCGGCTGCTAATCTTGCAAACTCTGCGCGGATAGATCTGCACATGCGGGACGGCAAGCTTTATTTATCACTGGATGACGCGATCGAACTTGCACTCGAAAACAATCTGGACATCGCCATCGCCCGCTATAACCTGCCTATTGCCGAGGCGGATATTGAGCGCACCAAGGCAGGCGGCATCTTCCGCGGCGTCAACACTGGTGTCGTTCAAAATACGCCCGGCGGCGGCGTTGGAGGGTTTGGCTCAGGCGCACCGGGTGCGGGTGCAGGTGGCACGACCGGTGGCGCGGGTGGCGCGGGCAGTGGCGCATCCGGCCTGGTGTCTTCGACGCTCGGCACAGGCACTGCGGTGTCCTCTTATGACCCGATCATCTCGGCCAATATTGCTCTTGAGCACTACACCGAGCCGCTTTCCAACGAGCGAATTTACGGCGTTCCGTCGTTGCAGCTCAACACTCTCTCGACGGATGTCGAATATCAGCAGGCTTTCACTACCGGTACGTCGATCAGCTTCGTCCTTGAAAACAGCCGGGTCACAGAGAACAGCCCGGAGTCCCTGCTCAACCCGACACTCAACGCCTACTACCGCTTTACCATCACACAGCCGCTGCTTGCAGGCTTCGGCTTCGGTCCCAATCTGCGCTATCTACGTATTGCGCGTAACGATCAGAAAATTTCCGACATCGCGTTCAAAGATCAGATCATTGTCACCATCACCCAGATCGCGGATATGTACTGGGACCTCGTGAATGCCTATCAGGATGAGCAGGTAAAGGAGCGCTCGCGGCAGTTCGCCAAGGAGACGCTGGACAGTGATCGCCAGCAGCTCGCACTCCAGGCAATACCATCCCTCGATGTAACTAAGGCCGAAGGTGAACTCGCCAGCCGCGATGGTGATCTGACCATTGCGAAGACCACGTTGCAACTGCAGGAATCACTCATCAAAAACGCGCTTACCAAGAATTTAGATGATCCGACTCTGGAAGAAATGCCTGTCATTCCAACAGAGAAAATAGCCGTTGCAGGTTCAGCAGAAACGCAGCCTGTGGCGGAACTGATTGCCGAGGCCCTTGGCGACCGGACGGAATTGAGCGAATCGAATATAGATCTTCAAAACCGCGATATCAGTCGCAAAGCTGCCCGCAATGCAGTTCTACCGACAGTTGACCTGCAGGGATTCTATGGCGGCAGCGGACTGGCCGGACCCAACAATCCCGCGTCGGGTCTTACTTCGGATGCACCGACGAACTTCGGCGGCTCCGTGAGCAGCGCGTTCAATAACACCTCGCCTGATTACTCGGTCGCGCTCGCTCTCAATATTCCGATCCGCAATCGCCAGGCCAAGTCTGACCAGTATCGTTCCGAGCTCGAGTACCGGCAATCTGAATTGCGCATTCAACAATTGAAAAAGCAGATCCGCATCGAAGTGCGCAACGCGCAGTACGCACTTGAACAAAGCAGCGCCCACGTGATGGCTGCGCAGCAATCGAGGGACCTAGCGCAGAAGACCTTCGACATCAGCAAACAGGAACAGAAGCTCGGGGCAGGGTCAAATCTGCAGACACTTACTGCGGAGCGCGACCTGGCGATTGCTGAATCACTGCTGGCCGCGGCCGAAACAACCTTTGAAAAGTCTCGCGTTGAATTGGCGCGGGCCACCGGCACTACGCTCGACACGTACCATGTATCTATCGACGATGCGAAAACCGGTGTCATTGCCGCAGCCAGACCGCTCGGGACTCCAACTACTCGTTAGATGGATACCAACCTGACGATGCCGAAGGCTTTTACCTTGCCGCCCGAACTGATTGCGGCTCGATTGAAATAGCGCTGAAACGGGGAAACTGATCTAATCATAAGAGCGATGGCACAAGCCAACACGACCGTCGAAGTGGCACCGACCGCGAAGAGCTTGCCCGCGCGGATACTGCTTGCGGATGACCAGGCGCATATCCTCGAAGCGCTGCAATTGTTGCTCAAGCGACAGGGTTACGTTCTGCATGCCGTCCGTTCTCCTGCAGAAGCTCTCACCGAGATTGCATGCGAAAGCTTCGATGCAATCCTGATTGACTTGAACTATTCCCGGGACACGACATCCGGCGCTGAAGGACTGGATCTGCTGAAACGCATCCTCGCGACCGATAGTCAGATGCCTGTCGTGGTGATGACTGCCTGGGGCAACATTGATCTTGCTGTCGAAGCGATCAGGCTCGGTGCTCGCGACTTTATCCAGAAGCCCTGGGAAAACGCGCGTCTGCTGACCATTCTAAAGACACAGGTGGAATTGGGCCAGGCCTTGCGCCGTTCGCAGAGACTCGAGGCAGAAAATCTTTTGCTCCGGGCTAAAAACCGGCCAGAGTTCATCGCCACTGCGCCGTCAATGCATCCGTTACTCGATGCCATCGCGCGCATTGGGCCGTCCGACGCAAATGTTCTGATCACTGGTGAACATGGTTCAGGCAAGGAAGTCGTCGCACAAACGCTGCATGCGATTTCCGCGCGCGCACAACAGGCTCTGGTCGAAGTCAACACAGGCGCGCTACCCGATGGAACATTTGAAAGCGAACTGTTTGGCCACGTTCGCGGAGCGTTTACCGACGCGCGCACAGACCGTGTCGGACGCTTTGAACTGGCCGACCGCGGCACACTTTTCCTCGACGAAATAGCGAATGTGCCTATCCGTCAGCAGGCCAAGCTGTTGCGCGTTCTCGAGACCGGGCAGTTAGAGCGCGTCGGCTCTTCAAAGAGTACGCGTGTAGATGTGCGGGTTCTTTCCGCAACGAATGCAAACCTGCCACGGGAAGTTAACGAGGGACGCTTTCGCGAGGACCTGCTCTTCCGCCTGAACACTGTCGAAATGCGCATTCCCGCGCTGCGCGACAGGCGCGAAGATATTCCCTTGCTCGCCGCGCATTTTCTATCTCATCATGCAAATCGCTATCGACGACAGCTCCAGGGATTGTCGCCCGAGGCACTTAAGACTGTCCTGCAACACGCGTGGCCAGGGAACGTGCGCGAACTCGATCACACGATGGAGCGTGCAGTTTTAATGGCGCGAGGAACACACGTGGAGGTTTCTGACCTTGGCCTCCAGTCATCTCGAAGTGCACCTGGGGGCATCGACGAACTAAGCCTTGACGCAGTGGAGGCCATCCTGGTGCGTAAGGCGCTGGCTCGCGTGAATGGCAATATAACGCAGGCAGCGGAGCTGCTGGGACTGAGTCGAGGCGCACTCTATCGCCGCCTGGAAAAACATGGCATCGCCACCTAGACGCAGATTGCCGCTTGGTCGTACAAGTCGCCGTATCGGTTACGAGAGGCGACTCAGATTGCTTTTCTGGCTGCTGTCTATTCCAGTCTTCGCATGCGTAGTCATGCTACTGACCTGGTCCCGCTCCACTCCCTCGACGTGGATTCTTGCCCTGGTTTCGACTCTGATCGGCTGGGCGATCCTGCAGGCATGGCTCATCGAGCAGATGCTTCGTCCCCTGCAGACGCTATCAAACGTAGTCGCTGCTCTTCGCGAAGAAGATTACTCATTCCGCGCGCGAGGTGCACGACGCGGAGATTCGCTCGGCGATCTCGCTCTTGAGATCAATGCGTTGGCCGCAGATCTGCAGAGCGAGCGATTGTCTTCGCTTGATTTTGCGGCCCTGGTCAGGCGCGTCCTCGAGGCAATCGACGCCCCTGTGCTGGCATTCGATGAACAGAACGTCCTGCGCCTGCTCAACGCCGCGGCCATTGACTCTCTGCACCTGAGCGCAAAACATTCCGTCGGACAGGCGGCAGACGTGCTGGGCCTCAGCCACCTTCTTGCCCTTCCGGACGAGCAGGTGACAACACTCAACCCTGAGACGAATCCAGTGCAGTGGATGGTGCGTCGCACGTCGTTTCGGCAGCATGGTGTTCCGCATACGCTGGTGCTGCTGTCCGATGTAAGCCTGGCGTTGCGGCAGGAGGAGCGGCAGGCATGGCAGCGGCTGATCCGTGTGTTGGGTCACGAGATTAATAACTCATTGACGCCGATTAAATCGATCGCAGGTTCTCTTCGCTTGATGGTCCAGGCCAACTCACCGAGTGAAGACTTCGAACGTCCACTCGAAGTGATCGAGCAGCGGGCAGAATCGCTGAATCATTTTCTGTCGGCTTATCGGAAACTTGCGCAGCTGCCGCCACCACAGCGTACATTCTTCGACCTTGGAAGCTTTCTGGAACAACTGGTTCCACTTGAGACAAGGCTTCCAGTGCAGTTAGTCGTGGGTCCGGACGTAACGGTTCACGCGGATAAAGACCAGCTCGGCCAGGCGATCATCAACCTGCTGCGCAATGCAGCAGAGGCTGCGCTCGAAAATCGGTCGAGACCGCCCTGCCTGTCGCTCTCGTGGACAGTCGAGCGACGCGGTTCTGGTCCAGAGACGATCTTGCGCATTCGAGATTCGGGCCTTGGAGTGGCGAACCCATCGAATCTGTTTGTGCCCTTCTACACCACCAAGGAGAGCGGCACGGGTATTGGATTGGCGCTTGTCAAAACAATAGTTGAGGCACATCAGGGGACCATCACACTAGCGGACCATGCTGAGGGCGGTGCGCAGGCAGAGGTACGCCTGCCCTTGTCATAAGCTGCGTGGCCTGAGGTCGAGCCAAAGGTCTTTCTAGTTTTTCCAGAGCAACGATGGTATCTAGTTAGGATGCTGAGCTCGCTCGACTCATCTGAATCGTACAAGCGCTCCTCTCCTGCAAACTCTGCACCTGCTCGTACGGAGCTGCCATGAGCGGATCGATGAAGTCTGCCGAAGGTTTTTACCAGAACTACATCGACGGCGAGTGGGTCCTAAGTGCTTCCGGGAAGCATTTTTTAGTCTATGAGCCAGCTACGGAAGAAGTGATGGCGCAGGTGGCCGAAGCGGAAGCCAGTGATGTTGACCGGGCCGTCCAGGCTGCGCGCAGGGCCTTTGATACAGGCGAATGGCCGAAGAAAACACCGCAGGATCGGGCCCGTATCCTCTTCAATCTAGCTGCAAAAGTGCGTGAACACTTGCCGCATCTGGCAGAGGTAGAAGCGCTCAACACGGGCAAGCCTATCGTCGAAGCAGAAGGCGACATTGGCGCTGTTGCAGAAATCTTCGAATACTATGGCGGGCTCGCGACCAAAATACCAAGCCAGGTCAATCCCGTTTCTGCCAATGCACTTAGTCTTTCGCTCAAGGAACCAATCGGTGTATGTGGGCTTATTGTTCCGTGGAACTATCCCCTTCTGATGGCCTCGTGGAAGCTTGCGCCTGCGCTCGCGGCAGGGTGCACGATGGTGTTGAAGCCGGCTGAACAGACGCCGCTTACTGCACTCATGCTTGCGGAATTCTTTACCGAAGCGGGGCTACCGCCAGGCGTCATCAATATCGTGAACGGATTCGGCGAGAGTTGCGGTGCCGCACTGGTTGAGCATCCGCTGGTCGACAAGATTGCATTTACCGGCAGCACAGACGTTGGTAAGCGTATTACGAAAAGCGCTGCGAACACACTCAAGCGCGTAACACTTGAATTAGGCGGGAAGTCACCCAATATATTTTTTGCTGACGCAGACTGGGAGGCTTCGATTGACGGAGCACTTTTCGGTATCTTCATCAACCAGGGAGAGGTCTGTTCCGCCGGTAGCCGCATCCTCGTGCAGAAAAAGATCTACGCGAAATTCGTGGAAGCCATGGCGGAAAAAGCAAAGACAATCAAGATCGGACCGCCATTGGATCGTTCATCGAAGATGGGCCCGGTCGTCAGCAAGGAGCAATATGATCGCGTCAGCAATTACCTTGCGGTCGGTAAGACGGAAGCGAAGTTAGCCAGCGGTGGCGGGCGCCCCAAGCAATTCGACAAAGGTTATTACATTGAACCGACTATTTTCTATGATGTCGAAAACAGCGCCAGGATCGCACGCGAAGAAATTTTCGGACCTGTTGCAACAGCGATCGCATTCGACGACGAAGCAGACGCAATCCGCATCGCAAACGACACGCACTACGGACTGGCAGCTGCTGTGTGGTCGCGGGACATTTACAAAGCGCTCCGCGTCGTAAAGTCATTGCGGGCCGGCATTGTCTGGGTAAACCACATGCAGCCGACCTGCACAGAGGCACCGTGGGGAGGCTACAAACAATCCGGCGTCGGCCGCGAATTGGGACCGGGGGGTGTTGAAGAATACCTGGAGACCAAGCAGGTCTACATCAATCTCAATGAGCGGCCGATCGCCTGGTACTAGCAGTAACTTTCAACGCGAGTTTGCAAATGCAAGGAGCCCAACCGCATGAAGCCCTGGATCGCGTATGCAGCATTTACAGTAATGGCGTGGGGAGTCTGGGGTTTCTGCAGTAAGCTGGCTTCGCATCACACGCGTCCGCGCCAGACCCTGCTTTTTCAAGCGATAGGAGTAGTTGGCTTTGCATTGGTGGTGCTTGCGCTTGAACACTTCAGAGTTGAATGGTCGCCGGCAGGTTTTGGCTGGTCATTTGCGGCGGGCTTCGTGAACTTCATCGGGTTCCTCGCATTTTTTGCGGCGGTCGAGAAGGGTAAAGTCTCAACAGTCATAAGCTTGTCGTCGCTGTATCCCTTCATCACTATCGCGCTAAGTGTTTTGTTTCTGCACGAGAGAATCACCCGCCGCGAGGGCCTTGGCATAGGCTTCGCACTACTTGCCGGATGGCTGCTGGCCGGATGATACAAAGCTCTCTCGATAGCCACTACAAAAGCTATAGCTACTGGCTTGAATACGCCGGTGATGATTTAGCACCTCGCCCCCCGCTTAGAACGTCCATAGAGGTGGACATAGCTATCCTCGGAGGCGGCTACTCGGGATTATGGACCGCCTATTACCTGCTGCAGAATCAGCCGTCCTTGAAGATCGCCGTCTTCGAAAAGGAGATCGTTGGCTACGGAGGCTCAGGCCGTAACGGCGGTTGGTGCTCGCCGCGATTTCCAGTTTCAGCAGGCCTGCTGCGAGAACGCTATGGCGCGGATGCGGCGCGTGCACAACTTCTCGCTGTCCAACAATCGGTCGATGAAATCCGCGGTGTCTGCGACAGATACGAAATTGACGCACATTTCCGTGCCGGCGGAACTTTGACTCTGGCTCGGTCCGCCTACCAACTTGATGCGATTCGCGCTTCGCACTCAGCCTACAAGCGGCTGGGTCTTGCTGAAAGCTATCACTTACTCTCGGCGGAGCAGGCTGCAGAACATATTCACGTAACGAAGGTCCACGGCGCCCTTTTTACCAGAGACGGTGCGAGCCTTCATCCCGGTCGCCTGGTGCGCGGACTCGCTCGCACTGTCGAGGCTCTTGGCGGAACGATCTACGAGCACACTGCCGTCAATTCGTTTTGTGGAGGCCCGGACGCGCGAATGACAACGAGCGGCGGTGAGGTGCGGGCGAAGAAGGCTATCCTTGTAGCCGGCGAAGCGTACGTAACACGTCTGCCGAGGATGCATCGCGCTGTGCTGCCGGTCTATTCGCTTATCTGCCTCACCGAACCACTGACCGCTGCACAATGGGAGCGCATCGGCTGGCAGCGGGGAGAAAATGTCGCCTCGGCGCGCAATAACGTTGTGTATCTCACGAAGACTGCCGATGGTCGCATCCTGTTCGGAAGCCGCGGAGCGCCCTATGCTTTTGGTTCGCGTATCAGCGATGCCCAGGACCGTGACGCGGAGACGATCAGCTTCATCCAACAGTCACTTCTCGACTGGTTCCCTTCTCTCGCTGGCATTCATTTCACGCATGCCTGGGGAGGCCCTGTAGCGATGCCGAGCGATTGGATGCCAGCTGTTCGTTTCGATCAGCAAACCAAGACTGGATTTATCGGCGGCTACACTGGCCAGGGCGTATCTACCAGCAACTTAGCGGGTAAACTTCTGGCTGGACTGGTCACTGGAATCCCTTCAGGATTAGAGGGGCTTCCAATCGCGCAACGAACCTCGCGAGGATGGATTCCAGAGCCTCTGCGCTGGGCGGTCATCCGATACATGCAGGGCGCAATGCTGCGCATCGACGAGGCAACCGAAGCGGGACGCAGGCCACCCATGGATGCGTTCATCGCCGAATACCTTGGCAGACACTGATTTAGCTTTATGGACTTCTGCATTACTCTGTCGATCGCTTTGCCAACCTGTCGGTGCCACTTGTCATAGACTGATGACGCCGTGTTCCGATGTTTGCCCAAAGCCGCCCTTGTATCTACAGCGATGGTCACTTCTGCGTCAATGCTATACGCACAGGAAGTATCTGCTGCTTTGAAGCAGGCCGACGCAGACTACCGCGCAGGCGTCGCAGCCCTGGCCAGAAATGACTTGGCACACGCGCGTGAGGACTTCGAAAAGGTGGTCCAGCTCGCACCGCAGGCGGAGCAGGGTTACAGCGCGCTGGGAGCGGTACTCGTACGTATAGGCGAGCCGGAAAAAGGTATTCGTGATCTGCAGAAAGCACTTGCCCTTTCTCCGTCTGACAGCAGCGCCCAGTTGAATCTAGCGCTGGCGTATGGACAGACAGGCGCAAATGACAAGGCGTTGCCCCTCTTTGACAGACTCGAGATTGCAGCCAGGAAAAGCGGTCACGCGCTGCCCGCTTACGTTCTTGCAGCCTATGCACGAGCGCTCGCCGCCGCACGACCGGAAGCAGCGGTAAACAGAATGGCAACCGCGATTGCGAGCGAGCCGGATAACGCGGAGTGGCGCGACGAATTGGGATCGCTGTACGCGAAACAGCAGAAGTGGCCGGAGGCCGAAGCCGCTTTCCGGGAGGCAATTCGCCTGAACCCGCAGCTTGCGCAAGCCCACTTTCATCTCGGTATCGCACTCGAATCAAACCACGATTCCAATGCGCTCGATGAACTCAAGCTGGCGTCTCAACTTGCGCCTGCAGATGAGCAGATAAGCCTCGAAACCGGCAAAGCCCTGGCCGCCTTTGATCAGACCACCGCTGCCATCGATCAATTCCGACAGGTGCTGGCGAACGATCCTGGATCTCTCGAAGCAGACTATCAACTGGCCCTCGCATTACAGTTCACAGGTGATTCGCAGGAAGCTATTCCACTATTCGTGAAAGTCGTTGCGTCCGAGCCGGCCAATGCCGAAGCTCTGACTAACCTGGGCATGGCCTACATGCAGCGGCAGGATGCGAAAGACGCGGTGACTCCGCTTCAGCGCGCGGTCAAGCTGGCGCCTGCCATGGTCACAGCGCACCAGGACCTGGCGGCGGCCTACATCCAGCTGAACCAGATGGACGATGCCGTTGAGCAGCTACGGGCGGCGCTCGCCCTTGCGCCGAATACTGCGGCGCTTCATTACGATCTCGGCCTGGCATTCAAGATGAAGGACGATCCCGCATCGGCGATTCCAGAACTGGAAGCAGCCGAAAAACTCAATCCCGAGGGACACGAAGCGCCGTATGCATTGGGAATGCTCTACATGCAGGCGGCACGATACGAGGAGGCCGCTAGGGAGCTCGATCGCTCGCTGAAACTGCAAGCGCAAAACGGTGATGGATGGGCCGCGCTGGGCAGTGTCTACAGCAAGCTGGATCGACTGCCGGAGGCAGCGTCTGCATTGCAGCAGGCTATCGCACAAAGGCCCGGTCAGCCGGATCCGCACCTGACGCTGGCAACTGTGCTGGTGAAGCAGGGCAAGCCTGCGGAGGCTGCGGCAGAGCGCAAACGGGCCGCGGATTTGATGCGCACCAACATGAATCATCAGCGTGCCGAGGTCGCGACTGGTTCTGCAAACAGCCTGCTACAAAGCGGCAAGGTCGATGAGGCAATCGCCCAGTACAAGGAGGCGCTGGGATACGATCCAGCATATTCCGAAGCTCATACCGGCCTCGCATCAGCTCTCGACCGGAAAGGCGATGCCTTCGCTGCTGCTGAGGAGCGTAAGAAATCGCAGGCCGTTCCAGTAGCCGCGCAGCCTTAGTCTCGACCGGTCACCTGGCGGCTGGAATCCCTGTATACAGTTGATATTCCAATTCGATATAGTCGCGGAAGCCGGCTGCGCCGTAATGATTCCAGGAAATCCTTGAGGACATTTCGCGGGGCAGCAATCGATAGAGAGAAATGAAGCGCTTTTCTGCAGCGCACCCCATGAATACTTTGCTGCGTCGCCTATTGATTGTGTGTTTACTGTTCGCCGGTTTGTCTGTCTGTGCGTGGCAAAGAATCAGTGGCGCAGCCGATCCCACATCCATCGAGGCCGCCCACCGAAAAGCTTACGCGGATACCATCCGCCAGTCGTACAGCTATCCATTTGAAAAGGGCAATATTTCCCTGCCGGGCAATGCCGCGGTCGTCGGTAATGATTTTCTCGAGCCGGATGCATTTCCCGATGCCGCCTACTGCGGACACTGCCACCAGGAGGCCTATCACCAATGGCGACAGTCTCTACATTCCAACTCATTCCGGACACCTTTCTATCGAACCAGTGTGAATATTCTGCTTGCGACCAAGGGAATCCAGTTTGCACGGCACTGTGATAGCTGTCACAACCCTGTTGGCATTCTTGCTGGCGCGCTCGATCAGAATTCGACCATGGACCGCTCTTTTGACAGGGACGGTCTGACCTGTATGACCTGCCACTCAATTCAGAACGTAAAGCCAACTCTAGGTAACGGCAGTTTTGTGATGGGCGTGCCTGCCGTGATGGTCGACGAAGCCGGAAATCGGATCCCAGGCAAGGTACCCGATTCCGAGATTCTGGCCCACACTGACCGTCACTCAAAAGCGGTCATGCAGGATATTTATAAGACCCCGGAAATGTGCTCGGCGTGTCATAAGGCAAACTTGCCGCCTATGTTGAATGGCTATAAATGGATCAGGGCATTTACGACGTATGACGAATGGCAGGGCTCGAAATTTTCCCAGCGAAACCCGCTTACTTTTTATTCAGCTGATTTTACAAGCTGCCAGGGCTGCCATATGAACCGCAATGCTATTACTCTGCCCGATTACGGAGCGAAGGAGGGGAAGCTCGCATCGCACCGCTGGCTCGCCGGCAATACCGCTGTTCCCTTCTACTACGGTTTCGATGAACAACTGAGTAAGACCATTGAATTTCTAAAGAGTGGAAAGTTTCTTAACGTAGATCTTTTCGCACTTCGAGAAGCCGGATCCGGCGAGCCGCTGTCACCGCTTGGAAGCTCGCCCATCACCATCAAGCCTGCCTCCACGTTGGAAGCGTATGTCGTGATTCAGAATAAGAATATCGGCCATTCGCTCGTTCCCGAGGTGCGCGACTTATACGAGGCATGGGTACAGTTCACGGTAAAAGATCAGGCTGGTAGAGACATTTACAAAAGCGGATTCCTTCGACCCGATCTGACCCTCGATCCCGGTGCTCATAGCTTCACGAACCGCCCGGTGAATGTGATCGGAGACTTTGTCGATAACCACAAGGTCTGGACGATTCATTCTGTCGCCTATGACAATTCTGTTCAAGCCGGCCGTTCAGCGCTAGTACGCTATCGCTTCCACCTGCCCGCCCACCTTGAAGGAAACTTTACGGTTACCGCCGCAGTCGAATATCGACACCTGCGACAGACTTACTTGATTAATGTTCTGGGCAATGACCATCCGGCTTATCCGGTCATCGAAATTGCATCCCGAAGCCGTAGCTTTATCGTTGGTGATAATCCTGCCGGCATGCCGCAGGCGACAGATAATCCTGACTGGATGCGCTGGAACAACCTTGGGATAGGCTATCTCGATCAGCAGCAATATGATGAAGCGATTCATGCGTTTGAACAGGTCGTTCGTCTTCGCCCTGATTATAAGGACGGTTATACGAATCTTGGCCTGACCTACATCGAATGGGAAAAATACGACGAAGCTCGCGGGCCACTTGACAAAGCCTTGAGCCTGCATCCGGACGACGCACGGGCACTTTACTACATGGCACTCGTTGAAAGACGACAGCGGCACTCAGAAGCCGAGCTGGCTGATCTGCAAAAGGTGGTCGAGCAGTTCCCGCAATCACGCGATGCCCGCCGTGAGTTAGGCATTTCCTACTATCAACAGCACCATGCTGATGAAGCAATGGAACAATTCAAAGCACTACAGGCGATCGATCCAGACGACCTGGCGGCACACTACAATTTATCCGTACTTTACCGACGTAAAGGAATGAAAGAGCAGGCAGCGACAGAGTCGCGACTCTATACCATCAAGCGAATCGATCCGGGTGCGCCGACCTATTCACTCGACTATCTGCGTAAGCATCCGGAAATTTCCAATGAAAGTGTGCCGTGGCACATCCATGCCGAGTCCACTCCCACGGCTGTCGCAGCCGCCACTGGCCACTGAAAGTTGAGTCATTCAGGTTGAATCGCCGAAGCTTCATTCAGTCATTGAGCCGCACCGCGCTGGTGTTACCGTTTTCAGACATAATAGCGCTCGCGCAGCAGTCTCCTGTCGCCGCACCAAAGCAGATCGGCCCGACTGAACGGAGCTATGACGCGAAGCCCGCTCCTCCGCCGCCCGGACCCAGATCGCCTATCGAAGGTACCCCGCTCGGTATCAACTTCGTCGAAGTTCAAAAAGAAGCCGGCCTGAACGTAAAGACTATCTATGGCGGTGAATTCAAAAATAAATACCTGCTTGAGACGACAGGCTGCGGACTGGCGTTTTACGACTATGACGACGATGGATGGGTCGACCTCTTCCTTGTCAATGGCTGGAGGCTGGAAGGTTTTCCGGCAGGACAGGAACCTCACTGTCATCTCTTCAAAAATAATCGGGACGGTACGTTCACCGATGTAACGATTGGTTCTGGGCTGGAACATAAGACGGGATGGGGACAAGCCTGCTGCGTTGGGGACTTTGATAACGATGGTCGTGACGATCTGTTCGTTACTTACTATGGACAAAATGCGCTGTACAGAAATCTTGGCAACGGCAAGTTTGCCGATGTGACGCAGCAGGCCGGACTTATACAGCCCGGGCCCAAGATACGATGGAATTCCGGTTGCACGTTCGTCGACTATGACCGCGATGGCCATCTCGATCTGTTTGTAGCTAATTATGTAGATTTCGATCTGAAAACCGCACCCCTGCCGGAAGATGGTCCCTGCACCTACAAAGGGATCCTGGTCGCATGCGGACCACCGGGACTACCGGGCGGCCGCAACATTCTCTACCACAACAATGGCGACGGCACATTTAGGGATGTGAGCGAAAAGGCCGGTATGTGGACGGCTGTCGGAACCTATGGCTTAAGTGTTGCTGCGGCTGATCTCGATAATGATGGCTGGCCGGATATTTACGTGGCTAATGATTCGGCACCCGCTACCCTCTACTTGAATCAGAAAGATGGGACCTTCCGGGATATCGCAATCGAGGCGGGAGCCGCCTTGTCAGCAGAGGCCAAACCCCAGGCAGGCATGGGTGTCTCGATCGGCGACTACAATCGCGATGGCACGTTCGACGTCGTCAAGACCAACTTCGCGGGTGACACAGATTCCCTCTATACCAACCTTGGCGATGCTACTTTTGAAGATCGAACTTATCCTGGCGGCTTGGGAGTGAACACCCGCTTGCTCGGCTGGGGCGTCGGTTTTTTCGACATGGACAATGACGGTTGGCTCGACATTCTCATGTCGAACGGACACGTGTATCCGGAAGTCGATAAGTCAAAGACCGATTTGAAGTACGCTGAGCACAAATATCTCTACCGCAACCTCCGGAATGGACGTTTTGAAGAAGTGACTCAGCAGGGTGGTCCCGGCATTCTCGAAAATGCGCCGGCGCGCGGCTGCGCTTTCGGTGATTTCAACAATGACGGCAATATGGATGTGGCTGTCAACTGTATCAATGCTGTTCCGCAGCTGCTCCGTTGCGATTCCACCCTCCGCAGGAACTGGGTCAAAATCAAACTGGTCGGGGTGAAGGCAAACCGGACCGGCATCGGCAGTCGCGTTGTCGTGATCGCAAGAAACAATCCCGACGAAGCCAAGCCGCTCGTTCAGATAGAAGAGTTACGCAGCGGTGGCAGTTATTATTCTCAGAATGACCTGCGACTTCACTTCGGCCTTGACCGGGCCAAACGAGTCGACTCGGTCGAAATCCGATGGCTCAGCGGCCACGTTGATGAGTTGAAGGATTTGGACGTGAACCATCTGTATGTCATTCAGGAGGGCGGAAAGATTTTGAAGTCCGATCCTTTGAAGCCAGCCGTGACGAGGGCATGAGAGTCGCGCGCATCTACCTGATTGTACCGCTGATCCTTCTCTTTCTTCTTCATGCTTCTGCTTCCACGAGGTGTCCCTGGATCACGCAGGGTAGCGTTTCCGCACTGCTCGGTGGCGATGTAATTGCCGTGGTTGATGCTGCCGACAGCAGTACCGGGTCCTGCCATTTCGCAAGGCAGCAGGATGGTTCTGCATTTTCTTTCGATGTATTTGTCGGACTGCCGGGCGTCCAATCCTGTCCTGCCAACAGCGAGAAATTGGTCGGAATCGGCACGGGCGCTGTCGAGTGTTCTGTGAGTCACTCGGCTAATGACTTGGCTGAGCAGATCGACGGTGAGGTAAGAGAACAACGCTTTGAAGCAGTCCTTTCAAGAAAAGGGAAACGGCCTTCGACCGCGCAGAGACAGTCACTGCGTGAGGATTTGCGAAGGGCAGCCGAACAAATTGCCGGGAATCTCTTCTAAGTTTGCAGACCAGGTGAGTCATTTCTCATTTGGAAGTAACGAAATTCTCAGTCAAGGCTTGTCTGGCCGAACAAATTAACCAGGCAGTCGAATCAAATGAGGTTAGTAGAAATACTTCTGCTGGCCCCGGAGAAAGCGTACATGCATCGAGTCTCACCATTGATCAGGCGGCTCTTCTGCGTTTTTGTAATAGCGGCCCTTGCTCCGCATGCGGCAAGAATACAAGCTGAACGTGCCAGCTACAGAGTCGAGGTGCAGGCAGCAGTAGATCGCCTGCAGCAGTGGTATCAGCCATCCGAAGGATTGTGGAAGACGACAGGTTGGTGGAACAGTGCAAATGCACTTACCGCTGTCATCGACTACTCTCGAATTACGAAGACTAAAAGCTACGAGCCCCTTCTGGACAAAAGCTTAGCTCAGCATAAGTACCCAGGATTCCTGAACGATTACTACGACGACGAAGGGTGGTGGGCACTGGCATGGATCGATGCTTATGATCTGACACATGGTGTGCAATATCTCCAGATTGCCGACTCAATCTTTACCGATATGTCTGCAGGCTGGGATGACACCTGTGGCGGAGGCATTTGGTGGAGCAAGAAGCGTAATTATAAGAATGCAATCGCTAACGAGTTATTTCTTGATGTTGCTGCACACCTTGCGAATCGCACTACCGATCCCACATTGAAAGCGAGATACCTGAATTGGGCAGACCGAGAATGGCAGTGGTTTTCGAACTCTTCCATGATTGCGTCCGATCACCAAATCAATGACGGCCTGACATCCACCTGTCAGAATAATCATAAGACGGTGTGGAGCTACAATCAGGGGGTCATCCTGGGAGGACTAGCCGAGCTATCGCGCCAGCCGCACCATAAAAAGCTTGTCACTACAGCGAGTCAGATTGCGGATGCCGCAATTCTTCACCTTGCTGATGATCATGGGATCTTACATGATCCTTGCGAACCTGAATGCGGTGCGGACGGTACGCAATTCAAAGGGATATTTGTGCGCAATCTGGCCACACTTGAAGAGCATAACCACAGCCAGCGATACGTAAACTTCTTTCGCATGAATGCGAAAAGCTTGCTGCAGAAAGCCCAGAATCCAGACCACAGCTTTGGCACGGTGTGGTCCGGTCCACCGAAAACTGCGGACGCGTCCACGCAAAGCTCAGCCATCGACGCACTGAACGCCGGCCTACTGACGCATCATCAAATACATTTCTTCTAGGCAGGCACCGTCAGGGTGTCGTCATCGACGGCGGCATGGCGTCCTCGCTGGCTCCCCACTGCAAACTCGGAAGCGGGCCCATAATCAATTCAAGCTGCCCGCCAACGGCAATATCAGAATGACTGAACCACGGCTTGTTCCAGGGCTTTCCGTTTAGAGTGGCTGATTGGATATAGATATTCTTTTCGGAGTTATGACGGGCAATTATAGTAATGTCATTTCCGTTTTTCATATGGATTGTCGATTTGTCGAATAATGGGCTACCCAGAATATAATCAGGACTAGACGGATCAACCGGGTAAAAACCAAGCGCGCTCATGACATACCAGGACGCGGTAGAGCCCTGGTCATCCATTCCCGGAAAAGCAAGACCGTACTTATCGCTTCCATACATCTCTGAGAGAATCTGGCGAACTAGTCTTTGGGTCTTCCACGGCTGACCCGCCCAATCGTAATAGTAAGCAGCCTGCTGGTCTGGCTGATTGCCCTGCACATATTGTCCAATTACGCCCGTACAGTCGCGGCATATGCCTTTCGCCGTATAAGGCGTAGTGAAAAACTGATCGAGCTTTGCCTTAAAAGCATCACGACCGCCTAGAAGCTTAACAAGGCCTTGCACATCGTACGGAACCAGCCATAGTGTTGACCACGCGGATGCTTCTTTCATCATGAAGTTGTAGTAGGGTTCACGAGGATCGAACGGACTAATCCATTTCCCATCTAACGTCCTGCCTCGCATAAATCCGACAGAGGAATCAAAAACATTTGCATAGTTATGAGATCGCCTCAGAAACATCTCATAGTCATCCTGCTTGCCAAGTCTCTTTGCATAGAGAGCGAGAGCATGGTCATCCCAGCTGTACTCGAGAGTAGTTGCCGCACCTGCTCTTCCTCCCGCGTAGGGCGGACTCGGATTACCATCCGGTATCACGTCAGAGATCCAGCCATTCGCCTTGTACTCCGCGAGGTATCCACGCGGCCCGCTGGGATCCATCGCGTTTTTGCGAAGATATTCATAAGTGGCCAACCAATCAAAGTCGAGTCCGCGCTCCCAATCGCCGAGATACATGAAGACTGCATTGTCACCATGGAATGAAGTCCCCATGTAGCCCGACTCGCGAGCCATATCGAGTTCCGATTGTAAGATGTTGAGCTTCACGTCTGGCTCGAGCAGGGTCAGCAGAACAATCTGGTTTCTGCCCGTATCCCAGAAAGGCACAGGACCATAACGATCGTATGTTGCCTTCATCGTGACACCGTCCCTTGTCACGAACTGTTCACCTTTTCTGGCGATAAGTCGGGGACTTGCTAACGAGTGATAGAGGCAGGAGTAGAAGAGCATCCTTTCCTTTTCGGTACCGCCCTTTACTTCAACCAGGTCTAGCTTCGCCGCCCATGCCTTCCGCGCTTTTTGTCGAACGGCTTCAAAGTCCCATCCGGCACTTTCTGCTTGCAAGTGTTGCAACGCGGACTCATAACTCGTGCCCGTTGCAATCTTCACCAGCACCTGTTCGCCTTCGCTTGTTGTGAAGTGAAGATAAGCTCCCGCATAGCTGCCTGTGACTGTCCTGCGGCCAGGATTTACTTCGCTGTCACCCAACAGTGATTCGCGGGCATCCTTTGGCGGGTGCTGCTTGAATGTGCCAAAATCCAGATAGGCTTTTGCAAATTCGGCTACAAAGTATGTATCTCCTCGGCGGGATTTACCCCGAAGGGTATGATCGTCAACTACCTCAATCTCACCACCTGCTCTGCCAAGATCAAGAAGGATATTCGCTTTTCCCGACTGCGGAAATGTGAATCTGAACATTCCCGTCCACGTAGTTGCCGTCATCTCGGCTTGAGTGTGAAAGTCATCCAGGTACGCACTGTAATAACCGGGTGAGGAAGTCTCCTTGGCCTTGTCATATACAGAAGTGCTGCGTTGGGGCGGCACGGTCCAATCCCCTACGACTGGCATGATCATTGGACTATCGCCCGCACCAGTCGTGAAGCCGACCATAGTTCTGTTCGAATAGAAATATGGCGCGCGCACCCCTGCGGGATAGCTCAAGTCTAAATTCGCATTGACTGGGCCTATTTCAGTCGCACTATGTGGAAGCTTCGCTGCAGGCGAGGTAAAGCCCGAGTATACCTGTTCGCCGGGAGGTGGAGCGTTGCCGACAAGGTTCTGATTATCCAGCGACGCTGTGCCGACGAGGCCGTTCACGTAGTCGACTGGTTGCTTTTGGTTATTTGAGGCGGCGTGCGCACCAAGCATGCAGGAAAGCAGAACGTGCGCTGCGAAAAGTGATTCAGCGCAGCGCACGGTTAGGCGGAAAGCTTTCAAACTTCGATCCCCTTCTTGATGTGAGCAGGACACTTCTCTTCCCGCAGTGTGAGAGGACTAATCAGTGGCTGGCACCAGGGTCATAGCGAATACGATCACGTTACGATTTTGCGGAAGACTTACACTGCGAACTTCTTTCGTCTTATCGAGTGTGATCGAGTATGCGTTAAGCATGAATGGGTTCGAATCAGTATCTCCGTCCCCGGATAAACGATATGGCATCTGGACAGCAAGCGATTCACCATCAGCGACTGATGGTGACGACCAGTCACTCAAGGTTTGAGTGGTCACTGCTGAAGTACCATCCGTATAGTGAATGGTGAATGGCTGCTCTTGCTGTTTGCCCTCAACAGCAACACCCAAAATCTTCAGACTGGAAAATTTGCCTGCAGGTAGCTCGACTGTCTTACCTGAAACAGCATCCGGCACGCCCGCTGCACCAAGCTTGAAG
>CAZZZL010000044.1:0-35932 GCA_964658655.1 uncultured Acetobacteraceae bacterium | reverse complement strand
CGGCTGGAGAACTGGTGGATTCCGTCGTTGGACTCGATCGTCACCAGGTGCAGCCATTGTTGACCGTCGCCAAGAACCCGCAGACCGACCAGCAGCTCTTCAAGAAGAAAGTAACAGCGGCTGACATTGGTTCAACGCTGCTTGGAGAGATTACCGGCACACCGTTGTCCGCGCCCGCGCTGGCCACCTACACGACACCCGGGCAATCACTGCCGATCGGCGTGTACTACGGCACTACCTATGACAAGAATCCGAAGCTGACTGTCTCCTACTCGCCGGCCCAACTGCAGAGCCACTACGGACTGACGCCACTGATCAAGCAGGGCTACGATGGCACCGGCCAGACCATCGCGCTGGTCGAAGCCTATGGGTATGCCGCGGCCCAGACCGATGCAAACGCAGCCGCCAAGGTATTCGGCCTGCCGGCGCTGACGTCGAGCAATTTCGCTGTTGTTTATCCGGAAGGCAAGCCGCTCAATCCCGGTGCGGCTGATCTAACGGGATGGACGACAGAGATCGCGCTGGACATTCAATCCGCGCATGCCCTTGCTCCGGGTGCAAAGATCGTGGTCGTGGCTTCGGCCGGTCAGGATAACGAGGACCAGATCGCTTCTCTGCAATACATCATCAGCAACAAGCTGGCCAGTACTGTCTCGAGCAGCTGGGAGAACGACAGCGAAATCATTTCCGGGCCGGATGAAGAAAATGCCTTCAACACGGTGCTTGAGCGGGGCGCGGCCGCCGGCATTTCCTTCCAGTTCTCCAGTGGAGATGGCGGCGATGAAGGACTGGGCACGCCGGTCGGCGCGGTCGGGGTTCCTTCCAACTCACCTTATGCCACGGCAGTCGGCGGAACCAGCATCCTGAATAATCCCAGCGGGACCGACCAGATTGTTGCGGGATGGGGTAACGACCTGACCTACGTCGATCTCGGTGGCCCAACGGATCCACCTACCTCGGACAGCTTTTTCTACGCGGGTGCCGGTGGCGGCGAGAGTGTTTTCTTCGCCAAGCCGTCGTGGCAGAAGAATCTTCCGGGAACAGGGCGCCAGGTGCCGGACGTCTCGGCTGTGGCTGATCCCTTTACCGGGTTCGCGCTCATCGCAACCATCGGCGGCACACAGTATGCTGAGGCTGGTATTGGCGGAACCAGTCTTGCCAGTCCTATCTTCACGGCCATCTGGGCGATTGCTGACCAGTACAACGGCAAGGCACTCGGCCATGCGGCGCAGGCTGTCGTGAAGCTGAAGGCCGGACAGATCACGGATGTGGTTGGCACCTCCAGCCTGAATACCTCAGATGTGACCGGCACCGTCTATGACGCGAACGGCGCTACCTTCTACTCGGCTGACGCATTGTTTGCGTCCGCTTATCCGCAACAGACGCAGACGGAGTTCCCCAGCGCTCTGTGGCCCATCGCCAGCAATGAGGCGATTGCCATCAGTTTTGGCACGGACTCGTCGCTGACAGTGACGCCAGGCTGGGACAACGTTACGGGTTACGGCGAGCCGAACGGCCTGCCGTTCATCCAGGGCGTGACCGGCAAGACGAAGGGAGCGCCCATCGCCAAGTAAGTTTCTCTGCAACGGAATGCATCGTTTGTGGCGCGCCGAAACTGGATTTCGGCGCGCTGTTTTTTTTACTGCTATAGATTCGTGGTACGAGAGTGCAACTGCCAGCGGGTGCGTGGCGACTACAATATAAACAGCTCTTCAAACATTCGCAGGGGATCCGAAAGGCGACCAGTGGCCACGCAGATCGCAGCTAGCACGATGGGACCGAGCAGTACGGCAGGGCACAAGCGTTATTTCTTCGACAAGTTCGGCATCACCGACCGCCTGCTGGAACGCTGCCTGGGCGAAGCTCTCTCAGCCGGCGGCGACTTTGCTGACCTCTACTTCGAAGCGGTTTCTTCGACGTCGATCGGGTTGGATGAATCGATGGTCAAGTCGGCCAGCCAAGGGATGAGCGCCGGTTGCGGAATCCGCGTGCTGTCGGGCGAGCGCACCGGCTATGCGTATACGGATGACCTGTCGTCGGAGAAGCTGCTGCGCGCGGCGCGGACGGCGGCCCTGATCGCCAGCGGTCCAGCCACTTCACCGGTCGCGGCTTTCGAAGAGAAGTCGAAGTCAACGCTGTATCCGGTGCCCGC
Source organism: uncultured Acetobacteraceae bacterium (assembly GCA_964658655.1). Taxonomy (GTDB): domain Bacteria; phylum Acidobacteriota; class Terriglobia; order Terriglobales; family Acidobacteriaceae. The sequence continues at coordinate 33,780 of CAZZZL010000044.1, read as the reverse complement.
GGCGGATGCAGATCCGGGAATCGCGGCCAAACTCGCGCTGGTGCGTCGAGCCGACGTGGCCGCCCGTGCCTATGATCCGCGGATTATCCAGGTACGCGCCGGCTTTTCTGACGAAGTGCGTCGCATCCTGATTGCTGCTTCCGATGGTACGTATGCTTCGGACACGCAGCCGCTGGCGCGACTGAATGTGTTCGTGATTGCGAAGGATGACTCGGGGTTAGAAGCGAAGACGGCGCGCGGTACATCGGGTGGCGGCGGTCGGGTGGAACTCGACTTTTTCGAAGAAAAGAAGACGCCGGAATTCTTTGCGGCTGAAGCTGCGCGGCAGGCGATTCTGCAGTTGAATGCAGTGCCGGCACCGGCGGGCGAGATGGAAGTCGTGCTTGGTCCCGGCTGGCCCGGTGTTTTGCTGCATGAGGCTGTCGGCCACGGACTTGAAGCGGATTTCAACCGCAAGAAGACCTCTGCCTTTGCCGGAATGATTGGCCGCCAGGTCGCGAGTTCCAAGGTGACGGTCGTCGATAACGGGACGATGCCGAACCGGCGCGGCTCGCTGAACATCGACGACGAAGGCTCGCCCACGCAGGAGACAGTACTGATCGAGAACGGCATCCTGAAGGGCTACATGAGCGACAAGCTTTCGGCCCGGCTGATGGGCGGCAAGGATACCGGCAACGGACGCCGCGAGAGCTATCAGCAGATCCCCATGCCGCGCATGACGAACACCTACATGCTGGCCGGCGAAGATGCGCCGGAAGACATTATCCGCAGCGTGAAAAAGGGTCTGTACGCGGTCAACTTCGGCGGCGGTTCGGTCGATATCACCAGCGGCAAATTCGTCTTCTCCGCATCGGAAGCCTACCTGATTGAGGACGGCAAAGTGACGTCACCGGTGCGCGACGCGACGCTGATTGGCAACGGGCCTGAGGCGCTGAAGTATGTCTCGATGGTCGGCCATGATCTGAAGCTGGATGAGGGTGTGGGGACGTGCGGCAAGGATGGGCAGAGTGTGCCGGTGGGCGTCGGCATGCCGACGATCAAGCTGGATCGGATGGTTGTGGGTGGGACTGGGCGTTAGCTCGCCAAAAATCGTACGGTTCCATGTTGGCTGGCACTTCATCTTTGCTGTAGCACTCGCAGTACCCCCGACGCTTTCAGGGACATCCGACTTCGCAGGCATCGCTTCTACCAACGCCGCATCCATGCTCCGCTTCGCAGACAAGATAACAGCAGCCTGCATAACTCATCGGCAGTTGCGCTGAGGACGATAAGCTCGATCAGGTGTGCACTTCTTGTGCAGTCGGTCGAGCACACCCTTCACCAGCAGGTACGCAGCCAGCAGACGTTTGCATCGTCGGTCCGAGCTGCGGATGCAAGAGTAAGATAGCGCTGGCGAGGACGCACACGACGCCTAACAGCAGTTCCCATACCTGCAATTCAGGCGCAGCGGCTCCTGAACGCATAACAGATATGCAGCACGATTCTTCTCGACACTTTCAGGCAGCAGAGTGGTAAGCTCTGCCCATCGCAATCGGGCCATGCAGACCATCCCATCACTGAGGCACCTATGCGCTTTCTTACCCCGCTTCTCCTGCTTTGCACCGCCCTGGTCGCGCTTGCCTGCCGTGCACAAACCGCTGCACCGGTTGCGGCAAACGATAACGAGGCGCAGATCAAGGCTATTGTCGACAGCGAAGCCGACGCCTGGAATCGCGGCGACGCTGAGGCCTTTGGCACTCATTACGCAGAAGATGGAAGCTTTACCAACGTGATCGGGCAGCAGCTTTATGGACGGAAGGCATTCATCGCGCAGCATGCGACTATCTTCAGCACCATCTACAAAGGCAGTCACAATTCGCTCGTCATTGGCAAGGTGAAGTTCATTCGGCCGGACGTTGCCGTGGTCGATATTGATGGAACCCTGGCCGGCGCACGACGCCTGCCGCCCGGCCTGAAGGCGCAGGATGACGGGACGCTGCACGTGAAGCTGCAGGAAGTGATGACGAAGGAGAATGGCAGCTGGTGGATTGCGGCTTTCCACAATGTTGCCGTCTACCCGCTTCCACCGGCCCAGTAAAGGCCGGAGCGCCAGCGTGGCCCCGGTCGCGGTAGAGTGAAGCATGGCCTCTGTTTCGGAATCTGTTGCATCCTCGTCCACCAGTCTTGACCTTCGCCGACTTGCCACCGACACGGTAGAGAGAGCGCTCAACGCCGGCGCGGCGGATGCCGAGGTCGTGATTGGCGGTGGCGATGAGTTTGAAGCGCTCATCCGCATGGGTGAGGTTGAGCGGCTGAAGGAATCCGGCTCGCGGGCAATTGGTATCCGTGTCTACTTCAAATCGGACGAAGGCATGCGGACGGCTACTACCTCGTCGACCGATTTCTCGGAAGAGGGCGTGCGCTTCCTGGTATCCGGTGCGGTTGAACTGGCGAAGATTACGACACCCGATCCGTTCGCAGGGCTCCCCGAAACAGGCGCATTCGGCAGCCTGCCGGGAGAACTCAGTCTCTACCATGAAGATGTCTATGCGCTGCCGCCGGCTGAGCGTATTCAATGGGCGAAGCGGGCGGAAGCGGCGGCGCTGGCGCATCAGCCGACGGCTGCAGGATCGATTACCAATAGCAAGGGAGCGGGCTTTGAAGCGGCGACCGGGCACAAAATTCTGGCCAACTCGCGCGGCTTTGTCGGTGAATATCGCCGTTCGTATTGTTCGATCGATGCAGCGCCGATTGCACAATCGCCTGACGGCAAGATGCAGCGCGACTATTGGTATTCGAGTGCGCGCAGTGCCGGGAAGCTCGAGTCGCCGGAGTATGTGGGCCGCGAATCGGCGCGGCGTGCGCTGCGACGGCTGGGCGCGAAGCCGGTGCCTACGCAGCAGGTGCCGATCGTGTTTTCGCCGGAGATCGCGCGCTCGATGATTGGTCATATTTTTGAGGCGGCAAGCGGGTCGGCTATTTATCACCACTCGTCCTTCTTCGTCGGCATGCTGGGCAAGCAGGTCGCGGCGGAGAGCATCACGGTGATCGATGACGGGACAATTGTGGGCGGCTTTGGAACTTCGCCCTTTGATGGCGAGGGACTGCCGACGCGGCGGACGGTCATTGTCGAAAATGGCATTCTGAAGAACTACCTGCTGAACACATACATGGGTCGCAAACTGGGCATGGAATCCACCGCTAATGCTTCGCGCGGACTGGCGGGGACGCCCGGCATTGGCGCGCACAACCTGTTTCTGAGCAAGGGCTCGGTTACGCCGCAAACGCTGCTGTCGGGTGTATCCAAGGGGCTGTATGTGACCGAGCTAATCGGCCAGGGCGTCAACATGGTGACAGGCGACTATTCGCGTGGCGCGTCAGGCCTGTGGATCGAGAAGGGCGAATTGACCTACCCGGTTGAGGAAATCACCATTGCGGGCAATTTGAAGGAGATGCTGAAGAATATTTCGGCCATTGCGGATGACCTCGTGTTCCGTGGTTCAGTCGCGTCGCCAACCATCCGGATCGACGGCATGGTGGTTGCAGGCGAGTAGCGGCCGGCCCCGACAATTTGCCCTTGTCGACTTCCGTTTCAGCCCAGCGCAAATTGTTGTTCACGTGTCGCCTCGCAGGAGTAGTATGGGCGTCCGCAGAGGAGTTTGGACTGCGCCAGAGGCTTATTGCAGTTGCCCCAGGGCGCGTTCCCTCGGGAGGACTAAAAAATGGGCAGCATCGCTGACAGGACTGAGGCCACAACCGCCGTTACATTCACAGGAGCACACAACCGCGGTAGTCAAATCTTTAAACTTCATAAGTGCATGACCGCGTCCATGCTTGCAGCACTGGCACTGGTGCTTTCCGGTTGCGCAGCGCATGACAAGGGCGAGCAGTACATACTGATCGCGACCAACGTGAACCTTCCCTACTGGCAGAATGCGAAGGCAGGATTCGACCGCGCAGCGAAGGAATACGGTGTTTCGGCAGACATGGAAGGCCCGGCGACCTTCGATCCGCAGGCCGAGGTCAAAGATTTTCGTGACGCCGTCGCGAAGAAACCTGCCGGTATTCTTGTATCGGTCGCCAACGCGGCGCTGATGACGCCTGAGATCGACGCAGCAATCGCGGCCGGCGTGCCGGTCATCACCATCGATTCTGATTCCCCGGACAGTAAGCGCCTGTTCTTCATAGGAACCAATAACCTTGCGGCTGGGCGACTAGGTGGCCAACGGGTAGCGGCGCAACTGAGCGAGAAGGGCAATGTCGTCTTCTTCACCATGCCCGGGCAGCCGAACCTGGACGAGCGTTTGAAAGGCTACAAGGACGCTTTCGCGGGCTATCCCGGCATCAAGATCGTCGATGTATTCGATATGAAAGGCGATTCGGGGACGGCCATGGACAAAGCTGCGCAGTATCTTGGCCAGTCTGGCCCGACAAAGGTCGACGCGTTCATCTGCCTTGAGGCTTCGGCGGGCAAGGATGTCGGGCTTGCCTTCCAGCGCGCCCATGCTGCCGGGCGCCTGCTGGTGGCCATGGATGTGGATGAAGACACTCTGAAGATGGTCAAGGACGGCAGGATCGATTCGACGCTCTCGCAGAAGCCCTACACGATGGCGCTACTGGGATTGCAGGCGCTTGACCACATCCACCACTACCCGCCGAAGTCGCTCCAGGCCAACAATAGTCTTGATCCATTCGCTCCCGTTCCGTCGTTTGTGGACACAGGGGTAACCCTGATCGACATGGATAATGTGAACACACTGCTGTCGAAAGATGCGAGCAGCGGCGGTAAATAAAGCCGTCATACGAGGCGATATGGGACATTCAACGTGTTCGTCCCATATCGGGCAGCGGGTTGCCGGCGCAGATGAATGGCCGCTGCGCCCGACACCCGCTTGGCGTTACGATACTGGCAGTGAGCAGAACAGGGCCGCGTTGCCAATGAAGGTCGATGAACAAGCAGTGGCGGATTCGCCGGGAGGACGCATCTCGTTCCGAGATACGCCCGAGCGTTTAATGGCAGAAGATGAAACAGCGAGGTTCCCGGCACCCGGCGGTGAGCATGATCATGGTGCAGCCGCCTTGCCTGCGACACAAGCGACACTGCTGCTGAACGCGATAGCATTTGACCCTGCCGAGCCGTCTGCTTCCCTTTCCACACTGCCAGAGGGCTGCGGCCTGTTTGCTCTTTTTGCAGATGACCCGAGGGCTGAGCCCTACCTGGCGAAGGCCAGCCATCTGCGTCGACGGTTGCAGCGGTTTCTGCGGCCGGCGCCGACGCAAACGCGCAGGCTGCAGCTGGCAGGACGCATCCGTCGCATCGAGTACACCGAGACCGGCTCAGACTTTGCAGCCGACCTTGCGTTCTATGAGGCTGCGACAAAGATTGAAAGTCTTCATCCGGCAGGAGGCGCTGACCGGAGCGCCGAGAAACGCCTTCGGCTCCACCCAGCGGCCTTTCTGAAACTCGGGATGGACAATGCTTTTCCTCGAGCCCTGATCACTACCCGGATCGGTCGTGTTGCTACCGCAAAAAGCCAGCCTGTTGGACCGTTTCCGTCGAAAGCTGCTGCAGAACGATACCTGGAAGAGGTGTTGAATCTTTTCCTGCTACGCCGCTGTCTGGAGAACCTCGATCCCGACCCGAGCCATCCCGGCTGCGCTTATTCCGAGATGAAGAAATGCCTGGCGCCCTGTTACCAGGGGTGTACGCCCGAGCGCTATCAGCAGGAGGCAGAGGATGTGGAACAGTTCCTGGTGACGCGGGGACAGAGCCTGCTGGAGCGGGTGGATCGCGAGCGGAAGGATGCGTCCGAACAACTGGAATTCGAGCAGGCGTCGGCGCTGCACCAGCGTTATCTGAAAGTCGAAGCAGTCGCGACGCAGATGCCGGAAGCCGCCCGCGCTCTGAACGCGCTCAACGGGATCATCGTGCAGCCGGGCAGCACACCGGATCACGTTGACCTGTTCAACCTGGAGCGTGGAGCGTTGTCCGGGCCGGTTGCCTATTCAACAATCGGGATGCGTCTGCACAATGAACTCTCCGGATCCAGTTCACTCTATACACAGCCAATGGCGCTGCAGGCTGTGCCCCTGGCCGAGGATGGTACGACACCTGTGGCCGCGAAGGAGTTGCCGCGCGACATGCTGGAGGCTCGACTGGACGATGCGCTGCAAATGTTCGCAGGGAATGCGTCGGTTTCGACGAGAAGACTGGAGGCTCACCTGTCGCTTTTTGCCCGCTGGTTTTACCGGCCGCAGACGAGGCGGATCGGCGAGGTGCTGTTCGTTCATGCGTCGGGCGATGCGTCCGGACAGTTGCCGAAACGCGCATTGCTCCGAGCGATCTCACGGGTCGCTGCGTCCGCCCAGTTCGGTGCCGGTGCGCCGGGACAGAAGGCATCGCAGTGGCATGCCTAGTCGCACGGATTTCGATAGGATTCGTGGCCAATTGAGAAGACGCAGGTCCTTCGACTTCGATCGGGATGAGAGGGTGTGCGTGGAGATGCGGACTATGAGGCGTGGAAACGCGCTGGCGGCTGCGCCGGCAAATCCGACTGACAGGCGAGGCGCTGGTAAACTTGTGTTTCTGACTTGTGCATGCTGATTTAACGGTCGGTTCTTCCTATGGTCCAACTACTTCCTTCTATCCTCTCCGCTGATTTTGCCCGTCTTGCAGACGCCGTTGCCATGGCTGAAGAAGCGGGCGGCACGACCATCCATGTCGACGTAATGGATGGACATTTTGTGCCGAATATCACGCTCGGTCCGCCGGTCGTAAAGTCGCTGCGCAGGGTGACAAAGCTGCCGCTGGACTGCCACCTGATGATCGAGAATGCGGACCTGTTTATACCGATGTTTGCCGAGGCCGGGGCGAACTGGGTCGGCGTGCACTACGAGGCTTGTCCTCACCTGCACCGGACTATCGAGTTAATCCGCGAGCATGGAATGGAACCGGGTGTTGTCATCAATCCGGCGACACGGGTGGATGTACTGCTTGATATCCTGCCGCTGCTGCATCATGTGCTGGTGATGAGCGTCAATCCTGGCTTTGGCGGCCAGAAGTTCATTCCCTTTTCGCTCGAGAAACTGAGCCACCTGCGCCGTATCCGCGAGGAGCGCGGCTTGAAATTCCTGATCGAAGTAGATGGCGGCGTGGCTCACGAAACTATTGCAAGTGTCGTCAAAGCAGGAGCGGAGCTACTGGTAGCCGGGAGCGCCGTATTTTCGGGAGGCGATCCAGTCAAAAATGGTCGAGACCTGCTCGAAGCTGCGCGGACGGCGAGTCAAGTTCCCGGCCAGGGATAAACGGCTGCCGCTCCGGGCGAAATTGGCGATGCAGAATTCGACCAGGAAGTTAACCCTTGCTATGGGCCAGAACTGGGCTGGACGTATACACTAAATGGAAGCCCGGGATGGACGCCTGACAGCCGACAGAAATGTCGCAGACTGGCTGCCGATCCGGGAAGTTGCCGCGTCGCATGGCTGCTTCGACAGCTCTCCCGTCGCGATTGTAATGTGCAGTTTAGAGGTGTGAATGAAGCGTTTTATACCCAGCATCTCCGCCCTGTGCCTGCTTGCATGCATGGTGGCGGTTCCGGCGAGTCACGCGGGCGTTTTTACCAAGAAAAAGTCCAACAAGGCCAGTGCGGATGACCCGACGGCCGGCCTGACCTCCAAGCAGCCCGACAAGGAGTTGTTCGATAAGGCACTGACGGCGATGAAGAAGGGCAAGTATGACGTCGCCCGGCTCGATCTGCAGACCATGTTGAACACCTATCCCGAGTCCGAATACCAGATGCGCGCCAAGCTCGCGATCGGCGATACCTGGTACAAGGAGGGCGGGACAGCTGCGCTTGAACAGGCCGAAGCCGAGTACAAGGACTTCATCACCTTCTTCCCGAATCAGCCGGAAGCTGCGGAAGCGCAGATGAAGGTAGCCGACATCTATTTTGCCCAGATGGAAAAACCTGACCGCGACGATACCAATGTCGCCCGCGCCGAGCAGGAATACCGCCTGATGATCCAGCAGTTTCCCGACTCGACGCTTGTACCGCGCGCCAAGCAGCGCCTGCGCGAAGTCCAGGAAGTGAAGGCTGACCGCGAATACGAGATCGGCAGCTTTTACGCGACGCATGAGAACTGGGCTGCCACGATCGCCCGCCTGCAAAGTCTGACTGACGCCTATCCGCTGTACAGTCACAGCGATCTTGCCCTACTGCAGCTGGGCGACGCCTATGCGGCGGAAGCCAACCTGACACAGAAGCTGAATGTGAGTGGTGCGGCCAGGGAGCGCCTGGCGTCCATCTACGACGATCGTGCTGCGAAGTGCTATGAACTCGTGGTCACCCGCTACCCCATGGCTCCGCATGTTGAAGATGCGCGTGAACGCCTGATCGGCCTTGCCCGTCCGGTGCCTGAACCATCACAGGCAGCGCTGGCCGAGAGCGAAGCAGAAGAACAGAGTCGTGTGAACGTCAAGCTGAAGGATCGTGCGCTGTTACTCGTCAAGCATGGCCCGTCGACCGTGAGCGCTGCCCGCATCGGTGAGCCGACCATGGTGGACCCGAAGGCCATCACGGCTCCGGCGGTTTCAAACGAAACAGTCGCGACCATCAATGCAGCGATCAACAACAAGCCTGTTCCGCCATCGGATGTCGCGGCGACCTCGCCTGCTCCCGGCAGGTCTGATGGCTCAACGCTGCCGCGCACCGACAGCCCCGCGGTAAAGATGGAAAACGTTCCTGACAGTAGCGGCGGCAATACGTCGACCGGCATGGGCGTCACCATTCTGAACAACAACGACGGCAATACGACGGACGGCGCGGCACCTGCCAGCAGCACAGTTGCCCCTGCACCCGCAGCGGCTTCCGAAGGCAACCTGCCAAGAGTTGCACCAGCGAACAATGCGCCTTTGCCGGCGGTCGAAAGGCCTGCCGAAGCCGAGATGCAGCATAACGATGTGCAGGGCGGAGCCGCTCCACCTGCTTCCACTGTCAAGACCAAGAAAAACGCAAAGGTCAAGGTCAACAAGAAGCAGGAATCGGCAACCAAGGAAAAGAAAAAGGGTCTGGACAAGATCAATCCTTTCTAAACAGAAGGTGAGATCAACAGCCCTTCCAAGCCCTCGGTTCCCAAAACCGGGGGCTTTTTACTGACGTCGTTCCGGTAGCGTATGGAACAGAATGAGTTGTTACGATAAAGGCACATCCATGTCGCATGAGTTAGCCAAAGCCTACGATCCATCTCAAATTGAAGACCGCTGGGCCCAGTACTGGGTGGCCGAACACCTCTTCGACATTCCCGGCTCTGCCAGCACCTCCAGCCTTTCGACCATCGCGACGCAGAGTGCGATACTGCAGAAAACATTCACCATGCTGCTGCCGCCGCCGAACGTGACGGGCAGGCTGCACATGGGCCATATGCTGAACCAGACGGAGATGGACATCCTGACCCGCTGGCATCGGATGCGCGGTGAGCGGGCCAACTGGGTCCCCGGCACAGACCACGCCGGCATTGCGACACAGATGATGGTGGAACGCCAGCTGGTCAGCGAGAAGACATCTCGCCAGGCACTTGGACGAGACGCCTTCATCGAACGGGTGTGGCAGTGGAAGGCCCACTACGGCGGAGCCATCCTTGACCAGATGAAGCGTCTTGGCGCGTCAGTTGACTGGTCGCGCGAGTACTTCACGATGGATGACAGGCTGTCGGTCGCCGTCAAGGAAGCCTTTGTCCGGCTGCATGAGCAGGGACTGATCTATCGCGGCACATACATCGTGAACTGGTGTCCGAGCTGCCAGACCGCTGTCTCAGATATTGAAGTGGTGCACGAGGAGCAGCAGGGCAAACTGTATGTCGTCCGGTACAACGTTGTCGGTACAGGCGATACGCAGACCGGCGATACGATTACGATCGCGACGACGCGGCCGGAGACCATGCCGGGCGACGTGGCAGTTGCGGTACATCCCGACGATGAGCGTTACGCTGCGTTTCATGGGAAGAGCGTAGTTGAGCCGGTGACAGGGCGGATTCTTCCGATCGTGACCGACACATGGGTCAGCCGCGACTTCGGGACAGGTGCGGTGAAGATTACGCCTGCGCACGATGCGAATGACTTCGAACTCGGCAAGCGTCACAACCTGCCGCAGATCAATGTGATGGATGAGACGGCACACATGAACGCCGCGGCTGGAGAATATGCGGGTCTTGATCGCTTCGTGGCGCGCAAGCATATTATTGCCGATCTCGAAGCACGCGGCCAGCTGGTGGAGATCAAGGAGCATACCAACTCGGTTGGACGGTGCGATCGTTCACGCGACATTATCGAGCCGCGCCTTTCGACCCAGTGGTTCATCAAAATTCAACCGCTGGCCGACAAGGCAATTGCTGCGGTCGAAGAAGGCCACATCCGCTTTACCCCCGAACAGTACAAGAAGACTTACTTCGAGTGGATGCGCAATATTCACGACTGGTGCATCTCGCGGCAGTTGTGGTGGGGTCATCGTATTCCTGCGTGGCACTGCGACACTTGCCACGAAGTGACGGTCGCGCGTGAGACGCCAACCAGGTGCAGTCACTGTGGCAGCGCTGCATTGCAGCAGGAAACAGATGTTCTGGATACGTGGTTTTCATCGGGATTGCTGCCGATGTCTGTGTTCGGATGGCCCCAGCACACGCCCGATCTTGATGCGTACTATCCGACGCAACTACTCGTGACCGGCTTCGACATCCTCTTCTTCTGGGTGGCGAGGATGATCATGTTCGGCTGCCACTTCATGCTGGATGAGCCGATGGCTGACGGCTCGGCGCGCAGACTGGCCGATGCCGTTCCCTTCCGCGAGGTTTATATTCACGCGCTGGTGCGTGACGCGGACCGCCAGAAAATGTCGAAGACCAAGGGCAACGTGATTGACCCGATTGACACGATCGCGAAGTTTGGCACGGATGCCACACGCTTCACGCTCGCTTCGATGGCTTCGCCCGGCACCGACATTGCGTTCAACGAAGAGCGGACGGAAGGGTATCGCGCCTTCGCCAACAAGATCTGGAATGCGGCACGCTTCCTCTTCATGCAGGTCGATCGGGCAGCTGAGGCTGGCATCGTTGTCGCGCCGGCAACATTACCCGCAGCGCCGATTGCGACCGAGCACGACACACTCGACGCGCGATGGATCGTGTCCCGGCTGAACTCGACTGCGGCCAGTGTTCATCGAGCACTCGATGACTATCGCTTTGATGAAGCGGCCAGCGTTATCTACCAGTTTTTCTGGGGCGACTTCTGCGACTGGTATCTCGAAATCGTCAAGATCCGACTCGACTTTTCGACCGATGCCAGCGCCGATGGGAAACGTGCTGCGCTTACAACACTGCTCGGCGTCTTCGAAGCTGCGCTGCGGCTGCTGTCCCCATTTATGCCATTCCTCACAGAAGAATTGTGGCATGCGCTTTATGACGGTAAGCCTGCGCAGAAGTCGATTGCGCTGACGCATTATCCATCTGCCACAGCCCCTGTGGATGCAGCGGCGGAAGCGGCGATGGCGCAACTGCAGGCCCTGATTGTGGCTCTCCGCGATCTGCGTCGAGCTGCGGGCGTGCCGGAAAAAGAAGCTGTGCCGGCACAGGTGAAGACATCGGAGACGACGGCAGGTTTGCTTCGGCAGAACAGCGACATTCTCGAGCGTCTCGCTCGCGTCTCTCACGTGGCTTTCGTTGAGGGGTTTAACGAAGGTGCCGTTCTACGCTCAACACCGGATTTTGATGCTGCCATCATCTTTGAAAAACAGATCGATCCGGTGGCCGAACGCGAACGTCTTACGAAAGAACTGGCGCGGCTTGAAAAAGAACAGGCCAACGCTGAACGGCAACTGGGGAATGAAGCGTTTCTCGGCAAGGCCCCGGCCGCCGTGGTCGACGGATTGCGGAAACGGGCCGCCGAACTGCAACGGCTGGTCCCCAAAACGCGGGCGGCCATCGAGGGGCTGCGCTAATCACTGAAGTGCGGGAGTGTCTATGGACTGGAAGAGCAAACGAGTTGAAGCAGTACTCGAACAGGCAATCATTGAAGACCATGCAACGACAGACGTCACAACGGCGGTGACGATTGATCCGACTCTGCGCGCGTCCGCGACTGTGCTGGCCAAGCAGGACTGTACGATCTCGGGTCTCGGCTCGATCCCGCGTTTCCTGGAAATATTTGCGAGACTCGACCAGCGCGACTCAGGCCGGTTTGAAGTGATCCATCATCCCGAGATTTTCGATGGTGTGCGCGTGAAGAAAGGCCAGTCGATTGCGGTGATCCGGCACAATGCGCGAGTCATCCTGGCGTGTGAACGCGTCATTCTGAACCTGATGCAGCGCATGAGCGGCATTGCGACCATCACGCGCGAGTATGTTGACCGGGTGCATGGGACCGACGCGAAGGTTCTGGATACGCGCAAAACTGTGCCCGGCCTGCGACTGTTCGACAAGTATGCGGTGCTGTGCGGCGGCGGCCACAACCATCGACTGGATCTGTCCGACGGCATCCTGATCAAGAACAATCACATTTCGCTTGGCGGCGGCGTGCCGAAAGTGCTGGAACGTGCCTTCCGCCTGCGCAAGCCGGGTCAGCGGATCCAGGTGGAAGTGCGCACTGATAAAGAGTTGACCGAGGCGCTCGACGGAGGGACTGAGGCATTGCTGCTTGACAATATGACACCGGAGCAGATACGTTCCTCCATCGCCCAGGTCCGCGCGCGCGGACTTAAGATTCCAATTGAAGCGTCTGGCGGCATCACGCTTGAAACCATTCGCGACTATGCACTCGCAGGGCCTGACTTCATCTCCTCCGGCGCCCTGACGCACTCGGCAATTGCTGTCGATTTGAGCATGCGCATCGTTGCCGAAGAGTAGATGAAATACTAGCCGACATCGAACGCGCGGCCTTTCCATGTGGCCTGCCTGCCGCGCAGCTTGCGGAAGAGTGCCGACCACTGTAATACCAGCAGGACGGCGACGCCGACGGGATGCAGAACTGCTCCTGCTGTTTTCTGTCGAAAGCGCCAGATAGAGACGAGTCTAGGCAGCAGAGAGGCGGCGCAGGCGACAGCGATCCACGGCAGGTCTTTTCCGGCCCCGATCAGAAATGCGTGGGCCAGGAGCAGCCACGGCAGGATCTGTCCGCTGAAGAGCAGGAATGTAAACGGCACGATACGGCCCGGAGCAGCGATGCCTTCTGTCGCATTCTTGGCTAGGCCATGCCATACGTCGCTTCCATTGTTATACATACGGCACTGTGCGAGTCCGGTGAGATCAGCGACATCCGAGTGATAGCCATGCTCCCGGAAAAGCTTCGCCAGGGTGATGCCGTCATGCATCGTTGTGCGTACACTTGCGTAGCCGCCGGTCCGCTTATATCCTTCACGCGTCATCATCTGCACCTGCCCGCAGCCCGCGCCGAAGGCTGCGAGATTGGTATACCGCAAGCCCGCGAAGGGCAGATAGCTGAGCAGCAGGAACTGGATGAGGGGAAGCAGCAGCCATTCGAGTGGAGTGACCGTGATCTCTTCAGGAAAGCCGGAGACGAGCGCGGACTTTGTCTGCAGCAGAAAGCCATGCACGCGGGCGAGCGTGTCGGCTCGGATGCGAACATCCGCATCGATGAAGCAGAAGACCTCATAGGCAGCGAGGCCGGATAGCACGTGCGCTGCATGCGCCTTCCCTGCCCATCCTGCGGTAATTGGCGGTGCAGACACGCGTCGGATGCGGCTGTCCTTACGCGTGTATTCATCAATGATGGCCGCGGTGGCGTCTGTAGATCCGTCATCCAGGACTACGACCTCAAAGGCAATATCACGTGAAGCGAGAACGCACTCGATGGCCGGACCGATATTGCTTTCTTCATTGCGTGCCGGGATCAGGACAGATATGCAGGGAAGCTTTCTGATGTCTATGGCTGTATAGCGGGGCGGCCTGCGGAAGTAGAGAAGATTCCAGGTGAAAAGCGCTGCAGGTACGACGGCACACCAGAACGATAATCGAGAAAGTATGTGCTCGATCATTTCGGGGCAATCGTCCCATGCTCGGCGATGTAGGGCTTGCCGCGCAGGGCGGACTGCGCCCGCTGCCACAGATCGTAGATTGCACTTACTCCTGCACGGCCTGCAAACACGGACGTGAAAAGAGTTGAGTCTCGCTGCATGGCACGCTGTGCCAACTCTTCCTGTGTGCTGGTCATGGCTGATTCGAGTTCTGCATTTCTGGCATCGCTGCCCGCAGAATCATCTTGAGTAAAATACAGCGGTGTCCCGACTGAACAGAGAACTTCCGGCAGGCGCTCATCCCAGTAGGTGTATTCGATGGCGAGGGGCACAACCGTGCATGCGGGAAGATGCCGAGTGAGTGCCGCGGTTCCCGTCTTCCATGCAGCAGGCCGCGTGCGCACGTCAGTGAAGTGGCCTTCAGGCGTCATCCAGAGAATAGCCTCCGGCCGCGATAACACCGACTTCGCCTGGCGAAGAAACTGTGCACCCGCGCGGCTGGAATGGTTGTCGACAGGGAAGGCACCGATGCGCTGGAAGAATCCATAGTGCTGAAGCGCATCCGCTTCCATGGGTGCGTAGGCGAAGCGCGCCGGAGCGAGAAAACGCGACACCATCAGGATGGTCAGTGGGTCCCACCAGCATGGATGGTTGATGCAAACGATGAGCGGCTGAGTAGAGGCAGGAAATCTTTCCACGTGGCTAATGCGCAGCGCATGAAAATGCTGCGGCATATACCAGTGAAGGTAGGCCATGAAAAGGGCAAGAACACGAGGTGAAACGTAGGTCGCCAACTCATGCTGCCTGGGCTTCATGGCCATCGCGTCAGTTCGCCAGCGCCAGCAATTCTTCTGCCTGCTTACGCGAAGCATCGGCTTCGGCGGTCCCGCGGTAGCGCTGGTCGAGCGCGTCAGCGGCAATCCAGCCACTCATCATTACCATGGGCATGCCGGGTCCAGGATGCGCAGCGCCGCCAGCCAGAAAGAGTCCGTCGACTTCCCTGCTGGCGTTCGCAGGTTTGAAAGCGCCGGTGAACCGGCCGTGGCTGGAGATACCGTAGATCGCCCCGTTCAGGACCTTGTACCGCTCATGAATGTCGACCGGTGTCAGTGCCCTTTCAAACACGATGCGTTCTTCGATGTCCGTCAGGCCCGCGGTGCGCTTCAGCTTGTCCAGAATCACCTGGCGATACTCGGGGAACATCTTCGACCAGTCATGCTTGCGGCGCAGGTATGGCGTGTGGACCAGCACGTAGAGAGCATCGCCCCCTTCGGGCGCTGTAGCAGGGTCGGTACGTGTCGTCGATGCCAGGTAGCATGTCGGATCGGGAGCGGGTTCGCCGAGGTCATAAATGTGGTGAAACTCTTCATGGGGGTCGCGCGAGAAGACGAAATCGTGATGTGCGAGGTGGTCGTATCGCTTGTTCAATCCAAGGTAGAGCACGACGCCTGAGCATGCCGGCTCGTAGTCGCGCTTACTGTCGAAGTCCTCGCCGATTTCGCCGCCCAGCAACTCGCGATGTGTGCGCACTGCATCTTCGTTCGAAACGATTGCGTCGAAGGGCATCGGCTCGCCATTTGCCACAATCCCGGATACCTTTCCCTGCTCCATCAATATCTGGTCGACTTCGATGGAAGTGTTGTAGCGTACGCCCAACTCTTTACCCAGCTTTACCAGGGCCTCTGGCACAGCGCGCGTACCGCCCATGGGATACCAGATTCCCTCCTGCGCCTGCATGTTGCCGATGGAACAAAGGATCGCCGGCGATGCGTCAGGTGATGAGCCAACATACTGAACCATGTGGTCGAGCATCTGGGCAAGACGCGGATCGTTCACGTAGCTGCGAATGGTGCTTGCCACCGTACTGCCCATGCGCATCCGCATCACGTCTTTCAAAACAGCGGCATTGAAGCTGCCGCTGAAGTTGAACGTGTCGCCGATACCGCCAATCGATTTCCAGAAAAAGAAACGATCCGAGATGCCATGGAGCTGTTCGGAGAGCTTCATGAATTCGAGATAGCGCTCACCCATGCCGGGCTCGTTGAGGTTGAGTGAATCGGCCATCTCCTGCTTATCGTGCTTCAGATCGACGACACTACCGTCCTCGAAGAAACATCGCCATTGCGGGTCGAGTCGGACCAGGTCGAGGTAGTCGTTCATGTCGCGTTTTGCCTCGCAGAACACGCGCTGCAGGACGGACGGCATGATGAGAATCGTCGGGCCCATGTCAAAACGGAAGCCGTCTTCCTTCAACACTGCAGCCTTACCGCCGAGCCATGTGTTTTTCTCGAACACTTCGACGTCGTAGCCGCGCGCCGCGAGTGTACACGCTGCCGATAAACCACCGAGACCTGAACCTATAACTGCTACACGCATGCTTCTTTTCCTTTATTTCTGCGAGCTGTCTTCGACGTTACGAGCCGAAGCGATAAGTTTCCGAGCAGCAGTAAACCGTGCTCCGAGTGAACGTGAATGAATGGCCTGAATGAAATTTTCGAAGAAGGCAATGTGCTTTGGGCCGGTCTGCGCGTACGGTCGCAGGCTGCGACTGGTCTGACGAATGATTGTTTTGACCGCTGTCATTTCGAGCAGTCCTTCGCGCCCGCGCGTCACACCGAAACCGCTCGCTCCGCGACCACCGAACGGCACCCTCGGATCGGCGGTTGAGACGATAAGATCGTTGATGAGCACGGTTCCTGCGTGAATTTTTGAGGCCAGCAGATCCGCGTCTTTCCGTGGACCGAAGACGGCAGCCGTCAGCGCATAAGGGCAGGCAGCATGCGCTTTCAGAGCTGCGTGTTCATCGGAAACAGCGCAGAAAGCGAGGAGCGGGGCGAAGACATCTGTCCGCATGATTGCGTCGCCCGGCTCTACGCCGGTGACCAGGGTTGGAGTAGCTGCTGGACCCTGCCGGCCGTCCCGAATGATGATCGCTCCACTGGCAGCTGCGTCGGTAACAATTTCGTCCAGGAGCCCAGCCGCCTTTGTAGACAACTTCGCTGCTGCCATACTTTCGACCCTCGGCAGGAGCAACGCAAGGATTTGCTGAATCAGCGTCGATGTCGCGAAGACGCGCCGCGGCGCCATGCACGTGGCGGATCCGTTCAGACGCAGACCGAATGCCAGTGCTTCGGCAACGCGTTCGAGATCGGCCCCCGGCAGAACGAAGACGGCGTCGCACCCCGATAGCTCCATCACGGAAGGCGTCAGAGTTTCGGCGGCCTGGTGCATCACGGCGCGGCCCGTGTCGGCATGGCCCGTCAGGAATATCTTGTCAACGCCTGCGCGAATTGCGTCAGAGCCGACATGAATATCCGTATCGAGAACCTGCAGAACATTTTTCTGAAGACCGGCCTCTGCGAACAGGTGAGCAAAATTCTGCGCGGCTTGCTCTCCGCCAGGTGCAGGTTTCCACAGCACGGCATTCCCTGCAGCAAGTGCTTGCAGCGCCTGCACACCTGGTAGAAAAAGCGGATAGTTCGACGGAGCAATCACCAAAACCACGCCCAAAGGCACGCGATGGATTTCCGATTCGACTCCGCGCAGCCACACCGGGCGGCCGTAGCTGCCGAGCCTTTGTGGCTGCAGGATAGTCTGAGCTTCCCCTTCAAGAAAACGACATGCTTCCGCTAGTGGAAGCACCTCGGCGACCAGGCTGTCAGCGATATTACGGTTCGCCACGGAGGAGTTTGCCGTGATGCTCGAGGCGAGTTCGACCGAATTGTCTGCAATCAGATGACGCAGGCTGCGAATGATCCGCAGCCTCTTCTGGAGGTTTACCTGTGCCCACTCGGTCTGTGCCAAGCGAGCACGGATCACTTCACGGTCACCCGCTGGCGAGAGCAGGTTGGGCGTGGCAACTTTCGGAACGTTTTCGATCGCAGACAAAACCGTCAAAGTCTCCACCATCAGGATGCAGCTTCGCAGACGGCATCGGCAAGTGGACTTTCCATGCTCCACTCCGGCTCGATCGCCATATCCTCCAGCAGTAGCCTTGAAGTGATGCGTGCCGATTCAAAGATCACCGGCAAACCGCTGCCGGGATGTGTGCCGCCACCCACCAGGTAGACGCTTTCGACATCTTCAAAACGGTTGTGCGGCCGGTTGTGCAGCATCTGCCCCAGGTTGTGCGACATGCTGAAGGTAGCTCCGCGATGGAGTGCGAAGTCACTGGCCCAGCTTTGCGGCGTCAGCACCTTTTCGAAACGGATGCGCTTTTCGACGTCGGTGATACCGACCTTGGAAAGTTGCGACAGGGCCAGCGCGCGGAACCGGCCTTCCTCTTTTGCCCAATTTACATTTTCCGTTTCATGGGTAACTGGAACAAGCACATACAGGGTGCTCATGCCGGACGGCGCCAGGGTTTTGTCGGTAACGCAAGCATTCTGTACGTAGAATGACGGGTCGGCAGACAGCTGGTGAGTCTGCTCGATATCGCGCAGATTCTGCTGATAATTCTTTGCGAGATAGATGGTGTGGTGCGAAACGTCGTCATACTTGCCGTCGATGCCGAGATAGAGCATGAACGTGGAGCAGGAATACTTCTTATTCTCGATTTTCTTGTCGGTCCACTTCCGGCGCACGCTGGCTGGCAGCATCCGCTGCATGGCCTGTGCGAAGTCTGCGTTGATGACGACTGCGTCTGCTTCGAGCGTGCGTTGCGCTGTGCGAACACCTGTCGCCCGTCTGCCTTCGAAGAAGACTTTCTCGACCGGCTCGTCCAGCAGAATACGCACGCCGAGGTCGCGAGCAACGCGGGCCATTGCACGTGTCACAGCGCCGCAACCACCTATAGGATGAAAGACTCCATGCTCGTATTCGAGAAAGGAGAGAATGCTGAAGAGACTGGGACAGGTAAACGGAGACATGCCAAGATACTTCGACTGGAAGCTGAATCCCAGGCGAATGCGCTCGTCCTTGAAGTAGGTCTGCAGGTCTGCGTCGAGCGAGCGCCACGGCTTGAGCAGGGGCAGCATCTTGAGCATTCGCAGCTTCGCGAGATCGCGCCAGCTTTCAAACGGAGACTCAAGAAAAGGAATAAAGCGCTCGAGTTTGTTACGATTTGCGTCGAGAAATGAGCGGAAGCGGGTCGCATCCCCGGGACTGACAGCCGCGATGGCCTGCTCCATTTTCTGAATGTCGGGAGTCGCCAGGAGTTCACCGCCCGAACCGAAGACGAGTCGGTACTGGGGATCGAGCCGCACCATGGGCACTTCGCGGTCGAGGTCGCGACCAGCTACGGCGAAAATCTCACGCAGTACTCGCGGGTAGAGAAAAAAAGTGGGGCCGGTGTCGAATTTGAAGCCTTGCTGGTCGATTGTCGAGGTTCGACCACCAACAGTGTTTCGGCTTTCGACGACTGTTACATTGACGCCTGACTGGCCCAGCAAGATTGCTGCAGCGAGCCCGCCCGGGCCCGCACCTACGATGACAACGTTCCGCTTCTGCTTCATCTGCACCCTGCGCCAGGCTAACCCGGCATCAATATTTATGTACGTTGGAACATTTCACAACTGTTTCATAGTGAGATTCGCGAATCCAGCAGCACGCAGGCAAGCGCCAAGCTCGTTTTCATTGTAGAAACATCATGGTATGGCTTCTAGCGTTCTGACTGAAACGATTGCATTTGCGGCCGCGCGGGCATCTCGAACCAGGTCCGGCAGTCCGACCCCGTTGTAGGCGTTGCCGAGCAACTGAAGATTCGCCAGTTGGTTGACCCATTTCTGCACCTGTCGCATGCGCAACCGGTGGCCGACCGCATACTGCGGCAGCGACTGCGGCCAATGACGCACCACGGTTACGTCGGGTGCAGGCAGCGGCCCCAGCAACAAAGAAAGCTGGCGACGGGTCTCTTCGGCGACAGTTGCATCGTCCGCGTCACGTAGAGATTCGGCTGCATGGCCGCCGAAAAAGCCGCGCAATAATACGCCGCCTGGCGGAGTACGATGCGGAAATTTCTGGTCGACAAACGTCGCGGCAAGCAGGGAGACACTTTCATCTGCATGCGTCACGTTATCTGCGGGGGGAGCCAGGAAACCGAAGCCCCGGGGGATCCGGAGGCGCGCAGCTTTCTCCGGCAGATAGCCGAGAGCTACACAAACGGCAGAAGAAGCTTCAAGGGGGAGCAGGCTGTCAATCTGATCAGCCGCTGGCTGATGCATGGAAGCGAGGAGTCTGCGTGTGCCGGCGGGCGGTAAAGCGATCATTAGCGCATCGTAAGCCGCGGTGTCGCCGGATTCTGTATGGACAGTCCACTGCTGTCCATCGGTTTCGACACCCGTCACTTTTTGACGCATGCGCACTGAGGCGGTTGGGAGCGATTCCACCATACGGTGAATCAATGTGCCGAGTCCTGACTTCAGCGAAGTAAAAACGGGCGCAGTGCCTGCAGAGGATGACGCGCGGGCTCGCACAGCTTCCACCAGGCTGCCGTGTTCGGCTTCCATCCTGACGAACGGTGCCATGACGACACGGACACTCAGCTTGTAAATGTCGCCGCCAAAGACGCCGGAAAGCAATGGGCCGGCGAGCATGCGGGTCGCTTCTTCGCCGAAATGCCGGAGCACAAAATCGGCAACGGATTCGTCTGCATCTTCGCCGCGTGCTGCCAAAGCGGACGCCTTGAATTCCTCGGCGCGTTTCGGCTCACGCAGGTATGCCTGCTTGGCCTGCCAGCTGAGCAATGGGGAATGGACGAGGGGCTCCCAAACGGCGGGAACCATCATCCGCATGCCTTCCGGCATGGGCACCAGTTGCCGGCCCTGCACTAGATATGTGCGTCGCTGATGGTCGTTCGAAGAGATGATTTCATCGGCGAGGTCAAGTTCGACAGCAAGCGCGCGCGCCCACGGTTTCTCCGTCACCCAAGAATCCGGGCCGCACTCGATGGTGAAGCCCTGTTCATGCACAGTCTCGACAATGCCGCCGAGCCGGTCGGATGCCTCGTAAAGTGTGAACGACACGTAGCGATGGCGCGTAGCGATCTCGGAAGCGGCGGCCAAACCACTGATGCCACCGCCAATAATCGCAATGCGCCGCTGCTCGTTCATCAGGAAGCAGCCAGGCTCACATCGCGAGCAACGGCCCAGCCAGTGGCCTCAAGCCGTCCGCGGACCACGTCGGCCAGTGCCTGAACAAGAACAGGAGAGCCGTTGAGCGATTCGGGACGCGACACTTTCATGCCGATGGATTCGCCATACTCCCGGAACCCGATATCGATGTCGTAGAGAATCTCAACATGGTCGCACAGAAAACCGATCGGTTGGATCATCAGCTCTGAATGGCCGGCCTCGTGCAGCGCTTTCATGGTGTCTTCGACCGCAGGCCCGAGCCACGGGCCGCCGGACATGCCCTGGCTCTGAAAAGCAAAGAACCACCTGTCTTCCGTCAAACCGTGTTCGACAAACTTCGCAGCCACGGCCGACGCCGTTCGCTTGGCATCGATGGGATACGGATCGGGCTCGTTCGTCGGAACCGTTGGAATGACCTGCTCGGCGTCGGGGGCCGGCGGCTGTGCTGCCTGGATCGTACGGCAAGGCACACTGTGCGCGGTGAAGAGGACCGGCAAATCCGGCCGCCACACGGCACGCAGACGATCTGCAAAAGCCTCGGCGAGCAGTGGATGCTCAGCCCAGCCCTCAACGAAGTCGATCGTGAGTCCCTGGGCGGCCGACATCAGGTAGCGGCGGTAAAGTCCGACGCTGGTGCGTGAATTTTGCGGCGCAAGGCAGACAGCAATAATCCGTTCGACACCATGTGCCCTCATCTGCGCAACGACATCCGGAATGTACGGCTTCCAGTTGCGCATTCCCACGTAGACCGGCAGACCCACCGCGGCTGACAGCAGACGACCCTGTTCAAGCGTGAGGCCAGTCAACGGACTCTTCCCGATAAGCCCGTAACGATGCGAAATCTCATCGATCACGTGCTGCGGCATGGGTCGACCGCCGGTCACATTGCTCAGGTATTCAGGGATTTCAGCAAGCTCATCGGGCGTTCCGTGCGCCAGCAGGAGCACTGCAACATTGTTCTCAGCCATGGTTTTCCACCCCATATTCCCTTACGTATTCGACCACCCGCTGCACATTTTCGACCGGGGTTCCGGGAACTATCCCGTGACCAAGGTTAAAGATGTGTCCCGGCCGTCCGGCGGCCTGGTCCAGCACCTCGCGGACGCGTTTTTTCAGTACATCCGGCGGTGCAAAAAGCGTGATCGGATCCAGGTTGCCCTGTACGGCGCAGCTGTGGCCAAGGTCAGCCCAGCCTCGATCGAGCGGCGTTCGCCAGTCCAGCCCAATCACATCGGCGCCCGTTGTCCGCATGGCGGGAAGGAGGCTGGCTGTGTCGACGCCGAAATAGATGACCGGGACACCCATCGCCTGGACCTGGCGAATCAGCGCTGTCGTCACCGGTAGTACGAAATCTCGATAGTCGCTGATCCCGAGCGACCCGACCCAGCTGTCAAAAATCTGGATGACGTCCGCTCCTGCTTCGACCTGCTGCCGGCAATAATCAACCAGGACGAGCGAAAGCTTCTGCAGCAGCGCCTGCCAGGCGGATGGGTCGCGGTACATCAGGGTCTTGGTTTCGATCCAGTTGCGCGAACCGCCGCCCTCAATCATGTAGCTGGCGAGGGTGAAGGGTGCGCCGCAGAAGCCGATGATGCCCAGCCGGTCTTTGAAATGGGATGAGACTTTGCGAATGGCTTCAGCCACGTAGCCGAGCTCCGAAGCGCGGTCCGTCCGCAGCCGGTCAATATCAGCCGCTGACCGGACAGGATTCTCGACGACCGGCCCTTCGCCGGCCTTGAATTCAAACGGCAATCCCATGCACTCAAATGGGAGCAACAGGTCCGCAAAGATGATGGCCGCGTCGACATCAAGCTTCTCGGCCGCAGTGATGGTCACTTCTGCCGCCAGGTCAGGCTTTTTGCAGATATCGATCAGCGAATTGTGCCGCCGGACGGCCTGGTATTCGGGCATGTAGCGACCGGCCTGCCGCAGAAACCACACCGGGGTCACGTCGACCGGCTGGCGCAGGCAGGCACGCAGAAAGCGCTGCGCACCCGTCAAGCGCGGGAGAGGATCGGTCATCGGCAGACCTGATCGCGCCCTCAGGTCATCGCTGATGGTCGTACTCTCGTCAGCCATCCCTATATCGCCTCGGCCGTGCGACAACTTATCTTCCTTTTGCAAAAGCTGCATCCCTTCAACTCGCCGGATAACAGAAGGTTAGCACCCTGCGCCTCCTTCTATCTGCCCGGTAGAACACGCTGTTCAGCACAGGAAAGTTGACTGACTTTCCTTGCAGTTACCGACTCCTGTCAGCATGACTTCCGGCGGATTCGTTCAGTCATTCAGTGCTTGATGGTGGATGTATGTCTACCAGAAAGTCTCACGGAAGTCCGGCACCTGTCTCAGGCAATCGGTTCGCTCTTCATCCGGAAGAGCCATAAGGGAACAACCAGGCGGTTCAGCAGCGTGCCAGACCCGCTTCGGGACTCGCATCTGAGGGCATCTCGTGCTTTGATTACAGGAGCAGAGATTTCAGATTCGCATCTGGTTTATGAGCTGATCCTTCCCGCTCGCTCGGCACTTGCCGGCAACAGGACGCGCCGCTCCCATCAGAATGCATCCAATTCGTGGTCAACGACAGAAGACAAGACGAGGTTTTTGATTCATGCAGATTGCGATGGTAGGTTTAGGCAGAATGGGCGCCAACATGGTGCGCCGCTTGATTAAAGGTGGCCACGAATGCGTGGTCTTTGACAACAGCCAGGCTGCAGTAGAAACGCTGGTCAAGGAAGGCGCTACCGGCTCCTCCTCGCTCGAGGACATGGTTTCCAAGCTCAAAGCGCCGAAAGCCGTCTGGCTGATGGTACCGGCGGGCGTCGTCGACAAGACGGTCCAGGCGTTGAAGCCGCTGCTGAAGGCGCACGACATTATTATCGATGGCGGCAATTCTCATTATGTCGACGACATTCGCCACTCGAAGGCAGTCTCGGAACAGGGCATCAAGTGGGTCGATGCCGGTACCAGCGGCGGCGTTTTCGGTCTGGAGCGCGGCTATTGTTTGATGATCGGCGGTTCCGACGAAGCTGTGAATTATCTCGACCCTATTTTCAAAACGCTGGCTCCCGGCCGCGGCGATGTTCCACGCACCCCCGGCCGTGACAAGGCTCCCGCGACCACGGCTGAAGAAGGCTACCTGCACTGCGGACCTCCGGGCGCAGGACACTTTACGAAGATGGTCCATAATGGCATTGAGTACGGCATGATGGCCGCCTATGCCGAGGGACTGAACATCCTCAAGCATGCGAATGCGGGCAAGACGCTGAGCGAGGCCGACGCTGAGACCGCGCCAATGCGCGAGCCGGAGCTCTATCAATATGACCTGCCGATTCCCGAGATCGCCGAAGTCTGGCGGCGCGGCAGTGTAGTGGCCTCATGGCTGCTGGACCTTACCGCTGCTTCGCTCGTCGAATCACCCGACCTGGCCGACTACAGCGGACGCGTCTCCGACTCCGGCGAAGGCCGCTGGACCATCAGCGCCGCGATAGATGAAGGTGTACCGGCCGATGTCCTCAGCGCTGCCCTGTTCTCGCGCTTTACCTCGCAGAATAATGCCGTCTACGCAAACAAACTGCTCTCCGCCATGCGCTTCCAATTCGGCGGCCACAAGGAAAAGAGTCACAGCTAGGATTTTCGCCGATGGATGAATGATTCTGAGCGAGGCGTGGATCTTGGAACGATCTGCGCTTCGTTCCATCAGGCGAGAAGGCAGTCACACATTTTTAAAGCAATGCTGGAGACGAGGAAGTATGGCGAACGAGAAGCCTGAGCAGGTGCCCGCCTGCCTGATGACAATTTTCGGCGCGAGCGGTGACCTCACCAAGCGCCTGCTCCTTCCCTCTATCTACAATCTTGTTGCCGCCAGCGTGTTGCCGGATAGTTTCCGGCTCCTTGGCGTGGCAATGGACCAGTGGGACGACGCCAAATTTCAGGATCACGTCTCTTCTACCCTGAAAGAGTTCTGGGGTAACGATGCTGACCAGGGTCACATTGAGTGGCTGACAAAACGTGCGAGCTATCAGCAGGCAAACTTCGATCAGCCCGCGTCTTTCGATACCCTCAAGGGCACGATCGACAAGCTTGAAAAAGAGAACCAGACCGGCGGCAATCGCTTGTTTTATCTCGCAGTCGCACCGAGCTTCATCGCGACCATGGCCGCCCAGCTTTCGCGTGTCGGACTGCTGACAGAAGACGGGAAAAGCTGGCGTCGACTGGTGATCGAGAAGCCATTCGGCCACGATATCGAATCGGCCATCAAGCTCAACAATGAACTGCAGCAAAGTCTGCGGGAAAACCAGATCTACCGTATCGATCATTTTGCCGGAAAAGACACGGTGCAGGACCTTGCCGTCTTCCGCTTCTCGAACTCCATATTCGAGCCGCTGTGGAACCGCTCCCTCATCGACAATGTTCAGATTACCGCGGCCGAGATCGTGGGTGTCGAAGGCCGTGCCGGCTACTATGAAAAGGCGGGCGCCCTGCGCGACATGGTGCCGAACCACATGGCTGAACTGCTGTCGCTCGTCGCGATGGAGCCGCCGGTTTCTTTCAGTGCCGAGCATATGCGCGATAAGCAGGTTGAGCTGATGGAATCCGTGCGCAAGTATAAGCCGGAAGAGGTCGACAGGTTCGCCGTTCGCGGCCAATACGGTGCCGGCAGCATCAACGGCAAAGCGTTACCTGCGTACCGCGATGAGCCCAATGTCGATAAAGCATCCATCACGGATACGTATGTCGCCATGCAGGTCGAGATCGACAACTGGCGCTGGTCGGGTGTCCCGTTCTATATCCGCACCGGGAAGCGGCTGTCTTGCGCGCTGACTGAAATTGTGGTGACTTTCCGCCAGCCGCCCGCGCGACTGTTTCCAAGCAATGGGCAGAGTGATACATCACCCAACCAGCTGATCTTCAACCTGCAGCCTCAGCAGGGGATCCGGCTGGATTTTGGCACCAAGGCACCCGGCCTGAATACCATCGTCAACCCTGGAAGTATGAATTTTCTGTTCCCTGCCGGGCCATTCGGCAATCACGGAAAGGGCTACGAGCGGCTGTTGCATGACGTGATGATCGGCAACCCGATTCTCTTTCAGAGGGCCGAGTTTGTGGAGCAGGGATGGAAGATGGTGCAGCCGTTGCTCGACGCCTGGTCAAAGCCGCCGAAGGAAGATTTCCCGAATTACGCGGCAGGCTCGACCGGCCCGAAAGCCGCTGATGACCTGCTGGCCGCGGAAGGGCATTCCTGGCATTCTCTGGAAGATTAAACGAGAAGCCGGATGATGGACCTACATAGCTTCCGGCGCTTCGATCCCCATCATCGCAAGCAGCCGCACCAGCTCACGCTCCGCAACCGCCGCTGTTGCCAGCAGCAGTTGCTTTTTCGCCGCATCCTTCTCAGTCATGATGTGGTGTCGATGGTAGAAGTTATTGAACTGCTGCGCTAACTGGAACGCGTGTTTCGCGATGAACGCAGGTTCGGCTGTTGCAATCGATTGCTGCACCAGCAGGCTGGTCTTCCCTGCCGCGACCCACAGCTCCCATATGCCGCTGTCCTCTTCCCCGCTGACGGCGGACGCCACACTCGCGTTAAAGCTGGCCAGCACAGCAGCCGGCGTTGTCTCTGCCTTGCGGAAGATGCTGCGCGCCCGAACGATTGCATATTGTACGTACGGCCCGGTTTCGCCTTCAAAGCTGAGCGCTTCCTTGAAGTCGAAGGCGATAACGGAATTGCGCGTGAACTTGAGCATGAAGTAGCGCAGCGCGCCGACCGCGATACTGTTCGCGATGCGGCGACGATCAGCCTCCGTGCGCTCCGGATGCCGGGTGTTCACCTCGCCCAGGGCCGCCTCAATGAGCTTGTCGATCAGGTCGTCGGCCTTCACGCCAAAGCCCTTGCGGCCGGACACTTCGATGTATGCGCGTCCCCTGTCCTCTTCCGCGACCTCGTAGCCAAGGTCGAGTGCGCAACGCGGCGTCAGCGCAACCATCTCGTAGGAGAAGTGCGTGTAGCGAGCCGCTTCATCGATGTAGCCCATGCCTCGCAGCGCTTCGATGACGTTGCTCTGCGGGTCAGACTGCCTGCTGTCGATGACGTTGTAAATCGCCTGTGCTCCGCCGAAGTGCGGATGATCGTCTTCGCCGCGCTCAGCCGAAATCCAGCACTCGTGGTCGGCGTATTTGTAGAACGGCAGATAGCCAAAGTCGCGGCCCAGCAGCCCAAACTTCCACAGGTGATACGCGATGTCCTTGCCGACGTATGTGACGGTCCCATTGGAGCGCACGATCACCTTTGCGTCTTCGTCGGTGCCGCCTTCTGCAAGTTCAGCGGCACCGGGACGCCGCATCACCCAGCAGCCTTTATTCTTACCGACGGCCTCAAAGTACAGCACACCCTTCGCCTTCAACTGTTCGAACGCCAGATCCCAGAAATGCAGGTGAAGAATCTCGCTCTCGCGCGGCAGAAAGTCATACTCGATGTCGAGCCGCTGCATGGTTTCGAGATGCCGGCGCAGCACAGCCGTCGAAATCAGTTCAGCAATTTCGGACGTTTCGTTGTTGCCTTCCTCGAGTTCGTGCAACACGGCGAGCCTGATCTTCTTGCGTGCCTCAAGCTGTGTCGGATCGGCGGTGTACCACTGTGAAACGCGCGCATACAGATCCCAGCAGTGGTAGTCGATGCGCTTGTTCTGCTGCTTGAGCGACACCATCAGGCTGCGCACATCTTCAAGGTTGAGCTTTTCGAGTTCGGTCAGACCGACAACGACATCTGCCACCTGGACACCGGTATTGTCGATGTAGTTCTGTACATCCACTTTCTGCCCAGCCTCGCGCAGCAGACGCACGAAGGTGTCGCCCAGGATGGCATTGCGCAGATGGCCGACATGCGCGGCCTTGTTGGGATTGATACTGGTATGCTCGACCAGCGAATGCAGGCGGACTGCCGGCTCGACGCGCACATCGCGGGCGACAGTCAGCAGCGCGGATTCACGATCGAGACGCGCATTAATATAGCCGGCGCCGGCAATCTCGAAGCTTTTGAATCCGGGCAGCGGAGACAGTTCAGCAATGATTTCTTCCGCAATTTTGCGCGGAGCTTTCTTGAGCTTCCGCGCAAGTTCGAAGGCTACCGGCAGAGCGAACTCACCCATCTTCGTATCGGGTGGCTGTTCGATCGCGAGGGTCGGCGCCTCAATCTGATACTTTTCAAGCAGCACTGCCGTCAGGCGCGCGCGCAGAAGCTTCTGCTGTTCTAGATACACTTGGTATTCACCGTGCCAGCATTGTGCGAGACCACCAGGCACGCTGGAAATGCTTGATTTTATTAGCGATTTTAGCAGACAAGGGACGCCGGTGCGTTTGACGCTCGGTGCTCAACAACCTAAGATTGGAACAGTGCTCCTGGATTGCAGGAGCCCCAGTCTGCCTGCCCCCGAAGATGCCTGAAGCGTTGCCTGAAATCATGCCGGAAAAGTCCAAGTTTTACATCACCACGCCGATTTACTACGTTAACGCGCGGCCGCACCTCGGCACCGCCTACTCGACGATTGTGACGGACGTGATCGCGCGCCGTAAACGCTCGACAGGGGCTGATGTTTATTTCCTCACCGGCACAGATGAGCATGGGCAGAAAATTCAGCGTTCGGCGAAGGCATTGAACAAGACGCCGCAGCAATTTACCGATGACGTATCTGCAGAATTTCGTGCGTTGTGGCAGCGGCTCGGGCTGAGTAACGACGACTTCATACGCACCACTGAGCCCCGCCACAAACGCGGAGTACAGAAGCTGTTCGCGCTGCTGCAGGAGCGCGGCTTCATCTACAAGGGCACGTACACCGGGCAGTATTGCGTGTCGGATGAAGCGTACGTCGACGGGCCGCCCGGCACCATCTGCCCTGACTGCGGCAACCTGACCGAGACCGTCAGTGAGGAGAACTACTACTTCAAACTTTCAGCGTTCGAGCGGCCATTACTTGAAATCTTTGAGCGCGAGCCGAATTTCATCCGGCCCGAAACTCGCCGCAATGAAGTGACGGCCTTCGTGCGCAGCGGCTTGAAAGATCTGTCAATCAGCCGGACCAGTTTTGACTGGGGCATCCCGGTGCCGGGCGATGAAAAGCACGTCGTTTACGTGTGGATGGATGCGCTTGCCAATTACATTACGGCGCTCGGCTGGGGTAGCGACGATCCGGCTGACATCGCGCGCTTTAACAAGTACTGGCCGGCTGATCTGCACGTTATCGGCAAAGAGATTACACGCTTTCATTGTGTGTACTGGCCGGCGTTCCTCATGGCCGCAGGACTGCCGCTGCCGAAAAGCATCTTCGGCCACGGCTGGCTGTTGTTCGAACAGTCGAAGATGTCGAAGTCGCGGGGCAACGTCGTTCGTGCCGAGACGATTCTTGACGTGCTTGGCTCGGATCCGCTGCGCTATTTCCTGCTGCGTGAAGTGGTCTTCGGGCAGGATGGCAGCTTCTCGTTCGACGCACTGGTGCAGCGCTACAACGCCGACCTGGCCAACGGGTATGGCAACCTGGTCAGCCGCACTTTGAACATGATCACGCGCTACTTCGACGGCATCATTCCGGAAGCATCAGCAGACGTTGCGGTGCAAAATTTTGCCGCTCAGGCGGTCCGCGACTTCAACAGCCGCTTCGACGCCTATGATTTTTCGCGCGCACTCGAAAGTCTGTGGACACTGGTCGCCCGCGTCGATGGCTACATCAGCGAGAACGCGCCGTGGAAGGTCGCCGCATCGACCGAACCAGCCGACCGCGATAAGCTGGCGACGATTCTCTACACCTGTGCCGAGGCGATTCGCATCATCACGGCGCTTGCTCATCCCGTGCTGCCGGAAGCTACCGCAAAAATCTGGACACAGCTTGGTCTCGGCGACATCACCACAGCAGACTTGCAGACTATTCAATGGGGCGGCCTGAAAGCCGGCACCAAACTCGGCGAACTTGCCCCCGTCTTTCCCCGCGCAGAAAAGGACGCGATCCAACGTATGCAGGACATCGAAAAT
This sequence comes from uncultured Acetobacteraceae bacterium, assembly GCA_964658655.1. GTDB lineage: Bacteria > Acidobacteriota > Terriglobia > Terriglobales > Acidobacteriaceae. The sequence continues at coordinate 3,694 of CAZZZL010000044.1, read as the reverse complement.
AACAACTCTCTGGCGCACACGGTGAATGCCGAAGACGCGCCTTCAACCTCGCCGGCTGCGGGCCCAAAGACTGGCAATCTACCCGGCGCGTCGCCCGCGGTGCACACGGCGCAGATTCCTGCTGCATCGTCGATTGCAGCAGCTGAGCATCATGCTTTCGTACCCGGCAAACCGCCCGTGCCGGTGGCCGCTGGGGAGCATACGCCGGTAACGCAATCGACAGAGCCCGTGCCGGCAGAAGCTTCGAAGATCACCATCGACGACTTCGCCAAGGTTGAACTCCGCGTCGCAAAAGTGCTGGTGGCCGAGCGCGTACCGAAGGCCGACAAACTGTTGCGTCTCGAAGTGGATCTTGGCTATGAGCAGCGGCAGATTCTGGCCGGCATCGCCGAGGCCTACACACCGGAGTCGCTGATCGGCCGCAAGGTCGTTATCGTCGCGAACCTGGCGCCGCGTAAATTGCGCGGATTCGAATCGAACGGCATGATTGTCGCCGCATCGGTCGAAGGCGGCAAGGCGGTGCTGGCGGGTTTCCTCGAAGACATCGAAATTGGCGCGAGGCTCAAGTAGAAGCTTGCTGACCGACTCTCACGCCCATCTCGATCATGCACGCTACAGTGAGGACCGCACGGCGATCCTCAGGAATGCGTGGGATGCCGGTGTGCGCACAATCCTTTCGATCGGCATCGGCGACGGGCCGGACACCATGCATCGCGCGCTCGACATCAGCCGCGAACTGGCAGGTCAGCCGCAGACACCGAAAATCTTCGCCAGCGCCGGTATTCATCCGCATGAAGCATCCCTTGCAGACGACGCCGCGCTCGCGAAACTCGATTCCCTGCTAAGCGAACCTGAAGTGATTGCCTGCGGCGAAATCGGTCTTGACTATTACTACGACAATTCTCCGCGCGAAACGCAGAAGACCGTATTCCGCCAGCAGATGGACATAGCCGCTGCGCGCAGGAAGCCCATCATCATCCACTGCCGGCCGTCGGACAATTCGACCAACGCCTGGGACGACACGCTTATCCTGCTCGAAGAGCAATGGGCCGCGACCGGCCTGGGCGGTATCCTGCACTGCTTTACCGGTGAGTGGGAGCATGCTCAACGCGCGCTCGATGCCGGCTTCATGATCTCGTTTGCCGGCAATATCACCTTCCCCAAGGCTCAGCCCATCCGCGATGCAGCGCTGCAGGTGCCGCTGGACCGTATGCTGATTGAAACCGATGCGCCGTTTCTTGCGCCGGTGCCGAACCGCGGCAAGCGCAACGAGCCGGCTTTTGTCGCGCAGGTGGCAGACCAGATCGGGACGCTTCGCTGCATCGAAGCAACAGACGTCGCTGAAAAGACTACGTGGAACTTTAACCGCTTCTTTAACATCGGATAACTGACGGGGCAGAGTGCCGCCGCAGAGCTGGAACGAGGAAACAGATGGCCGCTACAGAGAATTCATTTGACGTTGTCAGCAAGGTAGACATCCAGGAAGTCCGCAATGCGATCGAGCAGGCGACCAAGGAAGTGAACGCCCGCTTCGATCTGAAGGACTCCAAATCAGAGATCAAGCTTGAAGGCAGCGATACGATTCAACTCGCCTCCGGTGCTGAGCACCAGTTGCAGGCGGTCATCGAGATCCTCTCGCACAAGCTGGTGAAGCGGAATGTTTCGCTGAAGTCGCTGGTTTACGAGAAGCTCGAGCAGGCCTCCGGCGGGAGCGTTCGCCAGAAAATCAAGCTGACCCAGGGCATCGCCAGCGACAAGGCGAAAGAGATCGTGAAGATCGTCAAGGATTCGAAGAAGAAGGCGAATGCCTCCATCCAGGGCGAGACCGTTCGGATTACCAGCAAGGACCGCGATACGCTGCAGGAGATCATTGCACTCTTGAAAGGCAAGGACCTCGGCATCGACATGCAGTTCACGAACTTCCGCTCGAATTAGCCGGCAAAGGCCGTTTCGGACTGAAGATTTGACCAAACCGGGACGACTTGAGTGCTACTGGAATCGCCGCATCAACAATGAAGCTCGCTACAAAACAGAAACTTTGGTGCAGACACGCGATGGGTTTCAGCCATTAAACTCGATATAACAGGAGAACGGGTGAGCACACAGGCCATAGCGACGGCGAAAGAGGTGTTCGACCTGCTGCGCGACGACCTGCTCGCCATCGAAAAGGAACTGGTCCGCGATTCTGTTTCAAACGTCAGCGCCATTACTGAAATCAGCGAGTATCTGCGCGAAGCCGGCGGAAAGCGCATCCGGCCGTCCCTGCTGCTGCTGGCCGCGCGATCGCTCGATTACAACGGCCGGGGCGCAACCCGTCTTGGCGCCGTGGTCGAGATGGTGCATACTGCGACCCTGGTGCACGACGACATAATCGATGAGGCCGACACCCGGCGCGGCCGTCCGTCAGCAAACACCACCTGGGGAAACTCGAAGTGCGTGCTGGCAGGCGACTGGCTCTACATGCAGGCCTTCCGCATCGCTCTTGAAGAGCGCAACCTGCGTGTACTTGACCTGTTGATCGGTCTCACTCAGCAGATGGTCGAAGGCGAACTGCTACAGATTGAGAAGCAGGGCCGGATGGTCAACGAGTCGGAGTATTACGACCTGATCTACCGCAAGACAGCCTGCCTGTTCAACGTGTCGATGCGACTGGGCGCGACTTTGGCCGGAGCTTCAGAAGAAGTGGAAGAGCAGCTGGGCGAGTTCGGCCGCAGCCTGGGAATTGCCTTCCAGATTGTTGACGATGTCCTCGACCTGACGGCCAGCGAAGAAGTTCTAGGAAAGCCGGTGGCGAGCGATCTGCGCGAAGGCAAGGCCACGCTTGCGATCGTTCACGCATACGAGCGCGCCACGCCGGCAGAGCGGCTGGCCATTGATTATGTGCTCGAAGACGAGTCTCTTCGGCGCACCTCGCACGAAGAAATTCTTCGCATCTTGAGCCGTTACGGTTCGGTCGAATTTGCGATGAACACGGCCTACGAGTATGCCGCTATTGCCCGCAATGCGCTGGTGGGTTTGCCCGAATCCGATGCCAAGCGCGCCCTGCTGTGGATGCCGGATTTCGTCGTCGCCCGCGAAAAGTAAACGCCGTGGTATTCTCTGCTGTTCCGTGAAAGATGGCAGACCCAACTCAAACCGGCGGTAAACCACCTATCCGCGTTCTCGTGGCCAAGCCTGGGCTTGATGGTCATGATCGCGGCGCGAAGGTGATTGCACGTGCTCTGCGCGATGCCGGCATGGAGGTCATCTACACCGGCCTGCGCCAGACGCCGGAGATGGTGGTCAATGCGGCTATCCAGGAAGACGTGGACTGCATTGGTCTCAGCATCCTGTCCGGAGCTCACAATGTCATCGTGCCGCGCATCCTCGCGCTGCTGAAAGAACGCGATGCTTCAGACATCCTGGTAGTACTTGGCGGCACGATTCCGGAGCAGGATATCGAGCCACTCAAAGCAGCCGGTGTTGCAGCCGTTTTTGGACCGGGCACGACGCTCGGCGCGACGGTGACATTCATCCGCGACCACGTCCGCCCCAGGACCATCCTCACCAGTCATTAAGTAGAGGCTGCAAACGACGAGAGCGCCATCCCCTCTGCCCTGCGGCATCAAAGAGTGGCGCTTGATCGTCGCTACAGTGACTGTTGGTTAAGCGTGGCGATGATGACGGTGATGGCGATGATGACGGCGATCCCGGC
>CAZZZL010000043.1:0-38865 GCA_964658655.1 uncultured Acetobacteraceae bacterium | reverse complement strand
TGACGCACATGGCGATGGCGTTTGTGATGGCTCACCCCGGTGTAACCTCGGCGATAATCGGCCCACGCACGATGCAACAGCTGGACGATCTGCTCGCCGGTGCCGAAGTTGCGCTTAGCGACGAAATCCTGGATAGGATCGACGAAGTCGTTGCGCCGGGGACCGACGCGGGGCCGATGGGCGCACTCTACACTCCGCCCGCAGTGACTCAGGCGAGCTTACGGCGTCGTCCAGATCGGGTTGCAGTTTGACCGAAGTGCTGGGACTTGCGGGTTCAAGGAGTTCTTCGATTTACGCAAAATCGCCAATGCGCTCACCGACGCTGGATCAATACCGATATGTCGGCCTCTCGGAAGCCATAGGGCCTAATGCAAAGGAGTTCTGATCCAAAGCATGAGCAAGAGGACCGCGACGCAGAAGGCGCCCATCACGATCCACCAGATTCGCCACTTCCGCGCGTAGTCTGCTTTAAATCCCGTCATTGTTGGATTCGAAGCGTCATACTTCACGATGAGTGATTCACCTACGTTCATTGACTTGAACGTGTAGAGCTCATCCTCATAGCGTTGTCCCTGGGAATTGTACGAGAAGGTGACGATGAGCTGGCACCGCCCTTTTGTGGAGATCGACTGGACCTTACCACTCTTCCGTCGGTCTGTTCCCAAGCGGTCTCAGGCATAAAACCATTATGCTTCGACCCGACAGCTTGTGCCGGACCTCTTTGAGCGCGAGGCGCGTGAGATTGCCACGCTGAATCATCCGAATATCTGCCAAATCTAACGATGTCGGCCTTAGTTACATCACCGAGACTTCGGGACACTTCCAGTCGACGATCTGTCGAACCGCAAACTTCATGGCATCGGCATCGACGTGGATGTGGGTCCAAAAGAAGAAGTCCGGTCCGCCAGATCCGTTAAAGACGTGGCCGCTACCAGGATAGCTTCCATTACACGAGTAGAAGATAAATGAGCAGTAAGCAGGCAATATGTTTTCCAGCGCGAAGGCCAATTCCTGCCACCTCGCAGGTTCGTCAGCTACCCAGAAACCTGTCAAAGATTCGTGACCCTGGCAGCCGACGATAAGGACGTCTAACTTATCGAGATTGAGCGCATGAAGTGCAGGCCTCAAATTTGGACCATCGCTGATCTCTGAGATAGCTCGTTAGGTCTTTGCTTCGTTCTGCAAGTCTGCCAGATAGTCTCTGAGCGGGCGTTCAGCTCCATCATTCTCGCTTTAGAGTCCTTCGAAGCTGTCGTCTCCAGCGGCAACCTTCACAGCCAGGACGGTGGAGTGCACGGCTCGGGTCCTGGTGCTCGGGGAGACGACGTACGAACTCGCGGCGGGAACACGGATTGCGGTTTTGCGGGGCAGGTTCGGCGCGGGTGACGGAGAGCCGGGTAAGGACTGATGACTGCGCGAAAATTCGCGATCATCGTCAAGTTTGAACGTCGAGACGAGTTCGCTGAGGCGTTGGCTTGTGCCCGCAAGAGTCTGAGCGGTCGATGACAACTGCTCGGTTTGAGCGGCGTTGGCTTGGGTGACCTGATCCATCTGAGTGACGGCGGTGTTGACTTGTTCGATGCCTGTACTTTGTTCTCCTGCGGCGGCAGCAATCTCACTAACCGTGTCAGTGACTCGTCTTACCGAACTGACGATGTCCTGCAGAGTAGCGCCCGATCGATTGACCAGTTCAGTACCTTTCTCCACTCTGTCGAGGGAATCCTGGATCAGGGCCCTTATCTCCTTGGCGGCGATGGCACTGCGCTGCGCGAGGCTTCGGACTTCCGAGGCGACGACTGCGAAACCCAGACCGAGTTCTCCAGCGCGCGCCGCCTCAATTGCGGCGTTAACAGCAAGGAGATTGGTCTGAAACGCGATTTCGTTGACAGTCGAGATTATGTCCGAGATCTTTGCAGAAGCGGCGTTGATCTCTCCCATGGCGCTGATGGCGGTCGTGACGATCGCTTGGCCGCCTTCCGCCGATTCTTTCGATTGGGTGGCCATTGCGCGGGCCTGATCTGCGTTGTCGGCGCTCTGGCGAACCGCTGCCGTTATCTCTTCGAGACTTGCGGAAGTCTCTTCGAGGCTGGCAGACTGCTCCTGCGCCCCGCTTGCGATGATATCGGCTGCTGCAGCGAGTTTTTGAGAAATGGAGTTGGTGTTGGCTGCGCCTTCAGCAACTCCGCGCAGTGTATTGCGGATTTTACTGACGGCGGAGTTAAGTGCTTTGGCCATCGCCCCGATCTCGTCTTTGGTATCAATTGCCAGCGAGACAGTGAGATCGCCCGCCGCGACGTGTTCCAGGGTGGTTACGGCCTGTCCAAGTGGCAGAGTAATGCTACGCACAAGAAAGAAGGCGATGGGAATGGCGAATGCCACCGAAAGAAATAGCCCGAGGATGATTCCCCGGATGCCGTCGTGAACCGAGTCCTGGATGGACTTCATTGAAGAATCTGCGCCAACCCTGTTGATTTCGACCACCTGCTGTAGCTCGCCAGCGTACTTCTCGTATAACGGTTGAAGCTGCTCATCGAAAATCTTCTGGGCGTGCGCGTTTTCCGCGTCGGTTCCGATCGAACCCACTCTGCGGACCTCCTCAAAGACCGTCAGGAAACTTGCCCGAGTGACCTTGGATTCAGCGTAAACGTCTTTCTCTCTTTGGGTCTCGGTGGGAGTGGCCTCATATGTTTGGAGATCCTTCGCGGTATCGGCTTCCATCGCGGCAATCTCGGTATTTAGACGAGCCATCACTGTCGGATCGCTGCTCGCCACAAGCTTGAGAAGCGCCTCTGTCCTGTGGTAAAGATTCACCTGGACGCGGTACATGGAGATGACTGAGGGAAGATAGTTGCCCGAAAGTCTGTCTCCCTGTTTGCTGCTATTCTGCGCCCTGTTCGCCGCGAAGAGACCTAAGATGATAGTGATCGCGATGATGACCACAAATCCTGCTATGAGCCGCGTCCTGATCTTCCAATTCTTCATGTGCATTGACTATCCTTCATCATTCAGTTGCGCCGCGAGGAACGCCGACTTGAAATTGAAGCGGCTTAGTTACTGAAAGTGCCGGCAAACCTTCCTTAGGTATATCGACAGTTTCTCGACTTCAATTAATTACCGACCACAGAATGCCCGCCACATCAGACTGGTGCAGTCTCTACCCACATCATGAAAAGCGAATTCCTTAAGTAACGGCAGGTGGTTCCAACCGCACTCTGTGGAACGGGCGTCGTAGCTGACACTTTTGCAATCGATGCAAAGGCTGAGCTTGCCTTTGCTTTTACCTCCAGCGGACGCCTTCCTCATCCACGGTCGCATCAGTCAATAATGTCTATCCGGCGATAGTGCGGTGTGTCTTCCGGCAGATGCGTGCGCTGTCTTAGTCAGATCGCTAAGTTCGGTCAGCCGTCGATGTCGGCACTAATTGCTTTGTACGGATGGGATTTTCTGAATGATCGTAGGCGACACCTTTAGCTTTGCTGCGATTCCCTGCTGCAAGTCTAAGCAGCCGTAGACGCTGCGGGAGAATGTGGCAGCGTCCCCACCCGATAAATTCGACGAATCAAGTCCATTCAAGGCAGACTGGCTCGGTCGTTGAGCTCGAAGCTGGCTGCTGTTGAGCAGTTTTCTGGAAGGGAACATAGTGCTGCTCAGGGGACCAGCATTTCTTTCTGTTTGACCGTTTTCCGAGACCTTCTATCCACAGGCGCACCGCAGACTGCGCAGTCGCGGTCCGGCGCCTCGCCGATCTGCGTCGACAGGGGTGAGGAGAAATCGAACCAGGATGACGAGACAATACCAGATGACTTTGCTGTCGCAAGCAATCCTCTCGCGGAAGGCTGACGTTGTGAAGAAGCTGTTGAAGTTCAGGTTTGAAGCGAGGAGTCGTGCGAGTTCTTAGAGAAGATCGGCCTGTTGTAAATCATCATCTACTCGGAGACCTACCTCCTCTGCATCTCGAATGACCTTCTGACTGGACATCTTTGTTTTCAAGGCAGTCTTGGCAGCCACGGGCGTGTCTCCGACTGATCTGTACTTGATACGGCTGCCATCATACGTTCAGATCTCGTATCTGCCAGTTGTAAATTATTTGGGTATGCCGGCAACCACGCCAATGTAAGCTGCAAACTTACAGTTAGAATCACGCACACAATTTACTTTTCTCTGCACCATTTTGACCGGTTGACGACGCCAGGTGCCGTCTGGATGTTTGGCCAACAGGACGGAGAATCCCCTCTCCGCCACTGCTTCTATTCTTTTCTCAGCATCTCGGTTGGATTGACCTGCACGGCCCGCAGCGAGGGGATAAAAGACGCTGCCAGGGTCACGAAAAGCGTCAATCCAAAAACGCCCGCATATGTGAGAGGGTCGAGTGCGGTCACACCGTAGAGCATTCCCTTTAACAGGCCGGTCATCAGGCTGCCGAGAATCATACCTGCCAGGCCTCCGAGTGCCGCTACCCGCAAACCCTGTTTCATGAACCCGCTGACGATCTGGTGCGGCAATGCGCCGAGGGCCAGTCGAAGTCCCACCTCGCGCCTGCGTGTCCGTCCAAGATAGCTGATGGTTCCGTAGAGTCCGATACTCACTAGGGTGATGGCCGTCCCGGCAAACAACGTCAGCAGGAAGGTGCGCAGGCGATTCTCCGCCTGTCTCTCCCCGAGATGCTCTTCGAGTGTCGCGACGCCGAATACGGACCGGCCCGGCTCGAGGGTATGGATCGTCTTTCGCAGCGTCTCCATCATCGATGATGGATCGCCGTGCACACGGACGAGGAAATATGGATCGGGAACAGGCGCACTGAAGCACCAGTACACAGTCGGCCGAGCTGATGTCTCTACTCCCTCTTCACGAGCGTCACCCACGACTCCAAGGATCTCGCCGGGATTCATCCCAACGCTGGATGCGCCAGCCTGCAGATGATAGCCAATGATGCTGGTGCCGGAAAAATATCTCTCGGCGAAACTCCGGTTCACCATGACACTGTTGTAGGCTGAACCTTTTCCGCTGTCTGGCGCCCCGTCAGTGCAGGCAGTGCCCTGGAGCACGGGAATATGGAGCGCGGCGAAATAGCCTGTCGACACCCAGCGCGTATCCGCGAGCAATTTATCGTTTGAATTCTTGAGCGTCTCAGAAATTTTAAACTCGGCCGGGTAAGCAGTGGAATTGCCAGGGACAGTACTCGCGGTTGCAGCGGCCTCAACGCCAGGAATGGTACGGAACGCATCCAGCGTGCGATTGATGCGGCTCACCAGTGTGCCCATATCAGAGGTCTCGCCCCAACCGGCACTGATGCGCAGTGTCAGAACATGCGCTGCTTCGAAACCAGGATCGACGCGCCCTAATGCCTGAAAACTGCGCAGCAGTAATCCGGATGCGATGAGAAGTGTGACGGCGAGCGCTACCTGGACCCCGACAAATACCCATTGCGCGCGGTTTCTGCCTGAGACCTGGGTGCGGCTCCCAAGAGACATCGAACCGGAGAGCTTGTCCTGTGTCCCGCGCAGGGCCGGGATGAGTCCGGTGAGGAGCGTCGTTGCGAGGGCACATCCCAGCGAGTACAGGACAACGTGCCAGTTCAATGTAACCTCATCTGCGCGCGGAATACCTTTCGCAAAATAGATGAAAAGACGAACTGTTTCTTCTGCGAGCGCAAGGCCGGCGATTGATCCGATGAGTGCGAGGACAAGAATCTCGCTCAGCAACTGCACTACGATGGTCCGGCGTGTTGCACCGAGCGAAAAACGAATGGCAAACTCATGTTGCCGTGCGGCTACACGTGCCATGAACAGTGCGGCGATGTTCATGCAGGCGATGAGAAGCAGAAGCGACACTGACCCATAGAAGAGCCACAAAGACTTGCCGACGCCGTCGAGAATTAAATGCTTCAGCGGCTCCAGCTCAATTAGAACCTTGCTGTCCGATTCCGGAAACTGCTGTCCTAAGCGGACTTGCACTGCAGTGAGATCTGCCTGAGCCTTTGCTAATCGCGTTCTCTCTTTCATGCGACTAATTGCTATAAACCAGGTTGAGTCGCGGCTCTGCGAATAGGGTGCGTCTACCTGGTTGGGTATGAACACATCCACCTCGCGATCGGGAAAACGAAAGCTTTCTGGCATGACGCCGACAACGCTATATGCGGTCTTGCCAAGTTTGATCGGCCTGCCGATTGCCGAGAGATCTGCCTTGAGGTGAATGCGAAAGAATCGGTCCGTGACAATGATCGCATTCGGGCCGCCGAAGTGCTGTTCCTCTTCCGTGAAGTCTCTGCCGAGCTTTGGACTCACACCCCAGACAGTCAGGAAGCGCGGAGCCACAAACGCGACAGTGATCTTCTCCGGGAACGTGCCGCCCATCAGCGTCGAGTCGCCAGTGTAGTAGCCGCTGATAGCCTGAAACGTAGAGTTCATCCGGTTCCAGTCTTCGACACGTGCAGGAGCTACAAAATACTCCGGCTGTTTGTCGCCACGCTGCGCTTGATGAATGCGCACAAGTTCATCAGCGTGTGGAAAAGGTAACGGGCGCAGCAGTATTCCATCAATCGCGGAGAACACGGCGGTATTGGCACCCAGGCCAAGTGCGAAGATAAGAATCACTGCAAGGGCGAAGGCGGGGGATCGGCGGATAAACCGGAATGCCGCGCGGAGATTCGCTCGAGCCCTCTCCAGCAGCGCCGACGTGTACACTTCGCGCACCTGCTGCCTGGCTTGATCGACGCCGCCGAATTCAACCAGAGACAACCTGCGGGCTTCCCTGTCGGGGATACCTGCAGCGATCTTCGCTGCGATCGACTCCGCTAGATGATAGGCAATTTCGCGATCGACACTTTCGCCGGCATTGCGTAAAAATTTTCGACGCCACCATTTCATAGGAGTCTCCTAACGAGCGGTTTGCATGACGAGCGCCACTGCTTCCGAGAGCCGGTTCCATGTGGCTTCTTCTGTTACCAACTGCTTGCGACCCAGCGCCGATAACTTGTAGAACTTGGCCTCGCGCCCGTTATCCGACTCACCCCATTCGGCCACGAGCCAGCCACGCTTTTCCAGCCGGTGGAGCGCGGGGTACAGCGAACCCTGCTGCACCTGCAGGACGTCTTTCGAGATCTGTTGAATGCGCATGGAAATCCCGTAGCCATGTACCGGACCGAGGGCAACGATTTTCAGAATCAGCATGTCGAGGGTGCCCTGCAACAGGTCCGTCTTCTTATCAGGCATTGTTTCTCCTAGATGTTCTACCTATATACTTTGGCGATAGGTAGAATGTCAAGGAGAGACGAGAGCTACAAGCAGTGGCAGAAGTCCGGGTTGTTATGGCTGGCTGCTGGGAGAGCCCTGCGCTGCGTAGACAAATTGCTTCACTTCCGCGCGCTCCTTGTCGACGTCGGCCAGGTGCTGTGCATGAAGCTTTTTGTAGGTGTCAAACTCCTGCTGGGCGCGGTCCTTCTCGCCAACCCGCACATAGTATTGGCCCAGGCGGAAATGGACATCCGGCTGGTTTGGATCGAGCTGCAGGGCGCGCATGTACTCGGGAAAGGCCTTGGAATATTCATGCTGGGTCGCATAAAGGATGCCAAGCTGCAGGTGGGCGTCTGCAATCGATCCATCGAGTGCTATCGATTTTTGCATAAGTGACTCGACTGCCGCGAAATCTACAGGTGTCGCTTCTGTTCGCCTGCCCTTCCAGAGACTCATGGCGTAGTAATACTGGGCCAGCGCATTTTGCGGCTGCATATCTGCGTATTTCCTGAAGCGGCCGATGACGTCTTCAGCCTGATTGGGTGCGCTCAGGTACGCCTTCGAGAGAAATAGATAGCAGCGAGGATCGCCGGGGTTCAAGTCGGCTGCGGTGATGAGAGCTTTGATCGCTTCGTCATAGAGGCCGCGGGAATAGAGGGACATACCGAGCCCTATAAACATACGAGGCGCCTGCGGGTACCGCTGCGTGCCCTGACGAAAAACTTCGATTGCCGGCTCGTAGGTCCGGTGCAGCAGAAACTCGCTGCCCCATGCAAAGAGATTATCTTCGCTTGGGTCCAGGTGGGCGGCCAGTTCAAACTCTTTAGCGGCTTCGACGAACTTTCCATCCTTCTCTTCTATCTGGCCGGCGAGGTTATGGAGTTCTCCTGTGTTTTTCTGTCGTAAAAGCTGCTGTACAAGCGTTCGCGCGTCGTTGAGCTGGCCATCCAAGAATTCGGCCTCTGCGAGATCGTAACCGTTGTCGTATGCGGTGGGTTCGATGCGTTGTGCTTCGTTGAGCAGCGGAAGGGCTTCGGGAAGTTTCTTCGACTGCAGATAAAACTCGGCGAGATTGTGGTTAGCGCTGTAGTTGCCGGGTTCCAGCTCAAGCGCTTTCTTAAATTGCCCTTCGGCTTCGGCCATCTTTCCTGCATGCACGAGACCGGTTGCCAGGTTGGTCCGCGCTACTCCGGAACCAGGCTTGAGGTCGACGGCGAGGGAGAGCTGTTCGACGGCCTTCTGATTTTCGGATTCACCTGCATAGCTCAGGCCAAGGAGCTCGTGGAGTTCATAGCTTTGAGGGGCGCGGGGCAGGAGTGATTCAAGCTGCGCTGCGGCATTGGCAAACTTTCCTGCTCGATAGTCGGCGAGTGCCGACTGAAACTGCACATTCATTTCGTCGGCGCGCGGTGCCTTCACGGTGGACTGATCAGCGGCGAGAGAAACGTTTACGCCGGTGAGTAATGCGGTTGTTAGGAGCAGGCGCGAAATGGATGGTCGAGACAAAGTGATCCTTAAGCAAGGCGTATAGGCAAGCATAGAAGAAACCCCGGCAAGACACACCGACTGCATGTGTCTTCCCGGGGTTATCTTTTTACCGCCTGGTCGAAAGTGCTTAGTAGTAGAGCTTCAGAGCGAACTGGATCTGACGCGGATCGTAGGGATTATCGCGCGTAGAGCCAATCTGACCAAAGCTGGAGTTGGTGTAGTTGCCAGATCCGGAAACCGCCACTACCCCGTTGCCACCAAAGTTTGGTGCATTGAAGTTCGGGTGATTGAGGATGTTGAAGAACTCCGCCCGGAACTGGGCTGAGAAGCGCTCGTTGATCTTGATAGCCTTGAACGCCGAGAAGTCAAAGCGTTTGAAGCCGGGACCGTAGGTTGTAGATGGACCGCCGCCCAGAAGTGCCGCACCTGAAGAAGGCACGCAATTCGCGGGGCCTGCCCCACCCAGTGGGCAAGGCTGGCTGAAGGCCGCCGCATTGCCAATCCAGAATGGCTGCCCATCTTTTATTTTCACGCCAAGCTTCTGGCTTTGGCCCCGTACCAGGATGTCGTTGCAATTAGTGCCTGACGTTGTGCTAGTCGGACAGCTCAGGGAAAGTGGTTGACCACCCTGCAGTGTCACGATCGCGTTCGCGCTCCATCCACCAATGAACTGATTCTCAAACTTGTTCGCGCTACCTGCAAAGCGCTTGCCCTGTCCGAAAGGAAGTTCGTAGCCGCCGCTTAAGTGGACGACGTTGCGGATGTCGAAGGATGCCAGTCCCCAATCAAATCTTGGTCCATAGACATAGGGAGCCCGGTAGCCATTCGTGCTGCCGCCGTTGAGAAGGTCACCTGCGTCGGAGAGAGTTTTCGAGTAAGTATAGGTTGCGAGGAACTGGATACCATTCGACAACTGCTTTTCCAGCTTGGTCTGCAGTCCGTTGTAGATGCTGCTGCCGAGCGTCCGCTGGTAGCTCCCATTCTCCCCAAAGTCCGGGAACGGAATGTAGCTTTGAGCCTGAGCGGCGGTTGGCGTGAGGGACGCGCCGACCGGAAGAAGCTGGGAAGGCTCATTGTTACCGATGCCGGCCTGCAAATCGCTGCCATCAGTCAATACATACGCTACGGTTGCGGATAATGTGTTCGTCAGCGCGTACTGGAAGGTAAGGTTTGAGCTAAAGGTGCGCGGCGTCTGATAGTTGAATTGCAAACCCTGCAAACCGAGTCCCGATGCATTGACCAAGCCGGGAGTGAATTTCGTGCAGGACAGTCCTGCGCTGATCGGGACACTGCCACCCACACCGGCACTTGCGCAGCTTCCATACGGGTTAGAGCCCTGGCCGAACGGGAGACTATCGTTCGGGCCCTGGAAATTGAAGTTGTAAATGAAGGGATAGTTCTCGCCGATATTCGGTCCGTAGCCCTGATTTTCAAAGGCATTAAAGAAAAGACCGACTCCGCCGCGAACGACAAGTTTCGGATCAACTTCGTACGCAAAGCCGAACCGTGGAGCAAAGTTGTTTTTCTGGGGTTGGGTTAGACCGTTCCCATATTTATTGGTAAAGACAATCGCAATTCCATCCTTAGCAGCGAGGTCGGTAAAACCAGTTGCTTTCGTGCCGGCAGGGCAAGCGCCTGACCCAACGGTTCCGACCGAAGCGACGCACAAACCGTTCTGCGCATTTGCCGTCGACAACGTACGGTCGTCCTTACCGGTGGCGGGAATCAGGTAAGTCGGTCCACCGTTCGGAGGCCCGCTCTGAACGAAGTTAGCCTGGCCGCCATTCTTCTCTGAGATGGAGCTGAAGTAGTCCCAACGCAGACCAAGATTAAGGGTCAGCTTAGGGTTGACCTTGAAGTCATCCTGGAAATAAGCAGCGAAGTATGTTCGTGTGTCATAGGTCTTGGCGATATTCGAGGCGTGAACATCGTTGGCACCACCCACGCCATCGATTCCCCCCGCCACACTGGCAGTTGTTGGTGTCAACAGGAACTGAGCCCTGCCCGTGTTATCCCCGCCCTGGTTGGGGACGCCGGCGTAGTTACCGTTGAAGTCGAATTCACCGCGTGAGTAGGCGGGCTGGAGGGTGTTGAAGTCCACATTCTGGAACTCGATGCCCGTTTTAAAACTGTGCCGGCCGTAGATCTTGGTGAAATCGTCTGTCACCTGCAGCGTCTGGCTCACTTCGTCAGACGGCAGGAAGTCATTACTGCCAAGTTGCGCGAGGCCGGAAATATTGATTTGAGGAAGTCCGCCATTCTCATTCGCTGTCGGAATTCCCTGGATACCATATTGTGCCGGTATTCCGGGCGTCGTACCTTCCGGTCCGAAACGAGTGGTGTGCAGGTGGTTGAAACCAACATGGGCGACGTTGATCGTGCTTGGCGTGAAGACATGCGTATAGCCGAGGACGGCCTGGTCCGACTTCGCAGTCTGCGTGCCCTGCTGGAAGGCGCCGCCATCGGCGACACCGCCGAACGGTCCAGGAATAAATTGCGGATCATCGACGTAGCTGAAGCGTCCGAAGATCTGGTCTTTCTCGGATGGGTTGTAGTCGATACGTACATCGAACGCATTGCGATGTTCAAAAAGCGATGGACTGACCTGGTAGTTACCAGCAAAGGAGCCGGTCGTTGGCAAAGGAAAAAGATTTAGGAGCTTGATCGCATTCGGATCGAGCCGGCCCTGCGGAATCTGGTTTAGGGTGCATCCGTCGAAGCTACCGCCGGCCTTGTATCCTGCCGGGCAATTTCCTGGGGTCGTCCCGATGGGATCGCGCACATAGCCGTTCGGTGTCAACCGAGTCGTTGCCGGATCCATGATCGTCCCGATAGGTATCTTCCGCCCGAGCGCGTCAGTACGATCATTCGCCGGGTTGAGGCCGCCCTGTCCCGAGCTCACGTCCGCAAGATTTGTGTACCCACTGTTCCGCTCAGCAAGTGTCGGTACCGAGATACCTGAATACGTCTGGCCCTGCACGCGGCGGAAACCTTCATAGTCACCGAAGAAGAATACCTTATTCTTGACGACTGGGCCGCCGATGGAGGCGCCGAACTGGTTAAAGCGCAGTTCGCTCTTACCGTTCTGTTCGAAGAAGTCAGCTGCGTCGAGCTTGTCGTTACGGAAGAACTCCCACGCTGCTCCATGAAAACTGTTCGTACCGGTCTTGATCGTGGCGTTCAGGACAGCACCGGCAGAGCGGCCAAGCTCGGCGCTGAAATCAGCCGTCTGTACCTTGAACTCCTGGATAGCGTCGAGCGGGGGCAGGATGACGAAGTTGGTGCCGTTCAGGAAGTCGACTGCATTTGAGTTGTTGTCGATGCCGTCGAGCAGATAGTTGTTCTGCGCAGGACGCAGGCCGTTGGCGGTAAATGCGCCGGAAGCTGCGTTGCCACGCGTGTCTGCCTGCGATGTGTTGACGCCGGCGCCGAGCTGCGCGAGAAAGGTAAAGTTACGGCCGTTGAGCGGCAGTGATTGGAGTGTGTGCTCGGTGACAGTCTGGCCGACCGAGGCTTCATCCGTCTGCAGCTCTGGCGGAGCGGCCGTTACTGTAACGGTGGTCGCTGCGGAACCAGTATTCAGTTTGACATTGGCCTGCACCTGGGCGCCGACCGTGACGGTGATGTTTTCCTGGGTCGTGGTCGAGAAGCCCGGCGCCGTGACTGACACTTTGTAATGTCCGGCTCTGACGGGCGAGAAAATGTATTCTCCGGACGCCGTGGACTGCGTCGTAAGGACCAGCCCCTGGTCTGTGTTCGTCAGGGTGACCTGCGCATTAGGAACAACCGCGCCGCTGCTGTCCTGCACGGTGCCGTTGATCGCGCCTTCGTCAACCTGGGCGTACCCAACCCGGTTGCTCGCAACCAGCAGGCACAGGCAGGTAAAGATCGTATACGTGATGCGTTTAGACCATCCAGAAATGCTGCAAGGAAGACTCATCTTGTTATGTGCTCCGCTTTCTCTCATGTCGAGCCAAGAACTCAGACCGGCCGGTGCGTGTAAACCAAAACCTGGCAGCCAAAAAGTAAGGGCTTACATTCGACCGAAAAATAGACGACGTGCATGACCGTTGTCAATCAAAAGGTTGACTTTATTTTCCCCATAGAAACTGCGGGCGGCCGCCGTCCCTATCGAAAGCACAGTTTCCAGGGAGTTGCGTCGGTTTCAGTGAAATATGCGTTTGTGACCCGGGTACCCATTCGTTAACAGTGAGCGGTTTGAAATGCTAAGATTTGCGTGCTGCAGGTCGTTGGTTTACCGGAAAGAGAACCCGCTGTTTTCGAGAAGGTCTGTACTTAAATCCCTGGCATTCGCTCCGTGGGCTTTCCGGCCCGCGCCGTTTTATGGATTGTGGCTTGCGAGTGAGGGACCGCTACACGTCGCAGGGTCGGTTGCCTTGCTGGATGCAGCTGCCGGCGCGCATTTCCCTTTCCACGATTCCCGGCTCACGCCGCACTATCCAGCCAAATCGCCACTCGATGAGGTGCTTCGCCTGGTGGCGCCGGGTTCGGATAGCTACATCACCGAGAAGTACGCTTTCGAGATTGAAAGCCTGCTGAAGGCGTGGGCGCGATCAATCGTTGATTCGATCCACGACACGTCGGTCCTCGCGAAGCTGCTCGACGTATCAATCGAAACGATGTCGATGGTTCCAACGGAGGAGATCAAGTTGCGGTCCGGCAGCGGGATCGATGCAACCCTGAGACATTTCAGCGGCCAAACCGGGCGCGGGCAGGAACATTTCCTGAAGCAGATGAAGGGCTGGCTCAGTTCAGTTTCCTCCATCAAAACAGCCGAGTTTGAGATTACAGCTCTCGAACAATTAACCGACGCGCCGATCAGGCTTCGTTTGACGATTCAATATGACGTCGTTGGTATACGGCCTCTGCATGGACTCGAAGAGCGTGTCGGCACATGGACGACTGAGTGGGTCGGTCAGGACGCGTCCCGATGGCAGGCGGTGCTGTGGAAGCTCGATGGAGAGACCTGCGGTGTCACCGACGGGCCGATGTTCGCGGATGTCACCAGCCACTGGCTGGGTGGGACCGATTCCTACAACAAACAGCTGCTGCGCGGTTCTGACTATTGGAGAACTGTGCTCGATGGCGCTTGCGGCATCGACGTGTATGGCAATAACGGCCTGGCGGCCGGGGACTTCGATAACGACGGCTTCGACGATCTTTATATCTGCCAGCCAGCGGGTCTGCCGAATCGTCTTTACAGGAACAAGGGCGATGGGACCTTTGAAGATGTGACGGAAAAGGCAGGAGTCGGCGTGCTCGACAATACTGCCTGCGCGCTCTTTGCAGACTTTCAGAATCGCGGCCTGCAGGACCTGCTGGTGGTCTGTGGAAGTGGGCCGCTGCTATTCGTTAATCAAGGCAATGGGACTTTTTCCGTCAACCGCGATGCCTTCAAGTTTTCTCAGGCGCCGCAGGGTACCTTCACCCATGCCGCCCTGGCCGACTATGACCGGGACGGCCGGCTGGATGTCTATTTCTGTCTCTATAGCTATTACCTTGGATTGGATCAATACCATTATCCTGTCCCCTACTTCGACGCCCGCAACGGACCGCCCAACTACTTACTCCACAACCAAGGTGACGGGACATTCGTTGATAGGACGGACGCGGCTGGACTGAATGTGGATAACAATCGCTACAGCTTTGCGTGTGCCTGGGGAGAGTCGGAAACGGGCGAGTTTCCCGACCTGTATGTCGCGAATGATTTTGGCCGGAACAATCTTTATCGGAACAACGGCAACGGTACGTTCACTGCCGTGTCCAGCGCGGCGCATGTTGAAGATGTAGCGGCCGGCATGAGCGCTGCCTGGTGCGACTTTGACCATGACGGGCAGCAGGATATCTATGTGGCGAATATGTGGTCCGCCGCAGGTCAGAGAGTCTCTGCACAGAAGCAGTTCCACGAGCGCTCGGCGCCGGAGCTGCGTGCGTTTTATCAGCGGCACGCCGGCGGCAATACTCTCTACAAAAATCTCGGCAATGGGCACTTCGAGAATGCAAGCCGGAAAGCCGGAGTCGAAAAAGGTCGGTGGGCGTGGTCTTCGGATTTCTGGGATTTCGATCATGATGGCTATCCCGACCTTTATGTGACGAATGGTTATGTATCAGCACCTGATATGAATGCTGAAAATGCCAGGATTGACTTGGGCAGTTTTTTCTGGCGACAGGTCGTCGCGAAATCTCCCGATGACGCAACACCCACGCTGAACTACGAACGTGGCTGGCAGGCTCTGAATGAGCTGATTCGCTCGGATAGTTCCTGGAGCGGACATGAACGGAATATCGCATTTGCGAATAATCGCGACGGCACATTTACGGAAGTCTCCGGGAGCGTTGGCCTTGATTTTCTCGAAGACAGCCGTGCTTTTGTGCTGGCGGATCTCGACCATGATGGCCGCCTGGAGCTGATTCTCAAGAATCGAAATGGGCCGCAAGTACGCATTCTGCATAATGAGATCGATGGCATTCATCCGTCTGTTGCGTTTCGCCTGCGCGGGCGCCAGAGTACTCGCGACGGCATCGGCGCAGCCATTACACTCGAGGCGGGACAACTTCGCCAGACTAAATATTTGCAGGCCGGATCAGGCTTTCTTTCGCAGCACTCAAAAGAGATATTCTTTGGCGTCGGCGAGTGGACAAGCGCTGTACAGGCCACGATCCGCTGGCCTAGCGGACACATACAGAGGTTCAGCGAGATTCCGCTAAACCATCGCATCGAGGTTGATGAGGCGTCCAAGACATTTGTAGCTTTGCCATTTGCGAGAACTGCTGAAAAGACCCAATCCCCGTCAACCGTATCCGAAGAGATGCCGTCGAGCGTGGAGAGCTGGCTGATTGAACCATTGAAAGCTCCGGCATTCTCGTTGCCTGATACCGCTGGCGAAGTTCATCAACTTAAGGATTTCGTCGGCAGCCATGTGTTGATCTATTTCTGGTCTGTGAATGCTTCAGCAAGCACGCAGCAATTAATTGCCTTCGAGCACAGTAAGTCGGAGTTTTCCGCTGCCGAGATAAAGCTTCTCGCCTTGAACGTTGATGAACCTGCGGAGACCATCTCGGCTCATAACTTTATTGCACAAGCCAAGCTTTCCCTTCTTACTCTCTTCGCGACAGAAGAAGTCGCAGGGATTTACAACATCGTCTACCGTTATCTCTTCGATCGGCGCCGCGACCTCGCCATCCCCAGTTCCCTCTTAGTCGATCGGGACGGCATGATCGTCAAACTTTACCAGGGCAGAGCCGACGCTGCCAGGGTGGCGGAGGATGTTCGATCTATTCCTACAACGCCGGCGACCCGTCTGCGGAAAGCGCTACCCTTCCCAGGAGACTTCTACCACGGTGGTTCCCAGCGGAATGATTTTACCTATGGGGTCGCGATGTTCCAGCATGGTTATCTCGAGCCTGCCGCAGAGTCTTTTCAACAGGTCATCATTGCAAAACCCGATGACCCTGAAGGCTATTACAACCTGGGCACTCTGAGCCTTAGGAGAAATGATTTTGCGCAGGCGCGTCGCTATCTCGAACAGACGCTCAAGCTTCGTCCGGACTATCCGGAAGCGTGGAACAACCTGGGAATGATGGCAGCTCAACAGGGCCAGGCAGACGAAGCAGTTAAGAACTTTCAACAGGCTTTGTCGCTCCGACC
Organism: uncultured Acetobacteraceae bacterium; assembly: GCA_964658655.1. Taxonomy (GTDB): domain Bacteria; phylum Acidobacteriota; class Terriglobia; order Terriglobales; family Acidobacteriaceae. Next base: position 22,476 of record CAZZZL010000043.1, on the reverse strand, counting down.
CGGCTATGCCATTGCATTGCTCAATCTCGGGAACGTCTACCGAAGGATGGGCAAATTCGACACGGCGCGCGAGTGTCTTGCGCATGCACTCTCGCTGCAGCCGGACGATGCCGAAGCTAATTACAGTATGGGAATGCTTTACGCACAGCAGACGCAACTGACGGATGCAGCGGCATATCTGCAAAGAGCTATCGATGAGCGGCCAGACTATCCAGAGGCGCTGAATAACCTTGGCATTATTTCCGTCCGCCAGCAGCAGTATGCGAGCGCGGAGATGCAATTCAAGAAATGCATTTCAGTTGCTCCGACTTTCGACCAGGCCTATCTCAATCTCGCCCGGCTATACGCTCTTCAGCATGATCTGCGGAGAGCCACGGACGTTGTCAACGAACTGCTCCGCCTGCAACCAGAAAATCAAAATGCAAGGAAGGCACTCGAGATGTTCAAGGGCGCGCAGTGAATCACAACAGTTCAAGTATGAGTCGAATCTATAATCACGTTCTATGAATCTTCCACGGCGACGCTTCCTCGGCTCATCTCTTTTCCTGCTTGGCAGTGAGCTTACGGAAGCACTCGCAACGCCACTCTGGAGATGGAAGGATTCCTCCCTTGTTGACGCTGCATCGTTAAAGCCCACGCCGACGCAAGTGCAGTTTGAAGATGTCGCTGCCGAGGCCGGGCTGCGCATTCCGAACGTGTGGGGCGGCGTCGATCATAAACAATCCATCATCGAAGCCAAGGGAAGCGGGCTGGCCTTTTTCGACTACGATCATGATGGATGGCTGGACATCTATTTAACCAACGGTAACAGGTTGGATACGAAATGGCCTGCAGGCAAAGCCCCGACTTCACACTTATATAAGAATAACCGCGACGGAACCTTTACAGACGTTACTGAAAAGTCGGGGCTTGGTGTAACTGGCTGGCAGACTGGCGTTTGTGTCGGCGACTACGACAACGACGGATGGGATGACCTGTTCTGCTGCTTCTGGGGACATAACATTCTTTTCCACAACAATGGTAACGGCACTTTCACGGATGTGACACGCAAGGCGGGACTTTACCAGGAAAAGGTGCGTTGGGGAGCAGGGTGCAGCTTTCTCGATTACGACCGGGATGGTCATCTGGACCTTTTTGTCTGTAACTATGTTGATCTCGATCCAGCCAACATATCACCTGTTACAGACGCGCATTTCTGTCAGTGGAAGGGCGTGCCGGTGCTATGCGGGCCCCGCGGCTTACCTGGTGGACTTAATATTCTTTACCATAACAATGGTGATGGAACCTTCACCGATGTCTCACAGAAGTCCGGCATTTTGAAGCCCGGACCGCGCTATTCGATCACGTCAGTTTCCTATGACTTCGATAACGATGGCTGGCCTGATATCTATGTCGCTGTCGATTCTGAGCCGAGCATTCTCTTCAAGAACAATCACGATGGGACGTTCACGGATATCGCCCTCGCTTCGGGCTGCGCCTATAGCGACGGCGGGCATGAACAAGCGGGAATGGGTATTGCTGTTGCCGATTATGACTGTGATGGATGGTTCGATATTTTTAAAACAAACTTCGCCGACGATACCTCCAACCTCTATCACAACAATGGGGACGGCGCTTTTACTGATGTTGCCATTCCAGCAGGCGTCGGCGTCAACACCAGCTTCGTAGCCTGGGGATGTGGCTTTCTCGATTATGACAATGACGGCTGGAAGGACATCATGCAGGTCAACGGTCACGTCTATCCCGAGATAGATAGATACCACTTCGGCCAAAGCTATAAAAACCAGCGGCTTGTTTATAAAAATATGGGCGATGGCACCTTCAAAGATGTTTCAGAGCAGATGGGGCCCGGGATTAGCGAGCGCTTCTCAAGTCGGGGCGCAGCATTTGGCGACTATGACAACGATGGTGACATGGACGCACTTATCCTGAACATGAACGACCTGCCATCGCTCCTGCGCAATGACGGCGGTAACCGGCTGAACTGGATCAAGCTCAAGCTCATCGGAACTAGATGTAACCGAACGGCAATCGGGGCTCGTGTTCGAGTAATCATCGGCAAACATATTCAGATGGATGAAGTGAGCAGCGGCACCAGCGTGATGTCGCAAAACGATCTACGCCTTCATTTCGGACTAGGAAGTAACACAGAAGCCGACCTGATCGAAGTGAAGTGGCCGACAACACAAAAAGTAGAACGTTTTTCCAGGGTGAAGGCTAACCAGATCCTGACAGTTCGAGAGGGCGATGGAATAGTTGGAAGGATGAGCCCGGCGATAGGAGCGAAGCGTTAGCGCTAGCTCTCTCTAGTACGTGGACGCAGGCAACGGTTCGTTTGCCTTTACCTGGAACTGCTTGATCTCCTTACGCTGCTGCTCTACTGTGGCTGCCTTTCGTTTTTCAATTTCCTCATGAGCTGCGAATTCCTTTTCAGCCTGTTCTGCGTTACCGAGCCGGTCCTCCGCGACGCCTAGTCGATAGTGCGCTTCGCCCGACTCCGGGTCAGCCGCGATAGCTTTTTCGTAGAAAGCGGCAGCTTGTTCATAGTGACGCGCGGTTGCCGACAGTATCCCTAATTGCAGATATGCTTGTGAGCATTTCGGATCAATCGTGATCGCCTTTGTAAGCAGATCTTCTGCTTTGGAACCTGCAACCTGATCGCCGATCTTCCGGTCCTTCAAAATGGCCATTGCATACAGGTAATTGGCAAAAGCGTTCGACGGGTGGTCATGGGCAAATCTCGCCAGTTTTGGCGCGACACATGGTAGCGGCGACGGAGCAGCTATCTCGATTTTTCCCATAAACAGATAGGGTTCCTGATCAGACGGTGCGAGATCCGATGCGGCACAAAGACGAGCTGCCGCTTCATCGTAAAGGTCGCTCGCAAAAAGCGCAGCGCCCAGCGCGGTGAGCATGCGCGAGGACGCCGGGTACGCTTTCGCCCCCTTACGAAATACCTCCGCAGCCTGTAATACAGCACGGTGCACAAGTAATTCCGATCCCCACGCAAAGTAATTAGCTTCACTGGGATGGAGGCGGACGGCTTCTTCATATTCGCGCACTGCAGCGAGAGCATCGCCCTGTTTCTCAGCCAGGTCGCCAGCGCGCCGGTGATCGTCTTCGAGACCGTCCCTCCCCCCATCGATATTCTTTGCTTTCAGCTGGGCCGTTTCACGGGCAAGGTCCTCGCTTGTACGCAGGGTGGAATCAGAGCCATGGCCACCGACGGCGGTCCAATCCGTCACACCCGCAACAGTGAAATTAGGGCTGTCGGAAAACTCCATCGCCGAGGTCCCTGCCGGCGAGAGCTTTTTGTAATCAGCGTCACGATTGACCGGGGTAAGCTTCAATAAAATATTTCTCTGCTCTTTGTCGACGACTGTAATCACGGCCGAAGCAGTCGCGCGCTGTTCAGCATTGGAAGCCGTGAGCCTATAACTTCCCCGGTGCAATGGAGATAGTTCGAATGCACCGGAACTATCTGTTTGTGTTTCGAGATGCTTCGACGCACCCTGCTCGTCGAGGTCAACCAGCGCGCCCGCAACCGGCTTCCCGGATGCGTCTAGAACGCTGCCATGAATGACAGCGTTAGAAACTGCGGGCGCCGAAGTCTGCGCTTGGGTTGAAACAGAAAGCAGGATCGCGAGGCTGCATACAGCCCGGGCACTAACAGCCTGTCCTCGCCATGAGGGGACCTGCAAGCGAGGCCGCGATGTGCACTGATTTTTCAAGATAAGACCAAGTGTAAATTGCGAGTCGAGTGCGCGCGGAAAGCTCAATCATTTGGCGCTGACGACGAGCAGAAGCACTCCGTGCGAAGGTATCGCCGCAGAATAGGAACCATTGGTGAACGATACCTCCTTATGGGCCCAGGCATCCTCAGCTTTGGTCGCGCTGCTCAGGTGGAGGTCCGAGGGGCGCAGCGTGAACTGCGCTGACGATGCTCCAAGATTCACCATGCCTACTGCAATTTCTCCATTCGCAAGCGGCTTGATCCAGGTCTCGACATCGCCATTCTTCGTTGGGGAGGCCTGTTTCCCAAGCGGATCCTGATCGATCGCAATGACTTCTTTATTCAGCAGAATCTCTTTGGTCGCGGGCGACATACTCCGCACATCATTGCCGGCCAGCAGCGGCGCAGCGGTCAGTGCCCACAGGCTCATGTGCGAACGATATTCATCGTCAGTCATGTGTCCATTACCGACTTCCAGCATGTCGGGATCATTCCAGTGTCCCGGGCCGGCATACGGCGCAGTGGGCACCTGTTTTTCGATGTTACCGATCATGCTTGACCACTCGTCTCGAATGTCGCCAGTCGTGCGCCAGGCGTTCGCACCCACCTGCGGACCCCACTTTTCGACACTGCCCCAGCCATACTCGCAGAGACTATAGAGAATCGGTCGGCCAGTGGCCTGCAGCGCCGCACCCATTTTCTGGTAGGCCGGTTGCAGGTCTTCGTCTTTGTAGATGTTGCGCGCACTGCACCAGTCGTACTTCAGGTAATCGATGCCCCACGCGGCGTACTGTTTTGCGTCCTGTTCTTCATGGCCGTAGCTGCCGGGATAACTCGCACAGGTGCGCGGTCCGGGTGACGAATAGATGCCGAGTTTCAATCCCTTGGAATGGACGTAATCCGCAAGCTTTTTCATGTCCGGGAATTTGTGGTTTGGCTGCAGATTTCCTGCTGCATCGCGAACCCCTTCCCATGTGTCATCTATGTTTACGTAAATATAGCCGGCGTCTCGCATACCACTCGATACCATTGCGTCGGCCATCGTGCGCACAGTCTGGTCATCGACTCTGCCCTGAAAAAGATTCCAGCTGTTCCAGCCCATCGGCGGCGTCTTCGCCAGACCGTTCTCAGGAACGGGATGAAGCGCAGGCGGCTCGATATAAGTCACGAGCGGCGTATCTTCGCCGATGACACCGGGCTTCGCCAGGAAAGGTCGGCCACCCCTATCGGTCCCGTGCAGTTCGCCATTCACAAGGTCGCCCGTAACGAATGGCCTTGACGTATCCCACGCAGCATAGACGACGAAGTGGTTTCCGGTGGCGGTGCCCTTAAGCTGGACGGCCGTGCCGAAACGCCTGAGCGTGCCGGTCAGCTCATTTCCTGACTGCTTCATCTCCACGATGGAGTTCGACTGCTCGCCGTTATCCAGTGTCTTGCCGATTGAGGTCCAGGTGCCCGTCAAAGTCTGCGCGTATGACGCTGCTGCCAATCCAGCAACTGCAAGCGCCACCGCGCATGCCTTCAGTAGAGAGCGATTCCACATTTCAATTTGATTGCGTGCCGGCATCCTGTTTCCTCCAGTCTCCAGGCGCAATGCAGATGGTCGTTTCCTCTGCAAGCGCCACGAAGATTGCGAAACAAATCCTACCTCATCGGGGGGATGTCCTGCCGGACGCGCCTTACTCAATGGCAGGCAGCGGGCCATTTTGTCCGAGCACCATGGCGCGAGACCGAAGTATTTCGCATCTGGCAGCACGGAATGTACACTCTGATGCGTGCCCGGGCCTCGTGACTCAGGATCGTCTGCGTGCTATCCACTGTTCGTGAGGACCGACCCTTGGTGACAACTATTGCGTCTACGGCGAAACCGGCGCAGGACAGGACGCCCATTTCCTTGCCTGAACTATCCCCGGAAAAGGGCGAGTTCCCCGCCAGAAGCGTAGCGCGCTTAGTGCGGGAGATCTGGCTGGGCTGCTGGCGCGGCGACTCCTGGACGCGTGCGGACGCCCTGCGCCTCGCCTGGGTGTTTGTACTGGTCACAATCTGCTCCTGGCTGGGCATCGACCTGTCACACCAGTCAGAGGGCGTCGCCACGATCTGGCTGTCCAACGGCCTTATCCTCGGACTGCTCATTACGCAGCCCAGGCGTCTTTGGCTGGCTTATTTCCTCGCCGGACTCACTGCAGACACGATTGCGGATCTATTTTATGGAGATCCATTCCGAATCGCTATCGGCGTTTCCCTGGCCAATTCGCTTGAAGTCGTCACCTCGACGCTTCTGCTCACTCGCTGGTTCGGTTCGCCGATTGACCTGTCCAGGCGCAAGACACTTGTGGCATTCCTGCTCATCTCCGTGCTAGGGGCAACAGCGCTCACAAGCGCGATCGGGGCGTGGTGGACGATTCTGCTGATGGGCGGCGCATCGTGGTGGCAGATGTTCCGCACCTGGTACCTGGGCGACATGTTGGGAATGGCGCTGCTTGTTCCGCTAGTCACGATGGTGCAGAGGCCGGCATTCTTCTCGATGTTCGAGCGTCGGCATCTTCCACATACGCTGCTGGTGCTGGCCGTCTCCATGACACTGACGGCGCTTGTATTTACGCACAACAGTGATCCGCTGATCTTCTTCATCTTTCCAGCGTTCCTACTGGTCGTGTTCCGCCTCGGAATGCCGGGCACCGTCGTTAACATTTTTCTGGTCACGCTGCTGGTGATTGGATTCACCGTCAAAGGTCATGGGCCATTGATGTTGATTACAGGTCAGCATATGTTGCTGCATCGCATCGTCATTGCCCAGCTTTTTGCTGCGGTCGCAATCTTCACGATGTTTCCAGTGGCGGCGCTGCTCGAAGAAAAAGAAGGCTTGAAGGATTCACTCGCAGCCAGCGAATCACGATTCCGCAGGCTGGCGCATGCTGACGAACTCACGGGTCTTCCCAACCGGCGAGCGTTCAATGTGCAACTGGAGACGGCATGGAAGAACGCGTACACGGACGGCGGCGCGCTGGCCGTGGTGATCCTCGATGCGGATCGGTTCAAGGAATACAACGACAGTGTCGGCCATATCGGCGGAGATGCCTGCCTCCGCTCCATTGGCCAGGTGACCGCCGGGATCGTCGAAGCGGCCGAGGGATTTGCGGCGCGTATAGGCGGAGAGGAATTTGCTTTCATCCTGCCGAACAGCACGGAGTCGAGAGCGCGCGCAGTCGCTGAGCAGATTCGCGCCGCAGTCGAAGGTCTGGGGCTTGCCCATCCGTTCAGTTCCTGCGGCGTACAGACGGTCAGTCTAGGCGTTGCGGTCCGTGTACCTCTCAGCGGCCAAAGACCCATCGATCTGATGCGGATTGCCGATGAAGCACTTTATGCAGCTAAGATGGCCGGGCGCAACCAGGTATCGCTGGTTTAGCGTCAATGATCGCCAGGGCCCAAAAGAAAAAGGAAGGCTGCCATTCCCTTAGCCGATCTTTTGGCCAACAGCATCTGGCTGGTGATCGGTGGCCTCGGGCTGGCCGTGGATGACGACACAAGACTTCTGGTGACGTGCAAGATCGTTCTGAGCTTTCACAATGCGCTCTTCCTGTTGATGTGCGCGATTTCGTTTTCCTGCTTCGGTAAGTCCGACCAGCAGTTCGGCAGCAACAGGCTCACGAGCAGTTTGGATATGACGTTCTAATTCATTACAGACAGGACAAGCCATTCGTTTTCTTCCTTCTTACCTTACTAAGAGTAAACCGAATGGTCTTTTGCCGCTCATTATTGACCCGACATATCTTTGAGCACTTCACAGGTTGCGTCTGCCGTGTTGAAGTAAAGACGAAGGTCAGAGGCGACCGATCCACTGCGTCCGGACTACCTCATTTCATTTTTCATTTTTCCAATCATGCCTACTCGTTCAGTTCGGTCCTGCAGCACGATCCTGAGAAGTACCTGTTTTCGTTGGGCCCTGGTAGTGTTAGCACTCGCATCGTCCTTCACCTGCGAAAGTGAAATGGCGCACGCGCAAAAGAGCGGAGAGTATCTCAAAAGCTGCGCAGGCGGTGCGCCTAGAGCTTAAACAGTTCACGAAGGCGTTTCGTCTGCGCCCGGCTTACGGGAATTTCGGTGAGTTTCTTGTCACTCATACGCAGCTGATAGCTGCTCTTGAACCATGGCACAACTTCTTTGATCTGGTTGATATTCACAAGGTAGGAGCGATGGGCTCTCCAGAAAATCGCAGGGTCCAGCAGGTCGAATAGCTCCTCGAGCGTGCGACATTTCGAGTGCCCCTCTATCGTCGGCGTGACGACGTGAATGATGCCCTCATCAATCGAAGCAAAGCAGATATCCTTCTGATCCACCAGGAGCAGCCGGCCCTGGGCCTGCAGCACGATCTTGCCACTTTGAGCGCCGTAGGGCCGGCTGGGCTGTGCCTGGTTTTGTTCAATGAGCTTTATCAGGGCGTCCAGCCTGCTGTCTGCGGATAGCGACACGGGCGAGCCATTCTTTGGCCCAGTGCCAGGACTCTGATTTTCATTGTCGGCAATGCGTTGCCGTGCCCGATCGACTGCCTGCATGACGCGAGCGCGATCAAATGGCTTCAACAGGTAGTCGATTGCGTTTACATCAAAAGCTCTGACGGCATATTGATCAAACGCGGTTGCGAATATGATGTGCGGCAGAACGTCGCGATTGTTTTTCTCGAGCAACTTTTTTAAGACTCCGAAGCCATCCAGTCCCGGCATCTGCACATCGAGGAAGACCACGTCAGGCTCAAGCGAACGGATCAATTCGACGGCCTCAATACCATTTTGTCCCTGACCGAGCACTTCAACGTCGCCAGCAGAGTCGAGCAGGTACTGCAGCTCTTCCCTGGCCAGCTGCTCGTCGTCAACGATAAGTGCGGTGATAGGCATGCTTCGAGGATATAGGAAGGACAGTAGACGAAGACAAATGTCGCCGATCGGCTGCTAACTGGTGAAGGCGCGGAGCCGTGCCGGCGTATTGTCTTTCGCAAGTTCGTGTCCGCAGTGAACGCAGTAGAGGTCTGTGATCCTGGCGCTCCGGAAGCACTGGCCGCACGAATTCGATACTTGAAAAGCACACTGCGGGCAGAAGTGATAATCACTGTGCACAGGTGTTCCGCAGGCGGGGCAGGTCGAAGCAATTGGTTGTCGCATCAGGAAATAAAGTACGGCTCCTACGCCGCCGGGGGCGAGCAGGCACGCCAGTATCCAGAAGGGCGTACTCATGCTGCGGCGCGGCGCATCCTTACTGACATAGCCGACCGCGAGTGCATAGAGCGCTGCGTAGAGACCCCACGAGATCGCGAAGTAGGCATGGAACCCGGGAGGCGGTCCCGGATGATGGCGGTGTTCCGGGAGCACGACCCAGAAAAGGTACTCAACCACCAGAAAACTCACTACCGCAAGACCAATCGCCCAGCGCGGGATCAGTTTGATCTCATCTGTGAGCGAAGTATATGTGTCCGGGTCCTGAGATTGTGTGAAGGGCATAGGTAGTTAAAAGTATTACTGGTCGATATGGCCTTAGTAATTACGCCGCCTTGAGATGTTCGGCAAGCTAAAGTTCGCGCCGCGACTCACGATCGTGATGCTTCTTGAAGGCGATAGTCGCCACCGCCACGATTCCCGGAAACAACATCAGGGGCAGCAGGTAGGTCTGGGTCTGCGGGTCGGCAAAGTGCGCGCCCCCCATGAAACTCTCCAGGCTAGTCCACAATGCAGGCGTCAAAAGCGTGAGGAACGCCAGATAGAAGACGATGACAAAACGGCGTTGCCTGCGGCGATCTTTGCGCTGCTGATCCATGTCGAGGTTCGCGCCATAGATGCGGCGGCGGGTCCGATTCACAGCAAGGTCAGATTGGCTGTCCACTTCAGTGAGAGCACGAACCAGGGCGTCCTGATCCGGTGCAGGCATCATTTCTTTTCTGCCAGCATGCTCCGAAATGTTCAGGCGTTTCAACCCCGCGCCTCCGCTCGTCTGGATTCGCCGCGTGCGTCAATCTTCTGTTCACTCCTGGGCTCCGGGCGCTGCTCCTGCGCGAGCATGCGCGGACGAAGGGCGGCGAGGCCACGGTAGAGCCTTGATTTCACCGTCGAGAGCGGCGCGTGCGTAACCTGAGCGATCTCTTCGAGCGACAATTCTTCGTGGAAACGCAGTATCAGCACTTCGCGGTAGAGCGGCTCGAGTGTGAGCAAAGCAGCGGCCACCCGGGTGCTGTTCTCGCGCAACTGGCAGGTTTCGAGGGGCGAAGGGCCGACCGCCGGTACTTCAAACGGACGCTCGTCCTCATGCGTTTCGCATAACTCTTCGAGACTGGCCATGGTGCGCTTTCGGCGCATATCCACTACTAGATTGCGGGCGATCGTGAAAAGCCAGGTATCGAAGCGCGAATTGCCATTGAACTGTGCGCCGCGCATCAGGACCCGCATCCACGTTTCCTGGAAGATGTCTTCGGAGCTTTCCCGGCTGCTGGTCAGGTAGAGCAGGTATCGCATCAGGCGATGCTGGTATTGGACAATCAGGTCGTCAAGCACCCCGGCATCGTGCCGTTTCAGCGCCTGGGCGACAGCATTGTTCTGCTGTGTCTGTTCCGCAATCGCGATGGAAGCTGCGCTCATATTGCTAAGAGAGACGCTGGCGTTTGGGTCAAAGACGCTCGCCTGCGACGATTTCGGACTATTTTTTGCCGACCTGGCCATACTTACCTCATTTTACTGGAGTCAAGGTTTTTGATGCGTACGGGCGGGAACTGCCCGGCATTTGGAAGGACGAGGCTGCAGGATAGAGCGATTACACTTGAAGTCATGGAAGTTTTGTACGGGCTTCATCCCGTTAATGAGGCAATCCGGTCGGGAAGCCGGGAATTTGACCACATCTGTGTTGCCCGCGAACGACAGGACAAGCGCCTGGATGAGGTTGTAGAGGCTTGCAAGGCGGCCGGCATCCGGGTTCGCCTGGAGCCGCGCGAGCACCTCACGCGCCTGGCCAAGACCCCCTCCCACCAGGGCGTCGTCGCGCTGGTTCGCAACCGCACCTTTCTTGAGATCGAGGACCTGCTTCCCGGGGACACGGCGGGCGATTCCCTGCTGCTCGCGCTGGATGGCGTAGAAGACCCGCAGAACCTCGGAGCCCTGTTGCGCGTGGCCGACGGCGCCGGGGTTGACGGCGTCATCATGACCGAGCGCCGTTCCGCGCCCCTTTCGCCCGTCGCCATCAAGGCCTCGGCCGGAGCAGCCGAACATATCCGCATTGCGAAAGTCGTGAACCTTGTCCGCTCGCTGGAATGGCTAAAGGAACGTAATGTCTGGTGTATCGGACTCGACGAGCGAGGCACCATCGATTACGACCAATACAGCTACCTGGGTCCCTGCTGCCTGGTTCTGGGACGTGAGGGTGAGGGCTTGCATGAACTCGTCCGCAAGACCTGCGACCAGTTGCTGCGGATTCCGATGGCCGGCAAAGTCTCATCATTGAATGTCTCGGCGGCCGGTGCCGTGGTGTTGTTTGAAGCGTTTCGGCAGAGGCGATCAAAGGCTGCCGGGATCCCTCAAATCCAAGCAGCAGATTCCGTTTTTCACGCCAAGCCAAAGAAATTGAAAGGCTTGGGCTCGTGATGCGAGCATTCTCTTGCGCTTCCGGCGCCGCACTGGCTTTTGGAATCGTGCTGGTCTTCGGAGGGGCGCCGATCGGCCGGGCCCAGACAGCCCAGTCCCCACAGACCCCGACTGTCCCCCACGGCACTGTCATTTTCTCGCGATCGAGCAATGACTCCGCTGCCCAGGCCGCCGACGCAAAGCAGCATCGATCTGACGTCGTGAGCAACGTTTCGGATAGCGACCGCGCCGCCATTGTGTTCACCCGCTATGTACTGGATATCCGCCTTCGGCCGGATAGCCACACGCTCTCGGCTCGGGCCCAGTTCTCTATGCGGAATGACGGGAAGCAGCTGCTTAAACAAATCCCGCTGCAGCTTTCCTCAACCCTGACCTGGGATTCGATAAAGCTTGCTGCCGATGCGAAACAAGCCCGCTTCGCCGAGACGACGATCCCCAGCGACGCGGATCATACCGGTCAGTTGCACGAAGCCGAGATCGAACTGGCGCAGCCGCTGGCCCCGGGCGCCAGCCTGGACTTTGACGTACTCTACAGCGGCGCGATCCCACCGGATGCGACCCGTCTCCAGCAGATTGGAACACCGGCCGATGTAGCGGTCCGCTCGGACTGGGACGAAATCTCGTCAACGTTTGTCGGTCTCCGCGGTTTCGGGAACGTCGCTTGGTACCCCGTCTGTTCCGTGCCGGTTCGCCTGGGCGATGGCGACAAGCTTTTCGCGATGGTCGGACTCAACAAACTGCACCAGGCGAATGCCCGGGTATTGATGACGGTTTCGGCGGAAACGATGGACGATGCTCCTACAGTCGCTGTCCTCGATGGGATTGTGGTGCCCGTTTCCTTCACGCCAGGGGACGCGAATGCCCATGTCCCCGGGCTGGCCAGGGCGTCCTTGCCCGAGGCACCCCTGGGGTTTCAGACGCTCAGCGTATTTCTTGCCAGTCGTCAGAAGCGAAGTGGTAACGCGCTGGATATCTATGCCCGCGCCGCGAATGGGGGGGATACACAGGCGTACCTGGCGGCTGGCTCCATGGTCACGCCGCTGTTGCGCACCTGGCTGGAATCGTCGCTGCCCGACAGGCCGAAGCCGTCGCTTTCCATCCTCGACCTTGCCAATTCTGACGACGCCCCCTTCGAAGAACGGCAGACCCTCTTCACCGGGATGCAGCCGCTCACTGCCGAGCAATTGACTGCGCCCATGAGCCACTCCCTCTCACATGCCTACTTTCAATCGCCGCGGCCGTGGATGAACGAAGGGGTCGCACACTTCATGGCCAGTCTCTGGACCGAGCAGACCAAGGACCACGACGCCGCCCTTGCGCAGCTCGATGAACAACGCTCGGCATTGTCGCTGGCCGAGCCGGGCGACGGCGCCACTGATCTCGGCGCCTCAGTGGATGAACGCCCGAACCTACTCAACGCATCGGACGCTATCTTCTACCGCACCAAGTCAACGTATGTGTTCTGGATGCTGCGGTCGCTGGTTGGGGACGCGGCACTGCAGGCTGCTTTGAAGGCGTACGACCCGAAACTCGATACGCACGATGACTACTTCGAACAGGTGGTGACAAAGCAGCTCGCAACGTCACCGCTGCCTCCATCCACGTCAGGCACCGTGACGGCAAAGGACCTGCACCAGTTCTTCGGGGACTGGGTGTACACCGACCATGGCCTGCCCGACCTGACAATCACAGGTACGTTTCCCAGCGGGGCAAGTGGTGACAGCTCCTATCTGATCGCAGTCGAAGTGACCAACAGCGGGGGAACCGGTGCGAATGTCCCGATCACAGTGAGCTCGATCAGCAATTCCGTGACGGAACGCGTGTATGTGCCGGCACATGGCCGTGCGACGCATCGCATCCTGCTGCAGGGGGAACCGACGCAGGTGCAGGTGAACGACGGTATTGTGCCGGAGACCACAGCCAGCGTGCACGTGCAACAGATCCATTACACTCAGCCGAAGAAGTAGTTGGGGTTGGTGCTGCTAGGGCTGTGCATCGGGGGTGAACTCAGGCGCCGCCATGGTGCCTGTCAACGTCCCGCCATCGGCTGTGGCACCATTCGAGACTGCCGAAGATACAGGCGCCGCGGCCGATTTCAGGTTAAGCTGTGTGCCAAAACCAATCGTTCCCTGAACTGCCCGTGCAGCGTCGGCGCCAGTGAGCAGACTCTGTTCGAGGGTCAGGCCCGAATCCTGAACCTGTCCATCGGCTGTCCACTGGTCGAAATGCGCGAAGGGTGACGGAACCGGTTTTATAGCAGCGGCAGGTGGCACGATGGGCAGACCTCCACGACTCCAGTCGAAATGGAACATTCCCTGTGCCGACGAAAGGAGCTCCTGCCGGGTAAGACCGTTCAGGCTCAGATGGGTTGCAAGATTGATCGTGCCGGTGCCCCAGTTTTGGCTGAACAGGTCCCCAATTGCAGAGATACTCGCCTGGTTCAACTGGCCGTCCAAGTGGTAGGCCGGCGAAGCTCCAGCATCGACGGTTCCGCTCAGGTGCAATGTTCCGTCGAGCGCCCTGGCGTCGAGCGATTCGATTTTGACGTGGCCACCCTGCATCTCGATATTCGAGACGACGTCGTCGAGAGCAAGTGTGTCGAGGTTCGCCCGCGCAACCCGGATGGTGCCGTGAAGCGGCGGCCAGCTGTTCATGACGGTGCCACTTTCGATCCGGTCCCTGATGCCCTCGATCAGCTCATGCATCACCGGATGACTGCCCATCATAAACGTCGGCAAAGTGCCAATGTTCAAGGCAGGAATGGCTATGTCGAACTGTCGCTGGCACATGGTGGGGCTATCGATCGCGTTTCCGCAGGCGATCGGCACGCGGAAGTTGCCGGTGAAACGGATGGGCCCGTACTGCCCGATGATGCCGCTCCACGCCACCTGCGTCGAGCCGCCTTGTATGCCGGAGATGGAAGCCTGCGCACTGCGAATCGTCAGCGGCGCAGCGAGATACGGGGTAATCAGGCTTGCGTCGCGCAGGCTGATACTGCCACTCGCCGTGACGGAGGGCCCTGCTGGTTTCTGGTCGGAGCTCAGGGTCTGCATCGGCACCAGCCAGGGGCCGCGGAGCTGCAGGTCAACGTTCGCCTCGCCTTTGGGCTGCAGCGATTCAATTCCGGGTGCGAACACACCAAGGTTGCGGATAGCTGGAACCATCTTCGCCAGTTCTCCACGTCCACCAAAATGCAGCAGAAAATTCTGGCGATTGAAGACGCCATCGACGATGAGTGGTGTCGAGGAACCCAGATCGACCTTCACCGGAGAAAGCAGGAGGGATAGCGGGCTGACCCTGCCCGGCAAATATGCAATGGCCGCCGCCCGGCTTGCCGGGCTGGCCGCTGATTTTGATGTGCGACTTCGGGTGGGGCCAGGGTCGAGCGTCGCCAGGTGCAGTTCACCCAGTTGCAGCGGACTATGCAGGCCGGATGCACTTACGCTCAGGTCCCGCGTTACCGCACTGCCCAAGACAGTGGTCAAACCTTGAGCGTATCCGATAGCGAAATGCCCATTCACCGAGCCAGAGACAGCAAGATTCTTGTTGATGCGTTCGCGCGTGAGCCTCAACAAATCGAGCGCGCCGGACGCCGGGGCCTCAACGAGCGAAAGATCGAGCCGGGTTCCGGAGAGCTCTCCAGGCCGTCTCAGAGTGCCGGATACGGCCAGGTGCCCATTGCCGAGAGGGATAGTGCAGGACATATCCCCGAGCTGTTCGAGGGCCTTCTCGTAGGTACCTGTGCAGCCTGCCACGTAGCTCAGGGACTGGTCAGGGGCGAACTCGACCCGGTGCAGATCGTCGAGCTGCATGGTGGCCTTCACGAGCAGTTTTGTAGGTGTTCCGGTCAGGCGGGAGCGCACCTGCAGTTCTCCGCGCCAGCCCTGGTCCTCACCGCTAAAAAGCCTGCCCAGTTGTCCCAGCGGCGCATGGATCCATTCGGCGCGCAGGTTGACCGGGATATCACCGAGCGAACGTGCACGCTGCATGGACCCCTCCACCCGGATGAGCCCGGTGTTCGATGCGAACAGGGGCATGTCCGTGCGGACGGGTTGCGCGGTAAAACGCAGCTGCCACTCCTCCGGGTTTTCAAGCCAGATGGAAACGTCGCCATTAAGGAACGAAAAAGGCTGCTTTTCGTTCCCATATTTGAAGTTAATGCGTGCATTTGACGCCTCAACGTAGGGAAAGCGAAGACTCCGGCCCGGGCCCAGCTGACCTGTGGGCGCAACCGGGGCCTGAGAGGCCTGGGTCATCACCGAGGCAAAATTCCAGCGGCTTTCGTCGTTGCGGACCAGGTTCAGGCTGGGCTCATCGAGCGCGATACGCGCGATCTCCAACCGGCCTCTCCAGAGGGAGAGGAGCCGCACCGAGGCCCTGACAGACGATGAATGGAGGATCGGCTCGGACCCGAAGCCCGGACCCTCCTCGACGGTGAAGTCGTCGAGGTCGAAACCCGGCCGGGGCAACAGGCGAAGGGTAATTTTCGAAAAGTGGACGGGCCGGCCGAGGCTGCGACTGATGTTCGCGGCAATGCGGTGCTGGTACCGGCCAATGTTGAAGAGTGGCGGGACCACGATGGCGACCGCGAGCACGATGACGATGATCAGGGGCAGCCAGTGGCGGGAGCCGGGAATACGGCTGTGCGATTCCCCGGTCCCGACGGCAGTATCTGTTCCCGACGCCTGAGCCTCGAGACGCTTTAGATCGCCGGAAGACAGGGGGCCGGTAGACGTTGAAACGGGAGACGCAGGATCGAAGGTCGGTCCAGTGCTCATGTGCGTGTCAGCGGATCAGGTGGAGAGTGCGGCTCCAGCGAGTCTGGTCAAAGAAGTGCACGACCATATGCGTCATAAAGCTGACCCGTTCAGAGGCGCTGGTCTTATACTCCTGCGATTCCGACGTGATAAAGGACCAGTAAACGAACAGAGGCCGGCCGACGATATTTTCGCGTGGAACGAAGCCCCAGTAGCGAGAATCAAGCGAATTGGGCCGATTATCGCCCATCGCGAAATAGTGGCCCGGCGGAACAACCAGGTCGTCGCCCTGGATACGGGTCGGGAGTTCAGCGCTCCACGTTGGCTCGACATCCGGTGCTTCACTGGTCTGGACCGCGGGAAAATCGTCCTTATAGGGCGAATAGTTGCTGTAATCCGTCTTGACGGCAAGTGGCTCATTCTGCGCTACACCATTCAGGAAGACAGTGCCATTGCGCAGATGAATGCGATCGCCGGGAATGCCGACGACGCGCTTCACCAGGTAGAGATCGGGATAGCCAGGCTTAAAGAATACGATTATGTCGCCGCGGCGCACGTCGCGATAATGGACAAAGGGCGCCCAGTGGGTTCGTGGCGCGAGTGTCACCCGATCGACCAGTACATGGTCGCCGATCAGGAGCGTCTTCTCCATTGAAGACGAGGGGATCATGAAATTCTGAAAGATGAATGTCAACGCAAACAGGCCGATGACCAGGATGCCGCAGATGGACGCAAATGCTTCCAGGGGCGTCTCGTCCGCTTTACGCTCTTCCGGTGTAAGGTCGCGGGGCGTCGGCTCTGGACTTACGACTTCAACTTCACGATTTTTGGTCTCGAGATCAGGCATGGTTGAACAACAATTGACGCGCGGGAGGGACCGCGCTACTGGACAACGCGCAGGGTTCGTTCCCACCGCGCAAAGCTCAGCATGCGACCCACCGCACTGTTGCCGAGTCTATCATCCTGCATCGATGGCGGCATGGGCGTTCGATCCGTTCGTGAGGGCTCACGCACCGAGAAGTAAATGAGCATGGGCATCCCGACTATATTCACGCGCGGCACAAAGCCCCAGTAGCGGCTGTCGCGGCTGTCGTCGCGATTGTCCCCCATCACAAAATAGCGCGCCGGCGGCACGACCAGGTCGCCCCGCGAGATGTCGTGCTGCAGTTCGATCCACCAGTGCGCATCGACGCCGGGATCGGTGAACCGGGCTGCGGGAAAGTCATCTCGAAAGGCGTCCCTGCCGGGATTGATCGACCAGGTCGCCTGCCGTGTGTACGGCTCCAGGAGCGGGGTGCCATCGCGGTAGACGACGCCGTCGCGCATGTGCAGACGGTCCCCGTTGTCGCCGATCAGGCGCTTCACCACGTGATCGTCGGGGTCCAGCGGGAAATGGAAGACAACGATGTCGCCCCGCGCGGGGGCCCGGTACGGCAGCAGCCATCCCCAGTTCCCCGGCGGGCTGAAAATAACCTTGTTGACTAGTAGAAAATCGCCAACCAGCAGGGTTCGCTCCATGCTTTCTGAAGGGATGCGGAACGGCTGCACGATGAAGGTGAGGACGAAGGTCGCAAGAATCATGACCGCCATCAGCGAGCGGACGCGATCCAGGATGATGAACGACAAAGGTGTATGAGGTATGGGCCTGTGCGGATGATCGCTGTGCACCTCGTAGCGAACTTCTTCGATCGAAACAGAGGTAGTGACGACCTCCACGATCCGGCTCTCCTCGCCGACCTGCAGGCGACGGTGCGTGAAATTCGAAGGATCATCAGCAGAAGAGTTCATCAGGAAGCCCGGCCTGCCAAGGGCGACATACCTGCCCCTTTGTCGTTAGTTCGATGCTCCGCAGCAAGAAGCGCTGCATACGCGAGGCGTGCCGCTTCCTGCTCCGCCTTTTTCTTGGTACTGCCCATGCCCTGGGCCACGATGTGACGGCCCTCCGAGGCTTCGGGGTCGCTGACGACCTCGACCTCAACCAGGAAGCGTTTCCGGTGGTCTGGCCCCGACTCCGCCTTGACCACGTACTGGGCTGAACCGGCCTTGTGGGCCTGCAGCCATTCCTGAAGGGCCGATTTGTGATCGCCCAGGGCAAGCCCGGCTTCGAGCGCTGCATGCAGCTCGTCCATGTAAGGCTCGACCACACTCTGCAGGACAAACCTGGTCGCGGCTTTCAGGCCGCCGTCGAGGTAGAGAGCGGCGATCACGGCTTCAAGCGCATTTGCGAGAAGGACAGCTTTCTGGCGTCCCCCGGACCGCTCCTCGCCACGGCCCAGTCGCATAAATGAGCCGAGAGAAATGTGGGCGGCAACCTGCCCAAGATGTCTGCGGCTTACCAGTTGCGCACGCAACCGGGTCAGGTCCCCTTCATGCAACACGGGGTAGGTCCGGAACAGGTAATCGGCCACTACCATGCCGAGGACAGCGTCGCCCAGGAATTCGAGCTGCTCATTATCCTGCTCTTCGTCGGAGCTGATATTCCGGCTCGCATCGTCATCGATCAGGCCGCCTTCCGCGCGGCCAGTAGCACGCTCGTACGCGAGCGAGCTGTGGGTCACCGATTGCTCGAGTATCAAGCGCTTCTTGAAGACGTGGCCAAGCGTCTGTTCAAGCTCTGACCAACGCGGCGTCGACATCCGATCATTCTCCCATCCAGCGAGGTGTACTTCGTTCACTCGTCTGCGTGCCGAGCTCTTCTCTCACGAAAAATCAGTTCGCTTTACCGATGCGGCTTTGTCGCCTGGGCGGCTCCGGGGATGGAAGAAAGTGGGGGCACATTCGGACGGGGCGACTGGTCGGCATTGGCGCCTGTATTCGCATCGTTTGCGGAAGAGTTCGGTGTATCAGCGGCCCCGGACTTCACCGGTGGGGCATCATCATCGTCGTCATCTTCTGACGGTTTCCTTGCCCCGGGCGGCAGGGTGTAGGCCTGCTTGATTCCCTTTTCCGCCGCTACCTTCGTGTCGGCCTGGCCATCACGCACGGTCAGCGCAGCGTGATACTGGGTCACTGCCTGGTCTCTCTGCTGCTGCACATCGTAGACGCGACCAAGGTAAATGTGCGACCAGGCCAGCATGCGCGGGTCTTTGGAAAGGCGCACCGTCTCTTCGAAATCATGCACTGCTTCGGTCATGTTGCCGTGCAGCGCTGCGACACGGGCGAGAATGAAGTCGGCGCGTCCGGGGTCGTCCGTATGCTGTTCGACTGCCTGCTTTGCCAGCAGTGCGGCCCCGTCGGCGTCACCCTTCATCAGCTTCATCTCCGCCAGATCCAGTCCACGCAGCTGGCGTGGCACTTTGCGCACCACGTCGCTTGCGCCCGCCTGCGAAAACTTGATTTGCTTGATGCTGCTCATTTCGGAGGGAACGTCCATCCCGTAGACCATTTCGCCGATGGATTCCTTGAAGCTCTGCGGCTCGGTCTCGAACTTGGCCAGTTGATCGTAAAAATACCGCGTCAGGACGAAGCCTTCTTCCATGTCATGCTGCACGCGCTCATGGCGTATGGCTGCATCCTTTGCGTGCGCGGCTTTGATCTGCTCATCGATGACTTCAGCATCAGATTTGCGCATGCTGGACGTCACCTTGGGAATGACGACACCGGTCTGCATGGTCCGCGCTTCGATCCCCTGGATCATGCACTCGATCACCAGCGAAACGATGTCGGCGCGATAGGTGTAATCGAGCGGGGCCTCGCGGATAGTTTTAAGGACCGGAAGGAGCCGGTCCATGGCGCTCTGCCGCGCATAAAGCATCGGCTCTACTTCATAGTGCAGGTAAGTATGGCGAACCTCATCCATCTTGATGGTGCCGTTGGAGGGTGAGGCGACGATGACATAGTCCGTCCCATAGACTCGCGCATTGACCTGGCCCGGCGCCAGCAGCGGTTCCAGGACGACGAGGAAACGGCTGCCGTTTGTCACACTTGCAGGGGTCTTGAGGTAGGCATTGGTATCGACGACCATCTGCGTGAGTGGATCATGCAGCCGCGCGATTTCGGCGTCATAGGCCAGCTTGTTGCTCACCCAGATTTCGTGCAGGTTAATGGCTCGCGCAAATTCACGCAGCAGCGGCAGGATTTCCATCACCTGCGTTGAATCGGGAGGAAGATCGGGTCCCTCGACCGAGGTCGTCAATTCCGGCGGCGGCGTCAGATAAAGGGCCAGCGACACATACTGCGCCAGATCCCGGCTGCCGTCGGAAAGGCGATGCTGTTCGATGTAAGTGCAGAGCTTGTCGTGAGCATCCTGGCCAGCAGATGACCCCTGCAGTGCTGCCGACACCTGTTCGCGGACGTGCGCACGCACCGGGTCGGACTGCTCCAGACCGGCGTCATACCCGCAGCTGTTCAACGCCGCTGCGATAAAGAACAGTGCCTCGCTGGTCTGGAGGGAAATCTGCGGACCGGCAGGATCGATGATCGCAGGCGGCTTGACCGGAGCAGGACCCGTGGCGACCGATGCTGAAGAGGATGAAACGCCGTTGGCCGGCGGAGTCTGTTGCGCACCCAGACTGGTACTGGCAACAGCCAGGCAGGCCGCGACGCCCGTGCACAGGATGATGGAGCGGGATCGGGGCTTACATGAAGAAGAAATAGGCACGGCCAGTAGATTGGAGTTGCCCATTCAGTCTAGTAAGCGCAACCGAGGCGGTCAAATCGAAGCGAAGGTCCGGAGTTAACCCCGGACGGAAACTCCGGAAAATGACATCACTACAGTACCGCGAACCGGGGCTCCGAAGCTCCGTGCAGGTTCAAACAGGCTGAACAGCAAGGTGCTGTCGAGTTGGGCGCGGGTGCTTGCATTGCACTGCCCGGAGACGATCCGGTAATCGTAGACGCGCCCGCTATTGTTCACGAATGCTTCCACGACAACCGGATTCTCCTTATCGCCGATTGGCGCATCCGGTTCGACCGAGGTGTAAAGGAAGTGCGGACCTGTGGCGAAGTCAACCGGCTGTTCCATTGCTTCCACGGTCTGTGGAGTGGCAAACCTGCCGACCAGCAGGCCGACGGTTCCGATCAGGAAGAGCGCACTGGCGAAGCCGGCCGTTGCACGGAGCGCGAACGGACGATAGACATCTGCCCACTGAATCTTCCAGCGATCGACCGCAGCGCGGGGTGTTTGTGCAGCTGCCCGCGAAAGGGCGACGCGCAGACGAAGAGCCAGGTCCGCGGGGGCTTTGGATGGTCCGATGGACGAAATCATACGGAGCGTCTCACGCCACGCTGCAAAATCCTCGGAGCAGCTGTTGCATTCGTCCATGTGCGAGGCGATCTGATGCATCACCTTCCCGCTCACAAGTCCATCCAGATATGCGGAGAACTGATCACGCGTATGGCGACAAACTGCGGGTAATCGGGTCACTGTCTGGTCGGTTACCGTATGTGTCGTACTCACTGGGCCGCCTCCTGTGCCGTCAATTCACTGTTGGTGCCTGTCATCCGCGCCGCCTGGCTCGGTCGCTTTGCTGCAGCCGATGCGTAGGGCGCCAGCTGCTTTTTCAACTGGGCCCGTCCGCGCATCAATCTCGATTTGATGGTCCCCAGGTTCGCACCGAGGATTTCTGCTATTTCCTCATACCCAAACCCTTCGATGTCGCGGAGGATAACAACGGTTCGAAATGGTTCCGGCACCTTGCGGATCTCTTCTTCGACCCGCTCCCGGATTTCCTGCTGCGCGCATAGGTCGAAAGGCGATTCGTGCTGATCGACCAACATGTCCTTGAGGAATATTCCCGAGCCGTCGAAGTGTTCGCCGCACTCAGTCTCGATCGTGACTTCCTGCTTCTTGTGCCGGCCCCACCAGCGCCGCTGGTTCGATGCTTCATGCAGCGCTATACGGTAGATCCACGTACGCAGGCTGGCGTCGCCATGAAAGTTGCCGATGCCGCGATAGACTTTGACGAAAACTTCCTGTGTCAGATCCGATGCTTCCGACTGATTCTGAATGGTGCGGGCAATCAGCGAGTAGATGGGCTGATGATATTGAGCGACCAGCCACGCGAACGCGGACTCTGAACCGGCCTTCAGTTCAGCGATGACCGCTGCTTCTTCCTGCTGTGCTCCGATAGCGCTTACAAGGTTTCCCAATGCCAGTCCTGCTTGCATCCGAATTTCCTCACAACATTATCAGGAAGCTACAGCCAGTGTCTTCCCGCAGTGCCATAAGCCTTACCAGTCCCCCTCACGAGGTAACCAGCCGCGGGAACTTACGGTATCTGCGAGCTATTGATAAACGTGGGAGGCAACCATTTGCCTCTCTCCAACTTAGACACTGCGGCGTACGGAAAGGTTCCCGCTCACGAATGGAAGATCGTCAATGGGAGATCGTCGCTCGGTCCCGATCCGGAAATACTGCCTGCCGGAGGCT
>CAZZZL010000042.1:0-40489 GCA_964658655.1 uncultured Acetobacteraceae bacterium | reverse complement strand
AGAAGATCTCATTGAGGATGCCGTGCGAGGTGGTGAACCACAGGCGGCTGGAAGCGGAATAGGCTGTGCAGACGGTGTTTTTTTCGCTCGAAGTCCAGCGGGGCTCGATCCCAGGGGCTCCGAAAGCTTCTCCGTGGCCTTCAACCCAGCGATATTGCAGTTCAGGATCGCTCATCCACTCCCTTTCCATGCCTACAGCCATGCTAGTGCAAGGATGCGCCACGCAAGGTTGCAGTCACGCAAACATCTTACTCATTGTGTCGAATCGGGAATAACAGACCAGGAAGTGGGTGATGGGAGGACAGATGCGGACGCTAAATCCTGCAATGGCGAGTGGGGCGAACGAAGAGAACGCAGGTCCTTCGACGTCGCTCGGATGACAAATTGTGGGAGAGATCAAGGCAGATCTCTCACTTCGGTCGGGGTGATAAGGGTAGCGGGCCGGATGACGATGAAGCGGTCGGGATGACTGGATGTTACGGGACTTTGTTACAACACCTGAGTGTTGGCGTCGGGGTCGGGATGGAAGGACACTTCGCGCATGGCGTGCTGGATTTCGCGATTCTTCATGAAGCTTTCCCAGACGAATCCTGAGCGGAGGTTTTCGGCCATCAGCAGGCCGATGCCGACGTCGATGCCGATGACGTCTTCGGCGAACCAGTTCACCTTGGGCTGGATGGCGTCGACGAAGCCGTAGCGCTGGTAGCCCTTTTCCTTGAAGCGGTCCTTGATGCCGAGGAGGACGTGCGAGCACTCGGCGGGCAGGAAGACGAGCGAGCCTGCGGTGGCGCAGGGAACGACAGTTCCATCGAGCGGACCCATGTCGGGCGGGCCGCCCCAGACGCGGTAGCCCTGGCGCGAATCGGAGGCGGAAATGCCCCAGAGGCCCTGGTCGATCCAGTTGAATTTCTGGCCGAGAACCATGCACCACAATTGGTGTGCGCGGGTGGCGGCGATGGAGTTAGTGAAGTAATTGGCGTATTTGTCGCGCTTGTCGCGGTAATCGACCCAGGCCTGCGGGTACTGGTGGATGAAGAGGGGCGCGACGCCGCTGATGTAGTCGATGCCGCCGAACTGGATGATGGGGCGCTGCAGTGCGTCCCAGGTAGCGGCGGGAATGGGGTGGGTGGGCGAGCCGATGGCCATGAGGTACATGGTGGTGAGCTCTGCGTATATGTCCCAGCGATGTTTGAGGAAACCCTGGTCGGGCAACCAGCCCATGGAGAGGGTTGTGCCGGCGTTGAGCATCCACTCCCAGTCGACGCGGCGGTAAAGGGTGGTCGCGAGGGCGGCGATGCGGGAGTTGCCCTCAAAGTACTGGCGGCAATGCAGGATGCCGCACATGAGGAGCGAGGTATCGATGGAGGATAGCTCGCTTCCGAACATGCGCTGGCCGCTCTCGATATCGATGAAGTGGTAAAGGAAGCCGTGCTCATGCGGACACTGCTCGAGGAGGAAGGCGAGTGTTTTCTCTACGCGGGCTTCGCAATCGCTGGGCCGGAGATAGTTGCGCTTGGCCGCAATGCACATGGCGCTGAGGCCGAAGCCGGTGGCAGCAATGGAGGCGACACGGCTGAGGGAACGGCCTTCCGATGGGGCGCGATCGCGGACCAGGCCGGTCTTGGGGCTGGCTTCGTTGTAGAAGAAATCGCAGTTACGGCCTTCCATGTCATCGAGCATGGCGTCGGCGAGCTTCGAGACCTGGGTAAGAGGCCGGTTGATGAAGACACCAGCCGGATGGGCATAATCTTCCGCGGTTTCGCTTTGCGGCTTGGGACCGGTGCCCTTGGTGGCGGGCGGCAGGGGCTGGTTCTGAAAGCCTGCTGCGGCAGCCATGGCGGGTGCTCCCAGCGCGAGCGCACTGGAGGCTCCGGCCTCCATCAGCAATTGTCTGCGAGTTATGCGGGGGCGGGCCAATCGAGTGTGTCAGTCCCTCAAAAGCTGCAAATACGGTGAACTAGAAATGGCTGTCGTGAACTGCGATGGAATGCAGGCGCCTATCAACAATCTAACCGATGAGACTGAGATGGGTACGGGTTGGTTTCAAGATGTGCAAATGCCGGAATGATTCGGCGTGGGTGGAGGGTGAAGAAGACGCGGGTTCTTTCGACTTCGCTCGGAGCAACGGTAAGAGGGAGAGTGTAAGCGAGAAAACGTACTTTTCTCCGCTCTGGTCGGGATGTCAAATCGATGGCGCCAGGTCTACGGTAATTGCGCATGGATGATGAATCCCTGCACCGATTCATGCAAAGTTGGCATCCATGGAAGAGAATGGTTTGGCGAACTGCACTGTGAGAGCGGTGCGACGAAGCATAGTTTCAACAAAGCGAAGTGTGAAGCACGTAGTTCGAACGATGAGGAGAACAACATGGCATTTGAATTACCCGCACTGCCGTACGATTACAGTGCTCTTGAGCCGCACATCGATGAAGCAACCATGAAGCTTCATCACGACAAGCATCACCAGGCGTACATCGACAAGCTGAACGGGGCGATCGAGAAGCACCCCGACCTGGGCAAGCATTCTGCTGAAGATTTGTTGAAGAATTTACAGACACTGCCTGAGGATGTTCGCGGCGTGATCCGCAACAATGGCGGCGGTCATGTGAACCACACCATGTTCTGGGAGATCATGAAGCCGGGTGGCGGCGGCGAGCCTTCGGGAAAGATTGGCGAGCAGATCAAGAAGGACTTCGGCAGCTTCGAAGATTTCAAGAAGCAGTTTAACGAGAAGACCGCGGCGCAGTTTGGATCAGGCTGGGGCTGGCTGATCTGGAATGGCTCAAAGCTTGAGATTGTGACGACACCGAATCAGGACAGCCCATTGCACACGGGCAAGTATCCTATCCTCGGGAACGATGTGTGGGAGCATGCCTATTATCTGAAGTATCAGAACAAGCGCCCGGCTTACCTGGAAGCATGGTGGAACGTGGTGAATTGGCTTGAAGTGGATAAGCGATTTACGCAGGCGCAGTTGAAATAGTTTCTTTATCAGCATTTTGTTTCAAGAAAGGCCCCGATTCATTCGGGGCCTTTTTGCTTGTGTGGCGACAGGAGGCGGTAGCGACACTGCCGGCCCTTCAGCTTCGCTCGACAAGCACATGCATTGCAAAAACTGCTCGATATGGCATGCTCAGGCATGGGCATTCGCAGGTTGAGTACGCGTGAGGTATATCGGAATAAGTGGTTGACGCTGCGCGAGGATTTCATCGAGCGCTATCACGGGAACGAACCGGGGGTGGCCGGGATGTACAGTGTCGTCGACAAGGACGACTGTGCGGCCATCATCGCCATCGAGCATGACGAGAAGCTGGGCGACGTCATCTACCTGGTCGAACAATTTCGCTACACGATTCAGCAACAGTGCCTGGAGCTGCCGCAGGGCGGATGGGAAGAGGCAGTGGTCGATCCGGAAGAACTGGCGCGTGGGGAATTGCGTGAGGAGACCGGCATCGTGGCGGAGAGAATGACGTGCCTTGGCATGCTGCATATCGCGTATGGATTTGCGAACCAGAAACAGTTTGTCTACCTGGCTGAAGGATTGACGATGGGCGCGGTGGATCGCGATGCGGAGGAGCATGATCTGGCGGTGCATCGCTTGCCGGTGGTGGAGTTTGAAGAGATGATGCGGACGGGGAGAATTCAGGACGCAAGTACGCTGGCGGCGTGGGCGCTTTATAAGCTGCGGACGTGAGGGCTCTGGCTGGTAGAAAGACGCAGGTCCTTCGACTTCGCTCAGGATGAGATGGTGGGCGGGAGGGCAAACGCAGATCTCTCCACTGCGCTGCGCTTCGGTCGAGATGACAAGTTGGGGAGCTGCGCTTCGTCGGGATGACAAGTTTTATTTGGTCGGGATGACAGGTTTGCTTGGTCGAAATGACTGAGGCTATTCAGCCGCGATGACGAACTTTGGCTGGTAACAGTTCAATCTGCTTTCGCAGCGAAGAGGTTTTGGATGAGGGCGAGGCCTTCTTCGCGTGAATGGATAGTGCCTTCGAGCTGGGCGTCTTCAGCGGCGGCGAGCATTGCTTTGAATTTCGGGCCGGGCAGGTAGCCGGCGTCGATCAGGTCTTTGCCGGTGACCAGGAGCACGGGGCGGACCTGCTCTGCCGGCAGGTGTTCATAGCGATCTTTTGCGTAGTGGTAGAGGTCGAGGCCGCCGTGGCTGGAGAGGCAATCCATGCGGTGCAGCGCGAGGTGTTCTTCGAAGAGGGGCAGGCGGAAGAATCGCTTGAGGGTCGAGTCTTTCATCTTCATGACGTCGCCGAAGCGCATGTGATTTTCGACGAGCAAAAGGATCTGCTGACACTCATCATTGGAGAAGCGGAGACGTTTGAGGATGGCCTCGGCCATGCGGGTGCCGACTTCTGCGTGGCCGTCGAAACGGATGCGGTCGGGCGCTTCGCGATAGGTGGGCGGCTTGCCGACGTCGTGAAGCAGAGTGCCCCATGCGATGGTCGGCGAACAGTTGGGCTGAAGCTTTTCAAGAAGCAAAAGCGTATGCACCCAGACGTCGCCCTCAGGATGATATTCGGGCGGCTGCGCGACGCCTTTCATCTTCGCGATCTCAGGGAGAAGTTCGCGGAGAAGTCCCGAGACATCGAGCAGCAGGAATGCGGTGCGGGCATGGCCCTCGGTGAGCATGCGGGTAAGTTCTTCGCGAATACGCTCGCGACTGACCTGCTCGATTTCAGGCGCGAGCTGCTGCATGGCGGCGAAGGTTGCGGGCTCGATGGAGAACTCGAAGCGCGCGGCGAAACGGATGGCGCGCAGCATGCGGAGCTTGTCTTCTTGAAAGCGGCGCGCGGGGTCGCCGATGGCGCGGATGATGCCGGCTGAGAGATCGGCACGGCCACCGACATAGTCGAGGACTTCTGCTGACAGAGGGTCGAGCAGCATGCCGTTGATGGTGAAGTCGCGACGCTGTACATCCTCTTCTGCGCTCTGCGAAAAGCGGACCTGGTCGGGGTGACGCCCGTCGCTGTAGGCGCCGTCATTGCGGAAGGTCGCGACCTCGGTGAGGAGTTCTGATCCGTCGGCATCGGACGCGACGAGCACGACGCCGAAGTGTGCGCCGACGGCGAAGGTGCGGGGGAATATCTGCAAAACAGTTTCAGGAAGTGCGCTGGTGGCGACGTCGTAATCTTTTGCATCGCGGCCGAGTAGGAAGTCACGCACGCAGCCGCCGGCGAAGTAAGCAGCGTAGCCGGCACTGCGCAGAACCTTGACGATATGGCCGGCGGCCTGCTGCTGCGCTCCCGGTCTGTGCGTTGATGACTCTGTCATGATCTTTGTTTCTATTCGGCAGTCTGCTGCGGCCCACATTTCAAGCATGAGAAGTGGACGCCTGCTTTCGACTGTTGAGCGAATGCGTTCCCTTTCCCACTATCATAGAGAGGTGCAGGCTCGCGGATTGATTCTCGGCATTGAAAGTTCGTGCGACGAAACGGCGGCGGCCGTGGTGAGCGAGGGGCGGCAGCAGTTGTCGAGCGTGGTGGCTTCTCAGATTGCTCTGCATGCGCCGTATGGCGGCGTGGTTCCCGAGCTTGCTTCGCGCGAACACCTGCGGAATATTGTGCCGGTGGTGCGAGCGGCGCTGACTGAAGCGCAGGTGACGCTGGACGAGCTGGATGCGATTGCGGTGACTGAAGGTCCGGGACTGGCCGGGGCGCTGCTGGTGGGAATCACGTATGCGAAGGGGCTGGCATTTGCGCTGGATAAACCACTGATCGCGGTGAACCACCTCGAGGGACACATTCATGCTGTGCTGCTGCAGCAGGGTGAGAGACATCAGGAACGGCTGCCGCTGCCGGCACTCGCGCTGGTAGTTTCCGGTGGCCACACGCATTTGTATCTAGCGGAGCAGCGGGATGCGACGTGGCATTATCGCAATGTCGGTCGGACAGTCGATGACGCCGCGGGCGAAGCATTTGACAAGGTCGCGAAACTGCTGGGGCTGCCGTATCCCGGCGGCCCGTGGATGGACGCGCTAGCGGCGCATGGTGATCCGCACGCCGTGCCGTTTGCGTTTGCGCAGATCAAGCCGAAAGCGCATAAGCAGCAGGACCCAAAGGCATGGCAGGAGGCGCTGGCGGCCGATACGCTTTTTTCATTCAGCGGCATCAAGACGGCCGTGCTGCGCTACGTGGAGATGCATGGACTGAAGCCGGCCATCGATAAGCGGCGCACGGCGCTGGCTGCGATCGATAGGCCGAGGCCGTCGGACGCAGTGGCGCTGTGCGACAAGGAGACGCTGGACCTGATCGCGTCCTTTCAATATGCGGTGGTGGATAATCTGAAGCGCCGAACATTCGCTGCGGCGGATTATTATGATGCGGCCAGCCTGCTGATCTCGGGCGGCGTGGCGGCGAACAGTGAACTGCGTGCCAGCTTTACCGCGGAGGCACAGGAACGCGGGCTGCCGGTGGCGTTTCCGTCGATGGCGCTGGCAACGGATAATGCGGCGATGATTGCGGCTGCGGCGTGGCCCAAATTTGCTGCGGGAGAGTTTGCGGCAGAGAACTTTTCGGCACAACCGAACCTGGTGCTCGGTGTTCCCGCCCGCGGGTAAATGCGCAACGGGCTGGGCGGAGCAGCGAAGGTTCGTGCGCGTCTTATACAATTGCGGCGTGCCTTACCGGTGCGAAATCCGGCGTCAAAACACATTTAAAGCGAAGCACAACCAGGAGAACCCATGAGCTCGAAGCTTACCCCCGGGAAACTTGCCGGACTGAAGGCAGTATCGAATGAGCGCGGTGTGATTGCAGCCGCAGCAATGGACCAGCGCGGCTCGCTGCAGAAGTCCATTGCAAAAGAAAAAGGCATTGCGGATGTGCCGGCGGAGGCGCTGGAAGAGTTCAAGTCGCTGGTCACGTCGGTGCTGACGAAGCATGCTTCGGCGATCCTGCTGGACCCGGAGTTCGGCTTGCCGGCAACGCACCATCGTAACGGCAAGGGACTGTTGCTGGCTTATGAAAAGACGGGCTACGACGCGACGGAGGCTGGACGGCTGCCTGACCTGCTCGATCACTGGTCGGTGCAGAGGTTGAAGGAAGCCGGTGCGGATTGCATCAAGATCCTGCTGTACTACACGCCGTATGAAACGTCAGACATCAATGATCAGAAGCATGCGTTCATCGAGCGGATCGGCGATGAGTGCCTGGCGCATGACATTCCGTTCTTCCTCGAATTTGTCGGCTACGACGTGCATGGTAAGGGCGAAAAGACGCTGGATTATGCGAAGAAAAAGCCGGACATTGTGTCTGGTTCGATGGCGGAGTTTGGCAAGGCCAAGTACAACGTCGACGTGTTGAAGGTGGAAGTACCGGTAGAAATGGGATTTGTTTCGGGGACGAAGGCGTTCAAGGGTGAGGCTGCTTATACGCGTGAGGAAGCATTGCAGCATTTCCGCGATGCCGCGACCAATACGCACA
Source organism: uncultured Acetobacteraceae bacterium (assembly GCA_964658655.1). Classification (GTDB taxonomy): domain Bacteria; phylum Acidobacteriota; class Terriglobia; order Terriglobales; family Acidobacteriaceae. Next base: position 33,056 of record CAZZZL010000042.1, on the reverse strand, counting down.
AGCCGTTCATCTACCTGTCGGCCGGCGTGACAAATGCAACCTTCATTGAGACGTTAGCGCTGGCAGCCGAGAGTGGTACGACATTCAATGGTGTTTTGTGCGGCCGCGCGACCTGGGCGGACGGTGTGCCGATCTATGCCAAGCAGGGTGCGAAGGCGTTTGAAGACTGGCTCAATGACCAGGGTGTGAAGAATATCGCCAACGTGAACAAGGCGCTGGAAGCGGCACATCCGTGGTACAGCAAGCTGGGAATCAGCGCATAAGTCCGGTCAGCTTTAGACGAAAAGCCCGGAGCAAAAGCTTCGGGCTTTTCTTTTTAGATTGCGGCGGATTGAGCCGACGAAGGTATTTGAGCTTCGTGCGGGGTGCAAAAAATTTTTCAGAGTGACAAATTCGAGCGATGAAACCAGCAGGAAAAGTCATTCGTCTCCAACTTAGTTCAACTAAGGGAGAGTTATGCAAAAGGTTTACAAGTTCCTGGTTATTTCTGCGCTGTCGGCGAGCCTGACCGGCCCGATGTCGTTCGCTCAAGACCATCATGATGACCACCATGACGATCACCACGATGCGCACTATGTGCGGCACGATGAGTGGAAGAAGGGTTACCACATGCAGCATGACGACTGGGCGAGGGCACAGCGTATTGACTACCGGCAGTATCACCTGAATGCACCGCCGCGCGGCTACGAATGGCGGTCGGTCGATGGCAACTATGTGCTGGCAGCGGTGGCTACAGGTGTGATTGCTTCTGTAGTGGTCGCTTCGGCGATGCGGTAGAGCCTGACGTCCACGTTGAAAGGGCACAGGTCCGGTGAGTGATTGCTCGCTGCCTGTGCCTATGGTGTTAGAGGAAGAAACGCCGATTTCTCTACTTCGGTCGAGATGACAAATCTAAAATCGTCGAGATGAAGAATTAAATATTGCTTGGGATGACAATTTTGAATCTCGATTGCCCCGGGCGAGTTTCGCGGGGCACGCTCGTCTCTCGTCAAAACCAGCCGAAGCGTTTGAGCATCCAGAGCAGGCCGGCGGTGGAGGCGACCATCAGGGTGGCGACGGCAATGAAACCGTAGTCCGAGTTAAGGAACGGGATGCCCTTGACGTTCATGCCAAAGATGCTTGAGATGACAACTGCGGGCAGCGCGATGGTGCTGAGCACGGTCAGCACTTTCATAATTTGATTTGTGCGATTCGCGACGCTCGAGAGGTAGACGTCAAGGGTGTTGTTGAGAAGGTCGCGCAGGCTCTCGACCAGGTCGAGCTGTCGGTAGATGTGGTCCGAAATATCGCGGAAGAAAAGGGCCAGGTCGGCTTCGATGAACTGGCTGTGTTCACTGGTGATGCGCGTGGAACCTTCGCGCATGCCGACGAGGACGCGGCGGACCGCGGTAAGCCTGCGCTTCTCTTCGAAGATCTGGCCTAGTAATTCGGGCGTCGGTTTGTCGAGGACAGCGTCCTGTAGGTCGTCGATGCGGTCATCGATGTGATCGATGTTGACGAAGTACGAATCGACCACGGTATCGAGGATGAGATAGAGCAGCTTCGATGGCCGGCTCTCCGCATTGCCGGCGTCGCAGGCTTTGCGGGCGGAATCGAGCACTACGTCGGCAGGAAAAGCTGCGTCACGGACAGTGATGAAAAAATCATGCCCGACGAACATGCAGAGCTCTGACCAGTGGGGTTCGCCGTCCAGTGATTTGTAGATGTACTTGACGAGCACAAAGAGATAGTTCGGCATCTCTTCGCTCTTGGCGCGTTCATTGTCGCTGCGGCAGTCCTCGATGTGGAGGGGATGCAGGTTGAACTGCTTTGCGAGTTCATCGAGTCGCGGGTCTTTCGGGTCGTCAATGGTGTACCAGGCCATGGCGTGGGCTATCCGATCGCGAGACGGCGGTGGAAGAGTTCGAGCATAAGGCCCTGGCACTGGAAGGCAAGGGCGGGATCGTAGCGAGGACCCTCATCGCGCAGGAAAGCATGGGCGCCGTTGACTTCAAACCATTGAAAGTTGACGCCGGCTTCGTCGAGACGCGCCTTGATTTTATTGCGACCTTCGAGAGGTACGTGCGGGTCCTGTCGTCCCCAGACGTGGAGGAGTTCCCCCTTGATCTCGTTCGCCCGCGCGAGAGAGTCATCGTGTTTGCCGGCGCCGAGTGAAGCGGAATGAAGGTCGGTCGCATAGAAGCAGACGGCTGCAGCGACGGATGGCTGCAGGGCGCAGCGAAAGGCAAGATGGCCGCCGAGGCAGATGCCGAGTGCGCCGATTTTGCCAGTGCAATCCTCACGAGACCGCAGGTGCTCGACAAGTACGCGGGAGTCTTCGTCGTAGGAGGCAAGGGTCTTGGCGTATTTGTCGATGTTGCCTTGATCAGAGCCCGCCTGATCGTAGGCGAGGACAGTACCGGCAGGCTCGAGTTCGTGGTAGACCTCGGGCACAGCCACCAGGTAACCGTAGCCGGCGAGGAAAGCAGCAAAGCGGCGGATAGGGCCGGTAAGTTGAAAGATTTCCGAATAGAAGATTACGCCTGGATAACGGCCGGCCTGTTCAGGGCGGAAGATGTGCGTGCGCATCGGACCATTGGCAGTGGGCAGGTCGACGGAGCTTTCATCCTGAAGAATCATGGCTTGAGTTTACAGGCAGTCTGCTTGGGTTTTTCGGAGAGGGAATTGGTCATTTTGAGTCCAAAGCTGTCTAAAAAGCGTCTAGAAAGGGATAATCCCAATAGAGAGTCAGCCAGGTCAAACCAGTTAAAGCAGGAATATCATCCGATTCTTCGTATCGCACAAAGCTTTGAAAGCCTTACTATCCGGCGTTAGCAATGTTCGCCCATTTCTCCTATGTTTCGCGGTCCTTTTCTGTGGAGAGGCGATGCCCGTGCACGCCCAGACGGTAGACAGGACGCAGGTGGCAACTGTTGCATTGCCGGATGCACCACTCCCGACGGCTTCAACGCTGAATGCAGCGTACGACGCACAGACGACGTCTTCGTCGACGCAGAGTGGCACTTCAACGACACAGAGCCAGATGCAGCCGGACCCGCAGGTGGTAGATCCGCGGACAACGCCTGCAGCTCCGGGCACAATGACGGAAGACCAGGTGAAGAAGCAAGAGAGGCAGCGCACGCTTGGGGTGATGCCTAACTTCAACGTCGCGTACGACTCGCATGTGCCGCCGCTGCGCCCGAGCCAGAAGATCAAGATTGCTTTCCATAGTTCAACTGATCCGTTTGCTTTTGTGAGTGCGGGGCTGGTGTCGCTCTATGGGCAGGCGACGGATGACCATGGTCCGGACTATGACACGAGCCGGAACAGTGCCGGCATGAAAGTTGTGGTGCGGCACGAGGGTTATGGCATGGGCTGGGAGGGCTATGGCAAGCGTTTTGCCGCGAACTACGCTGACAGCTTTGACGGCAACATGATTGGCAATGCGTTTCTGCCGATTCTGCTGAAGGAAGATCCGCGCTATTTCCGACAGGGCAGCGGACCGATACGGCACCGCTTTTTGTTCGCGATCGAGAGCACGGTATGGGCGCGGCGTGACAACGGAAACTGGGGGCCGAATTACGCAAATGTGCTGGGAAATATTGCGGCCGGCGGGATCTCGAATGCCTATTATCCGTCGTATGAACGGGGAGTGGGACTGACCTTTGAGCGCGGTCTCGTTGTGACAGCGGAAGGCACAGTGGGAGCATTGCTGAACGAATTTCTGCCTGACCTGACCAAGCGGTACCTGCATCGGGATATCTCGGGTAAGCGCGCCAGTACTCCCTAAAGAAATATCCATTCCGATTCAAGACTTGCCTGAGGAATCACCGGCGTGGTGTAGTGCTGAAATGCAAGCTGGTTCCAAGGCCGCGCTCGACGGCGGAGCGGCGCGACGATTTTCGTGGTCTCTGCGATGGCGGGTGTGGCCGGTCGCGGTGATTGCCGTGATGATGCTGTTGCCCGGCGCATGTTCTGGCTATTCATTCCTTACGCATGAGCAGCTGATTGACCTGACGTGGAAGAACTCGATCCGCCCGGTACTGCTGGCTCGTTTTCCAAACATGACGGAAGCCCAGCTGCACGAGGCGCATGCCTATGCTTACGGCGGCTGTGCGATCCAGGACCTTGGCTACTATCCGCTTGGCAATGGATTCTTCAGTGACCTGACGCATTACGTGCGGTCGGGAGACTTCATCAGCAGCCTGCTGCGGAATGCGAAGACACCGGATGAGCTGGCGTTTGCGATCGGCGCGCTGTCTCATTACATCGGCGACACGCAGGGGCACGCGGATGCTATCAATCCAGCGGTCGCTGTCGAGTTTCCAAAGCTTGAAGAACGCTTCGGGCCGTCGGTTGCGTATGACAAAAATCCGCATGCGCATGTGCGGACTGAGTTTGCTTTCGACATCAACGAGATTGGCAAGCATCGGTTTGCGCCATCGGCCTATCTGCGTCATGTCGGGCTGCAGGTGCCTGGCGATCTGCTGCGGCGTTCGTTCTACGAGACGTACGGTCTTGACGATTTGAACATCATTGGACATCATCACCAGGTGCTGCGCAGCTATCGGTTTGCGGTCCGCACTTTTCTGCCGCGCATTGCGTATGCCGAGACGCTTCTGCACAAAAAGAACATGCCGGACGATATGCCGGGTGCGCCGTTCGACGCCTTCAAGGCGCAACTGGCGCAGGCCGATTTTGAGAATGGATGGAACCAGTACAGGAAGAAAGCGGGCGTCGGGACTCACCTGCTGGCAGGCGTGATTGTGATTGTGCCGAAGCTCGGGCCGCTATCGTATCTCTCGATCAAGGGGCCGACGGCTGTGACAGAAGAAGTTTATGTGGAAAGCGTGCTGCGCAGCACGGCGTCTCTGCGCAAGCAATTGACCCAGCTGGGAACTGTTGAGCAATCGATCCCGAATCGTGATCTGGATACAGGGGCAAAGGTGAAGCCTGGTGGCTATCGGTTGACCGATCAGACATACGCGGAGTTGCTGGACCGGATTACGAAGCATCCTGACGTGAAGATTCCTGCCGGGCTGAAAGACGATATCAATGCGTACTATGCAGACCCTGCGGCACCGATCAGTACGAAGAAAAAGCCGCAGCAGTGGGCGCGGGTGCAGCGTGAACTAGGAGTGCTGCAGGGGATGCCGACGAACCCGGCCTTCTAGGGCCAGCTAGTTTGACTTCGCGAGGAAGCGCAAAGCGTCGCGTGCAGCGTTGTGGCCGCACATGCCGTGGACGCCGCCGCCGGGCGGTGTGGATGCGGAGCAGAGGAAGATGTTGGGCGCGGAGGTTTTGTAGAAGTGCCGCGTGGGTCGCAGGATGAACTGCGTGGCGTCCATGGCGCCGCCGTTGATGTCGCCGCCGACCAGGTTGGCGTCCATGGATTGCAGGCGAGCTGGTGTCAGCACAGTCTTCGCCAGGATGCAGTCGCGAAAGCCTGGCGCGAAGCGCTCCATCTGTGCCTCGATCGCAGGAACCATGTCATGGGCGCAGCTATTGGGGACGTGGCAATAGATCCATGCGGTGTGGGATGAACTGCCGGTCGGCACGCGGGTGGAATCGAAGAGGGACGACTGCGCGACGAGCAGGAATGGCTTCTCTGCGACACGACCGGCGGCCATGGCGCCTTCAGATGCGGCGATCTCATTGAGAGAACCACCGACATGCACAGTCGCGGAGCGCAGGCATGCAGAGGCCTTCCAGGGTATGGGCGCGTTGAGTGCGTAGTCGACTTTGAAGGCGGCCGGACCATAGCGATAGAGGCGAAGACTTCGCCGGTAAGCAGGCGCGAGTTGAGTGCCGGCCATGCTGTGTAACTGACGTGGTGTGATATCGCCGATGATGACGTCAGCGGCGGGAAGATCGGACAGGCGATCGACGCGATGGTCGAGATGAAGTGTGCCGCCGAGTGATTCGAGATGAGCGACGAGGGCGCGGGTGATGGCCTGCGAGCCGCCGCGCGGAATGGGCCAGCCGACAGAGTGGGCGACCATGCCGAGCACCAGGCCGAAGGATGCACTCAACGGGGCATCGAGCGAGAGGAATGAGTGGGCGGCGAGGCCGGCAAAAAGGCCGCGCGCGCGTTCGCCTTTGAAGAGTGTGCGGGCGAGGGTGGTGGCCGGCAGAAGGGCGGGAATGCCGAAGCGCGCCATGAGCAGCGGATGCTTCCATACAGGCGCGGAGAAGGGCGTAAAGGGCCGCAGGATGGCATCGCGAATGTCATTCCAGTTCGCCGCAAGCGGTCCGAAGACGCGTTGCCATGCGGGGCCATCTTCGCCGAGGGCCTGAGAGTGTTCGTGCAGATTCTTTTCTATTGTGACGGCGGTGCCGTCGGGGAATGGATGGGCGAGCGGAGCGGGTGAGTGAATCCATTCGAGGCCGTATTTTTCGAGAGGTAATGATTTGAAGAACGGAGAGCCTGCGGCTAGCGGATGGACGGCCGAGCCGAAGTCATGGAGGAAGCCGGGCAGGGTGAGTTCGAGGGTGCGGCAGGCTCCGCCGGGGATGGTTTCAGCCTCGTAGACGTCGACGGCGATGCCGGCCTGCGCGAGGACGATGGCAGCAGACAGACCATTTGGTCCTGATCCTATGACAATGGCACGGCGCGGCCTGGGCATGCCCTATTATCCGCGCAGCAGCGAGGACGCTTTGCGTGCTGCGAACATTGCCACGGGATCAAGCTATTTTGTTTTGGAAGGCGCGGGTTCGTCGACTTTCAGAAGCTGGTCGGCCTTAACGCCGTGAAGTGACTGATGGATGCCGCTCGGCCATGCGATGTCGACGTCAGCAGTGGTGGCATCGCCAAGACCGAAGTGCGCGCGCTTGTCACTTGAAGAAAGATAGCTGCTGGCGGTCGAGACTGTAAGCAATTGCGAGAGACCAGCGGCCATGACTTTAATTTCTGCGCCGATGCCATCGCGGTTGCTGGTGTGACCGTTGAGGGCGATGGTAAGCCAATGATTTTTTGTGGGTGTAGCGTTGTGCAGGATGTAGGCAGGGCCGTCATTGGTGCTGATGACGGCGTCGATGCGGCCATCGTTGTCAATGTCGCCGAGCGCGACGCCGCGGCCAACCCAGGCCTGTTGAAAGACCGCGCCTGACTTTGCAGAAACGTCGGTGAAGCCGTGGCCATTGTTGTGCAGGAGCAGGAGCGGCTCACGGTAGCGGAGCTGCGGAAAGTTGAGCTGAATGTTGTCGATGTCATGACCCTGGGCGACGATCAAGTCTTTCCAGCCGTCGTTGTCGTAATCGAAAAAGCGAATGCCCCAGCCGGAATGGAGGAGGGTCGCGCTGGAGACGCCTTCCATATCGCTGTTGTAGAGGAAGCTGCCGTCGCCATTGTTTTTGTAGAGCGCATATTTCTGATTGGCAAGGTCAGTGACGACCAGGTCGGGAAGGCTGTCGTTGTTGTAGTCGGCGAAGTCGACGCCCATGCCGGCGTAGGTGCGGCCATCGCCGTCGACGGCAACTTCGGAAGCCAGCGCTGATTCTTCGAAGGTCTTGTCGGGCTTCTGATGGTAGAGAAATTCGAGCATGGAATCGTTGGCGACGAAGAGGTCGAGACGGCCGTCGCGATCGTAGTCGGCGATGGAAATGCCGAGGCCTTTGCCGGGTTTATCGAGGCCAATTTTTGCGGCAATCTCGGTGAATTTGCCGTTGCCGTAATTGTGAAAAACAAGAGGCGCCACGGGCTTGAATAAATCGGGATGACAATAGGCGCGGTAGCCGTCCTGATGCTCTCCGCAGTAAATGTCGTCGAAGTCCCAGTTGAGATAACGAAGGACGACGAGGTCGAGCAGGCCGTCGTTATCGAGATCGACCCAGGCGGCACTGGAGGACCAGCCGCTGCCGGCGGTCGCGGAGGTTTCGGTCACGTCGGTGAAGGTGCCATTGCCGTTGTTGTGATAGAGCCGGTTGCTGCCGAGGGCCGTGACGTAGAGATCTTCAAAGCCATCATTGTCGTAATCGCCGACAGCTACGCCCATGCCGTAGCCGATGCCCTGCAGGCCGGCTTTGACGGTCACATCCTCGAAGGTGCCGTCGCGTTTCTGGTGATACAGACGGTTCCAGTAATCGGGGCCGGTTTTTTGCGGAATGGTGCCTTTTGGCGTGGGCGACGAGAGCGGCGCACCGTTTACCAGGAACAGGTCGAGGCGGCCATCGTTGTCATAGTCGAAGAGGGCGACGCCGGAGCCCATGGTTTCCGGCAGATATTTAAAGGGCGTATGGGAGGCTTTGCCCTGGAAGTGGACGCCTGATGCAGGCGTGATATCGACGAAGTTTCCGGGTGTGTCGGGGAGGGTGACGGGTTTGGTTTGGGCAACGGCTGTGAGCGCTGCGAAGACTAGAATTGCCAGCGACGCCACGACGCTTCCACTGCCTTGCGCGCGTCGCATGGTGAAGAGAGAAAGCTGTCGCGTCATTCCGGCGGAACCATCAGGGGAAGTATAGCCGTTCCACACGAAACGCAGATCCCTCCACTGCGCTGCGCTTCGGTCGGGATGACAAGTGTAATGGGCTGGCAATGGGTAGTTTAGCGGCTAGTGGAGGAAGCTCAGGTCCTTCGACTTCGCTCAGGATGACAGATTCTGCGGGATGACCGGTAGAGCGGATGAGATGTTTCGCGGGATGCGAGTGGCTCGTTGAAATGCCGCGGGCCGTCACATGAAGGTGACGGCCCGCATTGCTCTGGCACTTTGAATCATTCGCCGTTCAGATTGCTCTGGGCGGGACGTAGTGTTCTGTAGCTGGCATTGCCTTTGGACCAGACGAGCAGCAGGAGGTCTTTGTCCGCGGGGTTGTGGTGGACGTCGTTGACGAACTGCTCGGCTGACGTTGCGGGTTTGCGATCGACTTCGAGGATGATGTCGCCGGGCTGCACGCCGGCGTCTTCAGCGGGGCTGTCGGGGCGCACACTTTTGACGACGACCCCATTGACCTGATCCGGAGCATTGATCTGCTGCCGCACTTCGGGTGTGAGATCGGCGACGGCGAGGCCGAGTTTGCCGCCCTGCGGGTTGGCTTCGGCGCTGGCCTCGGCCACCTGACCCTTGTTGTGGAAGCTGCCGACGGTGAGGTCGACATTCATCGGCTTGCCGTTGCGCAGGACGCCGAGGGCGATTTTTGTGCCTGGCGTTTCTTCACTTACGGCGACCTGCAGGGCGCTACTGTTGGCGATCTTCTGCCCGTTCAGTGTGCTGATGACATCGCCCTGGTGGAGGCCTGCGCTGCCGGCCGGAGAATCCGGTGTGACCTGCGCGACGATGGCGCCGGAGGCGTCCTGCAGATTGAAGAAGTGCGCGTTATCGGGCGTGACGTCGTTGAGACTGATGCCGAGATAGCCGTGCTCCACCTTGCCGTGCTGGATGAGCTGCGTGGCGGTGGCGCGCGCCATCTGCGACGGGATCGCAAAGCCAGCGCCGGCGAAAGAACCGCTGTCGGAGATGATGAAGGTGTTGATACCAACCAGTTCACCGTGCGCATTCACCAGTGCGCCGCCGGAGTTGCCGGGATTGATGGCTGCGTCTGTCTGTATGTAACCGCCGGGCTTACGTGAATCATCTCTGTAGGGATTTTCGCGGTTGATGGCGCTGACGATACCGCGCGTAACCGAGAACTGGAAATAGCCGAAGGGGCTGCCGAAAGCGAGGACGGTTGCGCCGGGCTCGAGCTTGCTGGAATCGCCCCAGGCGATAGCGGGCAGGTCGCTGGCGTTGACCTTGATGACGGCGAGATCGGTGAGCTTGTCGACGCCGATCAACTTCGCGGGCAGGATGCGGCGGTCGTGGAGGGTGACGCGAATCTGGGTGGCGCCGTTGACGACGTGGTCATTGGTGATGATGTAGCCGTCGGGCGAGATGATGACGCCGCTGCCGATGCCATGCTGCACCTGCGGGGGCTGTTGCATCTGCGGGCCGCCCTGGCCAAAGAACTCGGCGAAACCGGGAGGCAGGCCCTGCGGCATCTGCGACTGGTCAGCGGAAGTATCCTCTTCGGCTGCGCGGGAGGTGACGGCGATGTTGACGACAGAGGGTGTGACGCGTGCGGCAACGGATTCCATTGCCTGGTCGAGCGAGGTGAGGGCAGTGACGCTGTGGTCGTCAAGCGGCGATGCGCTCTCAATACCGGCAGCGTGAACGCCATGATGATTCGCGACCATCACGGCACTAAGCGCGAGGGTGCCGGCAAAGGCAGTGGGCACGCTCCAGCGCTTCATCTTGTCTGTTACAGATTTACTTGGTGACATTCGAGTTTGCTCCAGTGCAATGCGCACAGTTTCGAGTGATCGGCTCAGCCGTGCGGTGGTAGCGCGGCTGCTTCAAGGCAGATTGATTTCAAGGCGCGGTGCGCGTTATTTTTCGTCTGCAACTCTCTCGCTGTCCAACAGGAACAGGGGAGTCGGGTGTTCAAATTGGCCTGCGCCTGTTGGACGAAAGCGTCGTTGAAGGGTGAGCAGAATTTTTGTGGCGGGTATGTGCAGGGTCTGCAAAAACGCAGATCTCTCTACTGCGCTGCGCTTCGGTCGAGATAGTACTGCGCGTACGGCGAATCACGCTTCGCGTCAGTAACGACCCAGCAACACTTTTTGCGGGGATGGCAGAAACGCAGATCTCTCTACTGCGCTGCGCTTTGGTCGAGATAGTAAAGCATGGGCGGAGCAAGCAGGGGGGCGGGGTGCTACTGCGGGGTGATCCTGATGGCGTTGGCGCGGCAGGTGCGGACGCTTTGGCAGCTTTCCGGCTGGAGGGTTTTGCTGAGGCAGACGCCGATGGCAGTCAGACGATTGTTGCCGCAGCTGAGGGCGAAGCTGCCAGCAGGGAAGCGCGGATTTGCCTGGGCAAAACGTGCCAGTAACTGATCGGGCGTGACGCCGGCGGCATCGCGGCCTGCGCCGATGCCGGCGGGGATTTTTACATCGGTGTAGGCGCGGCGAACGCTGGCGAAGAAAGCATCCGGGCTAAGGCCGGAGCAGGTGCCGTGGGTCTGCCATTCATGTTCGACGAGGCTGGCTGTCGGAATCATGTCGGTGTAGGCCTGAGGATTGCTGGGTCCGGGTGCATCGCTGCAGTGTTCGGGATAGTCGCCGTTGTCGTATTGCGGCCATAGTCCATGCACGACGAAGCCGAGGCCGCGACCGCATTCGGGAGAGTTGCCGTGCGTGGCGCAGAATTCAGGCGACCAGGAAAGGTTGAGCAGGTAGAAGTCGAAAGATCCTGGCGCAGCCTGGGCATCGGGACGACCGCGGCGCGAGCGTCTACGGCCGGGTCGATCGTCCTGGCTGTAGGGATACTCGTTGGCGGGACGCCGCGCTCTGATTGATTCCTGGCGAACGGGTGCAGGCGGTTGTGGGGTGACCTGGCAGCCCGTTGCGAGAAGAGACAGCAGGAATGCGCCCACGAGGGCGAAGGTGCGGGTCGCTCGATCTTCTGCTGATTGCTTCGTCAAATCCTTTTCCTTAAGCGAGCGTAAAAGCTACTTGCGGGTGGCGACCATGGCACGGGCAGGTCCGGTGTGCATGGTAGTGGGTAGCTTCCAGGCGAACAGGACGCTGCCGCCACTGGTGAGCAGGTATTGCTGGCCATCCAGTTCGTAGGTGATGGGAGAGCTGGCGATGCCTGCACCTGCGCCGGCGTGCCACAGTGTTTTGCCGTTCGTGCTGTCGAGGGCGAGGAAGTTTCCGTGGGCGTCGCCGGTAAAGGTGAGGCCAGAGTCAGTGGTGAGGACACCTGCACCGGCGCCGCCGGGACCGAGTTCGTGGGTCCAGCGAATTTTGCCAGTCTGGTAGTCGATGGCTTCGAGGACGCCCTTACCCCACAGGCCGTAATCACCGCCTGCCCAGCCGTATTCACCATCTGCGGGCTTGGAGAAATAAATGCTGAACGCAGGGTGAGCACTGACGATAAAGAGGCCGGTTTTGGGGTCAAAGCTGGGGGAGCGGTAGTTGGTCAGTCCGCCTTCATCGGGAGCGATGAGACGGCCGTCGGGCGCGGGATCCTTCTTGGGATCAGGGATGGGCTGACCCTTGTCGTCGAGGCCTGAGGCCCAGTTGACGGGGCCGAAGGGGACGGTCAGGAGATTTTTGCCGTTGGTGCGGTCGAGTACGAAGAAGTAGCCGTTGCGCGAGGCCTGCATGAGCATCTTGTGGGGCTGGCCGTGGAAGGTTCCGTCGACGAGGACGGGGATCTCGACGGCGTCCCAGTCGTGGGTGTCGTGCTGCGAGGGCTGAAAGGCCCAGGCCAATTTGCCGGTGTCCGGATCAAGGGCGACGATGCTGCAGGTATAGAGATCGTTGCCGGGCCGCGTGGTGGCGCTGAGGACGGGCGTAGGGTTACCGGTGCCCCAGTAGATGAGGTGGAGGTCCGGATCGTACGTGCCGGCCATCCAGGTGGTGCCGCCGGTGGGCTGGTTGGGCGTGCCGGGGGGCGGCGTAGTGTCGAACTGCCATTGGGTCTTGCCGGTGTCAGGATCGACAGCGCGAACGAACATCTGGATGTTGTCGAGGTCGCCGCCAACGCCGACGATGACGTGGTTGCCGACGATCAGAGGGGCCTCCGTCGCCCAGTAGCCTTTGTTAACGTCGGCCAGTTCCACCATCCATTTGACGGTGCCGTCTTTGGCGTTGAGGGCGATGAGGTGCGCATCGGGCGAGACAAAGTAGACCGTGTCCTTGTAAATGGCTACGCCGCGCTGGCCGATGTGGTCGCCCTTATTCGGAGGATAGGTGTAGTGCCAGAGCTGATGGCCGGAGCGGGCATCGACTGCCCAGACGTTGTCGGGAACAGTGAAGTAGATTACGCCGTCAACCAGGATCGGCGAAGACTTGATGGTGGCCGGCAGGTTGGTCTGAAAGGCCCAGCCGAGGGACAGGTCCGCGACATTCTGGCGGTTGATCTGCGTGAGCGGACTGTGGCGCCTGCCGGAGTAATCACCATGAAAGCCGGGCCAGCTGTCAGCGGGCGGCTTGAGCAGGGTGTTCGCATCCACATTTTGTGCGAGGAGCCGGGCAGGGGCAGCGTTCAAAACGAACGTGCAGGCAACCAGGAGAGACACCATCTTCAGCAGCTTCATAGAGATTAGCGGACCTTTAATCGGAACATGGGCACAGGGGTTTTGAAGCGGCGCAGCGCGTGGAGGGAGCGGTGCGACGGTCCAAAGACGACGAAGCCATGATAAACGTCCGCGAGGCGGGCGGAAACCGGGCACGTTGGCGCGCTCAATGAGTGCGGCATGACGGGGCGGGATCTTGCGGATTTGAGGAGCCGGCGGGGAAGGCGGTGCTGGTGGAAATTACAGGTGCAGCAGGCGCGATGGGCGCACCTGCTGCACTTGAATTGCCAGTAGTTAGTAGGTGAATTTGGTGAAGTCGATCGCGGGCAGTTTGGGTGTGCCTTCTTCGCGCACTCCATCCAGCTCGCGTGGGTTGAGACCGAGGACGGACAGAATCGTTGGAGCAATCTGTGTCGTTTCGACTGCCGCATGGACGGTTGATTTCGCTATGCTCGGGTTGGCGACGAGGAGCAGGACGTTGGTATCGTCATGCGCGAAGCCTCCGTGCTCAGAGAGCTTTTTGGTACTGCCGCTGTAAGTGACGCCGATGTTGGGAGTCACGATGATGTCCGGTGTACGCGGATCGAGTCCGTCGCCGTAACCCGGACGGTTGTAGTTGAGAGCCAGTGCATTGCCCGAATAGATTTCACCAATGCCGGCAGGCACCAGATTCTTTTCGAGAGTATTGACGGCCGCACCGGTTGTGCTGGAATTTTTCAGCCAGATGAGGGAGATGTCATCTTCGGTGGGGCCGATACCTGTTGGGTTCGCGGGCGACTCCGAGTAGGGCAGAAGGTTTGCAAGAAGCGTGGCCGGTGATGTGCCGTTGATGAGCTGCGACACGTACTTATTTGGATCGATGGGGGACTGACCGTGCTTGGCAGTGACTACGATCAAGGTTGAATCGAATAAGCCTTTGCTCTTGAGTTCGTCGACCATTTCGCCGACCGATGCATCAGCAAATTCAATTTCCTTCAGCAGGGTTTCTTTCGGAGTGCCGATTGCATCCTTGTAGCCGCCGACTTCACCATTGGTCTTCTCGACGAGTTTCTGGCCTACGCTGACGGCCTGGAAGTTCATGCCGAAGAGTGTCGGGACCTTGGTTTCATGCTGGCCGAGATGGTCCTTGCCGTCGATCTGATTGAGAATGCCCTTGACCTTGATGGTGTCGTAGCAACGGATGTTCTGGAAGCTGTTGGTCCAGGCAGTTACGTCAGAGGAAGGATCGAGAACAGTGGCGCAGCTTTCGCCGAGAGGCGTGGTGTAGCCCGGCAGTGCGACAACATTCGAATTGATCTCCGGCGCGTAGAAGTCGTCGAGTCGTCCATCGTAGCCCTGCACGGCGCTGTACGCGGGATGCTTGTCAGACCAGGCCGTGTAACCGCCCGCCTTGTGAATGACGCCGAAGATGGTGTTGGTGCGGACGAAGTCCCATGGATAAACCGGAGCGCAGCCAGTAGCAGGATTGCGGACAAGGCGTTTTGGCTGGATGGAATTGACGTTGCCATCGGTGAGGCTGGAGCCGTTTCCACCATTGAGCTTGGTCTGGTCCTTGTCGATGCCCTCTTCATACTCCGTGGTGGTGCCGGTTGGTTCGCCATAAGGCGCGCATGGTCCCGCGGCAACGCCGTTGCCTGTTGTCTCGGCCGGTGCGTCGAGTGAACGATCGAAGGCGACGTCGTAATAAACGCCCATGGTGCGGGGAGTGGCGCCGGTCACGATACCCATGAGGCCGGGGAAGGAATCAGATGGTTTGGTGGTGCTTGCCGCGACGTAGTTGACGGCAGTCTGGCTGAGAGCAGCCAGGTTTGGACAATACGGATCACCACCGTTGACGGTGCTGATGCCTGACGCGCAATTCTTAAAGTCGACGGCGTGCATGCCATCGATGCTGAGGAGCAGGACATGTTTGATCCTGCTGTTGTCAAGTTTGTTTGATTCGTTTTGTGCAAATGCCGCGGCGCAGGCCAGCGACAAGGTAGCCATGGTCACCAGATTTAGAGCAGAGTGTTTCAAGGTAATGCCTCCTGAAAGCGATTAGGCGGCATAGCAGTTTTTTAAAGGTTAAGGGTATGTGAAAAGTCTGCAATCTTAACCTTAAGACTGCTCCGATGCAGCGCGAACCTATCGGGAGTTAATTACTTTGCCGTCTAAGTGCGATATGGCAGGCGGTGTAATGCAAGCAAGGACCGCCGAGGCGGTCCTTGCTGTTGAGGGACGACTTAGTGTGACTTACTTATCGAGTTGTGCCGCTACTTCAGGAAGCGCAATCGTTCCTTCAGCCCTGACAGCGGACAAATCCAACGGATTGAGGCCCAGGGCTTCAAGGATGGTCGGCGCTATCTGCGCAGTGGAGACGTCTGTTGTGATTGTGGTTGCCCGGAAGCCCGGATTTTCGAGCAACATCATCACGTTCGTATCGTCGTGGCCAAAACCACCGTGGTCTTCGATGGTAGTTGCACTGCCGGTATAGGTCACGCCCACATTTGGCAGAACGATGATATCGGGTGTCCGTGGATCCTGACCCGGGTCAAGGCCACCGATGCCGTAGTTCGGGGCGAGAGACGGGCCGTAAAGAATTTCGCCCAGTCCAATCTTCTGTGCGTTTTTCTCAAGCAGTTCTACGGCGCTGTTCACGCTCGCACCTTTCTTGAGCCAGAGCACAGAGACGTCATCTTCTGTTGCGCCAATGCCGTTTGGATTGAGCGGAGACTCGGAAAACGGAATTGCATTGCCAAGCAAGGTAGCGGGTGTGTTGGTTCCATCGCCGACGTAGCGCGTAGGATCGATCGGAGATTCACCATGCTTTGCCGTGACGATTAACAGCGTGCTGTCGAAGATGCCTGCATCTTTCAAGCCGTTTACGATTTCGCCGATGGATGTATCGACATACTCAATTTCATTGAGCAGCTCGTTGCTGGGAGCAGCGGCGGCATTCAGGTAGCCGCCCTTTCCGACACTTGGCTCATACAAAGCCTGGCCGACAAAGACTGACTGATAATTCATTCCGAACAGGGCAGGTACTTCGGATTTATCCCCGTTGTGTGTCTTACCTGCGATCTGATTGAGTAATGCCTGAACGTGAAGAGCGTCGTAGCATTGAATATTCTTGAAGCTCTTCGTCCATTCAGAAAGATCGGCGGCGGTGTCGCGAATATTAGCGCATGATTCGCCATCTACTGTCTTCACGCCGGGCAGGGGAACTACTGTCGAGTCGACTTCCGGGGTGTAAAGGTCATCGACGTTCCGGCCATTGCCGGGCCCATTGATGAAGGCGTAGGAGGGATGCTTGTCGATCCATGCGGTGCGGCCGCCTGCTGCGTGGACGACGCCAAAGATAGTGTTCGTGCGGATGAAGTTCCAGGGGTAGACAGGAGCGCATCCAGTGGCCGGATTGCGCGAGAGTTTCAGCGGATCGATGGAAGACTCGCTGCCCTCGGTGAGCCCGGCGCCGCGTGCGCCACCATTGAGTTTGGTGTTGTCCAAATCAATGCCCTGGTCATTATCTGTCGTGGTGCCGGCAGGCACGCCATACGGTGTGCACGATCCGCCAGCCAGGCCAGTGCCGGTGGTCTTTGCAGGCGCGTCAAGCGAACGATCATAGGCAACGTCGTAATAAATGCCTGTGGTCTTCGGGGTCCCGCCGGTGATGAGCGCTGCCATGCCTGGAAAGGAATCGGAGGGCTTAGAGGTTGTAGTGCCGGTGTAATTGACAGCAGTGCGACTAAGTGCTGCGAGGTTAGGGCAGTACGGATCGCCGCCATTCACACCCTGGATACCGTGGGCACAGTTGTAGAAGTCGACTGCATGCATGCCGTCGATGCTGAGCAGAATAACGTGCTTGATATTTTTCGAGCCGACATGTTCGGCATCAACCGCCATAGCTTTTTGGCCGGCAAGCAGCATCCCGGACATGGCTAAGGACATGGATAAAACTCTCTGTGCGATAAGTCGTTGTTTCGTCTTCATAACCATCTCCAACCTCCAAAACCGACTAGGCGAGTATTCGCCGTGGCGGGCGAGGAAAGGTTATTGCCCTGTGAATTTCTTCCTGTTGATGCAGGGAATCAAAAAAAAATTATTGAACGAAGGCCTGGTCTGTTACGGACTCGAGCAGGTGTTTGAACGCGGGCCAGGGGCACGGCGAGTCTTCCCGTGCCTCGCTGCAACCGGAGAGAAAGATCGTGGCCGTCCTCGGCGGTTCGGCAAGGGAAAGGGATGATGCGTTGCGCATCTGGTCCGGTGTTTGTGCGACGTAAGAGACGCGGATCTCATCTGCTCCGGCTGCATTTTGCCACAGTTCGAAGACCAGAGCGCCGCCGGGCACAGCGTCGTCTCGCTGGTAGCCGTTAATCAGCCAGTGCAGGTCGAGCAGCGCGGCAACATTAGCGATGTTTGTATCGTGGCCGACCAGGAAAACAACTCTGTCCTGGGTTGATCCGATTGCTCCCGGGACCGCATGCTGCTGTTCTGCCTGTTGAAGCGTAGAGGCGATATGGGCGAGAAGATTCGAGGCCTGGACGCGTGCGATGTAAGGCGTCCTTTGCACAATGTCCGAGCTTGCCGAGTGCAGTGCCATTAGGCTCCGGATTGTAGCTTCGTCTGCATGACCCCAGCCTAGTTGAGTGCCGGTCATTCCCTGCAGATACTCAAGCTGCAGGTTCTCTGCAAATGTTGCTGCAGTAGAAAGCGGACCCTTGATATCGACAAGGTGATCGCCTTTACCTGGCGAAAGAATTGAATTGATTGCGAGCAAATCCTTTTTGTTTGCGGCGCTGCAGGATGGATCGCCGCAGTCGAACAATAGTCTTCTCATCTGACGCAGTTGCGACTGGTAGGCGGATGAGAGCGCGGAGGGATCTCCGCCGATGCGTCCGGCCAATGCTGCTGCGGCCAATCCCGAATCAGCTTTCGCGGCTTTCTCTGCTGAGTGAAAGAGTTGATCCTGCTTGCCTTCCTCGAGGGAGTGTACGGTCGTTGCACAGTCGGGAAATAAGCCGTCCGCCAGACCTTTTCCAGTCTCGATGGTTCGCTGGTCGCTATCAGTATAGATATAGAGTTTGGCCGCATCAGAACAGCCTTCCGCACGGAAAAGGCCGCGGGCTGCAAAGGATTGCCGATAGTATGTTCCAAATTCAGTCATTAGCTTCCTGCCGTGGGGTGTCAAAAGCCCGGGTGCAACCTCCCACTTCGGCCATGGATCTTTGGCGTACTCATCAAGGCGTTCATTCGTCCATGTTGGCGAACGGACGCCATGACGGGAGAGGATCAGGGCAAATTTGAGGCGGTCTCCCTGCGGGTTTTTCTCCTGCGCGTAACTAGATGCAGGTGAACCTAGAGCGAGGCATAGCGCGGCTCCTAATAAGCAGTTCGATAGTTTAGGTTGCACAGCTTACTGCCTGCCAGTCTTATAAACACGAATGCTAGAGGCGGATGTGGAAGGTACACCCACAAAGAGCGTGTGCTGCGACTGCAGCAGCAGGCCAGTTTTTGCACCTGAAAGTGTTTTTGTTTCTTCCAGAGCCTGAAGCTTTCCATCAGCTGCGACGGCATAGCTATTGATTGCACCAGCGCCGGCAATTAGATAAGCATGGCGGTTGGATTCATCAAAGAAAAGGTCGTCAGCGCCTTCACTGGATGGTGCGGAAGCGAGCACTTTGCCTGTTTTACTATCGAGGACGATCAAAGCTGCCGGTGTTCTGCAACCCACCAGTAAAAGGCCGTCTTCGGCATCGAAAGCCAGAGGTGTGTTGCCTCTGTTGTTCTTCAACACCCATTGGTTGGCGATCAAATGTGTCTTGCCATCGATGACTGCAACTGTGCCAGTGTCGCTGATATTGACGAAGATGCGATCAGTCTTTTCGTCGATCTCCAATGCTTCGGGATGCGCGGCGACTGGGATGTCTGTAAGCATCGTCAGCGCCTTCGTGTCGATCACTGCGACAGCGGAAGGATTTGCCGCATCTGTGCCACCATGACCCACATAGAGAAGCCCGGTGTGCTGGTCATAGACCATGTCGTCCGCATCTTCAGAGAGCTTGATGGTCTTGACGAGCTTAAGAGGGGCGCCCTCGAAGATATCGAGCTCGCCTTTCTGCCCGTCAGCCGCAAACAAGCGTTCTGTGGTTGACACCCATGCGAGTCCATGGGGTTTTCCGAGTCCCGTTAAAGACTCAGCGATATTGTCCTTGGACAGGTCGATGACGACGACTGCATGACTACCGGTAGCGGCGGTGAAGAGTCGATTGGCCGCCTCGTCGAACGCGAAATGATCGAATTTCCCAGTAATTCCCGGTAGCGGTATCGTTCGCGACAGCGAGAGAGGCGCCTGTGCAGAGAGGGAGGAGGCGCAAAGAAAGAGGAAAGCGCTGGCGATGAATTTGGACATAGGACCTTTCAGCCATGCGGGCATGGGGCGTGAAGTGTTGTAAGTCATCCAGGATGTAGCGAGCAGCGGCAGACTAATCGCGATGTGGCGCCCACTTGAGTCCGAAGGAATAGGTGGGTTTGTAGTATTCGCGCTGCACCATGTACTGAGGGCTTCCGTTGTAAAACCCGAAGACTTCGTTATTCATGTTGGCACCAGAAGCTAATACTGAAAATCCCCTGGCCAGGTTGTAACTGGCCTGCGCGTCGATTTGTGTGTGCGAATAGAAGTAGTTATCGCCGTTAGGTCCTTTTACACCGTAAGGAACCGCGCTCAAACCAGTGCTTTGGTATTGATACGCATAGATATTGGCGCTGTTGTGCGTGACACCTACTGTGATAAGTGCCTTCTTCGTCGCAAAAGCGGGACCTATGTTCCATGAGAAGGGGGCCTGGCCTACCAGTTGTGGACTATCGGTGCGGCCTGAGAGGTTGTAATTTTTTGAGTCCGTGTAGGCGAAATTTGCGTTGATACGCGCACCCGACAGCATGCCGGGTAGATAGGTCATGTGCTGCTGATAGCTAACCTCGAACCCCTGTACCCACGCATGATCGCCGTTTACTTCCTGCTGCGAATAGGCGCCGGCATATACAGCTGATAGGGGAGACCCGGACGCAGGGACAATTCGCTGCTCCAGGAAGATAGGTTTCGTGATCTGCTTATAGAAATAGCCGGCTTCTATCATTCCGACAGAGGGAAGATACTTCTCGTAGAGGAGGTCATAGTCGTTGGCATGTTCTGCTACCAGCGACGTGTTGCCGATCTGCACCAGGTTTTGTCCGGACGGACCACCTTGCACGGTAAAGACAACATAGGGAACTAATTGATAGGGGTCCGGGCGCGATATACCGCGCCCGTAGACGGCACGTATATCGGAATTGTTATCGAGCGTGTATCTCATTTGAACGCTGGGCAGGGGATTGACGTAAGAGGTGCCACCCTGTTGCGGGGTAGTGCCGCCATAGCTGCCATCTGCATTTGTGGTTACGAGATACCCGGTTGTCGAAGTCTGGGTGCCCTCGAAACGCAAGCCTGTCTGCAGGTGGATACGATTGCCGAGCTCCAGAGTATTCATTATGTAGCCGGCGGAAACCCGCTCCTGCAGGTTGTAGTTTGCCGCATCGGAACCTTGATGAGTCGCGGCTTCATCAAGAGGCAGGGCTCCAGGATTTGCGTTGAGATAGGCAATAATCTTATCGAAACTGGTAACCGGTCCCAGGTGATAGCTTCCGCCGTAAAACTTCGGGTTCGTAAAGCTGCTCAGGAACTGGCTCATGAGCGGCATGGCGCCGTTGTCATAGGTTGGAGAATAGGCATCCTGACCCTTGTGCTCGTTACGAAACTGAGCTCCAAATTCAAGGATGGAAGTATGAGTGCCTAGGTGGTAATTCATTCCCATGGCACCACTTGCCTGGAGATTCAGCTGTGTCGCCTGTCCGGTGGTGGTGTTGATATCCACCAGGTCATACTGCGTTGGATCGTAGATTGACGAGCCCGGCGTTGTGCATCCGGTGAACTGCGGCCTGTACTTGCTGATGGTGGCAGCCGGGCTGTAGCTGCATGTGCTGAGGTTGTCAAGGTTGCTGCCGCTGACAGGTTTGAAGTCAGCACCGGGGTTACCGGCTGCGCCGCCAAAGCGGGAGTGCGCCATGGCTACCTGATATTTGAGATAAGACCGATTGAAAATTTGATTCCCACCAAGCGCTATGTCAGCTACCTGAAGGTTCGGCCGTCGAATACTGGTAGAAAAATTGGCATTGGCTCCATTCAGTTTGTAGGCGTATTTCTGACCGTAGTCTCTAAAGTTAGAGAAAAGTCCATGAACATAGAGGTCTGAATTCGCGTCCAGCTTGTAGTCGAGTGCACCTGCGAAGCCATAGCGCGTTCGATTGTAGAGATACTCCTGAATATTTGCGCCGTCGAAAGTCGTGCTGCCATCCGGGTTCAGATCCGGTGTGGGTTCCACGTCGTCAATGGCGCGGTCATTCAGGTCATAGCTATAGCCGCCCATCGCTCCAAAACGCTTGCCAAAGCTACTGTTATGTCCGAAGCGCATGCCTGCTGATGAGTTAATGAGGAACATCTGACGCTGCCCGGCAATCGGTGTGTTGCCGCCGATGCCTTCGATGGAAATCGTGGGCTGATCGCCGGTCGCCTGCTTGATGCGCAGGTCGACTGAGCCACCGATAGCATCGCCATCCTGATCGGCAGATAGTGTCTTATTGATTGCGACGGAGCCGACGAGATCAGCCGGAATGGTGTCGAGATCCACCTGTCGTACCTGGGGATCCGGGCCGGGAACAATGACTCCATCAATGGTGGTGTTGCTCAACCGCGGCTCAGTGCCACGAATCTGCACGTATTGGCCTTCGCCCTCGTTGCGCTGCAGTGTAACTCCGGGCAAGCGACCAAGTGCATCTGCGATGTTCGCATTGGGAAGGCTCTGAATCTGTGTGTCTGTTTCAACGTCGAGTATGTTGGCAGAGGTGCGCTGCTCATTGATTGCTGCGGCGTCTCCTTCGAGATTTGCACTGACGACAACCTGCTGACTGTTCGTGCCGACTGCGAGAGCCGCATTGACAACTGTGTTCTGACCAGGGGCGACTATGATGCTCGATGTGAAGGTCTTGAAGCCGATGTAAGTGATGGTAATGGTGTAAGTGCCCGGCTTTACATCCGAGATAGAGAAGTCACCCTGACCCCTTGATGCGACCGAGGTGCCACCAGGCTGCAGAACGATCTGCGCGCCCTTTAGAACGGCGCCTGCCGTATCGGTGATAGTTCCACCGACACTGCCACCGGCTGCAGTTCCATCTTTTGCGCTTTCGACTGCCGATGGAGTTGCCGCAAGAAGATGAGCGGACGGTGTGACTATCAGGAGGGACAGGACTGTGAGCTTGGCGAACATGTATCTCCTCGAAGTGCGGCGGATAACTACTCGACCGCGGCCGGCCGGTGTGTGAGTAATCCCGTAAACGAGCTTGCACCATAGTTGTAAAGCGCTGTTCACAATAAGATGAATAAGTCGTAAGGTAGGCCGCAAAGTCGCAGAGTCGCAGCGGGAGATATGTGAATGCCAGATGAATTCAGCTGCGCGGGCAGCATCGAGAGAAGGATAGGTCTTTCGTCGTGATGGTGGAAACCACTAGATTGAAGAGGTCTACTTGTCATGGAAGAACCAAAATCTAACTTGCGGATCCTTATTGTTGAGGATGATCAACGTATGCTCGATCTCCTGTGCAGAGGGTTGCGCGATTTCGGGCACACCGCGATGCCTGCGTCTGATGGAGGCGCCGGGTTCGAACTAGCAATGGTCTTTGAATTCGATGTGATCGTACTTGATGTGGGCCTCCCTACATTCGATGGATATGTGGTCTCCCGAAAATTGCGTGAAGGGCGAAAGCGTGTGCCGGTCCTGATGTTGACTGCCCGTGATGCAGAAGATGACATCATCAGGGGTCTTGAATGTGGCGCCGATGACTACCTGTTGAAACCGTTCTCATTTCCAGAACTCGTGGCACGTCTGCATGCACTCGCCCGCGTCAACGGCAAACGGGCGGACAAGCGCCTGGTATTGGATGGGTCTCGATTACTCGCGATCAGGGAAGATTGCGTTATCCAGTTAACGCGGGCCGAATTTTTGCTGTTGGCTGTTCTTCATCAACAGGCAGGTTGTGTGGTTTCACGACGAGCGCTCGTTGAAGCAGTCTGGGGTGAGGCACAGATGGGAAAGGCAAACGCATTGGATGTGCTGATTCATGGGCTTCGCGATAAAGTCGATGGTTGTTTTGAAATGAAGATGATCGAGACGATTCGAGGCGTGGGTTATCGACTTCGGCTGCAGGGTTTGCCGATATCGCAAGTCGTCAAATCATCCAACTTCGAAAGCCTGACCCGATGAAACAGATGCCTATTCGTCTGCGCCTTACGTTGTGGTACTCGGTAATGTTCATCACGGCGGCGCTGTTGCTCAGTGCAACGAGCTGGTGGATGCTGCGCAGAACAATTGAGTCGACGATCCACCAGGACTTGCAGGAGCGCATTGACGATGTGCGCACGCAGTTACAGAAGTTTCCACCCGATGCAAGTATGGGAAAACTAAGAGCGGACTTAGAGACGACTTATAGTTACCGCGACGATGGAAAGTGGTTGCAGGTGATGCGAGAGGACGGTAGCTGGATATATCGCTCAAGGCGGATGATGTTGGAGAATGTTACGTTGGCCGTACCATCGGCAATGCCATCCGGCGCGCTGCAAATCGATTTCCAGCAAGGCGGGCGGACAGTTCGCGCGTTGTCCTCCAGAGTGCTCGCCAATGGCGTAAGTTATTCGGTCGAGACTGGCATGTCTATGACGAAGGCCCAAGCGCTGTTGCATCAGTTCGGTCTTTGCCTGCTCCTGATGACGCCCGCTGTACTGTTGCTTGCCGCTGTATCGGGACATTTTCTAAGTCGCAAAGCTTTACTGCCGGTCGCGGCTATTGCCTACGAGGCGCGCCGGATCACCGATCGGAATCTCGACAGCCGGCTTCCCGTGCTGACCACTGATGACGAGCTATCGCATCTTTCCAGCACGCTGAATCACATGCTGGCGCGAATCGACGCATCGTTTCGGAGTGTGCGGGAGTTTACCGCAAACGCCTCTCATGAATTGCGCTCGCCACTGACACGTATAAGGACAGAAGCCGAAGTGGCACTGTTCCGACCGAGAAGTGTTGGCGACTACACGCGTTCACTGGCGCAGATACATGATGATGCGGTCGACATGTCGAAGCTAATTGATGAGCTTCTGACGCTGGCAAGGGCGGAGGCCGGCAGCGACGTTTTGCGCATGGTTCCAGTCGATCTTGATGCATTGCTGTTGGAAGTTGCGAATGAATGGTCTGGAATTGTCGAACGTCTTTCCATTCGATTCATCGTGACAGGTTCAGAACAGAGGAGCGGTGGTCCAATGATGGTACTTGCCGACCGGACGGCTCTTATCCGCCTGCTGCGGATATGGCTCGATAATGCCTGTAAAGCTACTCCGCCCGGTGGCTCGATCGCTATACGCAGCGAGTTAGTTGAACAGCGTGTAGTGCTGGCCGTTGAAGACACAGGTATTGGTATAGCTTCCAATGAGCAGGAGCGAATCTTCGAGCGGTTTTACAGGGTCGATCATGAGGACGGAAGTCAAAGACGAGGCGCCGGACTTGGCTTGAGCCTGGCTGCCTGGATCGCCGAGCAGCACAAGACACGTATCACGCTGAAGAGCGTACCTGGACAGGGTGCGCGTTTTGAAATCAGCTTGCGCAAGGCTGGCATACCCGCGAGTGGGGCGTGGGCATTTAAGTCCGGGGCAGTCCAGGCTGAGCCTATCGCGAAGGCTGTAAGCCGGTCCTTGCGATCCTGAGAAGTTGTGCCGTCGGGGATTGAGCAAAGGCTGAGATTGTTGATGGATGTGCATGGTCGGGGCGGAGGGATTCGAACCCCCGGCCCTCTGCTCCCAAAGCAGATGCGCTACCAGGCTGCGCTACGCCCCGACTCTTTGAAATTGTAGCAGTTTCGCCTGATGACCCTGAATGGCTGGCACGGTTCATTCGAAGCGTCCGGCGAAGCATTCGGGATTCTCTCGAATGGCTGTCGCTGCGACGCTCTTCTTTCAACGATTTTTTTACGGCAGAGTTGAAAGCTCCTAATGCGCAAGAGTCGCCAGCTTATTTGTTCAGCAGATACCAGTCAACCAGGGCGACCAAGACGATGACCGGCAGGGTGAAAGTCAGCAGCAGGATCAGCGCAATGCCCGCGAGGAAGAACCAGTCACGCCAGCGGTTGTGGCGCGGTTCGTTCAAGTGCTTTGTGATGAGCGCGTAGTTGCGGCGATTGGCTTTCCAGCCGATGTCAAACGCATCGCCCAGTATGGGGATCGAGCCGATAAGAACATCAATGCCGAGATTCACGACCATGCGCGCGAGGGTGACATAGGGGACGCCGCGTGCCCATGCCGCGATGACGAGGAGAGAGGACGCGAGCCCTGCGAGAACGTCGCCTAGGCCGGGGATCAGGCCAACGATGCCGTCTACGCCGAAACGGATGGAGGTGCCGGGGATGCGGAAGCAATCGTCGAGGAGATGCGCGAGCATGTCCAGATTTTCATTGCGAAAAAGCTGGTTCGCGGCTGCGAAGCGTCCGGTGCCGGGGACGCCAGGTTTGAGCGGACTTAGTATCTCGGGCTGTGCGGGCGGTTTAGGCATACGGGGTTCTGGGCGCGCGCGTGCACGCTGCTGCTCTCGATGTTAGACTTACAAAGGTATGGCGGCTATAGTTCAGTGGCAGAACGCCGGTCTGTGGATCCGGATGTCGTGGGTTCAATCCCCACTAGCCGCCCCAATTGCCTGTTCCGATGGCAATTCCTAAGCCCTCTATCCGCCCGGCAAAGTCTCCTTCGAAGCGTGCCCAGAAGCCGGGTGAAGTATACCTCGGGTGCTCCGGCTGGTCGTATGCTTCGTGGAAGCCGGGTTTCTATCCGGATAAGACGCCGGCGCGACGGTTTCTGACCTATTACGCCTCGCAGCTTAATACCGTTGAAGTGAACTACACATTCCGAAAGCTGCCTAAACCAGAGGCTCTGCAGACGTGGCTTGCGGCTGTCGAGGTCGTTGAATTCACGTTCTCCTTTAAAGCGCCGCAGGGTATTACTCACTTCAAACGGCTGCGCGATTGTCAGGAACCGCTTGAGCTTTTTTTCAAGTCGATTGCTCCTATTGCGGAGGCGAAGCGCATGGGGCTGGTGCTGTTTCAACTGCCGCCGAATTTCAAGGCCGACCCTGAAAAGCTCGCGTTATTTTTGGGCGATGCTGCACGCGGCCGACACCGGATCGCTATCGAATTTCGTCATGAATCCTGGTTTGACGAACGTATCTTTTCGCTCCTACGCGAGCATAATTCGGCGCTGTGTGTTGCGCGGAGTGATGAGCTTGCGTCGCCCGACGTGCAGACCGCGGATTTTTCCTGCTATCGATTGCGCGAGTCTGCGTATTCTTCCCGGAAGCTGAAGCAGATTGCGACTGGTCTGAAAGAGCGAGCAATATCCGGCGACGTGTTCGCTTATTTCAAGCACGAGGATGAACCGGCCGGTCCTATACGAGCGCGAAAAGTGTTGGTTGCGGTGCGCAAGAAATGACTATTCCCGCAGAGTTGAAACACCAGGCATGGTTGGAGAATTTTGTGCCGCGGCGATTTCTGCGAAACGGCCACGTGCAAACGATAGCGGGGAATTTTCTGCCGCGGACGCATCCGGCGCTGCCGCATCCCGAGTCGCGTGTGATCGAGGTGCAGGCGGCCACGGCACAGCTTCCGGCAAGCCACGTGCTCTGCCACTGCCACTGGCAGCCTGAGCCGGAACGCAGCACGAGGGCCACGGTGATCCTGGTGCACGGACTGGAGGGCAGTTCGGAATCACAATACGTGGTTGGCAACGCTGCACGTGCATGGGCGGCGGGCTTGAACGTTGTCCGGATGAATATGCGAAATTGCGGGGGCACTGAAAAATTGTCTCCGACACTGTATCATTCCGGATTTTCGGGCGATGTCGGTATTGTTATGGACACGTTCGCACGCGAATACGGGTGTAAAGGCTTTGCGCTGATTGGCTACTCCATGGGCGGCAACCTGGTGATGAAGCTCGCGGGCGAGATGGGTGCGCATGCCCCTGCGTATCTTAAGGCAGTGATCGGTGTCTCGCCGGCGATGGATCTGGCTGCTTCGGCCGATGCGCTGCATGAGCCGCTGAATCGCGTGTACGAGTGGAAATTTCTGCGGGGGCTGATCAAACGGTTTGCCCGAAAAGCCGAGCTTTATCCGGACCTCTATAACTTTAAGAGTGCGCGAAATATTCGAACGCTCCGCGAGTTCGATGACCGAATCACCGCGGTGTATTCCGGATTTACCGGTGCCGATGACTACTATGCCCGCTGCTCAAGTGCGCAGTTCGCCTCGTCGATTGCCATTCCTGCGTTGATACTGCATGCGCTCGATGATCCGTTTGTGCGCATGCTCCCGACAACGCGTGCAGCCCTACTGGCCAATCCGTACATCACGCTGGTCGAGACGAAGCATGGCGGACACTGCGCTTTTCTGGGACCACGCAATGGCGATGACGATGGTTACTGGGCGGAGAATATGCTGATGCGCTTTGTGTTGCAAGCGGCGGCAAGCTGACATGGACGTTGAGTGGTCTGTCGCGGCCGCAGAAGATGATCCCGTCGTCGTGGTGCCGTGGTGTGATGAAGATGCGGCGTGCAAATTTGTAGACCTTCGAGCAGATAGTTCGTCGGTCGAGCAGATTCCCGAGGCGTTGGCGTGGCCGGAGATAGGTGCTGCGCTGCGGCTCCTGAACGCTGAAAGCTCAGGTTTGTGGACTGCCAAGTGCGATGTGTGGGAACTGTCAGACGACGAAAAGTCTCTTGATTTTGGTCACGTCGCTCACGGTATCGGGAGTTATATTGATGTCTTCCTATTGGGAGAAACGCTTTTCATATCGCTGGATGCGCAGGTTGCGCAAATGCAACGATGGGCGAAGTCATTGTCACGTCTGAACCAGGAGAATGCGCGGGCTGAACTTGTTCTTCGTCCTGCGCAATGCTTCGGGACGGAAGGGTTCGCCACGACCGTATACGTCTACGGATATGGTGAGGAGACGAACGACGCTCGGCGGCACTGGGCAGAAGCATTGGCGGATGTTGTGCAGACGATCCTGTACGAGACGTTAGAATAGAAATGCGGGCGAGTAGCTCAATTGGATAGAGCACCGGCCTTCTAAGCCGGGGGTTACAGGTTCGATCCCTGTCTCGCCTACCAATTGAATCAATAACTTGCGGGCTGCCAGCTCCCTTTGCTCGCTGTCATGTGGGGGAAAGTGTGTGGACGTCTTGAGGGACCACGTCTTTCGCTCACATGTGAATTTGCATGCACTGTGGAACATCGATAAACCCTAGACTAGGTAAGCTGCTTTAATGAGCGCAAAAGTGACATTAGCTTCATCTTGTTCATAATAAAAGACTTCTTAATTGAGTAGAAAAATGACGTCGATCAAAGCGTGGCTTGACAAAGCGCAAAGTTTGCTACGCAGCAGCTTGGGCTCTCCCCATCATGAACTGAATGAGCTCGATTGGAAGATCGATCTCTCGACTGATAAGTCGAGACTTGCAGCTCACCTCTGCGCTTTCGGAAACTATGCCGGTGGTGGTTATTTGATCCTTGGAGTCAGCAACGATGGCGTACTCGAAGGTGTGAATGCTGGAGATGTAGAACGTATGGTCGGGCAATTGGCTAACCTTGGCAGGGATGCCGTAGAGCCACAACTTCAAATTGATCATGCGTGCGAACAGATTGACGGTATTGGTCTCTTATTCGTAAGGATTCCTGAATCTTCAGTCAAGCCTGTTCACAGACGAGGAAGACCGATCGACGACACCTTTATCAGGTCAGGCGGCACCACCCGCGGAGCTAGTCGTCAGGAAATTGGGACGATGATGATTCATAGCCGTACTCCTCGTTGGGAGGACTTGCACGCGTCTTTGTTATATACCGACGATGAGCTTACCGCAGCACTAACTGTGACTTCAATCTGCGAAATGCTTGGTCAGCCGGAACCCGCGAGTGATGAAGAACTTCTTGCGTGGATGGCAGGAGAGTCATTCATCGAGCGGCATTCATCTGGAGGTGGGTACATAACCAATCTCGGTGCGATCACTGCGGCAAGGCGCCTTGCACTGTTTCCGGATCTATCTCGCAAAGCGGCACGGGTGATCTTGTATCAAGGCCTCAATAAAGCCAATCCGAGGCAGGAGACAGAGGGGAAGTTTGGCTACGCTCTGAGCTTTCAGCAATTGGTGAAGTTCGTCGGCAGCCTGCTTCCGCAAAGCGAAGTTATCGAAAAAGCCTTGCGCCAAAGCCGTACGATTTATCCCGAAATCGCATTACGTGAACTCATAGCGAACGCGCTCATACACCAAGATTTCACAATCTCAGGAACTGGTCCTCTGATTGAGATCTTCGACGATCGTATAGATATCTCAAATCCCGGAACGCTTCTCCCGTCGAAGAGAGTCGAAAGATTGATCGGGACCCAACCGGAGTCTCGAAATGAGAAATTAGCACGCGCTTTTCGTAGGTACAGAATCTGCGAAGAGCGTGGATCGGGTTTGCTAAAGGCTGGCCTAGAGATAGAGCTTTATGGGTTACCTCCCATTCAATTCAGCCAAGGTCCGAACTTCTTCAAGGTGACTTTGTACGCCCCGCGAACCTTTGCCCAGATGTCAGCTCCGGAACGGTTGAACGCCTGCTATCAGCATGCCGTGCTCCGGTACTATTCCAGTTCGGCAATGACAAACAAGTCCCTCCGCGAGCGTTTAAAAATGCCGGAAAAGCAACGCTCAATGGTCTCAGTATTGATTCAAGAAGCTGTAGATCTAGGTTTGATAACCTCAGCAAATCCAGAAAATAAATCTAAGAAATTCGCTGAGTACATACCTGCCTGGGCAGCCGCCCAACATGTTTAGACTGGATGTAAGGGCGGTTGATTAGCGTTCAGGAAGTCAACTGCCGCTCTCTTTGCTTCTATTCGTGTGTGAGAATACCTCTCCATCATTTTGGGCGAGAGATGTCCCGCCAGTGCCATAATCGTCGCATCAGAAGCCTGCGATTCGGCCATTTTGCTAACGAAAGTGTGTCTCAAGTCGTGCCAGCGACATTCCACCTTCGCATCCTGTCGCGCCTTGGTCCAAGCCACCTTCCAGCTGCCGATTGGCACCTTCGGCTTGATGTCATAGGCAGCGGGCTTCCCTGATTGATAACCGTTTTCGCCGTCAAGACCATACTTCTCAGAGGGGAATACGTAGTGCGTCGGCTCTGCCGCGGGGAATAGCTTCCGCCATGTAAGCAGACTTTCCTCTGCAATGTTGCTGAAGGGAATCACGCGTCCTTCGCCGCCGGCAGTTTTCGACTTGCCAACGGTAAGCGACTTGTTAAGGAAGTCTATCTGGCGCCAACGCAGGTTACGCATCTCGGCGTTTCTTAAGCCGGTGTGAAGTGACAGGACGACAGCCACATGCAGCGAGCGCGAGCGGCTCCTTTTGCATGCAGCGATCAACCTCGATTGCTCGTCTTCCGTGAGAGCGCGGCCCACGTCTTCGCGTTCGCGAAGCATTCGCACATCTGGCTGAATGTTTGCCCAGAGCCGATACTTGCGAAGAATCTGGCGCACTAGGCCAATTTCGATGTTGATGGTCCGTGGACTGGCACCTTCCTTTAATCGAAGCCGCTGATAGCGACTGACGTCTTCTCCACGGATGTCCGAGAGCAACATCTTCGAGAAGAACTTAATCAGGTGATCGTATGCATTGCGCATGCGCTCGGCGCTTTTCGGAGCCCAATGTGCTTCTCTCTCCACCTGGTAGTCTTTGGCTGCAGAACTGAATAGCAATGGGCGATCGACGGCTTTCAGGCCGGCTGACCCCAGCTCAAGATTGCGCCGCCGCTCGCGCTCGATCCGGCCCGCAACTTCCTTGCTCGAAGTGTTCGCTGTTTCACGGATACGCTGACCGCGGAAAACGAACTCGTACCAGTAAACGGCGCCACGCTTATAAATAGCCATCAAGCTACCTTTCTCCGACTTCGGTTACGCCGGAATGCTTCGGGATTCTTGGCTTGTCTCTTCTGCTTTTCCCGCGAGTGGTAATTTCTCAAGCGTGTCGCAAGCCGCCCTACAGCTTCACACTCCTTTGAGCAATATTTTCCGTGCTCTGCAAAGAAGAAGGGGTGCACACAACCTGAGGCGTGGCAGTACCTAAAAACAGTTGGCTTACTTAGAAAGAGATCGATTAGTTGGCTCAAGGGTTCGTCAAATTGCCATTGCATTTGCTGTCTGATTGCGGCATCCGATTCCAAGGGCTCGATCAATTTAAATACGCAACCATGGAGCGCTGCGATCTTCCTTCGGCGAATCAGCGCATTCCTGCGCTCGTCCTGTTTCGCCGTTCTCCAATTTTCATAGGTTCGATCTGTTTCGGTCCATGCGTCAGCGATCTTTGCGGCGATGTCATTCATGCTCGTACCGAAGGAAACGATCCATCTGCCGTGCAGGCCAAGGGCGTGATATCTAGTCCTGTAATTCCTAGCATAGTAGCCGAAGAATTTTCTGGTTCGGGCAGAACCAAGGGCAAATTTGCGAAGGACGAGCATGTGTTTGGGATCTCTGGAAATTGCCGATCGCGCATAGAACTGTTCAGGCAGCGGAAGTTCTTCTGCTATTTTCAGCGCCGCAGTCAATTCGGAATCAGTTGTAGTGTTCGCCCATTCCGCAAGCAGTTGAAGTTCAGCGCGGCGCTTACTGATAAACGTTGCGGTCGATGATTTGCGCTTCTTTGTTGAGGTCCCAGGTATGCGCGGAACGCCACGTCGAGGCATGCTAACGCCTTTCTTATGCTGGACATTTCGCAGATTTGTTTGTCCAGCAAACTAATCCTACTATCACTTTCAGCAAGAAGCCAACGGATAAGTGAATATTCCGGGCTGAATGTCAGGAGAGAGTATGGCGAGGACTGAATGCTTGACAGTAAGGGAAGTAGCGCAGGCAAAGGGCTGCACCATCAACTACGTGTTTCAGCTTCTGTGGGCGGGGCGGTTGAAGGGCGCGACCAAAGTTGACGGCCGCTGGGAAATACCCGCGTCGGCCATCGAGGAACGTGAAGGCAGCCGAACACTCGAAGAGGCCGTGGCTTAGGGAGCGACCATGCAAAAGCTTGTGAAGGTGCCTGAAGCTGCCGAAATGCTTTGCCTCAGTGAGAAGAAGGTTTGGCATTTGGTGGCGTCCAGGGGAATCGATGTGGTGAGGATCGGGCGCGCAGTGCGCATACCCGTTAACGCTATTCAACAGCTCATAGAGCAGGGAACGACACCCGCCAGAGCATAAACGAAAGCCCGCACGGTGGCTGCCGGCGGGCCCTCAGAAAGGTAACCATGTCTACACCGAACAATAGCACAGGCTGCGCGATCGCAGCAGCGTTTCTCTTCGTTGAGACTCACAACAGAGATAAGGCGAAGACCACACTCAACGAGCGCGAAGCCCTCAGGTTTTGTCAGCTTTCGCTTGATGCTCAGCGTCAGCGGTATCAGCATTACGACAGCTGCCGAGAGTGCGGCGCCCTGGAGGCTGCTGCTTAAATGGCACTTCGCGCCGTTCCAGATCACCCGAAATTCACCGAGCTGAAGGCGGTGCTGCGCCTGCCGAAAGGTGCTGTGCTCGGTTGGCTTGAAAGCGTGTGGCACTTCACCGGCCGCTTCACGCCACATGGCAACATCGGTAAGTACACCGATGCGGCGATTGAAGCCTGGGTGGAATGGGACGGCGCGCCTGGTGCTCTCATTGAAGCACTTACTCAGACTGGATGGCTTGACCGATCTGCAGAGTACCGACTCATTGTCCACGATTGGCATGTTCACGCCGACAATGCAACGAAGTTGTCGGTGAAAAGGTCAGGAAAACCGTTTTGCATCGCTAGCGAAGTCCACACTGTGGACTCCATGTCGCCAAAAGAGGCAGAAATCGCGACACG
>CAZZZL010000041.1:0-40608 GCA_964658655.1 uncultured Acetobacteraceae bacterium | reverse complement strand
ATCCAGTTCAAGGACCTGCAGGAAGGCATCACGCTCAACGAAGAAGTCGATGAAGTGACCGGCCTCTCGCGTTGGGTAGTTGCCGATGCATCGGACGAGAAGCGTCAGCCGGCCATCATCATCAAGGGTGCCAAGGGCAACAAGCGTTACCTGATGCCCAGCCGCGCTCACCTCATGATTCAGGACGGCGACGAAGTCTTCCCAGGCGACATCCTGGCCAAGATTCCTCGCGAAACCACCCGTACTAAGGACATCACCGGCGGTCTGCCGCGCGTCGTCGAACTGTTTGAAGCGCGTAAGCCCCGCGAGACCGCGACCATCAGCGAGATCGATGGCGTAGTCAAGTTCGGTGAAGTGGCGAAGGGTCAACGCAAGATCTACGTCACGGCGGATAACGGCGAGGAGAAGGAATACTCCCTCCCGCGCGGTATCCACATCAACGTGCAGGAGGGTGAACGCCTGCGCGCCGGTGAGGCCCTGATGGATGGTCCTCTCAACCCGCACGACATCCTGGCCGTACTCGGCGAGAAGGAATTACAGTCCTATCTCGTCAATGAAATCCAGGAAGTCTATCGTCTGCAGGGCGTTGCCATCTCGGATAAGCACATCGAGACCATCGTTCGCCAGATGCTTCGCTGGGTGAAGATCGAAGAAGTGGGAGACACGAACTTCCTGCTGGAACAGCAGACAGACAAGTTCCGCTTCCGGGAAGAGAACGAGCGCGTGATCGCCGATGGCGGTCGTCCGGCAATCGGACGTCCCCTGCTCCTCGGTATCACCAAGGCTTCGCTCTCGACCGACTCCTTCATCTCCGCCGCATCCTTCCAGGAGACCACGCGTGTCCTCACCGAGGCGTCCATCAATGGCGCTGTCGACGGACTCCGCGGCCTCAAGGAGAATGTCATCGTCGGTCGTCTCATCCCTGCCGGTACCGGCATGGAGTACTACCGCAACATTCAGCTCTCGCCGGAAATCGAAGAAGCCGCTGCCCAGGTCCAGCAGGAAGTCACGGCAGCCTTCGAAGAATCCGAGCGCGAACTGGAACTCATGCGTCAGGAAGGCGAAGCCGAAGAAATGGCCGCCGAGTAACTGGCCGTTACGGGCATACGCGGCTTTGCCGCTTATGCTCCCGTTGGTCGCATGCTTTCCAGGCTGCACGGGTTACACGGTTACTCGAAGCTGTTTTAAATAGAACCCCGGGTGCCCCACTTCTCGCGTTTGAGATGTGGGTTCTCCCCTCGCAAACCAAAAGGGCGAAGCCACTGGCTTCGCCCTTTTTTCTGCCTAAAGGAATGCCCGAAAATATAACTTGTCATTCCGAAGCGAAGTGGAGAGATCTATATTCCTGCTTCAGGAGGACAAGAATAGTGCGCCTTCCGAAAAGCTCACCGCGCAAATGTGCGCCTGGGTCCCAGAAGTCCGCTCTGCTCGTTAGGTGAAGGAGAGTCCTCAATCTAGGGCTGAGCGCTCAATGATTCTTGCAGCCGGACAAGGTCCTAGGATTAGCTTTTGGCATGGTATGCACGTGGGCGGCTGTTGGCGGGCTGAAACGTAGTCGCCATTCGAAGGCCAATCAGCCACAAAAAACGACCTTTGCTCGTTCGAGCCGAGACGTCGCGATCAAATAGCATCCGCCTAACTTTAGGAAATGTACTCTCTGATCGAATCCGCGCTTTCCCCCAGGATAAGGCCAATTTGCCTGGTGCCAGAAAAGGCCCGTAACAGAAGGAATGCACTGGGTCCCATCACGTCGTATGCCTCCGAAAAGTCCTCGATGGCAACAAGAGACTGCAGCGATAGACGCGAGTGCCGGTATACTTTGGTTCAGAATGTACAAACGTATTCTGCTCAAGCTTTCCGGCGAGGCTCTCGCTGCCGGCCGCGGTTTCGGTGTCGACGTCGATGTGACCCGCGCCATTTCTGAAGAAATTGCTGAAGTGTTGAAGATGGGAACAGAAGTGGCGCTGGTCGTAGGCGGCGGGAACTTTTTCCGTGGCGTAGCTGAACAGGCGAAAGACATGGACCGCGTCGCCGCCGACCACATGGGCATGCTCGGCACGGTCATCAATTCACTCGCGTTGCAGGATTCGCTCGAAAAGGCCGGCGTCCACAGTCGCGTAATGTCTGCCATCGAGATGAACCAGGTCGCCGAGCCCTACATCCGCCGCCGCGCCATCCGCCACATGGAAAAGGGACGTGTCGTCATCTTCGCGGCCGGCACCGGCAATCCCTACTTTTCGACGGACACGGCCGCGTCGCTCCGCGCCATGGAAATCAAGGCCGACGTCCTGATGAAGGCCACCAAGGTCGACGGCATTTATGATTCCGACCCCGTGACCAACAAGGGAGCCATCAAGTTTGAGGAGCTCACCTACATGGACATCCTGCAGAAGGGTCTCAAGGTAATGGACATGACGGCCGTGAGCCTGTGCAAGGACAACGCCATGCCGATGATCATCTTCAACATGAACACGCCGGGGAATATCCTGCGGGTAGCCAGCGGCGAAAAGATTGGCTCACTCGTCACTGGTTAGGGTCGTCATCGGAACTGGCCAGGCCCGAAACTTTGGGAGTTGTCATCCCGACCGAAGTGGAGGGACCTGCATTTTCATCGTCGATCGTGCAGGTCAATAGACTCCCGGTGAATCCCTCGACCACACCGAAAACGAACGCACCGCTCGCCGTCCCTGAAATGGACGGTATCCAGACGCCGGCGCAGCGCAAATCGATGCTGCCGGCGCTCACTGGCATGCGGGCGATTGCCGCACTCAATATCGTCTTCTTCCACTTCTCCAACCCCAAAATCTTCGGCCCCTTCGCACCGGTAGTCGATAACGGCTACGTGTCAGTTAGCTTCTTCCTGCTGCTTTCCGGCTTCGTGCTTGCGTACAACTATCGCGAACGCGCCGACGCCGGCAAAATGGATGCGCGCAAGTTCTGGATAGCCCGCTTCTCGCGCATCTATCCTGTCTACCTGTTCAGCCTGGTGGTGTCGCTGGGCATGCTTATGCAGGAGTTCCACGCCCAGAGCCGCGGCCACTTCATCACCGGCGTGCTGCTCACACCGCTGTTGCTGCAGGGCTGGGACCCGATGCTTTCCACCTTCTGGAATACACCGGCCTGGACCCTGACGACCGATGTGCTGTTCTACATCCTGTTCCCCGTCCTCATCACCTGGGGTACTCTGCGGACGCGGCTATCGAGCCTGCGCGGCGTCCTGCTGAGCATGTTCGGGTTCTGGATGATCGGCCTGATCCTGCCGACGGTTTATTTTGTACTCAAGCCGGACGGCGAGCCGGTCATCGGCCGCTACTCCGCCGGCTTCTGGCTGCGGGCGCTCAAGTTCGGCCCGGTCCAGCATGTGCCGTCGTTCCTGTTCGGGATGGCTCTGGCAAGCCTCAACAACTTCATCCCGGAGAAGAGCCGGACGCGCGTCGTGATCGGCCTGCTGGGGTTTGCCGCGGTCTACACGATCCTCTATTTCGGCGACCGCATGCCCTATGTCTATATGCATGACGGTCTGCTGATGCCGCTCTTTGCCGCAATCGTGATCGGCCTCACAGGCAACAATGTCCTGACCCGCATCTTTGGTATCTGGCCATTGCTGATGATTGGCGAGGCCAGCTACTGCCTCTACATCCTGCATTTCAATCTCTGGATGCTCATTCACGACTCGAAAATCCTCGAGCGTACCGGCTTGAGCGGCCTCGATCCCTGGCTGTCGTATGCACTGCTGGTCGCCGCCGCGCTGCTGACGGTACGACTGGTGGAGCGTCCGGGGCAGGCATGGATCAAGCGTCGTCTGCAGTTTTAGCTTTCCTGCAGACAAAACAAGCCCGCCGTTAAGCGGGCTTTGTCATGTTTCTGTGAGGGCTGACTAGTACTGCGGCAGCACTTCAGTGGGGTGTGGACCGTGCGTGATCGCTGCGATGGCGGTCGGCTGACCGGCTGCCGGGTACGGATCATTCTGCAACCCGCCGAGAACGCCGGTATTCGGATTCAGTGACAAGCCGTAAATGGTATTGTCGACGAAGTCCGCGGAGTAGAGATACTTGCCGCCATTCGGCTCGACCAGTACAAACGTCGGCCCGGTGGTGACGCCGTAGCTGCCTGATCCGGAAATGGTGCTGGGAACGCCGGTGGACTGGCTGATGGCATACGCACTGATGCTCGCCGCGTTATAGTTCGCCACGTAAATGTAGAGGCCGCGCGGATCGACAGTGACCGCGTCAGGATAGGTACCCGTTGCGAACGGCCCATTGTTCAGTGCCGTTACGGAACCATTGGCGCTGGTACCGTAGGCGATCAGCTGGTTGACCGTCAGGTCGGCGACGTACAGGAAGCGGTTGGTCGGATCGCTGGCGATAGCCACGGGCGTAGTGCCGGCGGCGAAAGGCGATCCTGGAACAGCAGTGAGTGCTCCGGAGCTGGCGATCGCAAAACCGGTAAGCTGGCCGCTATCTGCTGTGCATCCGCCGCTGGCCGTGTAGGCCACATTGGCGGTCGTGCCTGCCAGGCTGTTGGCGAGCTTCGGCGGCTGTCCTGCAGGATCGTTAACGACGTAGACCTCGCCGCCGTTGGCCAGCACCGTCAGGTCGACAGGATTGTTGCAGGTCGGATAGTAGCCCTTGCCGGTAGCCGCATTCGTCAGCGCAGTGCCCAGCGACCCATCCGACTTGATGGGATAGACGACCAGCGCGCCCGGACCCGGGTTGGTGGCGCTGAAGCCGGGCTGGAAGGCGTCGGTGACGTAAAGGTAGGTTCCCGCCGCATTGATCTTGAGCGACGTCGGGTTGCTGCCCGGAGTGGTGTAGGAATTGGCCTTCGTCAGTCCGGCTTCGCTGTTGATAGAGTAGGACACGATGGTGTTGTCGTCATGATTCAGCACATACAGGAACTGCTGGTTGGGCGAGGTTGCCAGGGACACCGGGTTCCTGCCCGTCGTGTACGGCGATCCGGACGCCTCCGTGAGAACGCCCGACTTGTTATCCACCAGGTACACATTGATCTGACCGGGGTTGTTCTTCGAATTGGCGACGAAAACGTAGTCGATGGTGTTGTCCTGGGTACTGCAGGCTGTCACTCCCAAAACCACGCCCAGGGACACGGCTCCGGCCCATGCTGCCTGGCCGATAGATCTAAACTTCATGTGCTTCCTTCGTCCTCGCGTTCCGATGATCCGTCCTGCGTAGGGGCTGCGCTCGCAGCAGTTCTGTAATCGTTGAAAATCCTGCTTCATTGTAAAAGCTGCTCCGGCTTTCGGCCAGAGCAGCAGCTACGCACCGTTGTCCCTTACTGAGGATCAATTGGAGAATGCCTTGCCGTGAATGATGGCGGCGATCGCAGTCGGCTGCCCTGCTGACGGAAACGGCGTGTGCTGCACGGCTGTCAGGCTGCCTGTCTGGGCGTTGATCAGCGTGCCATAGACCGAGCTGTCGATAAAGTCCGACGTGTAGAGATACTTGTGCGCAGACGGCTCGATGAACACATACGTCGGCGCGGTGGATACACCGAAGGACGGGGCCTCGGCCGAGGCAGTCGGAAGCCCGGATGCGCTGATCGTGTAGAGATTGACGTTGTTCGCGTTGTAGTTCGCCACGTACACATACTGGCCTGCAGCGTCGACCGTAATGGCATCCGGACCGCCGCTGGTGGAGATGGCGCCGTTGTCAATCTCGGTCAGTGCATTGTTCGCAGAGACCTTGAACGCCAGAAGGGCATTGGGTACCAGGTCGGTGACGTAGATGTAGCCGCTGTTCGGGTTGCTGGCGATCGAGACCGGGGTACTACCCGAGGCGAAAGGCGAACCGGAAACCTGTGAAAGGCCGCCGGAGGAACCGACTGTGAACGCAGAGATCTGACCTGTATCCGCGGCGCACGCACCGGCAGCCGCATAGGTAATGGTGGCCGTGCCGTTTGCCCCGACAAAGGTGGAGGATACCGTATCCGCCAGCTTGGGTGGCTGGCTCGCCGGGTCATTCACGACGAAGACAGCATTGTTGTTCGGCAGGACAGTCAGGTCGACCGGGTTGTTGCACACCGGGTAATAGCTGGTGCCGTTCGCAGCATCGGAGACAGGCGTACCCAGGGTTCCGTCCGGATTAATGGGATACACCACCAGCGCGCCGGGGCCGGGAAGCG
This sequence comes from uncultured Acetobacteraceae bacterium, assembly GCA_964658655.1. Lineage (GTDB taxonomy): Bacteria > Acidobacteriota > Terriglobia > Terriglobales > Acidobacteriaceae. The sequence goes on along the minus strand of CAZZZL010000041.1, from coordinate 34,467 downwards.
TTGCACTAAAGCCCGGCTGGAAGGCATCGAGTACATACAGATAAGTGCCTGCAGCATTGATCTTCATCGAGGTGGGACCACTGCCAGGCGTGTTGTAGGTGTTCTGCGGATATAGCTTCGCGTCAGTACCGATGCCGAACTTTACGATCGTGTTGTCATCGTGGTTCAGGGCATAAAGATACTGCTGATTCGGCGAGGTAACGAGCGACACCGGGTTCCGTCCGCCATTGACCTGGCCGGAAGGATACGGTGAATCGAGAATCTGCTTGAGCGAACCGGACTCGCTGTCTACCAAGTAGACATTGATCTGGCCGGGATTGTTCTTCGAGTTCGCGACGAAGAGATAGTCAATGGTGTTGTCCTGTCCACAGGCTGCAACTCCCACGACCAGGCCCACCGATACTGCGCCGGCCCATGCTGCGTGGCCGATATGTCTCAACTTCATGTGCTTCCTTCGTCCGTACGTCCCGGTGCTCTCGGCCTGCGGGCGGGTGCTGCGCTTGCAGCAGTTCTATGTGTTGGCAAAATCCTGCTTCATTGCAAAGCTGCTACTGTCCTGCCGGTTTCAGCAAAGAGGCCGCGAATGATGCCAGCCTCTCCACTCCCGATCTTGGTTCGCCAGTGCCTTCGTTTAGAAGGTGGTACCGCTGGCCACGCACCAGGTTGGATTGCCCGGCGCGGTGAAGGTGTTTTTCTTGATCAGCGGCGTCAGCGCACCAGCCTGCGTGTTGACGATCTTTCCGCTGATGCTACTGTCGTTATAATTCGCGGTGAAAATGTACTGGTTGGAAGGATCTTGCAGGATGCACTTCGGGCCACTACCAATACCGCTGTTGATTGCGCCACCTTCGGTACCGGTAATGGTCAGAAGGATACCCGTGTTCTGAATGGAGTAGGACGAGATATTGCAGCAGGCGCTTGTGTCAGCCAGGTTAGGGCCGGAATTCGCAACATAGAGGAACTTGTTCTGGCTATCCACCGTCAGCACCGTTGGATTGACGGACTGAGTGTAGCCAATCGTGCTCTGCAGCTGCGCGCCGCCGACTACCGATTGCAGACTGCCATTGGTGCCGACCGTGTAGACGTAAATCGCACCGTTATAAAGCGGAGATGCCGGATTGTTCGGCAGACCCTGGTCCAGCAGGTAGAGGTACGAGCCACCCGAATTGACGTACACCAGGTTGGTCGCAGCCGGCACTGCTGTCTCTGTATAGGGTGTCGTCACCAGCTGTCCGGAAGTCCCGACGCTGTAGATATTCACAAAAGTCGTGTTCGCCGAGCCGCCGGTATTGCGGTCGAGCGTAAACAGGTAGGAATTGAAGACCTTGAACCAGATCGGGTACTGGCCGACCGGGAAAAACTCCAGCTGCGAGCCGTTGTTGTCCTTGATCTGCTGGTTCAGGATGGTCGACAGGCGCCCGGTATTCGGATTGATCGACGAGACTTCAATCGCGCCGCCGGCCTGGTAGTTTGCAGGGACGTTCACGGTGTTCGGCGCATTCTGATCGAGCAGGTACAGGAAGCTGCCGGTGCTGTCGGTCGAGATGGTAACCGGATGGGACCTCGTGCTCAGCGTCGGATAGCTCGTCTGGAAGGTCAGAATGCCTTCGCCGCCAATGGTGAACAGCGAAACATTGCCCGCGGTCGCCGCCGTCCCTGACGGGCACGGATACTTCGCATCGGGATACGCAGTGGCATCCGCGCAGCCTGCGTTCAGAACGTAAAGAAACTTGCCGCCCTGGGTAACAATGGCATCGACCGGGTTGACGCCGCCCGAACCGATCGCTCCACCCTGCTGGGTCAGATTGCCTGTGTTGTTGTCAATCTTGTAAGCCGTCACCTGGTTGTACTGGTGACCCGTTACATAGAAATAACCGATGGTGTGGCTCTGGACGCACGATGTAAGACCAAAGCTGGAACCAATACCGACTGCGGCGGCCAGAACAACCTGGCTCAACTTCCTCAACTTCATGCGTTTCCTTCATCCTGAACCGCGGTCGCCGCGATCATGGGGCTGCATTTGCAGCAAAACTCTAAACGGGGAAACTCCCCAGACGATTGTAAAAGCTAGGGCCACTTTCGGCTAGGGCCAGGCATCCTAGCGTCTTCAAACTGGCAGACAAAAGGCCCGGCACGAGCCGGGCCTTTTGCTGACCGTCTCTAAGCTACGTTACCAGACGCGGCAGGAATTCGCCGGATACATCGGCGTTCCCTGCTTGCAGCTGAAGGCTTTCCCGAACTCGTCGAAGTTCTGCACCGATCCATTGGTGCGGAATTTGCCCGGCGAGTGCGGGTCGATTTTGGCGGAAACACGCAGCGATTGCTCCGTCTGGTTGCTGCACCACACCTGTGCAAACGCAATGAAGAATCGCTGCTGCGGTGTGAAGCCGTCAACCTTATCGTCGGTATACGGCGCCTTCTTGCCTTCCGCCTGCAGAGTATTCATCAGCGCCAGGTACGCGATGCGCAGCCCGCCATTGTCCGCCGTGTTTTCGCCCAGTGTCAGCTTGCCATTCAACTTCTGGCCGGGTGCGGATTCAAAGTCGCCATACTCTTTCACTTCGCAGTCGGTGCGCTCGGTAAAGGCCTTGCGATCAGCCGGGGTCTGCCACTCGCGAAGATTGCCCTTGCCGTCATACTGGCTGCCCTCATCATCAAACCCGTGCGTCATCTCATGCCCGATCACCACGCCGATGCTGCCGAAGTTGACCGCCGGGTCTTTGCTGGCGTCGTAAAACGGCGGCTGCAGGATGCCGGCAGGGAAATTGATATCGTTCATCGGTGGATCGTAGTAAGCGTTGACTGTCGGCGGCGTCATGCTCCATTCAGTTTCATCGACCGGCTTACCCAGCTTGTCGAACTCATGCTTGTCGGCGAACCGATCAGCACTATCGACATTGGCGAGAAGCGTGTCAGGCGAGACCTTCACCGAGGAGTAGTCTCTCCAGTGGTCAGGGTAGCCGATCTTGTTGCGGAACAGAGAAAGTTTCGTTTCGGCTTCCTTCTTGGTCGCGTCAGACATCCAGGGCAGCTGCTGGATATCTTCACCAAGCGCCTTGTCGAGCGCAGCGACCAGCTTCTGCATGCTTTCCTTGTCCTGCGGTGGGAAGTTCTTCTTGACCCAGTCCTGGCCCACAGCTTCGCCAAGATCACGATCGGTCAGGCGGGTGCAGCGCTTCCAGCGGGGTGTGATCTCTTTCTGCCCGGCAAGCTCTTCACTGTAGAAGTGGAAGTTCTCATCGATGAAGTTTGTCGACAGATAGGGCGCGGCTTCGTGAAGCGCATGCCAACGCATGTAGCTCTTCAGGGCGTCCAGGTCCTGGTCCTCTATGACTTGGCTGGCAGCTTTGAAGAAGTCCGGTGTCGCTACATTCAAAGTGGCAAATGGCGCAATGCCAATGTTGTTGAAGAAGGTTGACCAGTCGAAGTTGGGTGCCAGCGTCTTGAACTGCTCCACCGTCATCACGTGATACACATTCTTCGGTTCACGCATATCCACGCGGGCCGTCGAAGCCTTGGCAAAAGCCGTCTCGATGGTCATGACACTCTTCGCTTCAGCCGCGGCCTTCTCCGGTGAATCGCCGGCAAGCTGGAACATGGCCGTCACGTGCGCGACATACTGTTCGCGAATCTTTTGCTGGCGCGCGTCCTGCGAAAGGTAATAGTCACGGTCCGGCAGCCCCAGTCCACCCTGGCCGATAGCCGCAATCTGCTTCGAGGAGTCAAGCTGATCCTGCTCCACTCCGAACTGGAAGAAGAGCGGCGCCGTCGAAGTGTGGTCCACCGAGAGCTTCACGAGGAGGGCCGCGAGTTCACCCTTGCTGTTCAGGCCGTTGATCGCCTGCAGGGTCGGTTCCAGCGGCTTGATGCCCTTCTCGTCGGCAAGGGACTTGTCCATGCACGCACCGAAGAAGTCGCCAAATTTGGCTTCAAGAGCAGTGCGGCTGGCACTGGGCTTGGAGGCCGCTTCGAGCTCCTGGTATTCCAGCCACTGGTTCCGCTCGGCAAGCTGATTGAAGGTGCCCCATCGGGTCTGGTCACCGGGAATCGGATTGTTTTTGACCCAGTTGCCGCACGCGTACTGGTAGAAGTCGGTGCAGGGATCGGCGGATTTGTCGATGGATGTGACATCAAAACTGGTCAGCCGTTTTGGCTCGGATGGAACAGAACCAGCGTCGGGGGCCGCGGCCAGCGTTTTCAGCTCAGTGGATGAGCCCTGGGCAATAGCCATGCCGGTGCCCATGAGGATGAATGCAGCAATATGTGGGGGACGCATGAAACTCCTGAACGATACTCAGCGGCCGCCACAGCATTCGAACAGGGAAGGTTGCGCATCCGGCTGGTAGAGCAGGGCAAGTCTTTACCCTGCTCTCCATAATTACCACGTACATGCTGTCCAGGGGTACTGGCCCTACCAGCATCGTTTTCGCGAACGAGCGCTTTGGCCGCACGGCATCCCCGCGCTCCACGGAAGCCGCGCGAGCATGACCAACGATCATCAGAACGAGCACCAAGCGATCGCGAAGGGCCACGGACGTCCATTGCGCCGACAGGCGCTGACGTCCGTGGGGACAATATCTAGAAGACTTTTACGTGGAAGGTCAGGTACTTCTTGGGGTTCTCGCGGATGGCCGTAACCAGCCCGCGCGTTTCGGTCAGCATCTGGTCGCTGTTGTTGTAGAGCGACGGGTTGCGGACCAGTTGGCCTAAGGTGCCTTCGCCGCTGTCGACGCGGTTCAGGATCGAATCAAGTCGAGTCACCGTGTCCTGCAGCTTCTGCGCGAATTGCGGGTCCTTGGCCATGACGCCTAGCGCGCCCTGTCCGGCATTGATCTGCGAAATGAGTTGGTTGGCCTGGGCAACGGTGTTGTTCAGGTTGTTGTAGAGCGCCTCATCTTTGAGCAGCTTACCCGCGGTACCCTGGCCGGCATCGAGTTGATCGGCGATATGGCTCAGCCGCGCAACCGTGTTGTTGGCATTGTTGTAGAGCGTGTCATCTCCGACCAGCTTGCCAATCGAGCCCTTGCCATTACTGATCTGATCAACAAGAGATCCGAGTTGATTTACCGCGGTCAGCGCCTTGTTGTACAGGTCAGGACTGTTGATCAGCTGCCCTATGGAGCCTTTGCCCGTGTTGAGCGCGTCGACGAGGTTATCGACCTTGGCGAGAATCGTATTCAATTGCTCAATGGTGCCCTGGCTGGACTTTATGACGTCTGAGAGATTCGGCGTTTCGTTCGTGCCGAATTCGTCATTGTTCTTCGCTTCCGGGCCGACGGCATGTTTGCTGTCGAGATCAACCACGGTGTCGCCCAGCACGCCGACGGTACTCAGGCTGGCCTTGGTGTCCTGGTGAAGCGCGTTGATGTACTTTCGGCTCAGCTTCATCGTGACTTCAACCGGCGTCAACTTGCGGTCAGGCACAATTTTGATGGTCTTCACATTGCCGATCGTGACGCCCTCGAGCGTAACCGGCGCGCCGACCTTCAGGCCGGCGGAGTTTTCAAAGTAAGAGCGGATAGTGAGCTTGCCGGTAAACAGGCCGCCCGTGTCGCCGGACATCAGAAAAACCAGGGCAGTCAGCGCCAGAAGCGCTGCAAGCACGAGGACACCGACTTTTAACTGCGACCAGCGGACTTCCTGTTGACTAGGCACGCATCTCCTTTAAAACCTGACCTGCTTGGGCACTCGAGCTGCTCCACCCAAGACTAACAAAGCGACAGCCGGCTGCTGATACCCAGAAAGGGACATCCTCGAGGGATGCCGCCTTGTTGACCTGCAATCACCAAACATGAGCGTGTCCGCAAATCTCGCCGGACCGGCGCCAGTTTCGTTCCCTCTAGGATGTGCTTTGTTCTCCGTTCGTTGCAGCAAATTTGTCAGTGACGTCCAGGCAGTATCGTCAGAGCCGTTGGGCGCGCATTTCGCATGCGGGGGAGACTAGCGGCCATCCTCCATAGAGACCATCGCCATGGCAATCTGCGAAGTATGCGTAAGGGACAGGCTGATATGTTTAACCCCAAGCTGAACGGCCCATTCCGCGGCACGTCCCGACAATCTAAGGGTCGGCGCATGACCCTGCTGGCGCAGCACCTCGATTTCCTTCCACATCACGCCGCGCCCGATCCCCGTTCCCAATGCCTTGGCCGCGGCCTCTTTCGCGGCAAAACGGGCAGCGTAGCTCTCGGCGGCGCGGAGCTTGCGCGCCTGGCAGTAAGCTATCTCGCCAGGCGTATAGATATGCTGCAGGAACCGTTCGCCAAAGCGTTCAAGCGAATTGCGGATCCGTCCGATCTCGGTTATGTCGATTCCTGTGCCGACGATCATCGTGGCCTCTCACTGCGGCTCTCTAAGCGAGTGTAACCAGAAGTCCTGCAGGGCGCGTCCGCCGGGTCGCCGCGATTGTATGACAAGTGAGGTTCGCGGCCGTACTTGCTCTTACCTCCGTCACTCTTGTTTGCCTTCCTCTATCCGATGAAAGGAGCATGCAGCCTACCAGCGACGCTTCTCCCGACGCTTCAATCCAGGAACAGCTGCCGGGGCTGCGATTGCGTGCCTTCAGCGTAGATGATCAAAAGGATTTGCTGCAGTCACTCTCACTCATGCTGGTCACCTCGGGCGGATGGCTGCTTAAGCATCGTCGTCCGGCCCCGGGCATATTGCAGGTAATCTTCGAGTTTGAGCGCTCGGCGGCGGTCGATATCTATATCATGCTGGTTTCGCTCGGCTTGGAGCTCACCGCAAACTCGCATCAGTCGCTGACCAGCTTTTGCCAGCGCACCGTAAATCTACCCGCAGCCGAGATCATGCTGGTAGCGGTCTGCGACCTTGAGATCCGCGACCTCGCCGATGAAGCATCCTCCCCGGAACAGCTTTTCGGCGCAGCTGCCATCGCTTGAGCTGCAAAATTCAGTCAGCCAGATCGATGTGAATGTGCAGTGCCTCGGCCGTCTCACGCAGCCGTTTGTCTTTCGTCCATATTTTTGTTGATGGATGAATCAGGACTGCCGCGATGAGTTGTGCATCGACCCAGCCAAGCCCGCGGCTATGCAGCGATCGACTTTCCACCATCTGCCTTACCTCATCGATCAATGCGACACGCAGCCCTGGCAGTTGATCGAGAAGCTTGAGCGTCTTATCGCGTTGCGGCAGCGACCCAAGAGCCAGCTCCCCCACGACGAACGGGTGCATGACAATCCGCTGTCTCAGTAACTGATCTTGCAGCACACCATTACTTGACCGGAAGTGATCGATCCAGATCGATGTGTCGGCAAGGATCAACTGTGACGGCTTCTCTTCGAAAACTCATCGATCTGCCGGACCGTTGTCGCCTTGTTGCGCGGAATATATTCCATTCCCGGAGCTGTTCCGCCCAATGCAGCAAGACGGTGAGCACTTTCGCGCTCGATCAACGCCTTGAGCGCCTCGCGGACAAGTGCTGTCTTTTCACTGAGACCCGTATACTCCTGCGCGGTCTCTACCAACTCATCGTCCAATGCGAGTGTCGTTCTCATAATCGCCCTCCAAGGCACGAAATCAAGCACCAGGTGATGTCCCAAATATATGCCCATTCTCCACTCTTCACCAGCGAATTCGTTCTGCCATCATCTTTTATGCTTCAACTAGCCCGTAACGCCGCTGCCAGGCATCCTTCAGCCGGTTCCATACCCTCGTCTTCTCTTCAAGCGAAGCCTCTTCATCTGCGCGGGCGACGAACCGTGAAGACTCAGCCTTCGCCAGCTCCAGCAGATCACGATCACGCACCAGGTTAGCGACCCGGAATTCCGGCAGACCCGCCTGGCGTGTGCCGAAAAATTCGCCCGGTCCGCGCATGGCCAGGTCGAGTTCTGCCAGATCGAAGCCGTTCTGGCTGCGCACCATCGCGTCAAGCCGCTCTTCCGCCTGCTGCGAGGGACGTCCGCCTGTCATCAGGATGCAGTAGCTTTTCGCTGCACCTCGTCCGACGCGGCCGCGCAGCTGGTGCATCTGCGCCAGGCCAAATCGCTCGGCGTGTTCGATGACCATGACCGCTGCATTTGGTACATCCACGCCCACTTCGATCACCGTGGTCGAGATCAGGACATCGATCTCCCCACGTTGAAAGCGCCGCATGATGATCTCTTTCTCGTCGGCATCGAGGCGTCCATGCAGCAGTCCCAGCCTGAGTCCGTGGAGCGCGCCCTGCTGCAATTCCTCAAACATGGTCGTCGCCGCTTTGAGCGTTGGCTTTTCGAAGAGACTGACCGCAGATTTCTTTGTGGTCTTCTTAGCAGCGGCTTTCTTTCCGGCAGTCTTTCCGGCGACGCCCGGCTCCTCCTTGACCTCGACATCCTCATGCGGGAAGTCGAGTTCCGGCTCGTCATCCTTTGCTCCCTCAATCACCGGGTAGACCACGTATGCCTGCAGACCGAGCCTGATCTGCCTGCGGACAAACGTCCAAACCTCGTCCGCACGCTCATCGGCCACGCGTCGCGTAACGATAGGGGTGCGGCCGGGCGGCAGTTCGTCCAGCACACTCAGATCGAGATCGCCGTACAGCGAGAGCGCCAACGTTCGCGGGATCGGCGTGGCGGTCATCACCAGCATGTCCGGCTCGCCCTGGCCCGGCTTCTTCATCAACCTGAAGCGTTGCATGACGCCGAAGCGATGCTGCTCGTCCACCACCACCAGGCCCAGCTTGTCGAACTCCACTTTTTCTTCAATCAGCGCATGTGTCCCGATGATCAGGTCAGCCTCACCCCGGGCGATCTTGCCGCGCGTCGAGCGCTTACGGTCTGCATCGAGCGATCCTGTCAGCAACACGATGCGATACTTTCGCGAAGACCTTTCGAGCAGTTTGCGGGCGCCGATAAAGTGCTGCGAAGCCAGGATCTCGGTCGGCGCCATGAGTGCGGCCTGGTAGCCATTTTCAATTGCAACCAGCATGGCCTGCAGCGCGACAATGGTCTTCCCCGAGCCAACATCTCCCTGCAGCAGCCGGCGCATCGGCCCCGTCTTCTTCATGTCATCGACGATCTCGCCCAGTGTCCGCTTCTGCGCAGTTGTGGGATGGAAGGGCAGAACCTCGCGGATCGCCGAGCGGACCTTCGCGTCTGTCGTGAACGCCACCCCGACGCGGTCCTTCAACTTGCGCCGCTTCAACTCCAGGCCCAGCTCCAGGTAGAAGAACTCTTCGAAGATGAGCCGCTTGTGTGCGAGGGTGCCGGAGGACTGCAGCAGCGTCATCGGTGTCCCGGCGACCGGGAAGTGCGCCTGGCGAATTGCGTCTTCGCGGTTTGGCAGTTCCAGGCGCGCCAGCAGCCGCTCCGGCAATGTGTCCGGAATTCGCCCTTTCAGGTCTTCAAGCAGCCCGTAAATGATGCGCCGCTGCCATCGCGAAGCCAGCTGGCTGCCCCCCAGCGATTCGTAGACAGGCGTAATGCGGCCGACCTCGAGCAGTTGCAGCGGATCGCCCGTTTCCAGTTCGCCCGGCAGGACCTCGAACTGCGGCTGGATCATCTTGAACTTGCCCAGCCGCGAACTGGACGCTTCCGCCTTGCCATAAAGCGCGAGCATCTGGCCGACCTTGAACCGGTCTTTGAGGTAGGTGCCGTGGAACCATATGCACTTGAGCGTCTGCGTGCCCTGCCCGATCGTCATTTCGAAGATCGGCATACTGCGGGTGCGTAGGAGCGTGCAGCCGCGCACCTCGCCAATCACACTCGCCATCTCGCCCGCCTTCAGCTCGGAGAAGGGCAGAGGGTTCATGCGGTCTTCGTAGCGAAAAGGAAGGTGATACAGCAGGTCTTCGACCGTCAGGATGCCCTTTTCGGCCAGGGTACCGGCAAAACGCGGGCCAATCCCCTTGACGAACTGCACCGATGTTTCCAGCTCCAGCACAGATGCGATCCTACCAGCCTGGGCTGGCATTCTGCGGGTGCGCGCCGCGGCAATGGGGTTCAGTCTGACGTGCTGGCCGGATACAACTTTCTGTGCACAGCTACACATTAGGGTGCGTAAACTGCATTAGAAGTCCGGAGGCAAAGCACGTGGCGCTTTCCGCAATTGAACCTCTCACGCACGCCGATGTACACACAACGCCGCCGATCCTGGTAGAAGTCGATCGCGTATCCAAGGCGTACGGAAAAAAGATTGCCGTTCATGACCTTTCGCTGGCCATTGAGGCAGGCAGCATGTTCGGCCTCCTTGGCCCGAACGGCGCCGGCAAGACTTCCACCATCCGCATGATCGTCGGCATCACCATGCCGGATTCCGGCCAGATCCGATTATTCGGCAAGCCGTTCTCACGCGAACTTCTGAGTCGGGTCGGCTACCTGCCCGAAGAACGCGGTCTGTACAAGAAGATGAATGTGCTCGATCAACTTGTGTTTATGGGTGAGATCCGCGGCCTCACCGCTTCCGTCGCAAGAACGCGCGCGCAACACTGGTGCGAGCGTCTGTCGATTGCAGATGCAATGGAGAAAAAGACGGAAGAACTGTCGAAAGGCATGCAGCAGAAGATACAGTTCATCTCGACCCTGCTGCACGATCCCGACTTCCTTATCATGGACGAACCCTTCTCTGGCCTCGATCCGGTCAACGCCGTCCTTCTGCAGGACACGTTGCTCGATCTGCGACGGGAGGGCAAGGCGATCCTCTTCTCGACCCACCGCATGGACCAGGTGGAGAAACTGTGCGATTCCATCTGCCTGGTCAATGGCGGCCAGGCCGTGCTTCATGGCAGGATGCGGGATGTAAAAGGGCGCTATCCCCGTAACCGCATGCTGCTTGAATTTCATGGCGATGCCAGCTTCCTATCCGATCCGCTGGTGACCGCATCGGCAGACGAAGTGAAAAATTACGGCAGCCACGCCGAGTTGAAGCTCAACGCCGGCGCTGATCCGCAGGCTCTCCTGCGACACTTCATGCAGAGTACGCAGGTCTATCGCTACGAGCTGGTCGAGCCTTCGCTCGAAGAGATTTTCATCCAGACAGTTGGAGGCAAATCCGATGCATAGCGCCCTGCTGATCGCCCGACGCGAGTATCTCGAGCGCGTTCGCTCCAAGGCATTTCGCATCAGCACAGTGCTGATCCCCCTCATCTTCGCCGGCATCTTCGGAGTGGGCGCATTCTCTGCCATGCACATGGGCGGCGATAACCGCATCGTCGTCGCGTCGAATGACCTGCAGCTGGCCGATGGCGTACGGGATGAACTTGCTCGGAGTGAAAATCCGCCGTCGAAGCTGCAGGTCGTGGCGCCGGCGACCCAATCCGACATCGTCTCGCTGGTGCAGCGCGTCGATAGCAAGGACATCGACGCCTACCTGTGGCTGCAGCTGACGCCAGGTGATCCCCAGCCGAGCGTTGTGTACGCCTCGCGTTCATCCACAGATCTCAACGGAGACCGCATCCGTGATGCCGTGAGCCACGCGATGGTGCGCGGCCGCCTGCAGGAGCGCGGTATACCTGCGCCCGAGGTCAGCAAGCTGTTGGCGACGATCGACATCCGACGCCTGCAGGTAAAGGACGGCAGTGCCACCGAATCGAATGGCCAGCAGCGCTTCTGGGCGGCGTACGGCATGATGTTTCTCCTGTACTTTTCTGTATCGTTCTACGGGCTCAACGTCGGCCGCTCGGTGGTTGAAGAAAAAACTTCGCGCATCTTCGAAGTTCTGCTATCGAGCGTAAGGGCGGAGTCGTTGATGGTCGGCAAACTGCTCGGCGTCGGCGCGGCCGCTCTCACCCAGCTGGGAATCTGGTTCGGCCTGGTCGCGATCTATGCCGGTTCGCAGATGGCGGCAAAGGCCGGTATTCACGGCGTCGCATCGCTTGGGATCCAGCCGATCCAGGTGGTTTTCTTTCTGATGTATTTCGTGCTCGGCTTCCTCTTTTACAGCTCTCTCAGTGCCGGCCTCGGCGCCACCATGTCTACGGAGCAGGAGATGAACCAGTTCCAGGTCATCATCATGCTGCCGCTGATCCTGGCCTTCACACTCTTCAGTTATGTGCTGGGGAATCCAGGCTCAACGCTGTCCGTGGGACTCTCGCTTTTTCCGCCCTGCACACCGCTCATCATGTGCCTGAGGATGGGCGTGCAGATGCCGCCATTGTGGCAGCTCGTACTGTCTGTTGTGCTGATGATCGTTGCCATCTACGCCGTGCTCTGGATTGCCTCGCGCATCTATCGCATCGGCATCCTGATGTACGGCAAACGTCCCAACCTCCCGGAAATGCTGCGCTGGATGCGCTATAGCTGAGGGCCGCAGAAGTCCCACGTGACATGTGTCATCCTGAGTGCGACGAAGTGGAGTCGCCGGAACCGCGTCTCCTGCGCTCGCCATGAATTTTCGCCAGGTGATTGAATAGACGAGTGACCTCCAACTCCAGCGCAGACCATGCCGGCCAGCCCCGCAGATACTCGTTTGGCCGCCGCATCCTGCTGGTCATCGTGCCGCCCGTCGTCGCGCTCCTGATCCGCGCCCTGGCGGCGACGCTTCGCTATGAAGACGTCTGCGAACCCGGTGCAGCACCCGCCGTTCCGGGCGCCGTTGGCGTCTGGTGCTTCTGGCATCAGTGCCTGCTGACCGCTGCCTGCTGCTTCAAAGACAAGTACAGCGCGAGCATCCTGATCAGCCAGAGCTTCGACGGCGAACTCATTGCCCGCACTATCCATCGGCTCGGCTTTTTGACTGCTCGCGGTTCGAGTTCGCGCGGCGGCATCGGCGGCCTGCGCGAGCTTGCCCGCCAGCAGCAAGGCGGCAGCCACACGGTTTTCCCGGCGGACGGACCGCGCGGCCCGAAATATCAGCTCAAGGCCGGGACCATCAAGCTGGCTCAACTCACAGGTGCGCCGATCGGCCCGTTTCATACTCTGCCGCAGCGCGCCTGGAAGCTGCAATCCTGGGATTCCTTCCTGGTTCCCAAACCGTTTTCCCGCGTCGCCATCGGGTGGGCCTGCCCCATCTTCGTCGCGGCCGAGTTGAGTGACGACGCATTCGAAGAGGCACGTCTGCAGGTGGAGGCGGCACTCGAACGCGCCCGCCACCTGGCCGAAAATCATTTTGGTGTCGTCGATTAAGACACTCAACGTCAAAGCTCGATGCAGCCCCCGGCAAGCTACTAAAATCGATCGTAGTGCTCGTCTCTGAATTCAATTTCCATCTGCCGGAAGAACTGATTGCGCAGCAGCCGCCCGCTGACCGCGCAGGCGCTCGCATGCTTGCCGTTGATCGCGCTACCAGCCGTTGGCAGGACAGGACGTTTGCGCAGTTCCCGGATCTTCTAAGAGCAGGCGATGTGCTGGTGTTGAACAACAGTCGCGTCATCCCGGCTCGACTGTATGCGCAGCGTGCTCCCCGCAGGAATGAGCAGGGACAGGAGCCCAGCGGAAAAATTGAAGTTCTTCTCACCGAGCAGACAGGTGAGTGGGAGTGGAAGGCTTTGGTCAAGCCAGGTCGTAAGGTGCAGATCGGCGAGAAACTGCATTTCCATCCGCGCGAAGCAGCCGGCGGCGAGCACCCGTTGGTCGCCACTGTTCTGGAGCGCGGTGATTTTGGTGAACGCACCCTGCGATTCACTCCCACCGCAATTGATTTCTTCAGCGTGCTCGACGCGTATGGCCACGTGCCGCTGCCGCCTTACATCCATCGCGAAGACACAACCAGCGATCGCGAACGATATCAGACGGTCTACGCGCAGCAGGCGGGCTCGGTCGCCGTGCCGACAGCCGGACTGCACTTCACGCCGGAGATTCTTGAGGCTCTGCAGACGAGGGGCGTGCACATTCGCTATGTCACTCTTCATGTCGGCCTCGGCACTTTTCAGCCATTGCGCGTGGAGCGCCTTGAGGACATCCAACTCCATGCCGAGCGCTATACACTGCCGGAAGAAACGGCGCATCAGATCAACGCCGCGCTGGCTGAAAACCGCCGCGTGATTGCCGTCGGCACTACGACCGTCCGCACACTTGAACACTGCGCGCAGACAGCCGCAGGCAGGCCGCTCAAGGCACACGGCGGCTCGACCTCCATCTTCATCAGCCCCGGCTATCAGTTCAAAATCGTCAGCGGGCTGCTCACCAATTTTCATCTTCCGCAGTCGAGTCTGCTCATGCTGGTCGCGGCCTTCGCCGGCCGCGAGATCCTCGCTGCCTACCGGCATGCTGTCGCCGAGCGCTATCGATTCTTTTCTTACGGCGACTGTATGTTCATCTCATAATTTGTGAAAGAGGCCGCTCATGCCAACAACTTCTGACAAAGCGCCGATCTACCTGCTCGACTCCATGTCGTTCATCTTTCGTGCGTATCACGCGATGCAGCGGCAGCGCCCCATGTCGACGCGGAATGGTGTCCCGACCGCTGCCACCTTCGTCTTCGTCAACATGATCAACAAACTGCGCCGCGATTTTTCGCCGGTGTTTCTCGCGGCCATTTTTGATACCAGCGCGCCGGTATTCCGTGATGAACGCGCGAAGCAGATCACCACTCTGCGCAAGTGGAGTGCGAAGACCCAGAGCTTCGAGGAGACTGACTACAGCGGATATAAGGCCAATCGTTCCGAGATGCCGCCCGATCTTGCGCAACAGTTGCCTTTCATTCGTCGGTCGTTAGAAGCGTTCCATATTCCAATCCTCCAGGCAGACGGATTCGAAGCTGACGACGTGATCGGCACACTCGCAAAGCAGGCCGGCGACGCCGGACATCCGGTCTTCATCGTATCGAGTGATAAGGACATGCTGCAGTTGGTGAACGATCGCGTGAAGGTTCTGAATCCGATGAAGGACAACCTGATTCTCGATCGCGACAAGGTGCTGGAAACGCTTGGCGTGCCGCCGGAGCAGGTCGTAGACGTGATGGCCCTGCGCGGCGACACTATCGACAATATCCCCGGCGCTCCCGGCATCGGCGATAAGGGCTCGGTTGAGTTGATTCAACAATTCGGCAGTGTCGAAGCGACGCTTGACCATGCCGATGAAGTGAAGCGCAAGACCTATCGTGAATCGCTGCAGAACAATCGCGAGACCATCCTGCTCAGCAAGGAACTGGTGACGATTCATTGCGAGGTGCCGATGGAACTCGAGCTCGAAACCATGCGCACGCTCGAACCGGACATCGCGGCCTGTCGCAAACTCTTCAACGAACTCGAATTCACCACCATGCTGAAAGAGCTTGCCCCTGAGGCCGGCCCCTCGCAGGTAGAGCATCTCCTCGATCCGGATGCAGCCGCATGGAAACGCTTTGCGAAGGCAGCGAAAAATGGCTTCGCTGTTGCCGTCAATGCATCGCTGCTCGCGACATTGACGGAGCAGATCGCAGCTTCAGAAACAGAGGCGATCGAAGAAGAAGCGCCGGTGCTCAAGAGCATGTCCATGATGGATATGTTTGAAGCTGGTGACGTTGCCGACCCCGCGGCCGAACCGCAGCAAGCGTCAGGCCTGACTCTTGCGGTCGCTGCTATCGCAGGCGAAAGTCTGCGAGTGAACCTCGATGGGCCATATGCAGAAGAGTTGCGCAAGCTGCTCAACAACGCAGCTGTCCCCAAGTCCGTGCATGACATGAAAAGCAGTCTCCGCGTGCTTGCGCCACATGGCGTTACGCTCGCAGGCGTACGCGATGACATCATGCTCTATTCGTATCTCGTCAATCCGACGCATACTACGCATCGCCTCGCCGACGTGGTCGCACGCTTCACCAGCCGGCCTCTGCAGGAGACAGGGGACAGGCAACTGACCGAGGCTGCACATGCCATCATGCTGCTCGGTCCGCTGATGCGCGAGGAAGTCGAGGCGCTGAAAACAGATGGTGTCTACACGACGATTGACCTGCCATTAACGCCTCTGCTGTTACGTATGGAAGAGGCTGGCGTGCGCATTGATTTGAAAGTCCTGGAAACGATGAACAGTCATCTCGCGGCAGAGATGCATCGAGTCGGCGAGGAAATTTTTGCACTGGCCGGCCATCGCTTCAATATCAATTCTCCCAAACAACTGGGCGACGTGCTGTTCACCAAGATGAACCTTCCCAAGCCAATCAAATATGGCAAAGGCAAGGTTGTTTCGACGGCAATGGATGTGCTCGAAGATCTTGCGCAGCACAATCCAGTGCCGAAGTTGGTGCTCGAATACAGGCAGCTTGCTAAGCTGAAATCGAACTACGTCGACTCGCTGCCGCTGCTGGCCGATGCAGAAGGCCGCGTGCATACCACCTTCAACCAGGTGGGTACGGCAACAGGTCGACTCTCCTCGACGAACCCGAACCTGCAGAATATTCCGATCAAGACCGAGTTGGGTCGGGAGATCCGCGCGGCGTTTATCGCAGCTCCCGGAAACGTGATGCTGTCTGCGGATTATTCGCAGATCGAGCTGCGCCTGATGGCCCATTTCTCTGAAGATCCGCTGCTGGTTCACGCCTACACCCACGACGAAGATATCCATACGCTCACTGCGTCCGAGGTCTTCGGCATTGCGCCGTCAGCCATGACAAAAGAGATTCGCAATCGCGCCAAGGCGGTCAATTTCGGCATCGTCTATGGCATCTCACCCTTCGGTCTGGCCGCGCAGCTCGGCATCGATCAGAACGAAGCACGCCTCTATATCGAGACATACTTCGCCCGCTACACCGGTGTTCGAACCTTCATCGATCGCGTGCTTGAGGAAACGCGCGCGACCCAGAGCGTGCGGACGCTGTTCGGGCGCGTGCGACCTATCCCCGACATTCAAAGCAGGAATGCCAACCTGCGCGGCTTTGCTGAGCGTACCGCTGTGAATACGCCATTACAGGGGACGGCCGCCGACCTGATCAAGATAGCTATGCTGCGCATTGACGAGCGCATGAGCGCCGCGAAGATGAAGTCGCGGATGACTTTACAGGTGCACGATGAATTGCTCTTCGACACGCCGAAAGACGAGGTGGAAGATATACGTAACCTTGTCAAGCACGAGATGGAGAACGTCATCGAGCTGAAGGTACCGATCATCGCCGACGTGGGCGTCGGCGATAACTGGCGGGATATGGATTAGGCTGCGCCTGTAGCTCGTCGAGAACAAAAAGCAGATCTTGCCGCTTCGGTCCCGGTGACAAACCTTGTTCTTTCGATCGAGAAGCCATGCAGGAAGCGGACGAGTGACTAAACGCCCAGTTCCAGCCGG
The DNA here is from genome assembly GCA_964658655.1 of uncultured Acetobacteraceae bacterium. Lineage (GTDB taxonomy): Bacteria > Acidobacteriota > Terriglobia > Terriglobales > Acidobacteriaceae. The sequence goes on along the minus strand of CAZZZL010000041.1, from coordinate 17,341 downwards.
ATTGCATCTGCGATGGCATCCGCGTGACGTCGCATCTGCTGCTCTGACTCGGCCTCGATCATCACGCGTGCCAGCGCTTCTGTGCCGGAATAGCGAACCACAACGCGGCCATTGCCATGCAGGTCATCCTCGGCTTCCTGTATCCGTACAGCGACCGATTCGATTGCCTCCAGCGGCCTCTTTTCGCGGACGCGTACATTGACGATTACCTGCGGATAGACCTTGAGGTCCGCACACAATTCATGCAGCGGCTTGCCTGCGCGCTGCAACATGTCGAGCACCAGCAATGCTGTCAGCAACCCGTCACCCGTTGTCGCACGTGCTGGAAACAGAATGTGGCCTGATTGTTCGCCGCCCAGCGAAGCATCGTTTTCCTGCATCATCTGCAGTACGTACTTGTCGCCCACTGGAGCGCGCAGCATACGAATCCCATCGCGTCTCAAGGCCGCTTCCAGCCCCATGTTCGACATCGTCGTAGCCACGACCAGATCATTCTTCAACATTCCACTGCGTTGTAGATCGCGCGCGGCAAGCAGCATTACGGCATCGCCATTCACCACTCGGCCGTTCTGATCGGCGAAGAGGACACGGTCCGCATCGCCGTCGAAGGTGATGCCAATATCCGCTGCGAATGCCGTCACTTCTTTTGCTACAACATCGGGATGCAGAGCCCCGCACGCCGCGTTGATGTTACGGCCATCCGGCGTGACATGGGTGAGGCGAAGGGTGCCGCCCAGTTCAGTGAAAAGTTCAGGTGCGATGGCGGACGCGGCCCCGTTGGCGCAATCGATGACGACTGATTTCCCGTCGAGTCGTAAACCCGGCACAGCCGCGCGTAGGTATTGCTCATACTCCAGGCGGAATGACGCATCAACAGGTGGATATTCCTCAACGCCCGCGTCGACCGGTACATTTTCAGCGAGTAGAGCGAAGATCTTTTCTTCCATCGCCAGTTCAAGCGCATCCGGAAGCTTGTAGCCATCGATGCCGAATACCTTTATACCGTTATCCTGCCACGGATTGTGCGATGCTGAGATCACGATGCCGGCGGCAAAGGCGTGCTTTTTTGTCAGGTAGGCGATGGCCGGGGTGGTGACAACTCCGGCGTTTACAACGCTGGCTGTGCCGTGTGTGAGGCCCGCAGTGATCGTGGCGACAATCCAGTTGCTCGACTCACGCGTATCTGCGCCGATCAGTACACGCGGCTCAACGAACTGGTCATTAAGCGAGCGGGCCATGGCGACGCCAACGGCAAAAACTGTCCTGCGATCAAGCGGAGCTTCACCGGCAACGCCCCTGATTCCATCAGTACCAAAAAGTTTTCTCATATTTGTGTATCGATAACAGTGCTTGTTGCATATCCCTTGGCGAACCTGGATCTTAGAGTGTCTCCAGGATCCAGCTGCGCAGCATCGCGAACCAGTGCGCCTGTGTCATCAAAAATAACAGCGTAGCCGCGGCCGAGAACAGCGAGCGGCGAAAGGGAAGCCAGGCGGGACGACGCGTTCCCCAGCCGCGAATGGCGCTGTTCGAGAGTGGCGATGGCGCAGCGAGCCATGCGCTGTTCAAGTCCCTGGAGGTTCTCCCGATTGGCGCGCAATCGATGCGTAGGCTCATGGCGCATCAACCGCGCGGATAGGTCCTGAACCTTTGTCGTGCGGGTCCGTTCGTCCTTACGCAATGCCGCTTCCATGCGGAAGTGCAACTCGTCGAGGCGCTGCTGGCGCCGTCCCAGGCCATCGCGGATTCGCGCAGAAGCAGCCGTGATGGAGACTCGCGAGAAGCGCTCGCTGGCCATCATCAACTGGTAGCGACAGGCACGGAGTAAACGGTTTTGCAAGTCCTGAACCCGTTCTTCCACACGATGCTGCTGGGCAGTGATCAACTCTGCGGCAGCGGAAGGTGTAGGCGCGCGCAGGTCGGCGACGAAGTCGGCAATCGTGAAGTCCGTCTCATGTCCGACTGCGGAGACGACTGGCAGCTGCGAAGAAGCAATGGCGCGCGCCAGCATCTCGCTGTTGAAACAGGCGAGATCCTCAATCGATCCGCCGCCCCGCGCAATGACGATCACGTCGACATTCTTCGCGCGATTGAAGTAAGCAATGCCTGTGGCAATCTCGGCAGCAGCGCTTTCACCCTGCACCGCCGCGGGATAGAGCAACACATCCAGTGCGGCATGACGGCGGGCGGAGACATTCAAAAAATCTCGGATAACCGCGCCACTCGGCGACGTCACAATGCCGACACAATGAGGAAACGCGGGTAATTCGCGCTTCAGCTCCTCTGCGAATAACCCCTCGGCCTTCAGTTTTTCGCGAAGCTTTTCAAACGCTTCCTGCAAAGAACCGGTGCCGAGTTCTTCCATCGCTTCGGCAACCAGCTGCATCTGGCCGCGCTGTTCGTAAACCGTCACCTTGCCGCGCGCGCGCACGTGCAATCCGTCTTTAGGTTTGAAGCGCAGCAGTTGCGCCTGCCGTTTAAACAGCACGACCGGCAGCTGGGCATCGCCATCTTTCAGCGTGAAGTACATGTGGCCGGATGGAGCCGCGCGCAGGTTTGAAACTTCGCCCTCGACCCACACATCCGCGTAGGCGTCTTCGATGTGCAGACGGACGTCGCGCACAAGGTCGCCGACCGTCCACTCGCGGCGCGGACTGCTTTCGTCAGCGGGAGGCTCGGCGAAGATCGCTTCTTCGAAAGAGAAGAGACCCTGGCCTGCCTGGGGAAGATTCGAAATGCGTTCTTTCATCGCCTGCTTCGCCGCCAAAACTTGAGTCTACACCGCCCTCTCCCCCTGCTACACGGAACATTGCAGACATCCCGGCGCCTAAGCAAGCTTGCGAGAGATCGTGCCGGCACTATTGTTTCGGCTCGCATCGTCCTTGTAATAACGCCGGCGGCCCGCTGTTGCACGCGGAATGGGAGGGACGATTGACTACGGTCCCCCATCGGTCCGTTTTTGAACGAAGGCCGGGTGACCAATGCGTGGCGCCCGGCCCGAAACCTTTACTTGCGAAACCGGGAGATGAGAAGAAGTAGCAGCGACAGCACAACGCTCAGCAACAGGGATGTGCCCAGTGGTGCGAAAAAAGAGAAGTTCCTGCCACGATATGCGAGGTCCCCTGGCAGACGGCCGACTGGCACACCGCTGCGTCCGAGCAGCAGCATGATTCCGCCGATGACCACGAGCAGAATACCCAGCATCAGGATGGTGCGTCCCAGTTCGTGCATGACAGTCCGGCGCGGCTCCCATTCTCCCGCGTCGGTTTAATTTTAAACAGGGAGTTGGAGGCCGTGCCGGGCGAGTGGAAAGGTTAGCGGGCGCTCGGGAGGGAACGGTGGTCGATCAACAGGCCAAGCTCTCCGGCCAGTTCGTGCAGGCGACGCAACGCAGTTTCGTCGAGAGGAGCATCGTGCTCCAGGGTAACTTCCGCTTCGCGCGCCAGGTCTGTCCCGCGCGGAAGGCCAAAGGTGCCGAGAATGCCGGCAAGCTTGTGTGCTGTTTCGGCACCGCGTTTACGACTTTCTGCAGAGCCGGTCGCCTCCAGGTCGGCGATCGAGTCCTTCAGCACGCGCAGACGATCCAGGAGGATGCCTTTGCGCTGCTCCCACAGGGTCGCCAGCAGGTCGTGAAGCTTCTTCTGCGACTCTGCCTGCTCCTGCGGGCTTTGGCTCTTGAGCGGTCGACGCTCGGAGCCTGCAGCAGACGCGCCCAACCCATCCCGGCTCGCCTGCTCTCCGTTTGCCTGGCCCGGCAGTTTTTCCATTCGCTAGTCCTTCCAGCCCAATGCGTCGGATACCTGTTTTGAAAGCAGCAGGGGATCGAATGGCTTGAACAGGATGCCGGCCACACCCAGCCCGGCGAATCTTCGCTGGTCGGAGCCCTGCACTTTTGCCGTCAGTAACAGTACCGGTATGTTGGCGGTCTGCGGGGTGGATTGCAGTTTAAGAAATGTGGTGGGTCCATCCATTTCCGGCATCATCACGTCAAGCAGGATCGCGTCCGGTTGTTCTTTCGCGGCAACTTCGACACCAAGTGCGCCCGAATTGGCCAGCACTACGTCCCATCCGGCAATCGTTTCGAGGCTTAAAGCTGCCACCTGCCGGATATCGTCTTCGTCGTCAATGATGAGAATGCGTCGATCCATAGACTTAATCTACGCGGGCCGTGGCGTTTTGGATTGCCGCTGGTTCCGCAATTGCTCCTGTTGTCGTATATCGCCGCAACATCGTGCGTACCAGGGCTTCCACTTCCTGGGGCTGCACGCGAGCCTTGGTTACAAATTCGGTAGGCCCTAAAAGCAACTGCTCCCGCTCTATTTCACTGACATCCCGTGCGGAATAAACGATCAGCGGCAGGCGGTGAAGATCATGCGTCTGTCGCAGCCAGTCTACAACGCCGAAACCGTCGCCGTCGGGCAGGGACAGGTCGAGGATCATGATACCCGGTCGGATGCTCTGGCACATCTCAATTGCTTTCGTACGTGTCGACGCGTGGAAAATTTCCACCCCTGCCTGCTCAAATGTCGCCATTACGATCCGAGCCAAGTCTTCGTCGTCCTCTACCAGCAGCACACAGGTACGTTCGTCGTCCTTGCGGACCACACGGGCCAGTTCACGCATCAGGTTCTGTTCCAGGTGCGGTTTGGTGACCCATCCATCCGGGTGCGCCGCGAGGGAAGCCCGGTCAGGCGCGTCAAACACGCTCAACACCACCACCGGGATCATCGCCGTATTCGGATTATCTTTCAGCGCGCGAAGGGTCTGCCAGCCGCTCATGCCGGGAAGGGTCAGGTCGAGGAGAATAGCATCAACGCCGACCGCCTCCGCATAAGCCACTGCTTCTGCACCCGATTCTGCCTCGACAACCTCATAGCCATGCTGCTCCAAGCTGCTCTTCAACGCGAGCCGCGTCTGCTCATCGTCATCGCACAGCAGTACCACCCCTTCTTCCGGGAGCTGCCGCGTAGCCGGCTGGGTCTCGTCGTCGACGCTCGATGGCATGTCTGCCAGGCAGAAGAAGAAGCTCGAGCCGCGGTCGGAGTTTCGCTCAGCCCATATGCGCCCGCCATGCTGCTCGAGGATGGTGCGGCAGATCGCCAGACCCAGACCTGTGCCGCCTTTTTGGCGGGAATCCGATGCGTCCACCTGCTGGAAGCGGTCGAAGATCAACTCCAGCTTGTCGTGCGGAACACCACGCCCTTCATCCACCACAGCCACGAGTGCGCCATCAGACGACTTCATCGTCTTGACTGTAACTTCCGAAAACGGCGGCGAAAATTTGATGGCATTGCTCAGCAGGTTCATCATCACCTGCAGCAACCGGTCGGAATCTGCATGTACCTTGCACGGCTCGGTCTTGAGCCGCAGCGAAACATTGGCAGCTTCCGCCACCGGCAGCATCGCGTCGACTGCCTGCTGCACGATCTCCTCCATCGAGCACTGGCGGAAGCTCAGCGGCGCACGGCCGGACTGCATCCGCTCCAGGTCAAGAATGTCATTAATCAGCCGCACCAGCCGGTCAGAGTTGCTGACCGCAATCCGCAGCAGGTTCGCGGTCTTCTCGTTCAACTCATGCAGCAGGCCGGCTGATAGCAGTCCAAGCGCCCCGCGGATGGACGTCAGCGGTGTGCGCAGTTCGTGACTCACGGTCGAGATGAACTCGTCCTTCATTCGGTCGAGCGCATGGCGCTGACTGATGTCGCGGAAATTAAGCACACTGCCGGTGGCAATCCCGTTCGCAGCCATCGGCGTCATCGTGAACTCCACCGGGAAGCTGCTGCCATCCGGGCGGTAAAACGTGTCCTGTCCACTGACTGTTTCGCGAATAAGGAACGCCCGCCACGCCCGGCTGTGTTCCTCTTCGGACGCGGACTGCAAGGCGCCTCCACGGGTCGACTTCGGATGCAGAACAGTGTAGGCAGACAGGCCTACCAGTTCTGCCGGATGCACCTGCAGCATCGCAGCAGCAGCCGGATTCGCGAAGGTGATGCGGCCCGCCGTATCGGTCCCGATGATGCCATCGGCAACGGACGCCAGGATGAATTCCTTCTGCTTGTCGAGTTCAGTGGCGCGTTTCTCTTGTGCGCGGAGTGCCTGTTCGGCGCGCTTGGTCGCACTCAGGTCAGTCGCAATCGCCAGGAGTCCGGTCACCTTCGAATCAGGATCGCGGATGGCCGAAAGGTTCAGCATGGCAGGGAAGGACGTCTCGTCCTTGCGGCGGCACTGAATCTCGAAGCCGCGTACCCGGCTGGCCGTAAAGCTGGTCACATAGCGCAAATAAAGCTTGAGGACGTTTTCATTGCTGCTCACGTCGATGACGTGATCGATCCGCTGCACCAGCAGCTTGCCCACCCGCTCCAGCTCTCCTGCGGGAAACAGATCCTGCACTTTCAGGTTGCTCAGCATCTCGTCCGCGGTGTAGCCGAACATCCGCTCGGCAGCCGGGTTGCAGGTAATCAGGTGGCCTTCCAGGTCGGTCGCGATCATCATCGGCCCGGCGGCATCGAGAATGCTGCGCTGCAACTGGACAACCTGCTGCAGGCGGGCTTCCGTGCGGTGCTGTTGCCGGCCAGACCGCCAATGAATCACACAGAGCAGCAGCAACAATGCCTGGCACGAGACAAGGATGTACAGCAGGAAACGCCTGCGGTCCTCCAGCCCAAAGAAGATCTGGCCAGGGTGCAGGATGGCAATGATCGCATACGTCGCGAGCAGCAGCGACAGCGTGACCAGTGCCACGGAGAACGGTCGAATTGTCAGCCGGGGTAAGTAGGCCCGCGCGTCGTTCGTTCGATAATTAGACAACGTCATGCCAAGTTTTGCACCCGGACAACGCAGCGCTGAGTAGCCTCGCCCATGCAGGTTATGGTTTTCATTCGCGAGAACACCCGGCAGACAAGCGGTAGACGGATGCAGTTATGCGAATGGGAAACCGGTTTGCCGGGAGTAGACCCTTAGATTTCTGGGACAAAAGACAACAGTTTGTGCGCGTACCGCTCATCGTCGGCTCGTCGTTCTATAGTACTTAAGTTTGGTTACTGGTAACCAGAAAAATTCAAAATAATAAAGACAGAAATGCTACACAAGTAGCAATTGACGTTCGCTTCCCTCTTAAACCATGGGTGCTGCCGTTCTTGGGTCCCTCTCCGGCACTGCTCTTAGGCGGTTACCGGCTCCAGCAGACGAGACCATCGACGCTCCGGTCGCTCTGCGTATGCCTTCTTGTGATAGGCATATCCGGTAATCAGGGGGAGCGCCATGGTCGCCTCGCTGTAGACCATCTGCTCAAAAGTTGTATCGACTTTTCCCCAGGAGCTGGCTTCCTTCAGAGTGCTCGATGAAAGCGCACCGTCCCGCACGTCCGCCACCGTGATCTGGATGGCGTACTTGTGCATCGGCGCATCGGCTCCCAATACATCGGCTGCGACCACGATATCCTGCGCGAAGTTCTTGGGCACGCCGCCGCCAATCATCAGCAGTCCGGTCGTCGGATTCGCGATTTTCAGCTGCGTGATTTCATAAAAATCCTTGGCGGAATCGAGCGATACCTTTGGCTTGTTTCCACGCTCATGCTGGTGCGCCACCAGCCCGAAGCCAGCAGAGCAATCACTGAACGCAGGGCAGAAGATCGGCACATCTTTTTCATAGGCGGCCCAGACGATGCCATCGACCCCGGTCTTCGCGGGCGTCTTGCCTTCCTTCTCGATGTACGCGCCCATCGCAGCGATGAACTCGCGTGAGCTGTATGGGCGCGGGTCGAGTGAATCCGCAATGATCTTGGTCGTGTCGTCGCAGATGCGAAGCTCTTCTTCATCGATCAGCGTGTCGTAGATGCGGTCGATCATCAACTCGCGCAGCGTGCCGTCTTCCGTACCGGACTTGAGCAGTTCATCCGCGATGTAGTGCTTATAGCCGAGCTGTTCGAAAAAGTCCTGGTCGACGATATTCGCACCCGTCGACACGATGGCATCGACCATGTTGTTGCGGATCAGGTCGACGAAGATCTGCTTGAGCCCGGCACTGATCAGCGAGCCGGCCAGGCAAAGGATCACGCCGCACTCTTTGTCGCGCAGCATGCGCTCGTAAATCGAGGCTGCCCGGTTTAGATCACGGGAGCTGTAGGCCATATGCTGCATGGCATCGACCAGCGCGATTACGTTGTGCTGCTTGATGTCGATGTGTTGAATAGGCTGGTTCAGCAGTTCTTTTTTCGTTGCCATAAGTACTTTAAGAATACCAAAGCAGGATTGCCACCGGACGTGCATTTTCGATGAAAAACATGTGATTTGGACGGCGTTGGCGGATCTCGGCACGTCTTCCAGCAAACAGGACTCCGCTGCAAAATCACACCTCGTTCATGCGCCAAATGTCGGCTTGCCGGATACACTATCGCCGTATGCCGAGACCTATATCCCGCCTCCTCGCCGCTCGCTTCCTGGTGCTATCACTTGTCCTTCCAACGCCTGTGGTCTTTGCCTGGGGAAATGAGGGCCACCAGATGGTGAATGCCATCGCCATAGCAAGTCTCCCGTCAGACCTCCCGAAATTCATGACGACTCCCGCAGCTGTCGCCCAGGTCACCTACATGGGACCCGAGCCTGACCGCTGGCGCTCGTCCATGGAGCCCGAGCTCAGCGCCGCCCAGGCACCCGAGCACTTTATTGACCTGGAGTACGCCGAGATGATCGGCACACTTCCGCACAGGCGCTTTGAATATATCGCCGATCTCTACGCCGCCGGGCTCGCGCACCCTGACATGGTGAAAGAACTGCGCCCTGAAAAGACCGGCCTGCTGCCTTATGAAGCGATCGAAGTCTTCGAACGATTACAGGCAGCGATGCGCGAGTATCGTGATCGCGTGAGTGAGAACAAGGACACCGCTCCGACCGAGGCTGCCATCCTGTTCTACGCAGGCTGGCTCGGCCACTACGCTGGCGATGGCTCACAACCCCTGCATACCACCATCAACTACAACGGCTGGGTGCAGAAGGATAACCCGCATAATTACATCAACGATCACAAGATCCACTGGCGCTTTGAAGGTCCCTTTGTTGCCCGGGCTATTCACCAGCAAGACGTAACACCGCTGGTGTCGCCTGTCCGCGTCCTGGCAAATCCGTTCGATGATTTCATGGCCTACCTGCATCACAGCCAGTCTCTTGTCGAGCGCGTGTACCAGTTGGATCAGCAGCATGGCTTCGACGGAGACGGCACGCCGGAGAGCCGGAAGTTTACGGCGGATCGTATTGCAGCGGGTGCCTCGATGCTGCGCGATCTGATCGACACTGCCTGGGTCAACAGCGCTATCAAGCCGCCAGTTCCGCAGTATGGATAAGCGTTGAATTCACCGTCAACTCCTGACTTGCCATCCTGAGCGAAGCCGAAAGACTGCGGTTCTTCGCTCAGCCACCCGCAGCATGCTGGGCAGCGATCAGCGGCAGAGTAGCTGCGAGCAGGCGCGCGAAGTCAACCTTGACGCGCTCGCCTGTCTCGATCACCTCTTCGTGATTCAGCGGCTGATCGAGTATTCCCGCAGCCATATTCGTCACACAGGAAATGCCGAGCACATCTATTTCCATGTGCCGCGCCACGATCACTTCGTGCACAGTCGACATGCCCACCAGGTCAGCGCCCAATGCCCGGAAGGCGCGGATCTCCGCCGGTGTTTCGAAGTTCGGACCACTGAGTCCGAGATAAACGCCTTCCACCGATTCGAGGCCAACAGCAATCGCCGCAGCGTGCACACAGCCGCGCAGCCGCTTGCTATAACCCTCTGTCATGTCAAAGAAGCGCAGCCCGAGCCGTTCGTCATTGGGGCCGACCAGGGGGTTGGTGCCAGTAAGGTTGATGTGGTCAGAAAGCACCACCAGCTGGCCCTGCCGATAGCCCGTGTTGATGCCACCCGCTGCATTCGTCACAATCATGGTCTTTATGCCGAGCAGTCCCAGTACGCGGACAGGGAACGTCACCTGCTGTGGCGAATATCCCTCATAGCCGTGCACCCGTCCCTGCATTACCGCTACGGGAACGCCATCGATCGCGCCAATCACCAGCCGACCACTGTGTCCTTCGACAGTCGATTGCGGAAAATGCGGAATGTCTTTAAACGGAATGAACACCGGCGTGTCGAGTCGGTCAGCAAATGCTCCGAGTCCTGAACCCAGCACCAGCGCGATGTGAGGTCGTGCCCCAGCGATAGGCAGGCAAGAGAGAATAAAGTCCCGTGCCTCAGCCGCCGCGTCATAGATCGAAATCGTCATTGTCGCAGCCCCCTATTTTGTCATCTCGACCGGAGCGCAGCGGAGAGATATGCGCTTCTACCGCAAACCTACTTCAACAGAATGCCAACGATCGAAGCCGACATCAAATTTGCCATCGTCCCTGCAAACATCGCCCGCAGCCCCAGCTTCGCGAGATCATTCCGCCGACCCGGAACGAGCGCCCCGATGCCGCCGATCTGCATACCGATTGAACCGATGTTCGCAAATCCGCACAGCGCAAAAGTCGCAATGGTAAATGACCGCGGATCGAGCATCGCCTTTTCCTTGCCAAGGTTGGCGTAGGCCACCAGTTCATTCAGCACCATGCGCGTCCCCAGCAGGTCGCCCACCATGCGCGCCGCATGCCACGGTATACCGATAATCCATGCGATGGGCGCGAAGAAAAATCCGAGCACTGCATTGACACTTTCAGGAAACGGAATGTGATGTGGACCCAGCAGGTTGTGCAGTCCAAGAAATGCGCCGTTGACCAGCGCGATCAGCGCAATAAAACTCACCAGCATAATGCCGACATTGAACGCCAGGCGACCTCCATCAATGGTGCCGCGAGCGATAGCGCCGATAAAATTTTCGTCAGCATGCTGTTCGTCTTTCGGCACAGTCGCGTGGCCGAAGGTCACGGGAACGCTCGTCTCCGGTACGAGCATTTTCGCCATCAGGATCGTTCCTGGCGCTGTCATGATGACTGCCGAAAGCAGACTCTTCGCCTCGATGCCATACAGAATGTAAGCCGCCATAATGCCACCCGAAACATGGGCCATTCCGCTGGTCATAATGGTCATCAGCTCAGAGCGCGTTGCATCATTCAGGAATGGCCGGATGGTCAGCGGTGCTTCCGTCTGCCCCATGAAAATACTCGCCGCCACATTCAGTGATTCGGCACCGCTGATCTGCATCGTCTTCTGCATGATGCGCGCAAAAAAGCGCACGAAAATCTGCATCACGCCGATATGGTAAAGCGCTGCGAACAGTGCAGAGATAAAGATGATGGTCGGCAGCACCTGGAAGGCAAGGATTGACCCGAACGATGAATGTTGCATGCCCAGCGGGCCAAAGACCATAGTTGATCCGGCAAATGCATAGGCCAGCACATGATTGATGCCGTTGCCGGCTGCCGTCAATACCGCCTGCCCCGTCGTTGAGCGCAGCACGATGAACGCGAACAGCAACTGCAAGGCCAGTCCCCATGCCACGGTACGCCAGCGGATCGCGCGCCGGTCCGTGGAGAAGAGCCACGCCAGCAGCAGCATTGCTGCTAGGCCAATCAGTCCGGTGAGTCTGCCCAATCCACGCTCCCCGCAATTTTACTGTTACGTCCGCTTATACCAGAGGCGTGGCCGCGCCATCAGAAAATGTCGTCTGCATGAAAGTCTCTCTGGCTACGCGCCAAGCGTATCGATCACCAGCCGGCGCAATGGAGGCTGGGTATCGCCGATGTTCGTCGCGCGCTGCAGCAGCATGGCGGGCTCGTCCAGCCGCGCTTCCTCGTCCGCGAACATTGTGTAGATGGCCTCACCCTTTTGCACCTGACTTCCAGGCTTCGCATGCAACTCAATACCGGCCATCGCGGAGACCGGCTCGCCGGCTTTTTCCCGTCCCGCGCCGAGCCGCTGGACCGCCCAGCCGATGGCCTCGCAATCAACTGATGTAATGAACCCGGAGCGCTCAGCGAGTACATCGCGACGAACCTTCGGCTGATGAAACTTCTGCGGCTCGGCAAGGCACGCTACATTACCACCCTGCGCTGCGACCATCTTTTCAAATCGCTCGAGAGCTGCGCCCGAAACCACGAGAGACTCTGCAAAGTCTCGTCCAACCTGTGCACTGCCGGCTTTGCCTCCTAGAAAAATCATCCACCCGGCCAGCAGCAACGACAGTTCGCGCAGGTCTTCATTTAGCGGATGCCGCTCTCCGCGCAGCAGCGAAATTGATTCCCAGATCTCGACCCAGTTTCCCGCGAAGCGTCCGAGAGGCTGATCCATATTTGTGATCAGTGCGACAGTGCGCGTATCCGCCGCGTTGCCGGTTTCGACCATCAATGAGGCGAGCAGTCGCGCCTGCTCTTCCGTCTTCAGAAATGCGCCACTGCCCGTCTTCACATCCAGCACCAGTCCGTCGAGTCCGGCGGCCAGCTTTTTGCTCATGATCGATGCACAAATCAGCTGCGGACTTTCGACCGTGCCCGTGTGATCACGCAATGCATAGAGCACGCGGTCAGCCGGAACCAGTGCGCGCGTCTGTCCCACGATGCTCAAGCTGGTCTGCGCCAGCACCTTATCCATATCTTCAAGGGATAGCTGCGTGCGGTAACCGGGAATGCTCTCAAGCTTGTCGAGAGTGCCTCCGGTATGTCCGAGTGCGCGACCGCTGATCATCGGCACTTGCAGGCCGGCCGCCGCGGCAATCGGCGCAACCAGGAATGACGTTTTGTCGCCCACTCCACCAGTGGAATGTTTGTCGACTGCAAAGAAAGCACCTGCAACACGCGCGCGTTTTTCGCCGGAGTCGCGCATCGCCATCGTGAGTGTCGCCAGTTCCTGGGTATTGAGACCACGCAGGAAACAAGCCATCAACCATGCAGCCAGCTGGTCATCTGGAATTGACCCATCCGCCGCGCCCTGCGCCATGTGCCGCACCTGCTCTGTGCTGAGTCCATGCCCATCACGCTTGCTGCGGATAATATCGACGGGATGAAGTGCGGCCGTCATGCGAGTTCAAACCCAAATGGAAGTAGCTCGCGCATGCGCCGTATCTCCCGCTCGCCTTTTGCTCCGGGAAAAATGATCCACGCGTCATCGTTCATAAACTCGGCCAGCACTTGCCGGCATGCTCCGCAGGGCGAACTCGCCGCCTTGTTCAGATTCGTAACACACACAGCATCAATACGCGCTGTTGGCCCATACTGCGCGATCATGGCGCTTACGGCCGACCGCTCCGCGCAGATGGTCAGCCCATACGAAGCATTCTCAACGTTCGCGCCCGTGACAATCTCGCCAGTCGTTAGCCGTAACGCCGCGCCGACGCGAAAATTGGAGTACCGGGCATACGCGTGCGCCGCAGCATTTTCCGCAGCCAGCTGGAGCTGTTCTACTTCTGTTTCCGCAAGGCCGTCGCGCTCATCGCTCATCGTTCCCATGAGGCTAATGCCCGCCGCGCCGGTATGCAACCCTCTATGAGCGGGTCCGGCCTAAGCCAAGCGTTCTGCTATCCAACGGCGAGGAGAATGATTTACGTTTTCGGTACAGCCACCAGTACACCTGCCTTCTTTCAGCGAATCACCAATACAGTGCCGTCCACGCGCATCCAATAGCTGACAGGCTATCCTGAAGCGTCTCCCGTATGGCTGAGAAGAAGACATCCCGGCGCAGCAGCAGCAAGGTTGCCGACCCGGCCGCGACGCCAGCGGTTGTAACGGACGCCCTGTCCCTTTTTCATCCCATTACCGCGGAATGGTTTCGCGCTGTCTTCGATCAACCCACCAGCCCGCAGCGCCTTGGCTGGCCGGCTATTGCGAACGGCGACAGCACATTGATTCTCGCGCCGACCGGCACCGGCAAAACCCTCACGGCATTTCTCTGGTGCATCGACAAGCTCATGCTGCAGCCGCAGCCGGACACCGAAGAAGCCTGCCGCGTCATCTACATCAGTCCGTTGAAAGCTCTTGCCGTCGATGTCGAGCGCAACCTGCGGGCACCGCTTGCGGGTATTGCGAATATGGCGCGGCGTGCCGGCATCGCCGTGCGTGAACCGGAGATCAGCGTGCGCACCGGGGACACATCGCAGCGTGAGCGCGCCCGCTTCAGGCGCCACCCGGCAGAGATTCTCATCACTACGCCGGAATCTCTTTACCTGCTCCTGACATCGGAATCCGCTCTGAGCCTCCGCCATGTCGAGACCGTCATTATCGACGAAATTCATGCACTGGTTCCGACCAAGCGTGGCGCTCATCTTGCGCTTTCGCTCGAACGTCTACAGGCTCTCACGCAGAAACCCCTGCAGCGCCTCGGCCTCTCGGCGACCCAGAGACCACTCGAAGAAGTCGCTCACTTCCTCGCCGGAGCAGATGGTTCGACGCTGACAGTCGACGCAGTCAATGCCTCCTCCACGCCCGAGATCGAGACAGCGCAGGAAGCCGCGGTCCGCTTCCGCCCTGTCTCGATCATCAACGCGAGTGAGCCGAAGAAGCTGGAGCTTCGCATTGAGGTGCCGGTCGAAGATATGGCGCGTCTCGGCCAGATTGAAGAACTGCCCAGCGGCGCAGCTTCGCAGGGACCCAAACGCACGTCTATCTGGAGCGCGATTCATCCGCGCCTGCTGGAGATTGTGCGCAGCCGCACGTCGACGATTATCTTCGTCAACAGTCGCCGCGTGGCCGAGAGACTTGCAGGGGCCATCAATGAACTTGCCGGTGAATCCATCGCGCGAGCTCATCATGGATCGCTTGCTGCCTCGCAGCGCAGCGAGATTGAAGAGCTTCTGAAGGCCGGGCAGATCAAGGCGCTCGTCGCTACGTCTTCGCTCGAACTCGGCATAGATATGGGCGCGGTCGATCTCGTCATCCAGATCGAGGCTCCCCCTTCAGTGGCGAGCGGAATGCAGCGCATTGGCCGTGCCGGTCACCAGGTCGGCGCCGCCAGCGAAGGCATCATCTTCCCGAAATATCGTGCAGACCTGATCGCCTGCGCCGCAGTGACACGAGCCATGCACGAGGGCCTGGTCGAATCAACTCGCTACCTGCGCAACCCGCTCGATGTACTGGCGCAGCAGATGGTGGCGACGGTCGCGCAGTCGCCAACCGTGGGTCGTACTCCGCGCAAGAAAAAAGAGCCAGTCACGCCTTCGACCATGACGGTCGACGAACTATACACGCTCGTCCGTAGTTCTGCGCCCTTCGCATCGCTGGCTCGCAGCACCTTCGAAGGCGTGCTCGATTTACTCGCCGGCCGCTATCCCTCTGACGAATTTGCAGAGCTGCGGCCACGGCTCACGTGGGACCGCATCACCAACATCCTCACGCCGCGTGACAGCGCCAAATCGCTGGCTATTCTCAACGGTGGCACCATCCCCGACCGCGGCTTGTATGGCGTTTTCCTTGCCGGTTCAGAAAGCGGCAAGCCCATTCGCGTCGGTGAACTTGATGAAGAGATGGTCTTCGAGAGCCGTACTGGCGACACGTTTATCCTCGGCGCGTCCACCTGGCGCATCGATGAAATCACCCATGACCGCGTGCTCGTCACGCCCGCGCCCGGTGAGCCGGGGAAGATGCCATTCTGGCATGGTGACGCGGCAGGCCGCCCACTTGAATTCGGGCGTCGTATTGGCGCTCTGATCCGCGAGCTGCGTGAACTCCCGCGCAATGCGGCGCTGTCTCGCCTCACGCGCGACCATGACCTCGACCCCGGCGCTGCTGAAAATCTGCTGCGTTTTCTTGCCGATCAGGAATTAGCCACCACGGTTGTGCCAGATGATCGTAACATCGTCATCGAGCGCGTTCGCGATGAACTTGGAGACTGGCGCGTGTGCGTGTTGACGCCATTCGGCAGTCGCGTGCATGCTCCGTGGGCAATGGCCATCACGGGTCGCATCCGCGCAGCCGGTGGTCCCGATGTTGAAGCGATGTGGGCCGACGACGGCTTCGTCCTGCGATTCCCTGACGCCGATACTGCACCCGACTCCGATACGATCCTGCTTGACCCGGCCGAGGCCAACGATCTTGTGCTGCGTCAGCTTGGCTCAACGGCACTCTTCGCTGCAAAATTCCGTGAAGCAGCAGCACGTGCCCTGCTGCTGCCTCGCCGCCGCGCCCAGGGTCGTACGCCACTGTGGCAGCAGCGTAAACGTGCCTACGATCTGCTCTCCGTCGCCTCGCGCTATCCTTCGTTTCCCATGCTGCTGGAGGCGTATCGCGAATGCCTGCGTGATGTTTTCGACATGCCCGCTTTTCAGGAAGTGCTGCGCGCTATTGGCAACCGGGGTATTCGCATCCATGTCGCTGATTCGCGCACGCCTTCGCCCTTCGCCGCGTCATTACTCTTCAGCTATGTTGCAAATTACATCTACGACGGTGACGCGCCCCTGGCCGAGCGACGAGCGCAGGCTCTCTCGATCGACCAGGAACAGCTGCGTGAACTTCTCGGCGATGCTGACCTTCGTGAACTTCTTGACGCGGATGCAATTGCAGAGGTCGAAGAGCAATTGCAGATGCTCAGCGAAACGATGCGGGCGCGCAACGGCGACGGCATCCAGGACATGCTGCTGCGTCTCGGCGACCTGTCACGCGAAGAGTTAATGCGCCGTCTCGAATCACCCGGCGTCGCCATCTACGTAGACCGGTTGCTGAAAGCCAGGCGCATCCTCGAGGTGAAAATAGCCGGCGGCAAGCGCTTAATCGCGGTAGAGGATGCGGCGCGTTATCGTGATGCGCTCGGCATTCCGTTACCGCCGGGAATCGCGAAGTCTCTGCTCACGTCAGTCGCCAAACCGGTGCTTGAAATTGTGCGACGTTACGCGCGTACGCATGGCCCCTTCACCCTGCAGGAAGCCTCCGCGCGCTTTGGTCTGGACCCCGCGCAGACAGAAGCAGTGCTGCGTGAACTGCTGCTCGATGGCCGCATACTCGAAGGCGCTTTTCGGCCGGGCGGCATCCACCGCGAGTGGTGTGATGCTGAAGTGCTGCGCATGGTCCGCCGAAAGTCGCTTGCCAAGTTACGCAAGGAAGTTGAGCCTGTTGAGCAGCAGATGCTGGCGCGCTTTTCGACGCATTGGCAGGGAGTTCTGCAGCGTCGTCGCGGCCTCGATGCGCTCCTTGATACGATCGACAATCTGCAGGGAAGCCCTTTGCCGGCATCGCTGATAGAGACCGCGATTCTCCCCTCGCGCTTAATGAATTATCAGCCCGGCGACCTCGACACACTGATCGCCGCCGGAGAAGTTGTCTGGTGTGGCCTCGATGCACTGGGCGAGCATGATGGCCGCATTGCACTGTATCTTTCCGATCGCCTGACGACACTTCTGCCGCCAGTGCGCACAGTCGCTGAAACGCCGATGACCGAGTGCGA
>CAZZZL010000040.1:0-40956 GCA_964658655.1 uncultured Acetobacteraceae bacterium | reverse complement strand
GGGCGGCTAGCTCAGTTGGTTAGAGCGCCTGCCTTACAAGCAGGATGTCGGGGGTTCGAGTCCCTCGCTGCCCACCAAATTTCAGGGATGCATTCATCGAACCGCACATGTTTATAGTTCGCAGAGACGATGACCGCGCCCATATCTAATAACCTTTCGATCGGTATTGATCTCGGCGGCACCAGCCTGCGCGTCGGCCTTTTTGACGCTGCTTTTGCTGACAGCGAATTGTCTCCTATAGCCAGTCGCACCCTGCGCACGCGGGTCGAAGATGGTCCGGAAGCCGTCGTTGCCGACATGGCGGAATGCATCCGCAGCATGACCGACGCGCTGCCCGCAGGCACCATTTTCTCGGGAATTGGTATCGGTAGTCCTGGACCGCTGAATTTGCAGCTCGGCACCCTTGGCCTGCTGCCTAACTTTCCCGGCTGGGATGGTTTTCCGCTGCGCGATAGCCTCTGCGCTGCGACGGGAATGCCCGTTTTCCTTGAAAAAGACGCGAATGCAGCCGCTGTTGCGGAATGGAAGCTCGGCGCGGGCCGGTCAGCCCAGGTCCAGTCCATGTCCATGATTACCCTTGGGACCGGCGTTGGGAGCGGTATCATCCTGCATGGCCGCGTCTGGCACGGCATGGTCGGCATGGGCGGCGAAGTGGGCCATGTATCGATCGATCGCAACGGCCCCATCTGCGGCTGCGGATCCTACGGCTGCCTCGAACAATACGCTTCTGCGAATGGCCTGCTCCGCATTGCCCGCGACCAGGCCAAGACCTCCGGCTGCACTACGGAGTTCATCAAGCTCACCGAACAGCCGGGCTTTACGCCTCTTCAGGTCGCCCGCCTCGCGGAGAGCGGCGACCGATGCGCACTGCAGTCGTTTGCGGAACTTGGTGCTGCGCTCGGCTTCGGCCTCGCCGGCCTGATCAACACACTCGACCCGCCGCTCATCGTCATTGGCGGCGGTGTCGCCAGTGCCTGGCATCTTTTCGCCGAGCAGATGTTCAAGGCGGTCCGGGAATACAGCATCGTCTATCGCCTGGGTGAGCCGACCCAGTGGGAGACCATGGAGATCAATCGGACGTTCATTCGGCCTGCAGAGCTTGGCCCTTCCGCCGGACTTTTAGGCGCTGCGCTCCTGCCCGCAATTCTCAAAGAGCCTGTAGTCGAGCAGTTACCGGTACCATAAAGGTATGAGTGACCCCTCGGCCCTGACTCCCGACGTTCTCGCCCGTGCAAAAAAGGTCAAGCTCTTCCTGATGGATGTCGACGGTACCATCACCGACGGCAGCGTCTGCCTCATTTCCCTGCCCGGAGATGCAGATGGCAAAGCAGGCGGTGTAGCCGAAATGAAAGTCTTCAACTCTCTCGACGGGCTCGGCCTGAAGCTCGCAGCCGTCATGGGCATCAGGACAGGCTTTATCACCGGCCGCAAATCTCCAGCCGTAGCGCAGCGCGCCAAAGAGTCCCACGTCGAATTCGTGTACCTCGGTCAGGCCACCAAGACAGCCGCCTTTGAAGAATGTCTGCAGAAGGCCGGCGTCACCGAGGACGAGGTCGCCTATATGGGCGACGACCTGCCGGACATGCCCATCTCGAAGCGCGTTGGCCTCGCTGTCGCCGTCGCCAATGCTGCGCCGGAGCTCAAAGCCATCAGCCACTACATCACGCGCAAAACCGGCGGCGCCGGCACAGCCCGCGAAGTTGTCGAATTAATTCTCAAGGCCCAGGGCCGCTGGGAAGAAGCTATCCCGCAGGCACTCGCCTAGCGCCTCCGCACAGGTGCGGCGATCACGCAACTTTCATCCACTCTTGCTACACTTCGCACGGTGAACGCGCTGAGCAGAATTCTTCCAGATGGGCGTCCGCAACTGATCGTCAATGCTGACGATTTCGGCCTAACCGCAGGCGTCAACCGGGCCATTCTTGAATTGAACGCTGCCGGTACGCTTACCTCCGCAACCTTGATGGCTACCGGATCGGCCTTCCGTGAAGCCGTGCATGCAGCGTTTGTCCAGACCTCGCTCGATGTCGGCTGCCATGTGGTCCTGGTCGATGGCACGCCGGTTCTGCCCCATACGCAGATTCCTACTCTCGCCACAGCGTCGGGCTTCCGTCCTACCCTGGGCGCGTTCGTCAAGGAGCTTCTGCGCGGCCAGATCAAGGCAAGCGAGATTGAGGCGGAAGCCTCCGCGCAGATCATCAGGGTGCAGTCCGCCGGCCTGAGCGTCTCTCACGTCGACACGCACAAACATACGCACATGTTTGCTGGCGTTCTGCGTCCCCTTCTCGCTGCCGCAACGTCTTGTGGAGTCACAGGCATCCGCAATCCCTTCGAACCTCCGTGGAGCCTCAGGGCAACCGGCAATGCAGGTTTTGCCCGAAGACTGCAGGTGACCCTTCTGCGTACACAGCATCGCGGCTTTCGGCGTGCCGTCAGACACGCCGGCCTGTTAACGACAGATGGCTCTGTCGGCGTCCTTGCCACCGGCACACTCGACACGCCAACACTGCAGCGACTCATGCAGGCGATGCCGGCCGGCACATGGGAACTGGTCTGTCATCCCGGCTATCAGGATGAGGCGCTTGCTGCGGTGCAGACACGCCTCCGCGCCTCTCGCGAGCTCGAGCGTGAAGCATTGCTGGATGTTTTCGGGTCCGGCAATCCTTCACCGGTTGAACTGGTGAACTTCCATTCGCTCCACCAGAAAATCTACTGACCAGGACCCTGCTACCGTTGAACAGCAGCTGTCATCCAGCAGGACACAGGCACCCATGAAGATTGGCATCAATTGCTACCCGACGTACGGCGGCAGCGGCGTGGTCGCTACAGAACTTGGCATCGAACTCGCCGAGCGCGGCCACCAGGTTCACTTCATCACTTACTCGCAACCCTTCCGACTCACCGGGCGCGAGAAAGGCATCTTCTACCACGAAGTGCCGGTAACGAATTACCCGCTTTTCGAATATCCGCCTTACACGCTCGCCCTTGCGACGCGCATTGCTGAGGTGTCGGAATATTACGACCTCGACATCATGCACGTGCACTACGCCATACCGCATTCTGTCAGCGCCCTGCTTGCCCGGCAGATGCTGGCCACGCGCAATCGCAAGCTACCCTTTGTCACAACTTTGCATGGGACGGATATCACGCTGGTCGGCATCGACCGTTCCTACCTGCCCATCACCCGCTTTGCCATCGAGCAGAGCGATGGCGTCACCTCAATCTCTAACTATCTTCGCGAAAAGACGATTCAGGACTTTTCCATCCAGCGGCCCATTGAAGTCATCCCCAACTTCGTCAACTGCGATGTCTATACGCCAAAGCTCGAAGGTCGTGAGCAGGCCCGCGCTGTTTTTGCAAACCCGCATGAGAAGATCTTTGCTCATTTATCAAATTTCCGCGCCGTCAAGCGCGTCATCGACGTAGTCGAAGTATTCGCGCGTGTAGCTGCGAAAGTCCCAAGCCAGTTGCTGATGATCGGCGACGGCCCGGATCGCTCTAAGGCAGAATACCTGGCTATCGACCTTGGCGTACGTGACCGCGTGCACTTCCTTGGCAAACAAGACAGCGTCAGTGACCTTTTACCATTGGCCGACCTGATGATCATGCCGAGCGAGATGGAATCCTTCGGCCTGGCTGCACTAGAAGCCATGGCCTGCCGCGTGCCGACCATCGCGACCCGTGTCGGCGGCGTGCCGGAACTGGTCGAAGACGGCGTCAATGGTTTGCTTTTTCCAGTGGGCGATATTGAAGCGATGGCCGATGCATCGATCGCACTGCTGAAGGATGAAAGCAGGCTCGAAGAAATGCGTATCGCCAGCCGCAAAACTGCGCAGAAGTATTTCTGCGCCTCGCAGATCATTCCGCAATACGAGCAGTACTACGAGAAGGTTCTGACCGAGTCGAAGTGACTTGACTTCTGCGGAACCTATTGGTGATGCAGCGGCGTTGCCGTCATATGCTGGTTCGCTTCATCCAGCAGCAGGGGCAGTGACAGCGTCACCCGCGTGCCTCGGCCGGGCCGGCTTTCAATTTCGAAGCTAGCTTCTGCACCGTACAAAACCTCGAGCCGCTCGCGCACATTTTTCATGCCGATGCCCGCACCCGTCCGCACCATGCCTGTGGTCGGTACGCGGCCTTCTGCAATACCGACCCCGTCATCTTCCACTTCGATCAGCATGCGCTGGCTCTGGATCCGGCTGCGCAGCGTAATCGTCCCGCCGTGAAGACGCGGTTCAAGGCCATGCTTGATGCTGTTCTCGATCAGCGGCTGCAGCAGCATACTGGGCACCTGCAGTTCCAGCGTATTGTCGTCGATCTCTTTCACCACCCGCAGCTTTTCCGTGCCGAAGCGCACGACCTCGATACCAAGATAATCATCGGTAAATGCGAGCTCTTCACGAAACGCTACATATGTGTCGTGGTCGCGCAGCAGTGCTCTTAGAATGTTCGCCAGCCGCACGATCATTTCGCGAGCCAGTTCCGGCTTGAAACGGACAAGCGATGCAATCGAGTTAAGCGTATTGAATAAAAAGTGCGGATTGATCTGTCGCTGTAGTGCGTCGAAGCGTGCCTCAAGCAGGAGCCGTTTCTGCTCCTCGAATTTCTGCTCGGTCTGGATGGCGTTCCAGATCTTCAGCGGCAATCCGACGACCACTGGCGGACACGCATAGATAGCCAGGCGCACCACCCAGCTCGCTGATTCGAGCGTGAACAGGCGATGCGGATACAGCCGCGCGATCGCCATGCGGATCACCTGCATGCCGATGATCAGCATCAACAGCAGGATCTGCCTATCAAAACGGGGCCTCTTCAAATTGCGCGTTACCCAGCGATAAATGCTCAGGTCGATGAACGGCGAAAAGGACCAGACGACTTCCTTGCCGACCAGGTTTCCATACGCACCGAAGACCAGCGCGGTCGCCAGGTTGAAAGGCAGCGAGAGATATTCATGATGCAGCATCGCCGGCAGCGAGAGAATGGTTCCGCCCAGCATCGCTGTGCCCGGCCCGAACAGAATGCCGAGCAGGATGGTCGTTTCGAAAGCAATATCTGCTGCGTAGAAATTGGGAACGATCACGCGGATCCAGACGCCCAGTGTCAGCGGAATGCAGATGCACGCAAGCAGGCCGATAGTCTGCGCCGGTGTTCGCTTCTCGGCGAAGAGCAATCGCTGAAACACGCGCGACCGCGCCAGTGCGCTTGAGATGGACGCAGCGATGCCAAGCTGAATCAACAGCGAGATCAGGACGAGTTTTGGTTCCATGTGCATCGATACGACGGCTCCATCAACAGGGTACTTTACCTGCGATGGCCGTACGCCGCAGCCGGCACACCGAAACGTATAATGAAGGGATGGCAGCAGTCACAATCAGGAAGATAGCGGACGCCGACTTCCCTACCCGCTGGGGGCAATTCCGCATTATGGGGTTCGAGGGCACGCGGGAAAATACCCACCCCTGCAAGCCCGGCGAGACGGCACCGCCATTGAAGACTGAACAGGTCGTTGCCCTCGTCATGGGCGACGTGCAATCAACCCCGCCGATTGTGCGCGTGCACTCGCAATGCCTGACGGGCGATGTCTTCGGCTCGGTGCGCTGCGATTGCCGCGCGCAGCTTGAACTGGCATTGGCAGCGATCAGCAAAGCCGGTCGAGGCATTCTCGTATACGAGCTGCAGGAAGGTAGAGGCATTGGCTTGATGGCAAAGCTTCGCGCGTATGAACTGCAGGACCGTGGTCGCGACACCATCGAAGCTAATCTCGAATTAGGCTACGCTGCCGATTGCCGTGAGTTCGAAGTGCCGGCTGCAGTGCTGCGCGAACTCGGTGTGAAATCGGTGCGGCTGATGACGAATAATCCGGAAAAAGTGCAGGCGCTGGAATCTGCGGGCGTGCATGTAGCAGAACGGATTTCAGCGGCAGTCGAACCGGTCGAAACGTTCGAGCGCTATCTGCTCACCAAGCAGGAAAAGATGGGCCACTTCGATGATCGCGCTGTCGAAGAGCAGATGGATGCGCGCATCGATGACGTGCTCGGCACCCATTCCCGCTGATCAATTCTTTCGCATCGCTACCAGCAGTTTTGCAGTCGTGATGGCCTGGCCGACGTGACGCTGCGTGTGATCTGCAAGATGCACGAGGAGCCCGCCCATCGTGGTCGGGAGAGCTTTGCGGCCGACCGTGCGCACGAGTACCTGGTCCTGTTTTGCCAGGATACGGACCCGTCTGCCAGTGGCTTCGAGGCTCGCACTCCACTCTGCGAAAACATCCTTGTGCGTTGCATCCGGCTCGCCTTCTGAACGCAGTGCGGCAAGCTGCGCTTCGCTCAGCTGCTCGCCTTCCGCGTAGATGAGCAGGCGATGCAAACTGCGCGCGATATGGCGCAGATGAAATGCTACCGAAGGCAATCCATAGGGTCTGGCGTTGAGCTCTTCATCGGTCAGCGAAGCACACCATTTCTGAATGTCTTCGTCGGCTAATTGCAGTGCGTGGACGACGCCGCGCGCGACCGGCGGAATGCTAGTCAAGGTACCGCGAAGCCACGGTTCCGGCTGTTTTTCGGGTGATTTTTCGGTCATTTCGAGCCCATTTGCGTGCATTTAATGCTGTTTTTGTGTCATTTAGAGGCCCTTTTTCGCACGAAATTCGCGCACCACGTCCTCGGGATCGCGATGCCGGCCATCGACCTCTTCGTTCATCGACTGCATCTCCTCGGCCGTGATTTTGTCTTTCAGCGCCGCGAGTGCGATCCGGATTTTTGGCCAGCGCTGCAACGAGGCTTCGCGCATGAGCGGGACGGCCTGGTAGGGCGGGAAATAGTGCCTGTCGTCTTCGAGGACGCGGAGGCCAAAAGCCTTGATGGGGCCATCGGTCGAATTGCCGGCAGCCATGTCGATCTGATGAGCGTGAAGCGCGCGATAGAGCAGTCCCAAATCCATGGTGCGCGGCGAGCCGAGGAACTTGAGATTGTATGCCTGCTCCAGCCCCTGCAGGCCGTCAGGACGCTCCTGGAATTCGTAGCCGACCCCCAGCTTCCATTGCGAGGCGAGCGGGACGGCCTGGCTGAGCGCAGTGATGTGGAGGCGATCGGCATCCTCGCCCCGGATCACCATAGCGAAAGTGTTGTTGAAGCCGAGGGTGGGGCCAGCTTCGACGTTGTAGCGCTGTCTGTAGAGGCGCGTCACGGTGGCGAGCGATGAGGCCGGGTCTTTATCGACCGGTTGCTTGAGGATGGCAGTGAGGGCTGTGCCGGTGTATTCAGGATAGCCATCAATGCGGCCGGAGATGAGGGCCTGGTGGCAGATGTAGCTGCCGGCGAGATAGAAGCGCCGCTCGACTTTCATGCTGGTCTTGGCTTCTATCTCCTGTGCGAGCAGTTCGCCGAGGACGACCTGCTCAGTGAAATTCTTTGCGCCGATGATGGGATGATCAGGCCGCGGCATCGAGCACGCGGTCAGGGCTGTCAGCAGGACGGTAGTGGCTGCAGCGAGAAGCGGTCTCAAGAGGTCTTCCGGCCGGGGATGCGCATCTTGTATTCGAGCAGGCCGAGCAATGCGTCGGCGCCGAGTGCCAGTAGCGCGGCGGGGATGGCGCCGGCGAGGACGAGGCGATTGTCGAGCGAGGCGACGCCGCGGAAGATGAGATCGCCGAGGCCGCCGGCACCGACTGCGGCCGCGATCGTCGCGATGCCGACACACGTAACTGTAGCTGTGCGCAGACCGGCAAGGATAACGCCGGCAGCGAGTGGCAGCTCAACGCGCAGGAGTCGCTGCATGGAAGTCATGCCCAGGGCTTTCGCGACTTCGATGATCGTCGGATCAACCCCGCGAATACCGGCGTAGGTATTGCGAACGATGGGCAGCAGCGCATAGGCAACGAGGGCGGTGATGGCAATGCGGGCTGCGCGTCCGCCGAGTAGGGGGAGAGGCAGAAGGAAGCCGAGCATCGCGAGGCTGGGGATGGTCTGCAATGTATTGACGACGGCCAGTACCGGCTTCGCGAGCCGCTTATTGCGAGTGAGTGTGATGCCGAGCGGGACGGAGATGAGGGTCGCAATCGCTATGGCCCATCCGGTGAGCCAGAGGTGCTCCAGGGTGAGTTCGCCGATTTGAGCACCGTAGCGATGGAGGAAGGCGCTCATGGCTGTGGTCCTTCAGCCGCCGATTTTTCTTCGGCTCTTGCTGCGCGTGTCTGGGCGAGGTGATCGTGCAGATCCTGCTGCAGTTGTTCACCACGACGGACCGCCTGCACGTACTCCTGTACCTCGGGGATTGCAGATTGCATGAATTCCGTGCTGGGGAGGGTGGCGATGATTCTTCCCTGTTCCAGCAGGACCACCTGCGAGGCGAGATAGAGTGCTTCGTCAAGATCATGCGTGACCAGCAGGACGGTCTTCGGAATCTTGGCCATCAGGTCGAGCAGGACATCCTGCATCTCGGCGCGGGTGAGTGGATCGAGCGCACCGAAGGGTTCGTCCATCAGCAGGATTTTCTGTTCGGCGGCAAGCGCGCGCGCAAGGCCAACGCGCTGACGCTGGCCGCCGGAGAGTTCATGCGGCATGCGTTTCGCGAACTGTGCAGGGTCGAGGCCGACCATCTGCAGAAGGTCGGTGGTCCGGCCGACGATGGCAGCGCGCGACTCCCCTTTCAGTTCTGGCACGAGGCTCACATTGCGTTCGACGCTGATGTGGGGAAAGAGGCCGGTTTCTTGGATGACGTAGCCGATGGAGCGGCGGAGGGTGACGGGGTCCTGGGTGCGCAGGCGGCGGCCTTCGAGGAGTATTTCGCCGCCGGTGGGTTCAGCCATGCGGTTGACCATGCGCAGGAGCGTGGTCTTGCCGGAGCCGCTTCGGCCGAGGAGGGCGGTGGTGGTTCCTGGTTCGAGCTTCAGATTGATGTGGTCGAGCAGGAGCCGGCCGCCCGGGAGGCGGTAGCTGATGTCGCGAAACTCGATGGCACAGCCGTTCATGGGGGACCTTCTATGCGGGGCCTGCGCGGTTCGATACTGGTTCTGGACCTCAGGGGGCTGAAGCCCCGTCTCGTGTCTCTTTATAGTGGCACTGCTGAAGCCGTGCCGTTCCGGGTTTTACAACTGGTGACGGCTTAGGGCCTTCGGTGTTTGCCAGGGCCGGGAAACGCGGGTGCTTCAACTATGGCTTGCGCAAATAGCGCGCCAGCCTTTGCTCATCTTCGGAGAACCGAACGTTACTCCGCTGACGGCCCTACTTCGGGGATCGGGTCGGCAGTGGGTGCGCT
This sequence comes from uncultured Acetobacteraceae bacterium, assembly GCA_964658655.1. Taxonomy (GTDB): domain Bacteria; phylum Acidobacteriota; class Terriglobia; order Terriglobales; family Acidobacteriaceae. Next base: position 31,701 of record CAZZZL010000040.1, on the reverse strand, counting down.
GCCCTTGACGCGAACGACGGTGATCTTGCCGAAGCCTTCCTTGAAATTTGGCGGACGCAGGCGTTCGGCCATCTTCTGCATGGTTTCGTCGCTGACCGTGCGCTCGCGCTTCTGATTCCGCTCCATGCAGACCTCGAAGGGTACGTCGAAGAAGACTGCCTGGACTTCATAGCCGAAGCTCTTCGCCATCTTGATCCATTGACGGCGTTCGTGGGGCGAGAGGTTCGTTGCGTCCACATAATTCCAGGGCATTTTGGCGATGAGGCGGGCACGCAGGAGGGAGCGCAGAGTGGAGAAGACGAGTCCCTGGTAGCGCTGCTCGGTGATGTCATCGAAGAGAATGCTGCGGAGCATGTCACTCGAGAGCGGGGTGACGCCGCGCCGCTTAAACCAGGTGGTTTTGCCGGAGCCGGGAAGGCCGATGGCGAGAACGACGAAGCCGCGCGAGACTTTCTGGCCGGCGGCCTGTGGCTCGGGAGGCGGAACAGATGGTGACTCGGGTTGAAGTTCGTGGACCAGCTTGCCTTCGCCGGCGGCTGACGGTTCGCTGGCGGAAAACGGGGCATCGTCGCCGGCTATGACGTCACCGGCTGCTTCGTTCTCCGCTACACTCTCGGCTTCAGGGGCTTCAATCTCTGAAAGAGAAGCAAAGTCTGCGTCAAAGGCCCTCGCCTGCCGCGAGTCGAACTGCCCGGTATCTGCCGGGGTCACAAGCGCGGCAGAGCGGGAAGGTGCCGGCGCGTCGCTGCCATAGGAAGGCTGCAGGGGCGCGGGCTGGTTTACAGGTATTTCCTGGCCGATTTTGCCAGTCGATTCGGAGTTGTTCACTCCGCGTTTCGGTCGTCGTCTCATGAGGTCGCGCATCCAGTCGCGCATGTTGTGGATGTAACACAATGGCGGACGCGCCGCAAACCTTCGTATCTGTTTGGTACACTCAGTCCTTGTCGGGAGAGATAGAGTTTTGTGCGTCGCCAACATGGTCGCGCCGAGGTTCCAGCCCCGAAATGTTGATCGAAGGAGAATCACCAGTCAATGGCAGCAGTAAAGGTTGGCATCAACGGCTTTGGCCGTATCGGCCGCAATGTACTTCGCGCATCGCTCAACAATCCCGAGCTTGAAATTGTCGCCGTAAACGACCTGACGAGCCCTGCGACGCTCGCTCATCTTTTGAAGTATGACTCGATCCTGGGCAATCTTCCGCAGGAAGTCACCTCCGGCGAAGACTCGATCACGGTCGACGGCAAGACCATCAAGGTGTTCGCAGAAAAAGATCCTGCAAAGCTGGACTGGTCGTCTGCCGGCGTGCAGATTGTGGTGGAATCGACCGGCCACTTTACGGACGCGACCAAGGCCAAGGCGCATATCTCCGGAACCGTGAAAAAGGTCATCATTTCGGCTCCCGCGACCAACGACGATCTGACAATTGTGCTGGGCGTGAATGAGAGCAAGTACGATCCGAAGGCACACAATGTTATCTCAAATGCCTCCTGCACGACGAACTGCCTAGCGCCGCTGGCCAAGGTGCTGGACGAGAATTTCGGCATTGTGAACGGCCTGATGAATACCATTCACAGCTTCACGAACGACCAGGTGACACTTGACTTTCCGCACAAGGACCTGCGCCGCGCGCGTGCTGCTTCGCTGTCGATTATTCCGACATCGACCGGCGCAGCGAAGGCTCTCCACCTGGTGCTGCCGCAGCTGAAGGGCAAGCTGGATGGCTTCTCACTGCGTGTACCGACGCCGGTAGTTTCCTGCGTCGATCTGACAGTGGTGACGGAGAAGCCGGTCACGGTTGAGTCAGTGAATGCTGCGCTGAAGAAGGCGTCGGAAGGCGAACTGAAAGGCATCCTTGGCTATGAGACCAAGGAGCTGGTTTCGGCTGACTTCAAGGGCAACCCGCTGTCGTCGATCATCGATGCACCACTGACCAAGGTACTGGGCAACACGGTGAAGGTGATCAGCTGGTATGACAATGAGTGGGGCTATTCGAATCGGGTGAAGGATTTAATTCTTTACATCACGGCGAAGGGTCTCTAGGGATTCGTTCCTGGGGTCTGGAGACAGGCCCCAGGAGCTGAAGCCCCAAGCTTTGCCGGGCGATGGTGGCACGGCCAACGCTCTTCCTTTCGCAATGTTCTTAGCTGCACTGCATTTCTTTTCCCATGCGTAGCAATATCAGCGGCGCCTCGCCGTATGGACCCGTGATCGGCTTCTCGCGCGCAGTACGCGTGGGGTCACAGGTGTTTGTTTCCGGCACCGGGCCGGTGGGTGCGGATGAAGCTGATCCCGCCGCGCAGACGCGACAGACGCTCGCCATCATAGAAAAAGCGTTACACTCGGCTGGCGCGAGCTTTGCGGACGTGGTGCGTACGCGCATCTATTTAACCAATGCTGAAGACTGGGAAGTCGTGGGACGCGCTCATGGCGAGGTCTTTGGCGGAATACGTCCGGCGGCCACCATGGTGGTGGTTGCCAAACTTCTGAATCCCTTATGGCGCGTGGAGATAGAAGCGGATGCCATCATCCACTCCGATCAAGGCCACGCAGAAAGCACCGAGAACTGATGCCCACGCATTCTATCCGCGATCTCGATTTGAAGCACAAGCACGTATTTATCCGCGTCGATTTCAATGTGCCGCTTTCTGAAGATGGCACGGAAATTCTTGATGACACACGCATCAAGGAAACACTGCCGACGATTGAATATGCGATCCGTCAGCACGCAAAGGTGATTCTCGCTTCACACCTGGGACGGCCGAAGGGCAAGCCGGATCCGAAGTACAGCCTGCGACCAATTGTCGACCGACTGCGGGTGCTGCTCGATCACCGCATCGGCGACCAGGTAAATGTGGCGTTCGCGCCGGACTGCGTGGGCGATGTAGCGATGGAGCTGTCGCGCAAGCTGGAAGACGGCAAGGTATTGCTGCTCGAAAATCTGCGTTATCACGCAGAGGAAGAAGCGAATGATCCGGCGTTCTCGAAGAAACTGGCGGCGCTGTGCGATGTATATGTGAACGATGCATTCGGCAGTGCGCATCGCGGGCATGCATCGACGGAAGGCATCACGCATTTCGTGAAAGAGAAGGCCGCGGGCCTGCTGATGGAAAAGGAACTGAAGTACATGGGCGAGGCGCTGGAAGCTCCGCGCAAACCGTTCGTGGCGATCATTGGCGGAGCGAAGGTGTCGGACAAGATCAAGGTCATCGACAACCTGCTAGACAAGGTGGATGCGCTGCTGATTGGCGGCGGTATGGCGTATACATTTTTGAAGGCGAAGGGACAGAGTGTCGGCAAGTCGCTGGTCGAGGCAGACAAGCTGGATATTGCGCGGGCTGCGCTGAAGAAGGCAGAGGACAAGGGCGTGCGCTTCCTGCTGCCGGTGGACCATATCCTGGCGGACAAGTTTGCGGCGAATGCGGAGACGCAGCCGTTCATGGGCGATGGGCCGTTCCCTGCTGACTGGATGGCGCTGGATATCGGGCCGGAAACGATTGAGCTTTTTTCGACCGAGATCTCGCTGGCGAGTACGGTGATCTGGAATGGGCCGATGGGTGTTTTCGAGATGCCGCGGTTCGCGATTGGTACCAATGCGATTGCCGAGGCGGTTGCCGATAATGCGGATGCAACGACGATTGTGGGCGGCGGAGATTCGGTTTCGGCCGTCAAACAGGCAGGGGTCAGTAACCGGATTACCCATATTTCGACGGGCGGCGGTGCGTCGCTTGAATTTCTTGAAGGTAAAAAGCTTCCAGGTGTTGAAGCTTTGCGGTTCCAGGTCTAGTCTGATGGACGGTTCGGGATTGTTTTGAATGGCGGGGTTGGCACGGTGTCTTTCTGTTTTCTGTTGAACGCGGTGCTGTTGTTCGCAGGCGTCGTGACTTTTATTATCGCGGGCTTTGCCGGAACATTTTCCCGCCGGCTCCATGGCTGCCGCTACCGGTTGATGCTGGCGCCGCTGGGATTTGTGATTCTCGGCAGCATTTCGTATTCGACGACCTCCCACCTGATCGCGTGGTTTACGCAGGCTAATCCTGAGATGCACCTGTCGCACCTGGCCCATGCCGGCTTGGGTTCGGGTGCGGATATTTTCGAATCAGGCGTGCTGATTCTTGCCGGTTTTGCAGGTGTACTGACAGGGATCGCTCTGGGCAGTGCACTGGATCGGGCACCGACCGCGGAGCAGACCTACACCATTGCCAACTACTGGAATCGGCACAGCAATGGCACAAAGGTCGGCACCGGAACTATCGGCGCAGATGTGCGATCGCGCAAGGCGAAGGTCATTGCCATCTCGACCCAGAGACGACAGCCGGACACTGCACACAGGCCGAAGAAGGTACTGTCTGAGAACGAGTAGTCTGCGCAGTTTTGCTGAACACAAAGAAATTTATCCTGGAGAATCGCCGAAGCATGCGTAGACCCTTTGTTGCCGCCAACTGGAAGATGTACAAGACACAGCAGCAGGCCACCAGCTTTGTTGAGACCTTTCTGCCGCTCGTAGCAGAGGGCAAGCCGAATGCCGAGATTGCGATTTTTCCGCCAGCTATCGATCTGTCCGCGGTGGTAAGCGGGGTCAAGAATTTGGCAATCGGTGTCGGCGGGCAGAATATGCATTTTGCCGAAGAAGGCGCGTACACCGGCGAGATTTCTGCAGGCATGATCACGGCGCTGGGTGCGGGCTATATTCTGATCGGGCACTCGGAACGGCGTCAGTATGGTTTCGAAACAGACGAGCAGGTAAACAAGAAACTGCTGACCGCACTCAAGCACAAACTGGTGCCGGTGATCTGCGTCGGTGAGCACCTGGAAGAACGCAACGACGGTCTGACCGAGGCCGTGCTGCATAAGCAGACGCATGAAGCACTCAAGAGCATTGCGCCCGAACAGGCCGGGCCCATCGTGATTGCTTATGAGCCTATATGGGCGATTGGCACAGGTAAAACGGCGACGCCGCAGATGGCAGCAGATGCCCACGGATTTATTCGCAACGAGGTCGCTGAACTGCTCGGTAAATCCGTCGCGGACGCGATGCGGATTCTCTACGGCGGCAGCGTCAAGCCGGAGAATGCGCAGGAGCTGATGGCCCAGGAAGACATCGACGGCGCTCTGGTCGGCGGCGCCAGCCTGGATCCCGCATCGTTCTACAAAATCGTCCAGGCAGCGGGCTAGCATCCGCGTTGTCTCCGGCGGCGCCTACGCGGCGTGCGGTGTTTGCCACACGGGCTTACCTGGCGGCTTCGGCTTCAGTTGGATCGCTGAGGCCTTCTGTCAGGGGGCGTCTTCTTGTCGGCAGGTAGGGATGGATGAGCACCTGATAGGCGCCGCCGCCGATGATGGCGCCGATGAGCGGGGCGACGATCGGTATCCACCAGTAATTATCAGGTGATGGGAGTGCAGAACTACCCCAGCCGGTAAAGAAGCAGAACAGGCGCGGACCAAAGTCGCGTGCGGGGTTGATGGCCCATGCTTCAAGGTAGCCCATGCAGGCGCCGATGATGGCGACGAGGAAGCCTATCATAAGGGCGCCGAGGTTCGCGCCGGGCGCCATTTCGTTGTACTGCTCGGTGATGGCGAAGATTCCGAAGATAAGGAAGCCGGTGAGGATGATCTGGTCACTGAACGCGTGCATGGGCGTGATGGCCAGGCCTGGATGCGTGAAGAAGACGCCGGCAGCACCACCGGCGGCGCGGGTAAGATGACTGGCGTCGTTGAAGTGGTTGATGACTGGAGAGAAAAGTGCGTACACGATGGCGGCGCCCAGGAACGCGCCAATTACCTGGGCAATGACGTACGGGATGACCTTGGACCAGGCGAACTTCCGGTAGATGGCCAGAGACAGCGTGACGGCAGGATTGCCATGGCAGCCGCTGACGGCGCCACAGACGTAGATAGAGATGGTGACGGCCAGTCCCCAGGAGATGCAGACGCCCCAGTAGGCCTGCTTGTAGGGACTGGGATCGTACAGGGTGTACATGGCGGCTACTGAATCACCGAAGGCGATGACGATGAACATCGCCAGGGCCTCGGAGATCAACTCTCCCCTGAGCGTTTTTTTCATACGGAAATCATTTCCCTTATGCTGGTCGTGACGTCAAGCCACGGATGATGCCTGCAGAAGGCTACGCTGCGGCAGTGCCTGCTGTCTTCTGCAAAGTGTATTGCGCGGCGAGTTCGAGGAAACTTTCGAGCTGTGCATCAGCCCACGCCTGGTCGCGACCTAACTCTTTCGCAAGAAGCCTGGCTACGGCCGGAGCCATCGCGATGGCTGCGTGTGCGTTCAGGAAGAGCGCCCGCGTTCGACGCGCGAGAACATCTTCAACACTGCGCGCCATCTCTTCACGGGCGGCCCAGACGACTTCCGCAGCGATGTATGGAAGGTCGGGGTGCAGTTGAACAGCTAGTTCAGGCGAGGACTGGGCGAGCGCGTTGATCTTCGCAGCGTCTGCGCCGTAGACGGACATTGAACCGAGCTTGTCATAGTCGGCGTCATACCCGTGAACATGCAGATCGCGGGTGACGCAATCCTTCTCGTCGAGCTTGCCGAGTGTGATGGCGTGATTGACCGTGTCCTCAGCCATGTGGCGATAGGTGGTCCACTTGCCGCCGACGATGGTGAGCAAGCCTGATGCGTCGATGTGCACGGTGTGGTCGCGTGAGAGTGACGACGTTTTGCCATGATCGCCGCCGCCTGCTTTCACGAGCGGCCGGATGCCGACATAAACACTGAGAACATCTTCGCGCTTCGGGGGGCGACTGAGATATTGGCCCGCTGTTTCGAGGACAAACTCGATCTCCTGTTCGAACGGTAGCGGCTCGTAAGAGGCTTTCTCAATCGGTGTGTCGGTAGTGCCGACCACGGTGTGCTCATGCCATGGGATGGCGAAGAGGACGCGGCCATCGCTGGTGTGCGGAACCATGATGGCGGTATCGCCGCGAAGAAATGATTTGTCGAGCACGAGATGAATTCCCTGGCTGGGCTGCACCATGACGGACGCTTTGTCGTCTGCCATTTTTCGAATTTCATCCGTAAAGATTCCCGTTGCGTTGACGACGACCTTGCCCTGCAGGGTGAAGCGCTCGTTGGTTTCTCCGTCTCTTACGGTTACTCCGTTGATGAAGCCATCAGCATCTTTCTGTAACTCGACGACACCGGCGTAATTCAATACGACAGCGCCATTGTCGGCTGCAGTTTCCATCAGGCTGATGAGCAGACGCGAGTCATCGAACTGGCCGTCAGAATAGACGACGCCGCCACGCAGGCCGTCCTGGCGCAGGGTTGGGATTTTTTCGAGGGTCTCTTCTTTTGAAAGTATCTTCGAGCGGCCGAACCCATACTTGCCGGCAAGAAGGTCATAAACTTTCATCCCTATTCCGTAGAACGGCGCTTCCCACCAGGAATAATTCGGCACGATGAATTGAAGGTCGTGAACGAGGTGCGGTGCGTTCCGGCGAAGCAGGCCGCGCTCTTTGAGAGCTTCCATGACCAGCGAGACATTTCCCTGCTCCAGATAGCGGACGCCGCCATGCACCAGTTTGGTGCTGCGACTGGAGGTAGCCTTGGCGAAATCCTCGCGCTCGAGGAGCAGGGTGGAATAGCCGCGTGTGGCTGCGTCAACGGCGACGCCTGCACCTGTGGCACCGCCGCCGACGATGATGATGTCCCATGGTGTGCTGCCTTGTTTACGAATGCGGGCGATCATCTCTTCGCGCTTCATGCCTGCTCCTTTTTCTGTGCGGGACTCCTGTAGGGTATGTCGTTATTCCAGCCGCGTGTGCGGGAGACGGCATCCTGCCACTTAGTAAGACGCTTCTCCATGTCCTTCTTATCAGCTCCAGGTTTGAAGACAGTATCTTCAGCACGCAGCTTCCGGATCTCCGCTACGCCGCTCCAGAAATTGACGGCCAGGCCGGCGAGATAGGCTGCACCCTGGGCCGTCGTTTCAAGAACAGCGGGGCGGCGGACGGGTAGCTGCAGAAGATCTGACTGGAATTGCATCAGCATGTCATTGGCGGCAGCGCCTCCGTCGACACGGAGTTCTTTGAAGGGTGCCTGCGTGTCTTTATCCATGGCACGCAGAACATCTGTTACCTGAAAGGCGATGCTTTCCGTAGCGGCACGCGCGATGTGGCCGATCTGCGTGCTGCGCTGCAGGCCGATGATCATGCCGCTGGCGTAAGGGTCCCAGTGGGGCGCGCCGAGGCCGGTGAATGCGGGAACGAAGACTACGCCTCCAGACGAATCAACCTGTGCAGCAACGGATTCTACATCGGGCGATGACGAGAAGAAACGCATGTTATCGCGCATCCATTGCACGACGGCGCCACCGACGAAGATGCTGCCTTCAAGCGCGTACTCGAGTTTCCTTTCGATGCTGCAGGTGAGCGTGGTGATGAGGCGCTCTTTCGAAAGGGTGAACTTGTTGCCGACATTCTGCAGCAAAAAGCAACCGGTGCCATAGGTATTCTTCGCGTCGCCAGGCGCGACGCAAAGCTGACCGAAGAGCGCCGACTGCTGATCGCCGGCGATGCCCGCAATCGATACATCGCCAAGCCCAAGCGAAGTGGTGACATTGCCCATGACCTGGCTCGACCAGACGACTTCAGGCATCATGCTCTCGGGTAGGTTGAGGAGCTTGAGTAAGTCGGCGTCCCACTTATCTTCCACGATGTTATAGAGGAGGGTGCGACTGGCATTCGTGCGGTCGGTGATGTGACGCTTACCGCTGGTGAGATTCCAGATGAGCCAGCTATCGACGGTGCCGAAGGCGAGTTTGCCCTGGTCGGCACGGGCGCGGGCACCTTCAACATTATCAAGAATCCAGGCAATCTTTGTGCCGGAGAAATAGGGGTCGATCAACAAGCCGGTCTTATGGCGGATAGTATCTTCGGCGCCGTCGTCGGTGAGTTTTTTGCAGAGAGGAGCACCCCGTCGATCCTGCCAGACGATGGCGTTGTAAACAGGCTTGCCGGTCTCGCGGTCCCAGACGATGGTGGTCTCGCGTTGATTTGTAATACCGATTGCGACGACATCGCGCGGGCGTACGCGGGCTTTGCCTAATACCTCGACGGCAGCAGTCAGTTGCGAAGTAAGTATGTCGAATGGGTCATGCTCAACCCAGCTGACGTCGGGATACATCTGGTTAAACTCATGCTGGGCGATGCCAACGATGTTGCCGTCGTGGCCGAACAGAATGGCGCGGGAACTTGTTGTTCCCTGGTCGAGAGCCAGTACATATTGGGCATCGCTCATATGTCAGTAGATGCAACCCTTTCGACGAAGACTCTTCGTATCTCGGCGACTTCAATGGTAACTGGGCCTTCTGTAAATATGTGTGCACTGCACGCTTATCCCTCGAGATGCGCCCGCGCACGATGGTACAGAGCCTCAGCAGAAACCGGCAAGCAAACCTGATGGAACGGTGGTGCAGCGTCCGGCGGTGTTTGCGCGGCGTGCAGTGTTTGCCACACGGGCTTATTTCAAAAAAGAGAGAGGTAGTACTTCCCTCTTTTTCGAAATCCGTGTCCACGCGGCGAGTATCGCCGACTGCGCAAGGCCCGGAGACTGCGGTTCCCGTAGAATCGATACATACATGCTGAGCCAGATTCGTCCGCTGTTTCCTTACATCCGCCGGTACCGTCGCGACTTCTTCTGGGGTGGCGTGGTGGCGGTGTTGTCGAATGCATTCAAGATTGCGATTCCGCTGGTGATCGGGCGTTCGATCTCAAATCTGAACCTGCTGGGGTTGCGGCATGGCGTAACGGTGCATGCTGCACTGAAACTGGCTGCGCTGCTGGTGGGGCTGTCGGCGGCGTCGGGACTGTTTTTATTTCTGACACGCTGGATCATGATCGGGATTTCGCGGGAGATTGAGTTCGACCTGCGCAATGACCTGTTTCGCCATCTCGAAAAGCAGTCTGCGGCGTTCTACCAGGAACACCGCACCGGCGACATCATGGCGCGGATGACCAACGATCTGAATGCGGTGCGTATGCTGCTGGGGCCGGCGATCATGTACAGCATCAACACGGTGCTGTTTTCGGTGGGAGCGGTCTTCTTTCTGCTGAGGATCAGTCCATTCCTGACGCTTGTTGCGCTGGCGCCGCTGCCGCTGGCAAGCATCCTGGTGCAGACGATGGGACGCCGTATTCATGAGCGGTTCGAGCGGATCCAGGCGATGTTTTCGGAGATTTCTTCACAGGCGCAGGAGAATTTCTCCGGTGCTCGGCTGGTGCGGGCGTTTGCGCAGGAAGAGGCGCAAATCGATGCGTTTGAGAGGTCGAACCAGGAATATATCCGACGCGGTCTGCGACTGGTGCAGCTGATGGGGATGCTGTGGCCAACGCTGGAATTCATTCTGGGAATGGCGCTGGTCGTTTCACTGCTGGTCGGCGGCCATGAGGTACTTTCGCATCGGATTGGGGTCGGTGATTTTGTGGCTTTCAACACCTACATGGTGATGCTGACGTGGCCGATTATCGCGCTTGGGTGGGTGGTGAACCTGGTGCAGAGGGGTACGGCTTCCGTGGTACGCATCAACGAGTTGCTGACCGAAAAGCCGTCGATCGATAATGCCGAGGCGCGCGTCGATTTTCCAGAGGGAATGCGGCTGCGCGGGGCGATCAGTTTTCGCGATCTGAGTTTCTCGTATCGCGACACGTCGGGCAACATGGTGGAAGCGCTGCACAATATCTCGCTCGAGGTGCCGGCGGGGGGCAGCCTGGCGATAGTGGGAGCGACGGGGGCGGGGAAATCGACGCTGGTGGGGTTGCTGCCGCGGATCTACGATGCGCCGGAGGGCAGTCTGCTGCTGGACGGGATCCCGATACGCGAATATCCGCTGGATGTTTTGCGGACGAATATTGCGTTTGTGCCGCAGGAGACCTTTCTTTTCAGCGAGAGTATTCGCGAAAATATTGCTTTTGGGGCGCCGGATGTAAAGCCGGAAGAGATACTGGCAGCGGCGGAGGCGGCGCATATCCGGACCGAGTTCGAGGAGTTCCCGCTGGGCTTTGACACGCTGGTGGGCGAGCGTGGACTGACGTTATCAGGCGGGCAGAAGCAGCGGGCATCGATAGCGCGGGCACTGGTGCGGGATCCAGCCATCCTGATCCTCGATGATGCGCTGGCGAGTGTGGATACGTATACCGAGGAGCAGATACTGGAGCATTTGCGCGAGGTGATGCGGGGCCGCACGACTATTTTTATTTCGCACCGCGTATCGACGGTACGGCATGCAGACAAGATTGCGGTGCTGGAGGATGGGCGAATCGCTGAGTACGGCAGCCACGATGACCTGCTGGCTGCCGATGGCTTTTATGCGAGGCTGTTTCAGAAGCAACTGCTTGAGGAAGAATTATCTGTGAGCGCTTAAACAGAGCGCAAAGGATGGCGGTCAGGCCATCCATCGGGCGGCGCCGTCGGACGGTACCGGAGCCATCTGGCGAGCCATTTCACGGCTCCCGGACTGAACTTTTTCTTCACGCGTCTGGAGATCGCGGGGCATGATGGCAGCAACTTTCGGGTCGGCTGCGACCTGCTGCCAGGCATCGCGCACGGTGCGGACGCAACTGATGGCGTGATGGAATTCTCCAGGCGATGCAGCCTGTGAGGCCCGAAGAATGTTGGCAAAGATCGAGGCGTAGAACTCGGCCAGCACCTCGGCCGGGCGGCCGCCTATGTCGGGACGCAGGGTAGCCTGCAGATGGACAAGGATGTCGAGCGCTTTGCGCGCACCCTCCCGCCGGGCAGGAACATCTCCACGGCTGGCAGCATCGGCGGCATTGCCGAGAAAACGAATAAGACCGTCGTAGAGAGCCACAATAAGTTCCACGCCGCTTGCACTTTCAAGCGTTGCTTTCCGATAGGCATTCATCATTTGCTCTGTCCATATCCCGTGACTGCGTCGTATAAGGTGTTGACTTCCTGTATCTGCACAGGAATAAGCTGCAGCATCTGGTTGGCGGCGTTCAATTGCGCTGTCAGGGTAGCTGTCTGCGAGGTGATATTAGCGTTCATCCTGGTGAGTGTGCTGTTCAGGTCTGTCTCCTGCGAGGTATTTTCATTGGCCGCCAGTTGAAGGATCCCCGTGGGTTGATTGTTGCCCAGGCTGTTGACTGCTGTGGTGAGATTTTCGCCAACGCCACCGGCTCCCTGGAAGAGGCTGAGGACCGTACTGAAATTCGTCGAGAGAGCGGTAGACAGGGTGTCGCTGTTCAGGGTCAACGTGCCGTTGGTATTAACGCTCACGCCGATGGCGCCTATACCGGTCGGGTCGCCGGTGCTGCTGCCCGAGATCGCGGTGTCCATCTGCTCCTGGATTGTGGCGATGAGCGGATTGCCGAAAAATGGCTGGGCACTTCCCGTTGCGCTATTACTTTCCTGGGTATTGAGCGCGGCCACCACTGCGTTGTAGTCCTTCACCAGCGTGCTGACTGCCGTGCTCATGGTCGAGGTATCGTTGACGATGTTCACCTGCACAGGTGTGGTGCTGGTATTGAGGAGTTGAAACGTGACGCCGGGCAGGACAGAAGTGACCGTGTTGCTGCTGCTGGTCGCGTCAATGCCATCGACCTTAAGAACCGCGTCCTGCGGAGGTTCACCTGCGGAAAAGGTCACCGCGGCTCCGGTGGTTGCATTCGTTAGACCGCTCGAAGAGACGGTGATGCCGCCTGCCGCGCCCGAGGTCCCGCTCACCAGACTGAGCTGATCACCATTCGTTCCCGCGACGACACTCGCCGTCACCCCGGAGTTGACAGCATTGATGCTGGCAGCGAGGCCGCTGAGCGTGTTGTTCAACGGATTGACGGCAATGGTCAGCGCTGTGCCGGTACCGACCTGGATCGACATGGTCCCGCTCAGCGTATCCGTGGCGGCGACAGGACTGCCAAATGCCGAGGCAGTCTGGGCCAGTTGCGACACGATGACGGAATGTGTTCCCGCAGTTGAGCCGGTCGATGCACCGGTCAGCTGCAGCACATTCGTGTTTGAACTGGAGCCGGTAAGTGCCGAGAGCGCGCCGGTAGCCCCGCTCAGATTGTCGATATCTGTCGAAAGCGTCGACATCAGGGTGCCAAGGTTGGAGATGACGGCATCCTCTGCATGAAGACTGGTGAGCTGGCTCTTGTAAGGCGTTTCAGAAGCCTGAAGATTGGCCACAATCGATGCAACAGTCGTGGTGACGTCGAATCCCTGTCCACTCGTAGGCGAGCCAAAGCTGAGGCCGATCGATCCCATATATTCCTTCCGCAGCGACTACTGGTGGCCAAACGCGCTATGTTCGGGCCTGCAGGATTACGCCTGCAAGCGGGCGGCCACGATGTCAGGATTTGTCTGAAGAGACTCTAAGAATGAAGGGCGCGGCCTGGTTGGACCACGCCCATTCCTGCGATCAGGCTTACTGCAGTAGTTTGGTAACCATCTGCTGCGTGCTGTTGGCCTGGGCGAGAGCACTGATGCCGGTCTGCATCAGGATCTCGTCTTTCGACATCTGTGACGTGGCCGCAGAGTAATCGGTCGCCGTGACATTGTTTGAAGCCGAGGTGAGGTTGACGCTTTCTGTCGCCATCACGCTGCTGGTGGAGTTCAGCAGGTTGATCTGCGAACCGACATAACCGCGCTCTGCTGCGACATCAACGATGGCGGTGTTGATATCGCCGAGTGCGGTGGTTGCCGCGCTGGAACTGGAGAGGCTGGTGGTGGAGAGGTTGACCTGGCCGGTAGAGCTGGACGCGTAGGTAAACGCGCTGCTTGCATAGCTCAGTGTGCCGTTCGCATCGCCGACCGCCGAGCTCGCCAGTGTGTGTACGGACAGGGTGTCGGTCGAGCCGTTGGTATAAATGCTGACCGTTCCGCCGAACACGTTGACACCGTTGTACTGCGTGTTGGTGCCGATGTTCGAGATTTCACCCAGGATGGACTGATATTCCTGGTTGGCCGCGTTCACCTGTGCGCTGCTGAGCGTACCGTTGCTGGACTCGGTCGCCAGTGTGACAGCGCGGTTGAGCATGCTGTTGACCTGGGAGAGTGCGCCATCCGCGGTCTGCAGGAAGCCGACACCCTGGCTGGCGTTCTGTGAAGACTGCGACAGTTCGGTGGTGTTGGCCATCAGACCATCGGCCAGCGAAAGACCGGCTGCATCATCGGCACCGGAATTGATACGTGAGCCGGAAGACAGCTGCTGCAGGACGTTGGACAGGTTGGACTGTGTGGAGTTGAGGTTGTTCTGCGCGTAGATAGAAGAGATGTTATTGAGGACGCTTAGCATTGTGAGTTCGCTCCTGTTGAATTGGTATTCAGTGGTCCCCTGCCTGGATACTTGTCGCCGGAAGCAACCTGCTCCTGGCGGCCCACCTTTGCGGGAGGAACCGTTTCACTACAATGCAGTTATCGGCGGCCGGTGTAGGCACTTTAAGTTCCAAATCAAATTCCTATTACTTTTATGAGAATTTTCTTTTTTCTCTGGCCGTCGAACTCGGCATAGAAGACGCGCTGCCAGGTGCCGAGTTCGAGTGCTCCGTCTGAAATCGGGAGTGTTGTTTCGTGATGCAGGAGCAGAGCTTTCAGGTGCGCGTCGGCGTTATCTTCGCCTGTCTGATGGTGGCGGTAGTTGGCATGCGGCGCGGTTCTGAGGGAAGGTGCGAGTTTTTCGAGCCACTCGCCGATGTCGTGGATGAGGCCGCTCTCGTTGTCATTCACGTAGATGGCGGCAGTGATGTGCATGGGTGTGACGAAGCAGAGGCCGTCGCTGATGCCGCTTTCGCGCACGACACGTTCGACCTCACTGGTGATGTGGACCATCTCATAGCGCTTGCGCGTTTCAATCTCGAGATAGTCGGTGTGGACACGCATGGCACCGCCTTCTGTAGTCCGGGCGGCGTTTGTCCTGTTTGCTGCCATCGCTGCTTCCATCCTTTCGACTGCTGCTGACTTCCTAGTTTCAGATGCGATCTGCAAAAGAGTTGAGAGTGGGCCGGGACAGCAGGCCGGAGGGGCTGCGTGCGCTCTACGAGGAGCTGGTGAGGGCTTATGGGCCGCAGCACTGGTGGCCGTCTGAGACACGCTTCGAGACGATTGTCGGGGCCTACCTGGTGCAGGGCACGTCATGGCGGGGAGTGGTGCGATCGATTGCCAATCTCAAGGGACACGGGGCGCTATGTCTCGAGGGTATGCGGGCAGTGGAGCTGGAGGATTTGCGGACGCTGATCCGGCCATCGGGCTACATGGTGCGCAAGGCGGCTTCGCTGAAGGCGTTCGTGGCGTTCCTGGATGAGGAGTTTGGAGGGTCCCTGGATCGCCTGGCCTCGCAGCCGACGGAAAGGTTAAGGAAAGAGCTGCTGGCGCTGCCTGCGGTGGGCCCGGAGACTGCAGATGCGATCCTGCTGTACGCGCTGGGGCACCCGGTGATGGTGGTGGATGAGTATCTGCGGCGGATCACGCTGCGCCATGGACTGGTGCCGGCAGAGCGGAAGTTGAAGTACGAAGAGTTGCAGAAGCTGGCACTGGACGCATTTGCGACAGACGCGCAGGAGACGCTGCTGGCGCACTTCAATGAATTTCACGCCTTGATTGTAGAGGTGGGTAAGAACCACTGTGGGCCGCGGCCGCGGTGCGAGAGGTGTCCGCTGGCCCCGATGCTGCCGCTCGGTGTGGGCAACGCTGGTTAGACTGGACTGGATGCGGCGAAAACTTTTTATAGCGACGACGAATGCCGGCAAGCTGCGTGATTTTCATGCAGCAGTGGGTGCTCTTGATCTTGCGCTGGAACCGCTGCCAGGGATCGCGTCGATTACGGCGCCGGTTGAGGATGCGGAGACATTCGACGGCAATGCGCGGCTGAAGGCAGTGGCGTACAGTCTGCACCTGCCGGGTGAGATGGTGCTGGCGGACGATTCGGGACTGGAAGTGGATGCACTGGGTGGAGCGCCCGGTGTCTACTCCGCCCGGTATGCGGCGCGTGAGGGTTTTGGCCGGCCGGATGGAGCCGGTGTCGATCTCTGGAACAACCAGTGCCTGCTGGAGCGGACGCGCGGCGTGCCTGCGATGAAACGGACGGCACGTTACCGATGCGTACTGGCGGCGGCGGTCGACGGCGAGGTGGTGGCGACGGGCGAGGGTGCGGTTGAAGGTGAGTTGCTGGATGCGCCAAGGGGAGATGTCGGGTTCGGGTATGATCCGCTGTTCATGCTGCCTGCGTATGGGCTGACGATGGCGGAGATCGATGTTGAGACGAAGTTGCAGCTCAGCCACCGCGGACGGGCGCTTGTGGCCCTGCTGGCCGCGCTCGATCGGCAATAGGAGCGGAGAAAACTTTTGCATGCCGCAACAAAGTGGGCCAAAACGGTCTACTGGTCACCAGCGTTCCTTGACGCGCAGGAATTACGACAGAAATAATGTAGTTTCAAGCAGATGGCGTTTTTTTCTCCATGACGCCTGACTCAAAGGAGCAACTGCATTATGGCAACCGCGACGCCCAGCGCTCCGGCTACTGAAACTGTAAAACGGGGAGTGCAGCCGCTCCGAGCCGGCCAGGGTCATTCCTTTCTTCTGCGCAAGCTTCATTCCTTGAGTGGAATCGTGCCCATCGGCGCATTCCTGGTGGAACACCTGATCTCAAATTTTGAGGCGCTCAAGGGACCAGCGGCGTATGCGGCCCAGGTGAAGTTTCTCAACAGCCTTCCGTTTGTGCGGGTGCTGGAGTGGGCATTCATCTTTCTGCCGCTGGCGTATCACGCACTGTACGGTGTTTATATCTGGTATCGCGGCAAGTCGAACGTCGTTTATTATCCGTGGTCGGGTAACTGGATGTACCTGATGCAGCGCGCTACAGGGCTGATTGCGTTTGCGTACATTATTCAGCATGTGTGGCGGCAACGGTTTGCCGGAGTGAGTCTGCCGGAACATCCGGGTGCAGCCTTTCACAAGGTGCAGATGGAATTGTCACATCCATGGATGCTGGCGATTTATGCCATCGCGATGGTGGCGACCTGCTGGCACTTTTCGTATGGCATATGGCTCTTCGCGGCCAAGTGGGGGATTACGCCGGGCGATCGTTCACGGCGTGTGTCGGGATATGCCTGCACTGCGATCGGCGTGATCCTTACGGCGATCGGGCTGTCGAGTATGTATGCATTTATCAGCCCGCAACACAAAAATGCACCTGCTGATTTGACGCCGGCACAAATTACCAATGGGTCGACCGTGACCCCTGGTCCGAACGAGACGCCGCTCGAGTCAAAATAAAGACTGGCCGTCCGGGCAGACGCGCTTCGCGCCGGAGTGACTGGTCGATACCTGTGTAGGGTCCGTACCTGTGGACGATGGAAGTCGTGGGTTAGGTTCGAAAGGAACAAAAGACTATGGCAGCATCACCCAGAATTATCGTAGTCGGCGGCGGCCTGGCCGGATTATCCGCCGTGATCAAGATTGCTGAAGCAGGCGGCAATGTCGACCTGTTCTCTATCGTGCCGGTGAAACGTTCGCACTCGGTGTGCGCGCAGGGCGGCATCAACGCCGCGAAGAATCTGAAGGGCGAAGGCGACACGACCTGGGCCCACTTCGATGACACGATCTATGGCGGCGACTTTCTGGCCAACCAGACGCCGGTGAAAGGTATGTGCGAGGCCGGCCCGTCGATTATCGATCTGCTGGACCGCATGGGTGTGCCGTTCAACCGCACGCCTGAGGGCCTGCTCGACTTCCGCAGATTCGGCGGGACACTGTTCCATCGCACTGCGTTTGCCGGTGCCACGACGGGACAGCAACTGCTGTATGCGCTCGACGAGCAGGTGCGGCGGCATGAGTCCGAGGGCAAGGTAAAGAAGTACGAAGGCTGGGAGTTTCTGTCTTCTGTGCTCGACAACAATGGTGTCTGCCGCGGTATCTGCGCGATGAACCTGCGGACGATGGAAGTGCGGACGTTTGAAGCCGATGCGATCATCCTTGCGACCGGCGGTATCGGCGCGATTTTCGGGAAGAGCACGAACTCGGTGGTGTGCACGGGGTCAGCGCAGTCGGCTGTGTATCAGCAGGGTGCTTACTATGCGAATGGCGAGATGATCCAGGTGCATCCGACGTCGATTCCGGGCGAGGACAAGCTGCGATTAATGAGCGAGTCGGCGCGTGGCGAGGGTGGACGCGTGTGGGTGCCGAAGAAGCTGAACGATCCACGGCCGGCGAACAGTATCCCGGCGGCGGACCGCTGGTATTTCCTCGAAGAGTGGTATCCGAAGTACGGCAACCTGGTACCGCGCGATGTCGCGACGCGTGCCATTCACAAGGTGGTGTACGAGCATGGGCTGGGCATTGATGGACAGCCGATGGTTTATCTCGACCTGACGCACATCGACAAGGAAACGCTGAATCGCAAGCTCGAAGGCATTCTTGAAATTTACGAAAAGTTTGTCGGCGACGATCCGCGTGAAGTGCCGATGAAGATTTTCCCGGGCATGCATTACACGATGGGCGGCCTGTGGGTCGACTTCAAGCAGATGACGAATATTCCCGGCATTTTTGCGGCCGGCGAGGCTGAGTATAACTACCACGGTGCGAATCGGCTCGGCGCCAATTCCCTGCTGTCGTGTATCTACGGCGGCTTCCAGGCAGGGCCGAATGCGCTGGCGTATGCGAGATCACTGGGAGCGGCGCCGGGGGATGGCGGCCACTCATCCGAGAAGTTGCGACAGGAAGAGTTGAACCAGCGGCTGACGAGCTCGTCGGGCACGGAAAATCCATTCCGCATCTGGCGCGAGCTCGGTGAATCGATGACCAAGAATGTGACGGTCATTCGCTATAACAAAAACATCCAGGAGACAGATAACAAAATCGTCGAACTGCTGGAGCGTTTCCGCAACATCAACCTGGGCGATAAGAGCACATGGGCAAATACGAGCTTTGCGTTTACGCGTCAGCTGTACAACATGCTGCAGTTGAGCCGGGTAGTGGCACAGGGTGCAATGCTGCGGGACGAGTCGCGAGGCTCGCACTATAAGCCCGACTTTCCGGAGCGTGACGATGAGCGCTTCCTGAAGACGACGAAAGCGAATTTTGCGCCGGACGCAGATGAGCCGCGCTTCGAGTATGAAGCAGTGGATACGCAGTTCATCAAGCCGCGCCCACGCAGGTACGACGCAGCGAAGTAAATCTCATTCTGAATTGTCCTTCAGGCGAGCGTGCCGGGAGCTGCAATCCAGCAAGGACCAAAGGAGTTTACCGATGGCAGTAGCAGAGAATGTTCAAAACCGCGAAGCGCACAAAGAATTTACGAAGAACGGGACCGCGGGCAAGCGCGTGAAGCTCGAGATCAAGCGCCAGGATGGGCCGGATGGCAAGGCGCGGTGGGACAAGTTTGATATCCCGTGGAAGCCGGGAATGAATGTGATTTCGGCGATGATGGATATTGCAACTGATCCAGTTACAGTTGATGGCCAGCAGACCACACCGATCACGTACGACTCGAATTGTCTCGAGGAAATCTGTGGATCGTGCGCAATGCTGATCAATGGACGGGCGCGCATGGCGTGTTCGGCACTCGTGGATAATTTCGAGCAGCCAATCAAGCTCGAGCCGCTGTCAAAATTTCCGCTCGTGCGTGACCTTTCTGTCGATCGTGGAGTGTTGTTCGAGAATTTGAAGAAGGTGAAAGCGTGGGTGCCGATCGACGGCACGTATGACCTGGGCGAGGGCCCGCGCGTATTCCCGCAGGTGCAGGAGGAGCGCTATCCGCTGTCCAACTGCATTTCCTGCTGCTGTTGCATGGAAGTCTGTCCGCAGTTCACGGAGGATACCGGCTTCGTCGGCGCGGCGACGATCGCGCAGGTGCGGTTGTTCAATGATGATCCGACCGGCAAGGTGTTGAAGGAGGATCGTCTGCGCGCACTGATGGGAGACGGCGGCATCCAGGAATGCGCCTTCTCGCAAAATTGCGTCGAATCCTGTCCGAAGGAATTGCCATTGACGCGCTCGATCTCTGATGTGAGCCGGCAGGTCATCGTGCAGGGATTGAAGGACGCGTTCACAATCTAGAAACGGTACACGTCCAAATAAATAAAGGCCCCGGTGTGGGGCCTTTACTTTTGCTCGCAATATGCAGGCACAGATTACTTGGTAAAGATGTTCTTGTCCGACTCATCCTGGCGCTGACGCTCAAGGCCCTTACCGGCTGCCTTGTTGGCGATTTCGTTCATCTTTTCGCTGGACGACTCATCGGTCTTCGTGGAGTCCGTATTCAGAGCATCGTGGGCGGGGCGGTTGTGATCTTTTTCAAGAATCGATTCCATCGTCAATACCTCACCCATAGGGATGAGATTGAGGGGATGCGGGGTTGTGCGCTGCTGAAGATTGTGTCGTCCCCGGAGGCCTGACCGCCTGCGCGCAACCGCCTACGGGACGGTAAAGCGAAGCAGGGCTACACCCTGGCGCGCGAGGGTAAAAGTGAAGGTGGCTTGAGCCTCATGGACCGCAAGAGCCTTTGTCTGCACCGAATCCAACTTGCCGGCTGCAATGAGGGCGCTTCGCTGGGAAGGAGTGGGAGCGGCGGGTGAGCCCAATTTCAACCACTCTGCGTAGGCGTTGGCATGGTCGCGATCGACGAGATACTCCCGCACGTGGACTGCGGATGCGGGCAGTCCGTCCAGATGAATCATTACCTGCGCAGGTGGGGCAGTCACATCGCGATCAGCGTAGTTCCAGGCAAGGACGTTGATGGTGCTGCCTTGACGCGTAGCGACAGCATTGATGTCGGAGCGCTCGCCGGCTTCCCCGTTGAGGAGTTGATCGAGAGTGAGTGAGCCGCTGCTCCGCGTGGCAAGCCAGTGGCCGTTGCTGCCGAGCATTCCCCATAGGCGAAAGACATTCAGCACAGCTTTGTCGACGCCATTGGTTGCGAGATCGCGCAGTCCTGCGAAATAAGGTTGGTTCTCGAACTCGAAGGCCCAGGTGACCGAGCCCTGCAGGTAGGCGCCGTCTCTCCGCGCAAGTTCATAGGCACGCGCAGTCGCCTCGGCAACTGATACGCCATAGAGCGGGCCGTTGCGATAGGTATTCTGTGGATTGGTTTCGATGCCGCAGGCCGCACAGCCTTCCGGATCGTTTTCGCCCATGATGATCGGAGTGTTTCTCCACTCGGGATAGGAGGCAATAATTTTCATGCCGTCATCGACTGCGCGCAGTTGATGGGCGATGTTCATCTGCACGTACTTAATGTCGCCTTCGCTGACAACTTTCGGCTCGCCTTTGGGATGGAAGCTGATGAAGTCGAGCGGTGCGCCTGTACCACCGGTTGCCGCATTTTTACCGTGCGCGCAATGATCGAGGAACTGCTTCAGGAAGGCGCCCGACGAGGGAAGGTTGTCATAAGGGCCCGTGGACTCGGGCCCGCCGATCTTTGCGTTTGGCAGCACCTTGCGAATGGATGCCGCAGTTACGTCATAGAGCTTGTCGTACTCTTCAGGCGTGCCATGCCAGTAGACGATGTCGGGTTCATTCCATACTTCCCACAACCATTTATCGGTGCTTGCGCCGTAGCGTTCGTGCAGGTGCGTGGCCCAGGCGGTAACGAGAGCAGCCCACTTGTCATAGTCCTTCGGAGGGTACGACCAGCCGGTGAAGACATCGCCTTTCGGAAAGTTGTGCCGGTAGGGTTCAGGATGCGTGGACAGGGCTTGCGGCATGAAGCCTACTTCGACTAAAGGGCGCACATTGGCGTCGCGGAAAGCGTCGAAGATTTTGTCGGTGATAGTCCAGTTGTAGACGGGGTGGCCCTGCGCATCTTCGGTGTAGGCGTTGGTGGAACCCCATTTGAGGGAGCTGTCGCCGTTACCGGTGGTGAGCAGATTGTGCACGCGGATGTAGACGGGACTCGGACTCAAAGCAGCAAGCTCA
Organism: uncultured Acetobacteraceae bacterium; assembly: GCA_964658655.1. GTDB lineage: Bacteria > Acidobacteriota > Terriglobia > Terriglobales > Acidobacteriaceae. The sequence goes on along the minus strand of CAZZZL010000040.1, from coordinate 9,821 downwards.
TGCAGGAGCTTCCGGCCGTTCGGCGCATAGACGTAGTTGGGTTCGTCAGCACCGAAGTAGTTCCATACCGGCTGGTAGTGAGAGCGGGTGTCGAGCGGACTTGCGGCGTCGACGGTGATCTCTACTCGTGGCGATGCTTCCTGGCCTGCGACTAGTTGTGTGAGCGCGACCAGGCAGACAGTTATGGGCGCCAGTTTGAAACGCATTTGGCGAGTGTAACGCGTGCGGTGGTCGACTTGCCGGCGGGTGGTGCTTTGCTACACTTGGCGACAACTACTATGAAGAATTTCAGCCGGGATTTCGCTGCGGCATCTGTCATCATGATGTGCGGCTTCATGCCGTTTTCAAATGTCGGTGCGCAAACCACCTCCGCCACAACAAAGCCAGCAGCCCGTAGTCAGAAGACCCTGAACATGACGAACGCAGATCCCGCAACGATGACGATTGATACACATGCCGATACAACGCAGCGCATGCTGGACGACAACTACGACCTGGCCAGCCCGCTCAACGGCGGCCATCTAAATTTTGACGCGGCGAAGACGGGCGGACTAGATGCCGAATTCTTTTCCATCTGGGTGGAACCGAAGCTATACCAGGGGCGCTATGTGCAGCGGACACTGGACCTGATTGATGCGGTGTATCAGCAGGCTGCGAAGCATCCGGACAGGATGCGGATGGCGTACTCGCCGGATGATATTGTGGCTGCGCACAGGCAGCACAAACTGGCTGCGCTGATGGGGATCGAGGGCGGGCACTCGATCGACAGCGACATTCGCATCCTGCGTGATTATTACAGGCTGGGCGTGCGTTATATGACGCTGACGTGGTCGAACTCGAATGGCTGGGCGGACTCATCGGGAGACGCTGAGGATAAGAGCGTAGCGCATACGGAGACGGGACTGAGCGAGTTCGGTAAAGACGTGGTTTACGAGATGAACCGGCTCGGCATGATGGTGGATATTTCGCATGTGTCGGACAAGACTTTTTATCGCACGCTGGTCATTACCCGGGCACCGGTAATTGCTTCTCACTCGTCGGCGCGGGCACTCTGTGATTCTCCGCGCAACATGACAGATGACATGCTGCGGGCGATGAATGTGAATGGCGGCGTAGTGATGGTAAATTTCTATTCTGCATTTTTGAGTGACGCGTACCGCAAGGCATGGATGGCTCAGAAATCGGAGCGGGACAAGGCGAACCAGGCGGTGATTGACAAGGCAAAGACTGAGGGACGCGCGGCTACGTTTGCTGAAACGGATGCTGTGGATCGCAGTTTTGCGGCGAAGATTCCGAGACCGGCGCTGAGTGTGCTGATCGATCATATCGATCATGTGGCGAAGGTGGCGGGGATCGATCACGTGGGCATCGGGTCGGATTTCGATGGAATTTCATCGACGCCGGAGGGTATTGATTCAGCGGCTGACCTGCCGAAGATCAAGGCCGCGCTGCGTGTGCGAGGATACAGCGAAGCGGACTGCAACAAGATCATGGGCGGCAATTTCCTGCGGGTTTTTCGCGAGGTCGAGGCGAAGAGCAAGGAGCTGCAATCGCAGGATCGTCCGAAGATCACGGAGGAGCAGCCTTTTCATAAGCAGGCAAAGTCGTAGCGGCGCGACGCGGCGGGGGTGACGATGGGCGCTGGTTGCGGTAGTCTCAAGAGTGGATTTACACATGAAATTGATTTCCCTGTCTGCTGCACTTTTGCTCTTCCCGTCGATGCTTGCCTCGGCACAGCAAGCCGCACCACAGGCGCCACCCGCATCCACTTCCGGCAGTACCAGTGACTTGCCGGATATGCCCGCGGCGCAGGTTCACACACCGCCGCAACCGACGGGTGCGACCGCCGTGTTTGATACGACGATGGGTCGGATCATCTGCAGATTTTTTGACAAGCAGGCGCCTGAAAGCGTCGCTAATTTTGTCGGGCTCGCGGAGGGCACGAAAGACTGGAAGGATCCCGCATCCGGGCAGGCGATGCACGGCAAGCCGCTGTATAACGGTACGCAATTTCACCGGGTGATTCCGGAGTTCATGATCCAGGGTGGTGATCCGGAGGGAACGGGCCGGGGCGATCCTGGATACTACGTCAAGAATGAGCAGGACCCAAACCTGAATTTCGATGTGGCGGGCAGGCTGGCGATGGCCAATTCGGGTCCGGATACGAACGGAAGCCAATTTTTTATCACGGAGCAGGCGGCTCCGGAGCTGGACCAGAAATATACGATCTTCGGTCAGTGCGATGACCCCGGCGTACTGGTGGTGAAGACGATTGCGCGTGTTGAGCGCGACAGCCACGACAAGCCGTTGACGCCTGTCCTGCTGAACAAGGTTACGATTGTGGCGCCGGGCCAGGCGATTCCGCCTGCTCCCGTTTTAGCCGCACCAGCAACACCTCCGGCTGCACCTCCCACGCCAACACTGATACCGCCGACGCAGCCCCACTAGATTATTCATTCAACACTTTCAACCAAGGAGAAACTATGTCACGTACGCCCGGCACCTATGCCGTATTCAATACTTCCGAGGGCAAGATTGTCTGCCGCCTCTTCGAAAAAGAAGCTCCCAAGACCGTTGCCAATTTTGTTGAGCTAGCCGAGGGTAAGCGCGAGTGGACACACCCGTTGACCGGCAAGAAATCCAACGACAAACTATATGACGGAACGATCTTTCACCGTGTGATTCCTGACTTCATGATCCAGGGCGGCGATCCGGCCGGCTCCGGCATGGGCGGACCAGGCTACAAGTTCGAGGACGAGACAAAGGGTTCGCCACATCGCTTTGACAAGCCGGGCAAGCTGGCTATGGCCAATGCAGGACCGAACACGAACGGCAGCCAGATCTTCATCACGACCGCGAATACAGAATGGCTGACGGGCAAGCACACCATCTTCGGCGAAGTGATTGAAGGTCAGGATATTGCCGAGAAGATTTCGCGTGTGAAGAAGGGTGCACAGGACAAGCCGTCGACGCCGGTCGTGGTCGAGAGTGTCGTCATCGAACGCGCGGAGTAGCATTCGCCCTGCAGTGAGACGAGCTTCGCGCAAAAACTCAAGGCCCGCTTTTTTGGCGGGCCTTATTCTTTTGGACGCCTGGACTAAGCGACGCCGATGACGGTGCAGAGTTCCTTTACTGCGTCGGCGCTCTTGTGCAACGCGGCCTGTTCTTCCGGTGTGAGTTTGATCTCGATGATCTGTTCAAGGCCGCGCTCGCCGAGTTTGCAGGGCACGCCGACGTAGAGGCCGTTGATGCCGTATTCACCCTGCAGATAGGCGGCACAGGGCAGAATTTTCTTCTTGTCTTTCAGGATTGCCTCGGCCATTTCGACTGCGGCCGCCGAAGGAGCGTAGTAGGCAGAGCCGGTTTTGAGGTGCTTGACGATTTCAGCACCGCCGTTGGCAGTGCGATCGACGAGGCGGGCAACGGTCTCCTTGTTCATGAGCTCGGTGATAGGAATACCGGCAACGGTTGAATAGCGCGGAAGGGGGACCATGGTGTCACCGTGGCCGCCGAGCACAAACGCGGTTACGTTCTCGACGGAGACCTTCAATTCTTCCGCGATGAAGGTGCGGAAGCGGGCGGAATCGAGTACCCCGGCCATGCCAATGACGCGCTCGCGGTTGAACTTCGAGTGCTTGTAAGCGGCCTGCGCCATGGCGTCGAGCGGATTGGAGACAATGATGAGGATGGAGTTTGGCGATGCGGCTGTGACCTTGCCAACCACGTCGGCCATGATCTTGGCATTTGTATTCAGCAGGTCGTCGCGGCTCATGCCGGGCTTGCGGGCGATGCCGGCGGTGATGACGACGATGTCTGAGTTCGCGGTGTCTTCATAGCCGTTAGTGCCGGTGATGTGCACGTCGCGCTTCTCGATCGGCATGGCTTCGAGCAGGTCGAGCGCTTTGCCCTGCGGCACACCTTCCACCACGTCCACCAGGACGACATCTGCAAGTTCTTTTGCTGCTAACCAGTGGGCGGCTGTCGCGCCGACATTTCCCGCACCAACTACTGTGACCTTCTTACGCATTGCTTCTCCTTCATTCCTCATCTGCTTTTATTCTACCGAGTGTGCTGATGGTTCATCTTCTGTCGCGTCAGGATCAGTTTCAAAGCTGTGTATTCATCGCAAAATGCAGACCCTTCCACTGCGCTTCGCTCCGGTCCGGAGGACAGGATGATGTGGTGAAGCATGACCCGATCACGGAGAGGCTCGGCCAACGGAAGAGTGAGCGCGAAGCCCCCTACGCCTTGCTGGCCGATTCCATATTGTCGATCATCCGGGTGGCGAATTCGCTGGTCTTTACTTTCGTTGCGCCCTGCATCTGACGCTCGAAATCATAAGTGACGAATTTCTGTGCGATGGTTTTCTCCATGGAGCTTTCAATGAGCTTCGCCGCTTCCTTCCAGCCGAGGAATTCGAAGAGCATGACGCCGGAGAGGATGACAGAGCCGGGATTGATGACGTCCTTGTCGGCGTATTTGGGTGCCGTGCCGTGAGTCGCTTCAAAGACTGCATAGCCGTCGCCGATGTTCGCACCGGGTGCGATGCCAAGGCCGCCTACCTGTGCTGCGGCGGCATCCGAGATGTAATCGCCGTTGAGGTTCGGTGTCGCGAGCACACTGTATTCCTCAGGCCGGATGATGATCTGCTGAAAGATTGAGTCGGCGATTCGGTCGTTGATCATCAGCTTCTGACGCCACTTGCCGCCGCCGTGTGTGCTGCCGATTTTTGCGATGACGTCCTTCACTTCGGCATAGAGCGCCGTGCGAAATTCATCGTTGCCAAATTCGAGGCCCGGCTCGATGAGGGCGGCGTTCGCTTCAACGGAAAGGTTGGGATCTGTCTCGAGGTTGCCGAGAATCCAGCTCTCACGCTCAGTGACGATGTCATTGCGGAACTCATCGCGCGCGACTTCGTAACCCCACTCGCGGAAGGCGGCTTCGGTGAACTTCATGATGTTGCCCTTGTGGACGAGTGTGACGGACGGGCGCTTATGCTCGAGCGCGTACTTGATGGCATAGCGGACAAGGCGCTTCGAGCCGAAGATGGAAATGGGCTTGATACCGACGCCGGAATCTTCGCGGACTTTTTTCTTGGTGCCCATTTCGTTGTTGAGGAAATCGATGATCTTTTTCGATTCGGGAGTTCCCTGCTTGAACTCGATGCCGGAATAGACGTCTTCGGTGTTCTCGCGGAACAGGACGATGTCGAGGCGTTCAGGATGTTTGACGGGGCTCGGAACGCCGTCGTAATACTTCACGGGGCGGACGCAGGCATAGAGGTCAAGCAACTGGCGCAGCGCGACATTGAGGGAACGGATTCCGCCGCCGACTGGAGTGGTGAGGGGTCCTTTGATCGAGACGCGAAGATCACGCGCAGCGCTGACAGAATCATCCGGCAGCCAGTTTTTTGCAACCTTGTAGGCCTTCTCGCCAGCGAGAATCTCGAACCATTTTACGGAGCGTTTGCCGCCGTAAGCTTTCTCTACGGCTGCGTCAAATACGCGCTGCGAGGCCCGCCAGATATCGCGGCCGGTGCCGTCACCTTCAATGAATGGAATGATGGGATGATCGGGGACGGTATAGGTACCGTTGCTGTAGGTGATCGCTTCGCCGCCTGCGGGCAGGGCCGTGCCGTTGTAGCTGGATTGCATGTCGCGATGATTCCTCTCAAGCCGGAGCTGCGCTCATTTTCAGAGCAAGGGAGAGGCTATCACCGGCGTTCGTAGACGGGCAAACGCGGTTGTCCGAAACGGGCTCAAGCAGCGGAAGAATTTAGTCCGATGGCACGGATGAGCACACTGCGCATCATGCTGTCGTTATCATAACCGGAGGTGCGGGAGCGATGCAGACCGGCGATCGCAATGCGGTTGCGCGCGGCTTCGTCCGGAAGATAGCGGCGGATTTTTTCGGCACATTCTTCGACGCTGCTGAAGAAGACGGCTTCTTCGTCTTCCTTGAATGCGGCGATGTGTCCGGGCGTGCGTTCAGCAAGCAGGAAGGCGCCGCACGCGGTGATCTCAAAGGATTTGTGGGCAACTTCGTCATGATTGGCTGTAGTCACGAAGGCGAGGTTGATCTTCGACTGCCAGATGGCTTCGCGATAGGCCGCGGCCTTCAGCTCGCCGTCGCGAAAAGTGGCGTCGAAGATATTTGCGGGGAGCGCGGCGCGCCAGTGCGGCTGCGAGCCGGAGATGCTCAGCGGAAGCTGCATATCGGCGAGCTGCGCGAGAAATTCTGCACGGTTGTCGTAGGGCGTGCCGATGAACGAAACATCCCGTGTGCGTTGTTGATCACTCCACCCGGGCGCGGGTGGAAAGTGGATGGACGGCTCATAGCTGAAGCCGAGGTGCATGACGTTCCGGGCACCGCGCTGTTGATAATCCGTCACGCTCGAGGAGCGCGGAACGACGTGGAGATCGAAGTGTGGCTGAGTCTTTTTGTAGAGGCGCCATCCGGGATCGTTGCGCGAGCCGAAGGGATTGTCGTTGACGTAATCGATGGTGAGAACGCCCATTTTGTGAAGTGACTGCAAGGTTGCGGGCCAGAGGGCGAGCGGCTTATCGAACCATGCGATGTTGATTTTGTTGTCGGCGGCGAGGCGCAGGAGGTCGCGATTGAATCGTGCGACCTGAGGGCCGAGCTGCGTGCGGAATTGCAGCTTGCCGCGCAATCCGCGGCCGGAGTACTGCTGCTGGTCGAGCGTGGTGATGGAGGCCAGGCCGAGACGTTGCAGAGTGGCCAGCCGGAAGGCGCCGTAATAGTTGGCGTCGAGACCGGAGACGAAGAGGATGCGCAGGTCGGCGAGCGATGCGATGGGCGTGCGGTCAGTCATCTGCGGGATGCGGAGGCCACATGTCATCTTGCCATATCTGCAGGCATTGACCGGCGGGTTGGTCCTTCGAGGCGCGTGAAAGCCCGGTAAAAACGGGGTCGCGCAACAGCTAATGAGGCCGCGGCCTTTATACTCGAAAGAGAAAACTATGCCTGCTCAAAAGAACTTTCGCATCGGCCTGGTGCAGATGTCGTGCTCGCCCGATCCTGCTGCCAATCTAGACAAAGCTGCCGACCGGGTGCGGGATGCTGCGCGCGAGGGCGCCAACGTTATTTGCCTGCCCGAATTGTTTGGTGCCCAGTATTTCTGCCAGCGGGAAGACATTGAATTGTTTGACCTGGCCGAGCCGATACCCGGCCCGAGCAGTGAGCGCCTGGCAGCGGTTGCGCGCGAAGAAAAGGTGGTGGTCGTTGCATCGCTGTTCGAGCGGCGTGCGGCAGGTCTTTATCACAATACGGCGGCGATCCTGGAGAGCGATGGGTCACTTGCGGGCGTGTATCGCAAGATGCATATTCCCGATGATCCGCTCTACTACGAGAAGTTTTATTTTACGCCGGGCGATCTCGGCTTCCGTGCTTTCGACACCTCGTCTGGAAATATCGGGACGCTGATCTGCTGGGACCAGTGGTATCCGGAGGGCGCGCGCATTACGACATTGCAGGGAGCGAATGTGCTGTTCTTTCCGACGGCCATCGGCTGGCACCCCGCAGAGAAAGATGAATTCGGCGCGGCGCAGTATGATGCGTGGCAGACGATCCAGCGGTCACATGCGATTGCGAACGGAGTGTATGTGGGCGCGGTGAATCGCGTGGGACATGAGAATGGCGATGTGCTCGGCAACCGCGTGGAAGGCGCCGGCCTGGAGTTCTGGGGCGGCTCATTTATTGCCGATCCATTCGGACGCATTCTCGCAAAGGCTGCGCATGACCGGGAAGATATTCTGATCGGCGAGATCGATCTGAAGGCGCTGGAAGACCAGAGGCGTAACTGGCCGTTCCTGCGGGATCGGCGCATCGATGCGTACCAGCCGATTGTGCACCGGTATCTCGATCCTGTCGTCACCAGGAAGAAGGAAAACTAGCATTGGCTGATCTGCAGAAGAACGGCCAGACGCCGCGAGCTCTCGGCTATCGTATGCCGGCGGAATGGGCTCCTCATGAAGCGACGTGGATCGCATGGCCGCATAATGCGGAAGACTGGCCCGGGCGGTTCCAGCCGATCCAGTGGGTGTATGCGGACATTGTACGGCATCTCGCCGGAGTCGAGCGGGTGCACATCCTGGTGAATGACCTGGCAGCTGAACGCCGGGCGCGCAGTGTGCTGAGGCGGGTGCATGCGAACATGGCAGCCGTTCATTTTCATGCATGGCCGACGGACCGCATCTGGCTGAGAGATTCGGGTCCAATCTTCGTCAAGAGGACGGGACATTCCGGTATTGACTCCATTGCTGTGACGAATTGGAAGTTCAATGCGTGGGCAAAGTATGACAACTGGCAGCTCGATGACAAGCTGCCGGAAAAAGTTGCCGCAGAGTTGAAACAGACGACTTTTACGCCGGTGGTGAAGTTTGCGAATGGCAGGGAGCATCGCCTGGTGCTGGAGGGCGGCAGTATCGATACGAATGGCGCGGGTATCCTGCTGACAACGGAGGAATGCCTGCTCAGCGAGGTGCAGCAGCGCAATCCGGGTGTCTCTCGCGAGCAGCTGGAACATGCCTTTTCGGAGTACCTGGGCATCAACCAGGTGGTGTGGCTGAACCGTGGATGCGCGGGCGATGATACGCATGGGCATGTCGATGACATAGCGCGATTCGCCGGGACGAACAAAATTGTCACAGCGGTTGAATCGAATGTCCACGACGAGAACCACCTGCCGCTGGCGGAGAACTTTGACCGGCTGCGTTCAGCGCGCAACCTGGATGGGCAGCCGTTCGAAATTGTGCAGCTGCCGATGCCGGCGCCTGTGGTGTTTGAAGGGCAGCGGTTGCCGGCGAGTTACGCGAATTTCTACATCGCGAATGGCCTGGTGCTGGTGCCGACGTTCAATGACCACAATGACCGGCACGCCTTGAACCTGCTGGCAGAGCACTTCCCTGCGCATAAGGTGGCCGGGATCCATTGTGGAGATTTCATCTGGGGACTGGGAGCGCTGCATTGCATGACGCAGCAGCAACCGGCGCCATGACAAGTCCAACAGTGGAGACGGCGACGGATGTCGACTATCTGCAGTTGGCGCTGGCGCAGGCTCGCGAGGCTGCGGCGGCTGAGGAAGTGCCGGTGGGCGCCGTTGTCGTGCTGCAGGGCAAAGTGATCGGGGTGGGACAGAATTTTGTGCTGCGCACGAATGACCCGACAGCCCATGCAGAGGTGGTTGCGCTGAGGGCCGCGGCGGCCGCGATCAACAATTATCGGCTGGTCGGCTGCACCCTGTATTCGACTCTGGAGCCGTGTGCGATGTGTGCGGGCGCGATGCTGCATGCCCGTATCTCGCGGCTGGTGTTTTCAGCATCGGATCCGAAGGCCGGGGCAGCGGGTTCTGTGTTGTCAGTCCTGAGTCATCCCCGGCTGAACCACCAGGTGGATTGGACGTCGGGCCTGCTGGCCGAGGAGAGTGCAGCGATTCTGCAGGCGTTCTTCCGGTCTCGGCGGTAAAGATCGTGCGGGTCGACTGTACGGACGTATCCGGAGCGCGGTATGATCTGCGGATGCAACTGGTCGTCTATACCGCCGGGTGGTGCCGCGATTGCCGCACTGCCAAACGCTTCCTGCAGGAGCACGGGATCCCGTACACAGAGATCGATATTGAAGAAACGCCGGGCGCTTCGGATGAAGTGATCGAGAATGTCGGCAAACGGGCGATCCCGCAGTTTGTGATCGATGGGAAATGGGTACAGCCTTATCGTCCGGGACAGGGTTTCCTGTTTGAGGAGATGAGTGCGCTGCTGGGCGTGGGAGCCCATAAGCGAGGCTAGTGCGTGTGTCTGTCC